>JAFSMO010000059.1 GCA_017447865.1 Thermoguttaceae bacterium
CTTTACTCAAATTCTATCAAGGTTCCCGATAAAATTTTGTGCTTCATGAAAAATTCATCAAATTGTCAAAGATATGCTTGGCGATTTCTCACTCAAGTGAACGCATAATATACCATAAACGAAAATTCTTTCAAGGGGGTGCAGGGGATTTTTTTTAAAATTTTTCAGAAAAGATACATGATGGAAGATTTTAAAATAAAAAAACGTTCCCACGAAAGGAACGTTTTTTTAAATCATCGCAATGCGAAAACTCACTGGGCGGCGCAAGCCTCTTCGCGAGTGGCGCAAATGTTCACGCGGCGGCCGTTCTGATCGAAACGAACGTAACCATCTTCCAGAGCGAACAGGGTGTAATCATTTCCCTGACCGACGGCTTTACCCGGATGATATTTGTTACCGACCTGACGAACGATGATATTTCCAGCTTTCGCGAACTGACCAGCAAAAAGTTTGACTCCCAAACGCTGCGCGTTGGAATCACGACCGTTACGGCTACTGCCTTGACCTTTTTTATGTGCCATAATAAACACTCCTGTGAAAATGATCCGATATAAATTTCCGATTTTTTAACAAGCGGGTACTATTTTACTCGAAAATCCACTCGAAGTCAAGCCCCCCCGGCTGCCCAAATCGGAAAATATCTAAATCTCCAGGGTGCCAATAATTTAATTTTAGATTTTTGTAATAATATTTCTGATCTTCCTTTTCGTACTTGCGAACGTTTTGGAGTCCGCTAATTACGATAGAAAACCGGTCTGCCGTGTAATTGATGTCGGACCAGAATGCGACTCCCCAGACCGTCTCGCCGGGCTTAATTTTTTTTCCAATAAAATCCCAGGAACCATATAATTTTCCTCCGGGACGCTCCTTTTGGGCGATTCTCTGGACCACATAGGGGTTAAATTCGTCCACGAGCTTGCGGCGGCGCAGCTTCATCGTGTTCGTCTCGAAGTCCACCTTCTGCTCGTCTTCCATTCTCAGCTCGAACAGCGGGGTGAATTCCAGCGTTTTGGTCTTTACCGTCACGAACTCGAAGCTCATCGGCATCGCTTCCATCGGGTCCAGATCCGTAATCGACGGCATATCACCCTTCCCGCCGTAAAGACTGTTACCCAACTCCTGCAGCGGTTTTGCCTCTTCATCGATGAATTTACTGTAAACCTCGGTCTGTCGATCCTTCAGGCCCGCCACGGCATCGTTCGTCTGTACTTTTTTCACCGTGTAATAGACCCCCGGATTGGTAATACGGTACATCAGGTACAAGTATTTCTTGAGCACGGGCCGCTGCTGGCCATTGACCACGATCGCCGAGGGAAGCGTGATCGTCCGCAGGGATTTGACCTCAAAATCGAAATACCATACATTATTATAAAAAGGCTGACGCTTCGCCCAGGAGTACGGAATATCGGTCGCTTTCCCATTTTCGTCTCTTTTGTTGAAGTCCTTCAGGTTGAACGTGTTCACGATGTACATCTCGTCCAAGCCGGGATTAATTTTCGTGAAAACGTGCGGCGCGAGCGGACGCTGGGCAGTTTTTACCTTCACCTGAGGTTTAGCGGCACCCGCGGCAGGTCTGGCAGGATTAACCGACGCTTCGGGAACATCCTGGGCCATAAGTGAAGCGGAAAACATCATTCCGGCGGCCAGAACCGTCAGGAACAGGAAACGCAAAGTAAACGGAGGCTTTTTCATAATGAGTGCTCTGTTTAAGTAAGACCGCCATAAAAAAGCGGCGATTTGATTATGTTACACCATTTCACAGTTCGGCAGTTTACAGAGGGAAAAGAAGATAATTTGCAAAATTCCGATTGTAACGGTTTGGCAGGTAAAAACTGGCAGAAAACCGGGCGGCTCCTTTCAAATACAGCCCTCTCAATGGCGGCAGAGCCCCGGAACCTTTTTCCCATTTTGCCCGAAAAACACCCCAAACCCGATTTGCGCAAAATACACAAAATATAATATTTAAGACCAGCGTAGTACTTGACTTTTGAGGAAATATCGATTAAAATAGAAAAAACCTGGCAATAATTATTTCATCCATCTCCATATTTTTACAAGAAAGCACAAAATGGCGGTTAAACTGGCAGTCATTCCGGTCGCGGGACGTGGTACACGTCTGATTCCACTCACAAAAAGTCTTCCGAAGGAAATGCTCCCCGTGGGACGCAAACCCGTAGTGCAGTACGTCGTGGAAGAGCTGGACCGGTGCGGGCTGCAGAAGCTCCTTTTTATTACCGGCCCCACCAAAATCGCAATCGAAAACCACTTCGACCTCGACATGGAGCTGATTAATCACCTGCGCGAAACCGGCAAAGAAGAACTCCTGAATGAGCTGGCGTTTGAAAAGGCGGATCTGCAGTACTTCTACACCCGGCAGCGCCGGCAGCTGGGACTGGGGCACGCGATCCTCTGTGCCGAGTCGTTCGTTGGGAACGAGCCGTTCGTAGTGGCTCTCGGCGATACAATTCTCGGGGTGAACGCGAAAGGGCGCATCGTGGAACGCATGATCGAGGTCTTTGAAGAGCGTGATGCGGACGCCGTCATAGCATTCGAGGAAGTCCCCGAGGATGAGGTTCACCGCTACGGGATCGCCAAGCCGGTGAATATGGACGACCCGGACATTTTCCAGCTGGCCGGGATCGTGGAAAAGCCTTCGGCAGCAGACGCGCCCAGCCGGATGGCCGTGGCGAGCCGTTATGTGTTCAAGCCGAAAATTTTCGATTTCCTGTACAAAACGAAGCCTGGCAAGAACGACGAGATCCAGCTTACCGACGCGATCCAGGCCATGATCGCCGCCGGCGGAAAGGTCTTTGGTGTGCGTGTCACAGCTCAGGAACATCGGTTTGACATCGGAAACTACGAGAGCTACTTCCTTGCGTTCCTCGAATTTGCGCTGGCCGACCCGGACCACGGGGACGCGATTCGGGAGAAAATAAAACAAATGGTTAAATGAATTAAGAATTAAGAATGATGAATTATGAATTACAGAGGTGACACTGCCGGTGCCTCACCCCTAATTCATCATTCATAATTCATAATTAAAAATTGGGGTTTTTATGTCCATTCAAATCATTCGCCAAACCGCCTGCGCACGAGCGGGAGTCATTGGAAATCCGTCCGACGGGTATTTCGGGAAGACGATTTCCGTGATTCTGCGGCCCTACTTTGCGCGCGTTACCGTTTACGAATGGGACGAGCTTGAAATCGTCATGTGCGAAAAGAACAATCGCTTCCGCTCCCTCGACGATCTGGTTCTGGACGTCCGCCAGCACGGCTACTACGGCGGAGTGCGCTTGATCAAAGCCTCCATCAAACGGTTTGCGGAGTACTGCCGCCAGTACGGAATCGCCCTGAACGACCGCACGTTTTCGATCCGGTTCGAGACGAACATTCCCCGGCAGGTCGGAATGGCGGGGTCCAGCGCGATTATCGTCGCGACGCTGCGGGCCCTGATGGATTTTTATGGCGTCACGATCCCCAAACACATCCAGCCGTCCCTGGTCCTTTCGGTCGAACAGGGGGAACTGGGGATCACCGCCGGCCTGCAGGACCGTGTCATTCAGGTTTACGAGGGGATGGTTTACATGGACTTTTCCCATGAGAAAATGCGGACGGAAAACGGTCTGGAGTACGGTTTTTACGAGCCAATCCCACTTGACCCGGCCAATCGCCCGCCGCTTTACATCGCGTTCAAAACTGAGGTGAGCGAGCCGACGGAGATCCTGCACAACGACCTGCGCCACCGCTGGAATGACGGCGTTCCGGAGGTCCACGCCGCGATGAAACGCTTCGCCGAATTAACCGATTTGGCCAAAACGGCCATTCTGGACCAAAACTGGCCGCGGCTGGGAGAGCTAATGAACGCGAATTTTGACTTGCGGAGAAAAATCTGCAAAATCGCCTCCGGCCAGATCGAGATGGTGGAACTCGCCCGTTCGGTTGGCGTTTCTGCGAAATTTGCCGGAAGCGGCGGCGCAATCATCGGAACCTTCCCCGACGAGGCCACGTATAATAAACTGGTACAGACCATGAACGACGTGGGCTGCACCGTAAAGAAAGTTTTTTAATGAGAATTGGGAGAAACGAAAGTAACAAACCAAACGGCACGATCCCCGTCGCCATTCCTTTCTTATCTCCCGCCTTCCCATTCTTCCCATAAAAATCATGAAACGCAAACTTTTTTTCCTTTTCCTTTTGATCCCGCTCGTTTTCACGGTCCTTTTCGCTCAGGATTCCGCTCCGGTGCGCAAGGAACGGCAGGATTTTGACCGCCTTCTGGACGAATGGAAGCCGATCCTTCAGCAAATGATGGATCTGCGGACCGAGTTCCGCGACGTGGAAACGACCGACGAGCGGCGGCAGGAGTGCAGGCGCGAGTTCAATAAACTCCGCGAAGAGGCGCAGTCACTCCATCGGCAGCTCATGGACCAGGCGATCGTTTGTCTGCTGAAATACCCGCGTGAAAACAAGGATCTGGACGCTTTTATAATTAATGTACTGCGTGAGTACCGCCGGCTGGACCTCTACGAGGAAGCGTTCGCCGTCTGCAAAAAACTCCTGAGCAGCAGCGAGTTCGCGTCGGACGAGATCATCGACGCGGCAGCGTACTCGTCCCTTTACTCCAACGATTTTGACGCGGCCGCCAAATACGGCCCGAAGCTCATGCAGCTCCAGTGGCGGCGCAAATCCGAGTTCGAATACAATGAAAGCGCCTTCAAAAATCTGGAGTACTGGCAGACCGAGTGGCGGCGTGAGCAGGAACTGCGTCAGCGGGACGACATGAACGGCGATTTGCCGCGCGTGATCCTGACCACGACCCGCGGCGAGGTGGAGATCGAACTGTTCGAAAACGAAGCGCCGAACACCGTGGCAAATTTCATCTTCCTCGTGGAAAAAGGGTTTTACACGAATCTGGACTTCCACCGCGTCATTCACGGCCAGATGGCCCAGGGGGGCGGGTCCGAGCTGATCCGCACCGAAACCGAGCTGGACGGAACGCTCAAAAAACGCCATAATCACGACGACGGCCCGGGCTACTTCATCCCGGACGAGATCGGTCCAAACTCCCGCAAGCACTTCCGCGGCACGGTTTCGATGGCCAACTCGGGCCCGAATACAAACGGGTCGCAGTTCTTCATTTGCTACCGCCCCAACCGCGAGTACGACGGAAAGCACACGGTCTTCGGCCGGGTCATTCGCGGGATGGACGTGGTTTCATTCTTCCTCGAGCGCCAGCCGTACGACCCGAACGAGGAACTCGAGGATGAGATGGAACTGGAAAAGCGCGTCTTTGAGGTCCCGGGCTGCGAAATGCCCGATAAAATTCTGTCGGCCAAAGTCTCGCGGAATCCACGCCGAAAGCACTACTCTCCGGTGGGGATCATGCCGGCCCGGAAGCCGTGCGAGCAGAAACCGCCGTGGCCCAAAATGCCCGGTGAAGAGGACAAACCCGGCATCGGACTCTCCGATAACTGGGACCGCGACGAAGAGATCCGGCGGGGAACACCATGATTAATTAGGAATTAGGAATGCGTAATTAGGAATTAGGATTTTAACTCTCGCCTCACTCTAATTCCTAATTACGCATTCCTAATTCCTAATTTAAAAATTTCTCCCTCCCCCCCTTGAAATTTTTCTGATTTCTGGCATAATATCGTTTCCATAGTGTATATACGGCTTCTTAAAAGGGAATAACGCTCCCTTGCGTCTCCGCCGAAATCGTGTCCTGATGCAGCACGACACACCAGGATTTCCGGGACCGGGCCGTTTATACGAAACCGTTCACTTTAAAATTGCGCGCAGGGTGGTCCTGCGGAAAGAGCTTTTTCAATAACACGAAAAATAGCGGTGAAGCGGAAATTCAAAGCATACGGTATTAATAGAATCGAGGTTTGCAATGGCAGAATTGGAAGTTTTGGAAGTCAAAGTTCGTAACACTTTTGGAAAGCGCAGGATCCGCCGTCTCCGTGAGACTGGCCTGATCCCGGCAAACCTCTACGGACATAAACAGGATCCGGTCAACCTGGTCCTCGACGCGGCTGCGTTCAACATGATCCTCCGCCACGGTCACCAGATCGTCAAATTCACGGGCGACTGCACTGACGAAGCTCTCATCAAAGAAGTCCAGTGGAACGTCTGGGGCAACAAAGTCCTCCACGTTGATTTCGCCCGCATCGACGCGAACGAAAAAATCACCGTCACCGTCCCGTTCACCCTCAAGGGCGACGCGATCGGTCTTCGCGAAGGCGGCGTGGTCGAACAGCTCATTCACGAAGCCGAAGTTGAATGCTCCGCTCTGAATATTCCGGACGCGCTGTTCGTCAACATCAGCGACCTTGGCCTGAACCAGCACATCACCGTCGCCGACGTCAAAATGCCGGAAGGCGTCACGTGTGACCTGGCCGCCGACGCCGTTATCGTCTCCTGCGTCGTGAAGAAGGAAGAGGTTGAAGAAGCTGCCGCGCCCGCCGAAGGCGAACCGGAAGTCATCGCCCGCAAGAAGGCTGAAGAGGAAGAAGCCTGATTTCACGCCTCGAACACGCAATTCCCCCAACGGCGGTCATTATGAACCTGATCAAATTGCTGAAAAGCTGGTTCTTTCGCAAAAGTGCTGATCGCCGTGCTCATGAAATGAGCGTGGATCACGTGTTTTCCAGCGAGTCGGACGTCTGGAAGGAAGAAACCAGAAACTCGCATCCGGCCGATGAGGTCTTTGCTGGTGAGTTTCTGGACGCTCAGCCCCGCAAGGAAGATATTGATCGGATCCTTTCCACAAAGCGCGGAACGACGGAGCTGCTGGAAGACGTAAAAGAGCGGAAAACCCGTATGAAACTGATCGTTGGTCTCGGAAATCCCGGTTCGAAATACGTCGGCACACGCCACAATATTGGCTACGAAGTGCTGGCGGAAGTGGCCAAACGCCACGGCGACGGACGTACGAAGACCAAGTTTCAGGGCGAGTTCATGGAAGGGAAAATCGGGAACGAACGCGTCGTTTTCATTTCACCTGTGACTTACATGAACCTCAGCGGCCAGTGCGTCCGCCCGTTCGTGGACTTTTACAAAGTGGAAATTTCGGACGTCCTGATCATCTGCGACGACGTGAACCTCCCGGTCGGCAAACTCCGCATTCGAACGCAGGGTTCTGCCGGGGGTCAAAAAGGGCTGGCGGATTGCATTCGTGCGCTCTCGACGGACCGGGTGACGCGCCTTCGGATCGGCGTCGGCGACAAGCCGGCAAGCTGGGATTTGGCGGATTACGTTCTTTCCAAATTCGACAAAAAGGACCGCGAACTGATCGACGTCGCCGTCCAGACCGCCGCGGATGCCGTGGAGCTATGGGCCAAAGAAGGCGCAGACCGCGCCATGACGAAATACAATCAAAAATGAATAATGAATAACGAATAACGAATAATGAAAGGCGGTAATGGAGGCCGAAGGCCGGAATTACGCGTGGTTTGAACTCATTCTGTCGTTTACGTTACGCAAAGCGCTCATTATTCGTTATTCGTTATTCGTTATTCATTATTCAGTAGTTAGTTTTTTTATTTTTAGGAGTAGAACATTGGCACTCAACGTTTATGAAGGAATGTTCATTCTGGATTCCGGGCGTTATGCTCGTGATCCGGAAGGTGTGGCCGCTCAGGTCAACAAACTCGTCACCGACGCCGGAGGAGAGATCCTCGTCAGCCGTCAGTGGGAGGAACGCCGCCTTGCCTATCCTATCAAAGGACAGCGCAAAGGTCTTTATTGGTTGATGTATTTTCGTCTTGAAAGCACGAACCTGGCGGAACTGAACCGTCAGTTCAGTCTTTACGACGTCAACATCCGCAACCTCTTCATCAAAATCGACCCGCGTATTGTGGATGAACTCGTCAAGCACGCGGAAGTCGGCCCGGCCGTTTTCCAGGATCGTCAGCTCCCGGAGACGGAAGATGAAGAAAACGTCGTCGAAGATTACGAAGAAGACGAAGACGAAGACGAAGAATAATTTCATCCATTCATCCAGCTCCAAAAATTATGAGGGAGATTTGCCATGGCCAGTTACAATCGTGTCATTCTGATTGGAAATTTGACCCGTGATCCGGATCTGCGCTACACGCCGTCCGGAATGCCGGTCTGCGAAATTGGTTTGGCGGTCAACGATCGCCGCAGAACTCCTGAAGGGGAATGGGTCGAAGAAGCGACTTTCATCGACGTGACGCTCTGGGCGAAGCAGGCCGAAACTTGCAGTCAGTTCCTCACCAAAGGCGCGCCGGTCCTGATTGAGGGCCGTCTGAAGCTGGACCAGTGGGAACAGGAAGGGCAGAAACGGTCCAAGCTCCGCGTGGTCGGCGAAAGGATGCAGATGCTCGGAGGTCGTGCCAATGGCGGAAACAACGGTCCGCGTCCCGGACGCGACGAATCGGAAGCCTATGGCTCGTACGACAGCAGCTACACCCCCGCGCCGCGCCAGCAGCAGCCTGGCCCTCAGCCTCCCGCGGATGATATCCCGTTCTAGGAACGGTTTCAAAAACGCTTTTTGCGCAGCGGCACAGAACGTCCTTTCCCGGACATCTGAACACGTTTGCAAAAAAGCTGGTGGAAAGTACTTCCATCTAACCTGCGTACGTCGCAGGGACACCTCGCCGCTGAACTAATGAGCAATGCGCTCCTTCAGCTGCGTGCACGTTAATTTCACCTGTTGGCGAATATTTTCACTGGAAGCGGATTTTATCCGTTGATTCGCGGCCCGCCGGGTTTCGATTCAGGTCCAGCGATACAATATAGAAAGGATAATCAAATGCCCAACACTAAAAAACAGAAGAAGATCAAGCGTAATTCCTTCAAAATGAAGCGCCTCCCGAAGGGCGCGAACGGCGGCGTTGAGCTTCTGCTCATCCAGTCCGTCGATAACTTGGGCAAACAGGGCGACGTTGTTGAAGTCAAGCCCGGTTACGCTCACAACTACCTCATTCCGCAGGGACTTGCCACGATCGCCAGCGAGCACCACAAACGCATGGTCGAGAAGCACAAGGCTCTTCTGGCCGAGATCCACAAGGCCAAGTGCGCGGAAGCCCAGGCCCTCTACGAACAGCTGCAGAACGTCAGCGTTTCCATCGGCGTTAACGCCAACGACGAAGGCCGCCTCTATGGTTCGGTCGGCGCTCCGGAAATTGTCAACGCTCTGAAAGCCCAGAACATCACGCTGGCGGAAGACCAGGTTCGTCTTTCCAGCGCGCTGCGTGAAGTGGGTCTCTACAAAGTGAAGATCCACATTTCCGCCGAATACGAGACCGAGCTGAGCGTTTGGGTCGTCCCGGCCGTCAACGCGAAATGAGCTAACTAACTACTGAAAAAAGAAGCCGCGGGAAAATTCCTTGCGGCTTTTTTTGTGGACACACCAGAGGATTGAAATTTTCCAAAAAAAGGTCAAAAACCAAGAAAAACAACTCCCCCCCTCTTGACATTTCTGTCCCTTAATAATACGATAGAATTCAGTTTTTAACTATTCCCAACACCCTGTAAAACAAGGAAATTTAACATGAAACGAAACTGCATGTACTGCGTGATCTGTCTCGCCCTGCTGGCCTGGGCTGCTTCAAATGCGAAAGCGGAAACTCCGAAGGACGCCGGTCCGACCATCACGGTCGAGAACGTAACCTTCCCGGCCTATCCCGAAGGATACAAAGAACTGGAAGCCCAAATCAAGGAAATCGGGGACAAAATCCAGATTTTGCAAAAAGAAGAAATCCAAGCAGGCAATCAGGATCAGCAGGTTAGCAAGCCAATCGAGGATTTGTTGCCTGAAATACCCAGGGACAACTTGAAAAACAGTTTAAGAGAAAATCCGGATCTGAAGGCTGACGACGTCAAGTATCTGTGCCCGGACGATGTTTCTTCCAAGACCTTCACGAAGTTCGTAGATTCACTTAAAGAAATTGTAAAACTGGAAGATCAATTGAGTGACTTGAAAGAAGAATTGAGTACAATAGCGGTTGGTCATATTATGACGATTGCTGAGAAAACCATCGTCTCCAAACATCCGGATTACAACACGTTCTCTGCAAAGTTTCCGTCTGGTGACTTGAATTCAGCGCTTTCCGACTTGTATGAAGCAATAAAACCTTATTATAAAGGTGTCTATGATGATAAAGAAGCATTTTTCACAGATTCCAAAGAAACGGTATGGGGAAGTCGTCCTTGCGCCTTGAACAGCGAACCCGCCCAGATCGCACTCAAATTTTGGACTGCGTTTATGCGGGGAAATTATGCCGAAGCTGAAAAATATGCAAGTCGGGAATCGGCAGAACTCATTAAAGAAGCAAAATCAAATCCTGAAAACAGAAAGGGATTTCCAATCAAACCTGATTTTGAAGGAACTGTCTTCTTCTCGTCGGTTCTGGAGCCTTCTGAGACCGCTGAGAATGACAAAGAAGCAATGCTCTTCGCAATTTATCCCGGCAAAATCGGAAATGTCGATATTGGAACACGAATAACACTGTCCCAGCTTAACCAGGACAAAGAACAAAAAGGCGCTGCGCTCATCTTCACATTTAAAGATGAAAACGGAACGTGGAAAGTCGCAGGGTGCAAGTAACTGACGACCACCTCCCCATGCCTCACGTCCTTCGCCCTGCTCTGTTCCTGCTTTTCATCCTGATTTTCCAGTCGCCTTCCTATCCCTGGTCGCCGTTTTTCAACAAAACGTTCGAATTCCCCGAGGAAAAGGAAAGGCTGCTGGAAGACGGGGACTTGATTTGCCGGATGGGGATCGGCGTGTGGTCCCAACTCTTCAGGGACTCCAACCGGACGGACAAACGCTTCTCCCACTGCGGCATTCTTGTCCGAAAAGACGGGAAGTGGTTCGTGATCCATTCCTCCGCCAACGACGCAACCGGTGAAGGCTGCGTCGCGTGGGAGCCGCTCGAAAAATTTGCCGCGCGGTGTTCCCTTTTGGCCGTCTATCGTTTCCCTTTTTCCGGGGAGGAACGCCATCGGATCGCGGCCTGTTCGAGGACGTACAAGGACGTTCCGTTCGACTGCAAATTCGACATTCAGAATCACGACCAGGTGTACTGCAGTGAATTGGTGTACCTTTGCGTGAATGAGGCTTTAAAACAGGAAATTCTTAAACCGGAGAAGCTGAACGACAAGCCGCAAATTACGGTGGATGACCTTTACCTGAAAACAGGCGCGAAGCTGATTTTGGAACTGAAGCCTTAACTCCCCTGGTGGACCGTCTCGCTCCATTCCACGGGACGGCCCGGCCTGTTTTTGGCCAAGTGGCTTTCCACGAAAACTTCAAATATTTCTTAAAATCTCCTTAAAATTTTCACTTTTTTCCGCATATTCCTCTTGACCAAATTAAATAGTCTGTTATAGTTATACCATATAATATTAAAATAGGGTACTATCAGCCTATAGGTTGAGCAGAGATAATATAAACTTACAGGAAAATAAAATGCCAAATTGGGAACGTGTATGGGACCTGACGCAGGACCTCTTCAATAATGTGGGACAAAAAATCGAGCATGGGATCACATCCATGTTTGGTTCAGCCAACGCCCGCTTCCTGAAAAAACTGCAGCCCAAAATCGCGGCCATTAATAATCTGGATTCCCGTTACGCCGCCATGACCGACGCGGAACTGCGCGAACAGACGTTCAAATTCAAGAAGCGTCTGGAAGCCGGCGAGACGCTGGACGATCTGCTCGTCGAAGCGTTCGCGGTCTGCCGTGAGGCGGGTCATCGTGTGCTCGGGATGCGCCACTACGACGTCCAGCTCATCGGCGGCGCGGTCCTCCACAGCGGCGCGATCGCCGAAATGATCACTGGTGAAGGTAAAACGCTCGTCGCGACCCTCCCGGCCTACCTGAACGCCCTCTCCGGCAAAGGGGTCCACGTCGTGACGGTCAACGACTACCTCGCCCGCCGTGACATGGAATGGATGGGGCCCCTTTATATGTCGCTCGGCCTGACGGTCGGTTCCATTCAGTCCAACATTTCGAACGACCAGCGCCAGGCAGCCTACCGCTGCGACATCACGTACGGCACGAACAACGAGCTGGGTTTCGACTACCTGCGCGACAATATGCGCCCCGCGGCGAAGAACGACTGGCGCTACCCGAAGGAGCTCCAGCAGGCCCAGGGTGCGCTGAATTTCGCGATCATCGACGAAGTTGATAACATTTTGATCGACGAAGCGCGTACGCCGCTCATCATTTCCGGCCCGGCCCACGGCGACATCAGCAAGTACCGCGAAGCCGACCGCATCGCCCGCCAGCTGAAAAAAGGCGTCGATTTCGAGGTCAACGAGAAAGAGCACTCCACGAACCTGACCGACGAAGGGATCCGGACGGCCGAGCACCTGGCCGGCGTCGAGTGCTTCTACACGGCCGGGAACATGGAATGGCCGCACCTGATCGATAACGCGTTGAAGGCGCATCATTTGTACAAGCTGGACGTGAATTACGTCATCAACGACGGCGAGATCGTGATCGTTGACGAGTTCACCGGCCGACTCATGCCGGGCCGTAACTGGTCGGACGGTCTGCATCAGGCCGTCGAGGCAAAAGAAGGCGTGACGATCAAGCAGGAAAACCAGACCCTGGCGACCGTCACGCTCCAGAACTTCTTCAAGCTCTACCCGAAAATCTGCGGCATGACCGGTACGGCCATGACCGAAGCGAACGAGTTCTGGAAGATCTACAATCTGGACGTGATCGCCATTCCGCCGAACAAAAAACTCCAGCGCATCAATTTCCCGGACCTCATTTACATGACCGAGCGCGAAAAATACAACGCGGTCGCCGAAGAGATCGAGAAGGTCCACAGCTGGGACGTTCTGGAACTGACCGACAAAGACAATCGGGACTGGTGCGGACACATCGTGGAAGAGACGCCGGAATACATCGGTTTCGTCTTCCGCGGCGACCGAACGAAGAAGGTCGAAAAAGTTCCGCGCAGCCGCATTTACAGCATCCACCGCGCCGGCCGTCCGATCCTCGTCGGTACGACCTCGATTGAGCGCAGTGAGCAGATCTCCGCGATGCTCGACCGGATGGGCGTCAAGCATAACGTTTTAAACGCGAAAAACCACAAGCAGGAAGCGGAAGTCATCGCTCAGGCCGGGCGCAAGGGCATGGTGACGATCGCCACGAACATGGCCGGCCGTGGTACGGACATCATCCTGGGCGGAAACCCCGACGCAATGGCGTGGAGCATCCTCCAGAACAAATACCCGACCCGACTCGAAGTCCCGCGTGAGGAGTGGGACGCTCTGACCTCGAAAATCGAGCAGGAAGAGCACATGAAAGAGGAAGGTCAGGAAGTGCGTGAGCTGGGCGGTCTGTACGTGATCGGAACCGAGCGCCACGAAGCCCGCCGAATCGACCTTCAGCTCCGCGGCCGCTGCGGCCGTCAGGGCGACCCGGGGTCAAGCCGGTTTTACCTCTCGCTGGAAGACGACCTGATGCGTATTTTCGCCGGTGACTGGGTGAAAAGCGCGCTGAGCTGGCTCGGAATGAGCGACGGTCAGGCGATCGAAAGCCCGATGGTCACCCGCCGGGTGGAAGGGGCGCAGAAGAAAGTCGAAGAGCGAAACTTCGAAATTCGTAAAAGCCTGCTCGAGTACGACGAAGTGATGGACGAGCAGCGTAAACGCACGTACCGCTACCGCCAGAACATTCTGGAAGGCGTGAACTGCCGCGACCTCATTTTCGACATGGTGAAGCAGCAGCTCGCCAACCACCTCGCGACGTACCTCGACCCGAACTACGGCGTGGAAACGTTCTGCAACTGGGCCGGAAATCAGCTCGCGACCGAACTGACCCCGCGCCACTACCGCAACATGAACTTTGAGGAAGCCTCCAAAGAAGCGATCAACGAGGCCGTCGGAATGGCCGAAGCGACGATTCTGGACCTCCTCGAAGAAAACGTTTCGATGGACGTCGAAGAGGACGAGTGGAACTGGGAAGCGATGGCCAAAGCGATCAATACGCGCTGGAACCTGAACCTCCGCGAGCGGGATCTGAAGTCGGTTCCTCGTGAGGAGCTGGACACGTTCCTGGTCGAAAGAGTCATTCCGTTCATTCAGAAGACGGACCTTTCCGACGGTGCCTACGCGCTGGAAAAAGGCTACGCCCTGAAAGCGTGCTCGGCCTGGCTGCGCGGCAAATTCGGGATTACCGTTCCGCCGGAAAATCTGGAAGGAAAATCCTCCGAAAGACTGCAGGAAGAGCTCTTCAGCATCATCAGCGACGCCTACTTCGAAAAAGAAATCGAGTTCCCGGTCCTGGCCGGCGAGTACCATTTCTCCCGTGTGGACGCGCAGGGTTACAGGCTCTACGACCAGGCTGGAATCGAGCAGTGGGTGAAGGACCGCTTCAACGCGGAAATCAACTTCGAAGACCTGAAGCACATAACACACGCCGATTTCCACAAAATGCTCGTTGATTTCAGCCGCAAAAACGCTTTGGCGGAACACTCCGTCGTGACTGAGGTCAAAAAATGGGTCGAAGATTTCGTCACGAAGCACGAGACGAACCGCGAGTTCCGCGTCACGGACGAGGATCTGGCAGCCCTCTCCAAAGAAGTCATGGACCGCTGGAACGTGGAAGTTCACACGGACGAGCTGAAAGGCCGCACGGCCGACCAGTTCCGCATGAAGATGATGGAATCGATCGACGACCGCTACCGCCCCGAAATGCGTAAAATGGAACGCGCGCTGGTCCTTTCGATCCTCGACGCCGCCTGGAAAGAGCATTTGCTGACGATGGACCACCTGAAGAGCAGCGTCGGCCTGCGTGGTTACGCGCAAGTGGACCCGAAAGTCGAGTACAAGCGCGAAGGAATGAAGACTTTCGACGCGATGTGGAAATCCGTCGGCGAGCGAGTCACGGACCTCGTCTTCCGCATGGAACAGCTGGACGAGCGTTTCGTCGGTTCGACCTGGACCCAGCAGACGGCCCACCACGCGGAAGCCACTTCAGCCACTTCTTCGGTCAAAACGGCGATGCAGAATTCCACCGCGAACAGCGAGATCGGCCGTCAGCAGAAGGCCGCGATCGACGCTTCCATGAATCAGAAAGTCGCTACGATCCGCAACGTCGGTCCGAAAATCGGCCCGAACGATCCGTGCCCCTGCGGCAGTGGCAAGAAGTACAAAAAGTGCTGCGGGAAAAAACGCTAAAATCCATCATTAAAAAGAAATGCTTTCATCCTTTTTTATTTTCCTCCGCGGTGCTTTAATGGGCATCGCGGACTCGATTCCAGGCGTTTCGGGCGGCACGATCGCGATGATCGTCGGCATTTACGAGCGTCTGGTGAGCGCGATCAGCAGTTTCGACGCGGAGTTCCTTTCGCTTCTCTTCGGCAAAAAAATCAAGGCGGCATTTAAACACGCTGATCTTGGTTTTCTTGGAACGCTTCTTTTCGGGATCATCGTCGGTCTGGGCGGGTCCTCGGTGGTGATGCACCATCTTTTGAAAAACCACCTCCCCGTCACTTTCGCGGCCTTCATGGGAATGATCCTCGCATCGGTCCTCATTTTGTTCAACCGGATCCAAAAGAAAACTTTCGCCTGCGGCATCGCGATGGCTTTGGGAACTTTCGCAGCTTATTTCGTCACGACGATGAACCCCATGATCGGGCAGGATTCCAATCTCCTGTACATTTTCGTCTGCGGTCTGGTGGCGATTTGCGCCATGATCCTCCCGGGAATCAGCGGCTCGTACATTCTGCTGATCCTGGGCGAGTACGCGCAAATCATCTCCCGAGTGAAAGACCTCGTGCACCTGAAAACGACGCCCGGCGATTTTCTGACCCTTTGCGTTTTCGGAATCGGCTGCGTTCTGGGACTCCTGGCTTTTTCCCGTCTGCTCAAGTTCCTGCTGAAAAAATACCACGGCATCATGCTTTCCCTTTTGACCGGCTTCATGCTCGGATCCATTACGTGCCTCTGGCCGTTCCAGAAGATGACGACCACGCTGGATGGCCACATGAAATTCGAGCGCCTCGGAATGAGTGCTTTTTCAACGCAAGATCAGATTTACGTTTTGTGCGCCCTGCTCGCGGGTCTGTTGGGCGTTTTGCTCCTCGAACACATCGCCTTAAGCCTTCCCATTGCAGGAGCGCTGAAGGGGAGCCAGAAATAATAAAATCGCCCCCTTTCACAAAACCATCGCGCCATAAATCAGAAACGGACCAATCCAAAACGCGGGTCGTTTGCCGGCTCGCGTTCATTTCCTCCGGTCGTTCCTTCAGCCGTCTTTTCTCGTCTTGGACGTTTCGCCGAAACCAACGTTTCGTTTGCAATTAACGCGCGGACAAATTTTCCCGTTCCGTCATGTACCACCCGATTTTCCACTCCCTGCCGCTGCTCGTCTCGCTGATCCTCGTCCTGGGGATCCTCGCGTGGTGGAGTGTTTTACCTCAAAACCGGCGAAAATCGTGGCTTCTGGTTCTTCCGCGCTGGGTTTTGCTTCTTCTACTCCTCTGGGTCCTCGCCCGCCCATCCTCCACGCAGACGGAAACCGAGACGTACCCGGGAAGCGTTCTGATCCTCGCGGACTCCTCCCGCAGCATGGAAGTCGCCGACTGCCCGGAGAAAAAATCCCGCTTCGAAGCGCAAAAAAACGCCCTGACGCAAAGCGCGCCGGAACTCGCCCGGATGAGTCAAAACGTCGAAACGGAGGTTTTCGCGTTCGACCGGACGCTCCATTCCATGAAGTTAAAACCGGACGGGAAGATCGGGTTTTCGAAAGACCCGACCGGCGACGAAACGGCCCTCGGCGCGGCGCTTTTGGAGGTTCTGCGCAAAACCTCCGGGAAAAAAGTCCTTGGGGTCGTACTTCTGAGTGACGGCGCGCAGCGTGCCCTTCCGCCTCGGGATGCACTCCCGCAAACGGCCGCCAGCCGCATGAGCCGCCTCGGGATCCCTCTTTTCGTCGTGCCGTTCGGATCGGACCGCCAGGAAGACCAGGCCCCCGACGCGGTGCTGGAGGATTTTCTGGTCGATCAGCGCGTTTTCGTGAACACGGAAGTCGCCGTCACGGGCCGGATCCGCCTCGACGGCCTCGCGAAAACGCCCGTTCCGGTGGAACTTCTCGTCGAAACTCCCACGGGCTCGATGGAGATCGCGGCCGAAACGACCATTCAGGCCGAAGCTCCCGGAGAAACCGTTCCGGTCCTCCTTTCCTGGACCCCGAAAGAGCCGGGCGAGGTGAAAGTCACGCTCCGCGTTCCGCCTCAGGCCGGCGAAGCGTCCATCCTTAATAATCAGCTCGACGCCTTCGTGACGGTCTCCAAAACGGGCCTGCGCGTGCTCTACCTGGAAGGAGCGTTTCGCCCCGAGACCGGGTTCCTGCGCCGCGCTCTGGATTCTGCCAGCGAGATCCAGCTCGACCTGGTGCGATTGAACGACCCGAAAATTTCCAGTACTCCCGAAGGAGGTATTTCCGCCAAAGCGCCAAACCTTTCTGAACTTCTGAACGAAGAGTACGCGGTGGTGATCCTCGGCGACGTAAGCGCGGCCAATTTTCGGCCCAATGATTTGGAACTGCTCGCCCAAAAGGTCCACGACGGAACCGGCCTTTTGACCCTCGGCGGCCTGCGAAACTACGGCCCCGGCGGATTTGCGAACTCGCCTCTGGCGGGTCTTTTGCCGGTGGTTTTGGATTCGTCGAAGGACTCGAAGGAACCCACGGCATTGGCTCAGGCGCACTGGAACCTTCCCGTCCGGTTCCATCTTAATCCGGCGGGGCGGCATCACACGGCGCTGGCGCTCGACTCGCAAAGCTCCCGTTCCGACCAGATTTGGGCGAAACTCCCGCCCTTGGATGGTGCAAACCGGTTTGTTGAAGTAAAGCCCGGCGCGAAGGTTTTGGCGTCCGATTTCACGCCGGAAAACCAGGAGATCCCGCTGCTGATCGAGCAGACGTCCGGCCGGGGGCGAGTCATGACGCTGGCGGTCGATAGTACGTGGCGGTGGCAGCTCGGCGGCTACGGCGAGGCCCACAAACGGTTCTGGCGCCAGCTCATTTTCTGGCTCGCCAATCGCGATGCAACGCTTGACGGGACCGTTTCGCTGATCCTCCCGCAGAGGCGTTTTCCGCAGGAACAGAAAATCGATTTTCAAGTCTCCGCGCGTCTTTCAAACGGCGTGACCCCACAGCCGCCCGAGACGAATACGCCAGAGGAAAATTGGACCGCCATACTGGAATGGCCGGAAGGAAAACGGCAAACGATTCCGCTCACCCCGGAGAATAGTCTGATGAAGGGGCAGATCCCCGAAAATCTTCCGGAGGGCGACTACATGCTTTCGGCGGCGGTGACGCATCAGGGGCAAAAACTCGGGGAAAGCCGGTGCAGATTCCAGGTTTACCGTCACGATCTGGAACTGGATCACGCGCAGGCGGAGCCGGAACTTCTGACCGCGCTGGCCCAGATGACCGGCGGGGAACGCATCGAGCCGGCCGATCTGGGAAAACTCTGGGACCGTCTGGCCGCGAGCCGGGAAGAACTGAAAATCGAGCGGAAACTGGAACTCCCGCTTTGGGACCGCTGGTGGTGGCTCGCCGTCATTTTGAGCCTTTTATGCTTCGAGTGGTTCTGGCGGAAACACCGAGGTCTTCCGTAAACGCCTTTTTTCGGCGCCCCCCTTGACAAAACTTTCGTCTGTGCTATAATACGTGTTCTGCTTTGTATTACCGGCATTTTTGGAAACCTCGGTGGTTTCTCCACTTTTGCCACGTCACGGCAAGAGGGTAACACAAAAAAGCAGCTCAAACTCACACTTTACAGTTTACGAAAGGAACCTCAAATGGCTCACTATGTTGGACCAAAAGCGCGTATTAACCGTCGTTTCGCGGTGAAAAGCAATGACGAAACCAAAGGCGACATTCTTGGGATTTTTGAAAGCGCTGGTGCGCTGCGCGCGACGAAACGCCGCCCGTTCGCTCCTGGTATGGCTCGTCCCCGCGGCCGTAAATCCGTGTACGGCCAGTCTCTTGCCGAGAAACAGAAGATCAAGTACGCCTACGGGATCAGTGAGCGTCAGCTTCGTAAACTTTACGCAATTGCCAAGCGTCAGCAGGGCAACACCGGTGAAAACCTGAAGGTCCTCTGCGAGCGCCGCCTCGACAACGTGATCCGCTGCGCCGGTCTGGCCAAGACCCGTCCGCAGGCTCGCCAGGGCGTGGCTCACCGTCACTTCCTCGTCAATGGCGTTCCGACGACCGCCGCTTCTTTCTCCGTTCGTCCCGGTGACGTGATCACCGTGAAGAAGAGCGAAAAACTCCAGGAAATGTACAAGGCGATCTTCGAGGAAATGAAAACCGTCTCCGCCTCTTCGTGGCTGACCGTTGACGAAGAAAACCTCGCCATTACCGTCACCTCGATGCCGATGGCTGCGGACTTCTGCCTGCCGATCGAAATCGACCTCGTGGTCGAGTTCCTCGCCCGTTAATTTTCAACGCATTGAAAAAGGCCTCCTTTCCATGGAGGCTTTTTTTATGGAAAAGTCTCTCTTCCGAATTTACCCCCCCTTTTGGCCATTTTTCCCCGTTTCTCTTCTTGACGTTTTTTTCAAGAAATTTTTTCTGAATCCTCTGGACAAAAAGATGATTTTATGGTAGAATGAAAATAAAATGATTTTTCCGAAAATATCGATTAAATCAATTAGCAAAAAATTTCCGGCACAGAGTGTTCGATTCGTCCTTTCGAACACTTCAAACCAGTCCTCAGCGCCTCGTCATGCCCGAAGAACCTGAATCCTTTTCCCCTCAGCCCCATACAGTTCACGTTCCGGTAATGCTTCGTGAAATACTGGAGGCTCTCGACCCGCAGCCGGGCCAAATCATCGTGGACGGAACCCTTGGCGGCGGCGGGCATACGCGGGCTTTGGCGGAACGCGTAGGAAAGGACGGACTGGTCATTTCCCTTGATCGGGATCCCGGAGCCATTGAACGGGCGGAAAAAGCCCTTCACGGCCTGCCGATCATCCTCGCGCATAGCAATTTCAGCGAGCTGCAGGAGGTTCTGGATGAAATCAAATGCGGGAAAGTCGATGGCATGATGCTCGACCTGGGCCTTTCGAGTGATCAGCTCGCTGACCAGGAACGCGGGTTCAGTTTCAACTCCGACGGTCCCCTGGATTTGCGTTTTAATCCGGACGAAGGAAAACCGGCGCACCACCTCGTCAACACGATGAAAGAAGCGAACCTGGCCGACCTGATTTTCGAGTACGGCGAGGAGCGTTTCAGCCGCCGGATCGCGAGGAAGATCTGCGAGATTCGTCGTGACCACCCCATCCGGACGGCCAGCGAACTGGCAGAGATCGTCCGCCGCTGCGTACCGCACTCCCCCCGGGAAACGATCGACCGCGCGACCCGCACGTTTCAGGCGCTAAGGATCGCGGTCAACGGGGAACTGCAGGCGCTGGAAAAAATTTTGCGAGAAATTCCCTATTGCGTCAAGCCCGGCGGAAAAGTCGCGATTTTGAGCTTTCACTCGCTTGAAGATCGCCTGGTTAAAGACGCTTTTCGAGAAAAAAAGTGCTATCGAACTGTGAATAAAAAACCGATATTAGCTGATACGGAGGAAATTGCACGAAATCCTCGCTCACGCAGCGCAAAACTGCGCATCGCTGAAATCGTTGAGGAGTAATTCACAGAGGAGTAATTCGGTGGGGAAAAAGAACCGGAATCGTGGCAGCGGCCGCGGCAGATACGACGACATGTTCGACTATGCCGGTGGTAATGACGAGGATTACCAGTACAGCTACCAGGATGAAATCGACAGCGCTGAATTTGTTGATGTCGAGAATTCACAAAAGGATTCGCGCAGTAAGGAAACTATGCCTCCAGCCGAAAAAAAGTCCAAATCCCTTGCCTCCGAGGAACGGGAATCGTGGGATTTCATCAAGGCCAAAATGGATCAGTCGCTGAGTAAACTCGGCGGCAGTTCGACCTCCACGAAGAAAAGTGAAAGAACGGAAAAAACCTCCGCAGATTCCTCGAAGGAAAAAAAAGAAAAGAAGCCGAAAGGGCCCAACCCCGTCCTGGTTTTCTTCGGAAAGGTGAAATCCTTTTTCTCCTCTTCCTTCCAGAAAATCGGTGCCGCCTTCAAGCGCAAGCCCAAACCGAAGGGAGAAGAGAACAAGACCGCAAAACCCGGCAAGGACGAAGCCCAGAAGAAACCCGGAGTCACCACGAGGACGTTCTCCTTCCTGAAAAAAAAGACGGAACCCCTCACGGATGCAGTAACAGCGACCCGTCAAAAAAACGAGTCCCAGAATTCCTCCGGAGAATCCAGGGCTTCCAAAGACTCGAAGCCAACGGCTGAAACCCTGCTCCGCAAACGCCGCAGGACGTACCTGATCATCGGTTCCCTCACGATGAGCATCGTGGTGCTCTTCATAACCGCCGGGATCCTGTTCCTCGTGAACCGTTCCGGTAAACCGGGCAAACCCGTGGCACAGAACACCGAAACGACCGAGCAAACCGAAATCTCAGCGGAAACTTCGCAAAATGACGATTTTTCCCTCCCGGGCATAACGGCGGTTTCCAACTCCAATTCCAGGGAAGCGGAAAAAGCAGACGCTCCGCCTGCGCTGGATTCCGATTTGGGTCTTCCTGGCCTGATTGATGAGCCTGCGAATGATTTGATTCCGGCATCCGATACGAACTCCAAAGCGGAGAAAAAACCGGAGAAGAAAAACGACAATAAAAAGTCGAAAAAAGAGGACAAAACCGGAAAACCCGAAAATGAGATCCCCACAGTTGACGATCTCGCGGCCGATTTGACGGTCGGCGACGTCGTGAATTCCGACTCGGAGGATCTGAAAAGCACGGATCCTTTGGATTCTCTGAATTCCCTCGTGGATGAAAGTGGAACCCAACCCGCGGAGGAAAAGGACCCAGCCAAAACTCAGGAAAAGGAAGAAAAATCCGAAGATCCGCTTGCGGAGTTGGGGTCTTTGTCAGAACTCGACGCTTCCGGGAATACGTCGGAGAAAGCGCCTGAACCAGGCGATCTTTCGGACCTTGCTTCCCTGACGGACTCCACCCCGGAGACGGCTCCGTCAGAAGCCAATGATTCAGGAAATACCACCCTGCAGGAAGAAACGCCGTCGCTCAACGAGACGGCCTTGCAGGAAACGGGAGAAAAGGATTCCTCCAGCGAATCGTCTCCTTCCCTTTTGGACCTTCCGGAGTCGGTTACTCCCGGCTCGGCTTCCGTTTCGCCGACGCTTTCACGTTCCGAAGATCAGAATCAGCTTCCGGAAGAAATGGGGACTCCAGACGGTGTAACCCCCGGTTCCAATATTGATTCCTGGAACACGCCGGAAACTACCGAAAAACCCGCGGCAAACGAAGACTCAACGGCCGCTCTGGACCTTCCTTCCGATCCTTTGGCGGAGCTTTCCCCAACCAAAGAGTCCAAATCGGAAGACCCGGGGTTCAATTTGGACCTTGACGAAAACAGCGGCACGAAGAAGAAAGAAAAAACCTCCAAAACGGATGGTTTGGGTGATTTTGGTCAGCTCGACGGTTTGGGTGATGTTTCCCCGGCTCAGGCTTCCACGTTTGATTCGGACCTGGGAAGCGGAAACGATTTAACTCCGCCCGGGGCATCAAAAGGACAAAAAGACGTAAAATACACAAACTACACCACGTTGAAAGACGACAGTTTCTGGAAGATTTCCGAGAAATTTTACCAGACGCCAGCTTACGAAAAAGCGCTTTCCCGATACAATATTGACGTCGTACCCGACCCGAGCAACCTGAAGGAAGGAACGGTCCTTCAGATCCCGGACGTGAATTTCCTTCGGAGCTGCTACCCGACGCTCTGCCCGCAGCCGCTGCAGGTGGTTCAGGTTCCAGATTCGCAGAATTCCGATCAAACTCGGGGAGTTCAATACTACTGCGCAATGGAAGGCGACACGCTTTCGCTGATTGCGGAACGGCTTTTGGGCGATGCATCCCTTTGGCCGAAAATTTACCGTTTGAATGCCGACAAAATAAAGGAAATGGACCTGGTACCAGCAGGAGTGAAACTTTTGATTCCGGCAGATGAAACGATCCCGGAGCAGAACATCTGGCAGTAAAATCAGGAATCCCCATTTCCGGGAATTATTTTCATTTTTTAAAACATAAAAACCATGGACTACTCAAAATTTTATCACGATTGGCTCCAGCTTGACCTTGCTCCGGAAGAAGTCCCGAATTTCTATCAAATTCTGGGAGTACGGAACATGGAACCCGACGTGCAGAAAATTGAGACCGCGTTTCAGAGTACTCTCGACCGTCTTCAGAGCGTTAATGGAATGACGAACCCGGAGGCTTATACCGCCATCATGAGCCGGGTGCTGGAAGCGCATAAGGTTTTCATCGATCCGAATCAGAAACACGCTTACGACATGCAGCTTTCCGAGAATACCGGGGAGCGGGTCTGGAAAGGCTACGAGCGCCCGTCGTTCCTCACTCGATTGCGTCAAATGAGTCTGATCGCCTTTAGTTTCCTCCTTGGTTTTGGCGTGGTGGCCGTCCTGGCGCTTTCCGCCGAACGCAATCCAGACGGTTCCATCGTTTTCCGCGAAGAATCGCAAGCCCATAAGGCTCTGCCGTTTGCTTCCCAGCTCGACTACGTGGTTTACCGTCCTTCCATCGCGCAGGACTATCAGCCGAATGGCTACACGGTCGCCGCGAATAAAGCGGCTCATAAAACGGAATCCGCTTTGGCTGATGCTCCTTTGGAAACTTCAGAGCCGAACGCGGAAGCACAAAATACAGAGCGTCCTGACTCAAGCGCGATCGCCAAAAACCAGAGCCCACAGTCGGAAATGGAAGAATTTTCGCAAATTCTTTCTGAAAAAATTCCCGCTCCAAACCGTCAGGAGGTTGCAAAAGTCAATCGCCGCTCACCTTTGTATAACAAAACCGTGGCCTTGAGCGATGGTTCTTCGGAGAATTCGAAAAAGCAGAGCGGCAATAAAAACGATCAGGAATCGGAAATCGGGTCAGAAATTCCTGCAGAAACACCTGCGCCAACCTTACCGCAAGTGGCTTCCACCGTTCAGGAGTCGGTTTTCTCACTGACGTCCGTGATCGAACTTTTGGAAAACGTCCGTTCCAATCTGGATTTTTCCAAACCGGACGCGGCGGAGGCGTATACGCTGCTTCAGTACCAGACCATTCATGAAATCCTTCAGAAACTGTGCGAAGTGGAAGGAGCATTGGAGCCGGAAGACGTCAGGAAATTCGCAGAATACACGCTGAAAGTCATGACGGATTTGGGCTGGGAGAAGCATTTCGACGAAGCGTATTTGCTTTGCGACACGATGAAGAAATTCAGCGAAAAACGGGATTTGGCGGACTTGCTGGACGAGGCCGTAACTCAGCGGCGCAGCGCGATCCAGAACTACCAGACCCTGTACAACAGTTCCAGGAAAGTGCTGGAACGGCTCCAGGAAAATCCCGACGATCCCGAGCTGAATACGCAGTACGCGATGTGGCTCTGGCAGGACACGGGGGAAATCGAGGAATCCATCCCGTATTTGGCCAAGAGTCAGTACACGGTGATTCGCCGCGCGGCCATTTCGGAAATGCAACTCGCTCAGGACGAAAGCCTGAACACACCGGCTACGACTCTGAAAGTCGCGGATTACTGGTGGGACATTGCGAGTCTTTTGAAAAACCAGCGTCAGGTTTTCCTCGTGAAGGAACATGCGAAAAAGCTTTACCGCAGAGTGGATTCGAGCTTCCTGAGTCCTGACCAGAAGGAAAGAGTCGCGAGCCTTTGAAACAGGGACGCCAGGATTAACGAACAAATTTGGAAGTTTGCCATTTTTTCCTCCCCCCCTTGTAAAAAATGGCAAATGTGGTAAAATACAAAATCAGATGAAAGTCTGCGCCGGAGTGGTGGAATGGCAGACACGACGGACTCAAAATCCGTTGCTAGCGATAGCATGTGGGTTCGACTCCCACCTCCGGTAATTTGACCGTGCTGCGGATTTTCCTCAGACGGTCTTTTTTTTGTTGCAGCGGAGCCAGGGAATCCGGTTTGAAGCCGGAACGGTCGCCGCCACTGTAAGCGAAAGTGCGCGTTTCGTTTCGATTTGCTTTTCATCGCAGAAAGAAACGGCTCGGCACAATGGAAAAATCAGGTCTGAAGCACTCTTTTGCTTTACCATTGCCGGTCCTTTAGGGGGCTGGTGAGAAGGTTTTGATTTTTCTTTTCGCGAGTCAGGAGACCTACCGCTGCACGAGGTTAAATTACGCTGCGGGCTGACGGCGTATTTGACGTAAGTTTGCATTGGTTCAGGAATTTTTTCGTACCTGGTCGTTAAAATTTTGCCTTCGGAAGGGGGAAATTGTATATATTCCTGCCGCGAAGAAGCCGAAATGGACGGCCTAAACAATCGCGAACCCCTTCCTGACCCCACTGTAAATTCTGAATCAGGAGCGAAAAATGCTCAGACGTGCTGCGTTTACACTCGTTGAGCTGCTCGTTGTGATTGCGATCATCGGCATGCTGGTCGGGCTGCTTTTACCGGCGGTCCAGATGGCACGTGAAAGTGCGCGTCGAATGGTCTGCTCGAACAACTTGAAGCAGTGTGGGCTGGGGGTCTCGCTTTACGCGACGGCCAATCGCGACACGCTCCCTCCGGGCGGTTACGAGTACCAGTACATGATCACCGGCGGTAAGAATTTCGCCTGGTCGATGTACATTTTGCCGTACATCGAACAGGGCGCTCTGTACCAGATGATCGACCAGAATTACGCCTACAACGCGTCGCAAAATGCCGAGGCCGCGAAGCAGGTGATCAGCACGTACCTCTGCCCCGAACTGGCGAGCGCCGAAGCCGTCGTCAACGGGATGGGCCAGTCGCACTACGGCGCGGTCTGCGGAACGACGCTCCCTGAAAAGGCCAAAGCCGGTGACAATAACGGCGCGATGATTTTCACGGGAACGAAAACGACCAAGAGCCGATTCGGAACTTCGACCAGTGAAACGTTCAAACCTTTGAAAATCGGCGAGATCCGCGACGGAATGTCCAACACGCTTTTCGTTTCGGAAGACTCCCGCGGCAGTGACGAATACGCCTACGGAGACCGCGCGTGGATCTCGGCGAACAACGTGTTCGAGGTGGCCTACGGCGTGAACTGCGCCCCGGCAGACGATAATGAAATTTACAGTCTGCACCCCGGCGGAGCGCACGCGGCATTCGGCGACGGCTCGGTTCATTTCCTCAAAAAAGGGATGGACACGGAAACGCTCGGTGCGATGATCACCCGCAATTACGGCGACATTTTCCAGTTTGACGATTAGAATTGATTAGAATGAAAAGGATGGCCTGAGACGACCACCCCCGAATAAATTGAAAGGACTGACTAATGAAAAAATTCCTGTTTTTCCTGTTTCTCGCGGTGGCCGTAATCGCCGGTTCCACCTCGGTTTATGCTGCGGTTTTTACGTTGGGTTTTGAAAATTACGTCCCCGGGACGAATACTTACTACCAGGGCTCCGTTCCAGCGGACATCGACGAAGAAGAGTACGCCTACACTTACCCGATGGCATTCCAGACGCCCGCCGGAAAGATCACCCTTGGCTCCGACTGGGCCGACTGGGGCATTTACTACGATCCGTACTACCCGTACTGGGCCTGGAACGGCGGTTTTACCATTTCCAATATTTCCGAGGAAAACACTTCGGCACCGCGGACGGTGACTGGCACCACCGGCAATATTGAGTCCAACGGAAATTACGTTTACTCCGGCAACCAGTACGCGGCCGTCGCCGGCACGACGAACTACCCCAACGATGGCTATGGCGTCACGGTTTCCGGCGCGAATTCCTCTGACTCCTACGCGATCCTCTTCGGTTCTTCCTACCGTGGAGTCGCCGGCGGAACCATTACTTTCGAAATGCCGGTCGATATTCAGGCCCTGAGCTACACGAACGCGCTCGGCGCCCTGAATATTGTGACCTTCGGCGATTCCTTTTCCGCGAAAGCCTCCGACGGCAACTGGCAGGCGGTCATCGTGCAGGGGATCGACGCGGAAGGAAAGCTGACCGGGAACCAGGTCCTCATGCTGGCCGACTACCTGAAAGGCAATTCCATCGTGACCGACTGGCAGACGGCTGACTTCGCAGACGTTGCGACGAAGGTTTACGATGCGGCCTATTACGGCGTGGATGAGAGCAACGCCGACTACCAGGCACTGAAGCAGAACGTCGAGAGCGGCCAGACGGACGATTACCTCGGAAACCCGATTTTGGCCGACTTTGGCGACTTCGAGGGCGTGAAATCCCTGCTCTTCTACTTTGACGGTTCCGACGAAGGCGCTTGGGGGTTCAACTTCCCGGTTTATGCCGCGCTGGATAATCTGGTCTTCTTCGCGGACGTTCCGGATCCGAACGCCGTGCCGGAACCCGCCGCGTGGGCGTTGCTGGCTCTTGGGCTTTTGGGAATCTGCTCCGTCGTGAAGCGCAAAAACTGAAACACAGATCCGAGCATTAACCCTCCAGTTTTTAAAAGAGGCCGGGAAGAAAACCACAAAAAGGTTTCACCCGGCCTTCCTTCATGAATGATTGAACCTCTTCTTATTCTGAATCAAATTTAACGCCATTTTCACCTAAAATATTTTTCTCATTTTTCTCAAACCGCCCACTTTCTCTAGCTTTGTCGTGCATAATAGAATCGGAAGGAGAATTTACCAAAAACCCAAAGAGGAAACCAATGCTTGACTTCTCATCTGAAACACTTTGGCTGGAACGCCACGACGAAGAATTTCTCACTCTTGCAGAGGCGGCGGAACGATTTAACGTTTCCACGAAAACCATCACGCGCTGGCGAAAGCTCGGTCTGGAGAGCGAAACGCGGCTGATCAAAAGCCGGCACCGGGTCGTCATCCGGGCGGACCGTCTGGAGGCGTTCGCCGCCGCTCAGCCCAAACGGGTCGAAAAGGGCCGGAAGTTTTCCCAAATGACCGACGCGGAACGGGCGGAGATCCTGACCCGCGCGGCGCAAATGGCGGCGGTGGGACGCACGCTCACTGAGACGATCCGACTTCTGGCCGAACGCACCGGGCGGAGCACCGAAACGATCCGCTACACGCTGAAAAAGCACGACACGCAGGAACCCAAAGAGGCGATTTTTCCGCGTTACGACCGGACGCTCACCGATGCCGAGCGGCACCAGCTTCTCGCCGATTTCCGCGCCGGGATGAAGCTGGACGTTCTGTGCGACCGCTACACCCGAACCAAAACGACGATTTACCGCGTCGTGGCGGAAACCCGGGCGGAGGAAATTCTTGCCCTGGACCTGAATTTTATGACGTGCCCCGAAATCGAGACGCTGAAACCCGGCTCCAACGAGGAGCGCGTGGTTCTGGGCGAAATGCCAAAATCGGCCAAAGCGGCCCGCAAACCGCGGCTTCCAGGCGATCTGCCGTCGTACCTGGCGAGCCTCTACGAGGTCCCGCTCTTAACGTTCGCGCAGGAGCAGCATCTTTTCCGGAAGATGAACTACCTGAAAATGCGGGCGTTTCAGGCGCGGCTCCAGCTCGACCCCAAGCGCCCGGTGCGACATTTGATGGAGCAGATCGAAAACGATTTTGCCGCCTCGAACGACGTGAAAAACCAGCTCGTCACAGCCAATCTGCGCCTGGTGGTTTCCATCGCGAAGCGCCATGCCGGAAGCGCGAACAATCTGTTCGACCTGATTTCTGACGGCAACATGTCGCTGATCCGGGCGGTGGAAAAATTCGACTACGCCCGAAAAAACCGGTTCAGCACGTACGCGAGCTGGGCGATCATGAAGAACTACACGCGGGCGGCCACGGAGGAGCAGTGGTACCAGCGCAAATTCACGCCGCTCGAGAACGAAGCGAACGTGGAGCGCGAGGAGGAGGTTTACGACCCGATCGAGTTTGAACGCTCGCAAACGCGCCAGCAAAAACGGGTGGCGGCCATTCTGAAGTGCCTGACGCCGCGGGAACAGTTGATCATCATCCGCCGCTTCGGCCTGGACCGCAACTACCCGCCCATGACGCTCAAGCAGGTGGGCGAAGAACTGGGCGTCACGAAAGAGCGCATCCGCCAGATCGAGATTTTGGTGATTGGGAAACTGAGAGAAAAGAACCCGGTGATCCCGGAAGGTTGATCCGGAGGGCCGGCGTGTGGAGTGCGGCAATACAGAAGCCGAAGGCTTCATTTGCCGCTTTCACTTGGCGGCCAAAAAACTTTCCAATTAAAAAAGGTTTTCGCGTGAGGAACGTCCAGCTTGCTTCAGCGGCAAACGCCTCTGCGAGGCGGTATTGCCGCAAGGGAAAGCGATGAAGGTCGCTTGCGCGACTGTATCATCGCACTCCAAAAAACGGGGTCATTACTGACCCCGCTCGCCTTCTCATTCCGTGATCGAATCCGCAAACGTTCCGCCGGCCGGGATCATCGGGATCACCTGCTCACTGTACGGAATCGCGACGTCCAGAATGAATGGGCCGTCCGCGTCGATCATCTCCTGCAGCGCGTCTTTCAGCTCGGCCGGATCGCAAACGAAGCGGCCTTTCCAGCCGAAGCCCTCCGCGATCTTCACGAAATCCGGGTACCGGTTCGTCGGGCAGTAGTCCTTTTTATCCGCGTACTTTTCCGGATCGTCGATCGGGCCGAGGTACGTCTGCGCGTGGTTTTTGTTGCAGAAGCGGTCTTCCCACTGGTACACCATCCCGAGGTACTGATTGTTCAGCAGCAGCAGTTTGACCGGGATCTTCTCGCACTGGCACGCGGCCATTTCCTGAATGTTCATCAGCAGACTGCCGTCGCCTTCGACCACGATCACCATTTTGTCCGGATTGCCGACTTTCGCGCCCATGCCGGCCGGAAGCCCGAAGCCCATCGTGCCGGCGCCGCCGGACGTGAGCCAGTGCTTCGGCTGGTTGATCTTGAAGAACTGCGCGGCCCACATCTGGTGCTGGCCGACGCCCGTCGCGACGATCGGGTTCTGGTCCTTCGTCATTTCGTAAAGCGTTTCGAGCGCCTGCTGCGGCAGAATGTTTTTCTTGCTCGGGCGGTACGTCATCCCCAGCTTTTTCTTCCAATCCGCGACCTGCTTCAGCCACGGCGTGTAATCGGCGTGATTCTTCGGCAAAATTGTGTTGATTTTCTGCATCACGGCCTTCAAATCGCCCGAGATCGCAATCGACGGGTCGATGACCTTGCGGATCTCCGACGGGTCGATCTCCACGTGGACGACTTTGGCGTATGGGGCGAATTTCGAGGCGTTCCCCGTCACGCGGTCACTGAAGCGGGCACCGAGCACCATGAGCAGGTCGCACTCGTGGACCACTTTGTTCGCCGCGACCGAGCCGTGCATTCCGAGCAGCCCCAGAGAGAGCGGATGCTCCGCCGGGAAACCGCCCAGCGCCATCAGCGTGCTGGCGACCGGGATCTGCATCTTCTCGGCGAATTTCAACACTTCGTCCGTCGCTTCGGATGAAATCGCGCCGCCGCCGAGGTAAATGACCGGCCGTTCCGCTTTTTTCAGCGCCGCGACCCATTCGTTCATCTTCGCGTCATCGATTGCCGGATAAGATTTCTCGTCGTAACTTGGAAGACGCATCGAAGCGTTAAAATCCGGCTCCTCGAAAATGCACGTTCCGTCTTCACCCTTGAACGGCTCGCCGACCTTCGCGAGGAAAACGTTCTTCGGAATGTCCACCAGCACCGGACCTTTGCGGCCCGTGTTTGCGACGTGAAACGCCTCGTTAATGACGCGCGTAATGTCGTTCGGGTTCATGATCAGGGCGTGGTGCTTCGTGATGCTGCGGAAAACTTCCGTCGAGGGCATTTCCTGGAACGCGTCGGTTCCAATGACGTGCGTACCGACCTGGCCCGTGATGGCGACGAGCGGGATCGAGTCCATCTTCGCGTCCGCGATCGCGGTAAGGAGGTTCGCAGCGCCCGGGCCTGAAGTGGCCGAGCATACACCGACTTTTCCAGTACTCCTTGCGTATCCCTGCGCGGCAAAACCACCGCCCTGCTCGTGACGCGGCAGGACGACGCGGATTTTGTCCTCGTAGCGGGAGTACGCCTGATGAAGTGGAATCACGGCTCCGCCTGGGTATGCGAACACCGTGTCCACGTTGTGATGAAGAAGCGCGAGTACCACGACGTCCGCACCGGTCAGGGGTTGGGTGGATGTGGCGGTTTGCGCTGCGTTCATGATTTTGGTCTTAGACACGGAAATTCTCCTTGTGAAAATGATTTGAAAAAAATACAAAACAGTGAATATTTCTCCATGATAAGAAATAAACCTTCATATTATACTACATTTAAAAAAAATTTCAAGGACGGAGGGGAAAGTTTTCGTGAACCTTCGGGGCTTTTTCTTCAGGCACGGCACTTTTTGACTCTGGCGCGATTTTTAGCGTCTGGGGAATTTTTTTGGGGTTTTTCTGAAAATCTTTCAAAATTCCTGAAAAATCTCATCAAAATTTTCTCCAAATTCTCATTTCCGTGTATAATATTTACTAAGTAATTAGAGTTTTTTCATCCATTTATTTTTTGGAAAAGAAAATGCGCGCTCCACTACTCCGCGTTTTACCTATTTTCGTGATTTTGGCCCTGGTCTGCGGCTCTGGCTCCTTTGCAGCAGAATACACCATCAACACCAACCCGGACGCGACGGACTACACACTGAACGCCGGCGACACGCTGACGGCCGGCCTGACCGCGACGCACTCCGGCACGCTGACCATCGGCGGAAATTCGACCGTTTCGACCGGCGCCAACACGCTGACCTCATCCGGCGCCATTACGGGCACGGCCGGAACGACCATCACGAAAACCGGCACGGGAACCTGGTCCATCTCCGCCGCGAACGAAAATTTCAACTCGTCCATTGATCTGCAGGAGGGGACGCTCCACGTCACGAATCGTTACTCGATCGGAAACGTGAACGTGAACATCGGCGAAAACGCGACGTTCGAGGTCAACCGCCTCAACTCCCAGAACGGCACGGCGGTTTCTGACTACGTGGGGACCATTTCCGGCACCGGCACGCTGAAACTCACCTCGGTCGGGAACTGGATGTCGAGCAACGGCTCGAACCCGACCCAGTTCCTCAGCACGTACATGAACGATTTCACCGGGACGCTCTGGCTCTCCGGCTCCTCGAACGGTTCACGCTTCCGCATCGGCTCCGCCGGCGACATGGAGATCGTGAACAGGCTGAAACTGATCAAAATCGACGGAAACGGCGAGTTCTGGAACGCCACCACCAACGCGGTCAACATCGATTTCGACCTGAACGGTTTCGGAGCCTCCGACGGAACCAAACGCGGCGCGATCCGAATCGATTCCAACCAGACGTACAACGGAACCTTCACGCTTTCCGGCAATTCCTCCATTGGTTTCTGCAGCGTTTCGGGACGCACTGCCACGTTTAACAACACGATCGCGACCAACGGCTACACCCTGCAGCTGGGAACGACCATTCCCAACACGGCAGAGGGGAATTTTTGCACGTTTTATTTGAACGGTGACGTCACAAGCGGCGGGACCCTCGGAACGATCGAAGTCCCGAAAACCCAGCTGAACGGGGCCGCCGGCGGAAACGTGAAACTGGTGGTCGGGAATTCCTCGGCCGCGGATTCTCCCGTGACGCAGACGATCAACGCGAATATTGCTTACAGCGGCGCGTGGGCTTCCGGCGTGCACACGCTTACCTTCCAGCCCGGCGCGAACCGGACGATCGAAGTGAAGGGCGTGATCTCCGGTGAGGGCAGCCTCACGAAAACCGGCGCGGGGACGCTCGTCCTTTCCGGCGCCAACACGTACCAGGGCGCGACGTCCATCACGGCCGGAACGGTCAAAGTCACCAAAGCCGGCGGCCTCGGGACCAACACGGTGGACATCGCGGAGGATGCGACCCTCATTTGGAATGCCGCGAATACGGGCAGCACGCTCGTGACGAATTTCACGAACCAGTTCACCGGGACCGGTACGATTCGCCTCGATAATCTCGGGAACTTCATGACCACGACCGGCGCTTCGGCGCTTTCCAACTACATGACGGGCTTCAACGGCACGCTGACGGTCGGCTCCGGAACGCGTTTCCGTCTCGACCAGGGCGCCAATGACGCCGCGGGTCTGGCGAACGTGAAAGAAATCATCGTTGAGGAGGGCGGCCAGTTCTGGATCCAAAGCAATGGAGCGACCATTGCGCCTAAAATCATTTTGGGAAGCACAAAATGGGTGACCGAACCCGGCGTTCCGGGCGGCATCCGTCTCTCCAACACTTTTTCCGCCACGGGTGGAATGGAACTTTCCGCGGACTCGGCGATGGGGTTCATCTACACCAGCAACCCAGTCGCAACGTTCTCCGGCGGTCTGGAAACGAACGGGCACACGCTCGCCATCCGGAACTACGCCAGCCCGGCCTACGGGACCGTGGTGCTCAGCGGTCCCATTTCCTCGGGGACGGCGACCGCGCCCGCCAATTACGGGAAAATTCAGGTGAACGTCAATCAAGCGTGTACGCTGAAATTCACTGCCGACACGCGGGAAGGTTTCGCGACGACGCAGGCGCTGAACGTGAACATCGCCATGGACACAAACCCCCTGGTTTTTGACGTGGCCGACGGTTACACGCTCCAGCTCAACGGAAACCTCACCGGCTCGGGCACCATCACGAAAAACGGTACGGGAACGCTCCTCATCACGCAGTCCAACGCCCAGGAATCGGGCGCCGTCACCCTGAACGCCGGCACGACCAAAGTCACGGCGGTAAGCGGCCTTGGAACCGGTACGGTCAACATCGCGGAAGACGCGACCCTCATTTGGAATGCCGCGAATCCTAAAAATAATTCTGGAGCCAGCCTCCCGGTCAATTTCACGAACCAGTTCACGGGCACGGGTACGCTGCGCCTTGATGAACTCAACAACTTCATGACCACGAGCGCTGACGTGGCGCTTTCCAACTACCTGACGGGCTTCAAGGGCACACTGGTGATCGGAGACGGGACCCGAGTACGTCTCGACCGGGGCGCCAGTGACGCGGCCGGACTGGCGAATGTGAAAGAAATCGTCGTGGAGCCAGGCGGTCAGTTTTGGCTGAACGCGAATTCCTACGAAATTTCGACAAATCTTACGCTCGCGGGAAAAGGCTGGAACAATAAAGGCTGGGATACTCCGGAAAACCCTTACGGCGCGATGCGGATGACGAACAATTTCAAGATCAACGGCGCGCTGACGCTCGCAGATGACACGGAGCTCAATTTCGTAGGCGCCTGCACCGCGAATTTTGCCGGCGGGACCGAGATGAACGGCCACAGCCTGCGGATCTACGGCGGCTCGGCGGGAACGGCCGTTTTTGGCGGACCCATCGCCTCCACGGGCGGCGCACTGGGAACGATCAATTTCGAAGCCACCAACTCGACGCTGAAATTCACGAGCATGCCGAGCGACACGAAAACCCAGGCCATCGACGCGAACATCAACGCGGCCGCCCGCCCGGTCATTTTCGCGCCGGAAGCGGATTACACGCTCCAGCTCAACGGAACGCTGACCTCGACCGGGACCGTCACGAAAGAAGGCGCCGGAACGCTCGTTTTCACGAACTCGCAGACACTCGGCACGCTGGTCGTGAGTGACGGGACGCTGAAAATCAACGACGGCACGACCCTGACGGCCAATTCCGTCACGCTCGCCCCGCAGGCGCTTTTGGATCTGACGCTCAGTTCCGCAACGGCCGACACGCCGCTGCTGACCGTCAATGGAACGCTGACTTCCAACTCGCTTGAAGGCGAAATCGCATTTTCCAAAGACGCCGACACGACCATCGAGGCCGGCGACTCGTTCCTCCTGATGACCGCCGCCGGAATGTCCGACGCCGACTTTTCGAGCCTGAATTTCGCGGAATCGAACGATTCGCTGATCGACTTCCCGGGCGGCGTTTGGAACTACTCGCTTCAGCAGCTGGGAAGCGGCATCGGGATTTACGCGACGGCGCAGCTTGACAGCTCCGTGCCGGAACCTTCCGCCTGGCTCCTGCTGGCCCTCGGCGCCTTTTTCCTGCTGAGACGGAAAAAATGAGGGAAAACCTTTCCTCCCCGAACCACAGAAATACGTAAATCCACCACATTTTGGCTTTTACCCCCCAGAGAATCAAATGCGACGCGCTTTTACACTCGTTGAACTTCTCGTCGTCATCGCCATCATTGGAATGTTGGTAGGGCTTCTCCTTCCCGCAGTACAGCAGGCACGTGAGGCCGCGCGAGGGATGCAGTGCGGCAATAATTTAAAGCAGTTAAGTCTCGCGTGCATCAACCACGAGTCCACAATGAGGGCGTACCCCAGCGGCGGCTTTGCCGGATACCAGTACGTCGGCGACGCGAATTCCTCACTGGACAAGCAGCGCTCTGGCTGGACGTACGCCATTTTGCCGTTCATCGAGCAGCAGGGGCTTTATAATGCTCCCGTCGCGAACCGCATCCAAACGCCCATTTCGACGCTAAACTGCCCAACGCGCCGTCCCCCAGGAACTTATTTGGCGTTAAACCGCACGATGTACGGGAAACTCCCGGATGGAACGGAGCAGTCCGCCCCTTTGGGAACTTCCGCCCCGAAAACGGACTACGCCGCGAACATCGGCTCGCACCCCAGCGACTGCTGCTACGAGGCGAACTGGAAAACCAATGGCACCACCGGAATCACACTGATCTCCAAATACGGTCCGATTATTTATTCCGAGAGCAGAACGGAACAGGGTGAAATTCGGGACGGAACGTCCAACACTTTTCTGGTTGGGGAGAAATATTTGAATATTAACGTCTATACTGGCGTGCAGACGAACACCGACGGCGGCGACGATGACGCTCATCTTTCCGGCCGAAACCACGATAATGTCCGCGTCGCAGGCAATGGACCGGTCGCGGACCGCCCTGGCTGGACGAACACGCACTTTTTCGGCTCCGCCCACACCGGCTCACTTCACATGGCGTTCTGTGACGGCCACATTTCGAACATTTCCTACTCCGTTGACGCGACCTCGTTCCAATATTTGTGCAATCGCGCGGATGGCCAGGTCATTACGGAACAGTACTAAAATCGAGAAAGCACAATAAAAAAAGCCTCCCACATCGGGGGGCTTTTTCGTTTTCGGCCCTTCTGAAAATCTTCCTGAAACGGCCTTTTACGCGTCCAGCGCCGCCGTAATTTTCTGTACCAGAACGTTCAGATTCTGCCCGGTCACCGCGGAGATGAGGAGCACTTCGCGCCCCGTCAGTTTCTCCAGCGCCGCCTGCACCTCCGGCGCTTCGGGAAGCTCCGCCTTGGAAACGACCAGAATTTCCGGCCGCTTCGTCAGGGCCTCGTCGTACTGCGCCAGCTCCTCGCGGATCGCTTTGTAGTTTTCGATCGGGTCCGTTCCGTCCATCGGCGCCGGCTCGATCAAATGCACGAGGATCCCGGCCCGCTCGATGTGGCGCAGGAATTCATGCCCCAGCCCGACGCCTTGCGCGGCGCCTTCGATCAGCCCCGGAATGTCGGCGATGACGAACGACCGGTCGATCCCGAGCATCACGCGCCCCAGATTCGGGTACTTCGTCGTAAACGGGTAGTTCGCGATCTCCGGCCGGGCCTTGGTCAGACGCGACAGAAGAGTGCTTTTCCCGGCATTCGGTTTCCCCAAAAGCCCCACGTCGGCGATGACTTTCAGCTCGAGTTTCAGCTTGCGCATTTCTCCCTCTTCGCCCGGCGTACACTGCCGCGGCGCACGGTTTTGCGAGGTTTTGAAGCGCATGTTCCCCTTCCCTCCTGCACCGCCGCGGGCCACATTGACCCGGTCGCCCGGATGCGCGAGGTCTTTCATCAGGAACCCGGCGTCCGCGTCGTAAACGAGCGTTCCCGGCGGGACCTGAAGGATCAGATCCTCAGCATGCGCACCGTGCCGTTGGGAGCCTTGGCCCGACGTGCCGCGCAGACCCGACCAGGTCCGCTTCATCGTGTACGGCATGAGCGAGTCCACGCCCTCTTTGGCCTCCAGAATGACGCTTCCTCCTCGGCCGCCGTCGCCGCCGTCCGGCCCGCCCTTGGGAATGTACTTTTCCCGGAGGAAACTGACGCAGCCGTCACCGCCGCGACCGCCGCGAACCACGATTTCAACCTGATCAACGAACATGAGGAACCTCCGAAAAAAACTTTGAGAAAAGCACAAAAAAAGCCACCGGAAAACCTCCCGCTGGCTTTTTGTTTAGTGCTGAAAAGAGAACTCGAATCTCCACCCTATTAACTAGGACTAGGACCTGAACCTAGCGCGTCTACCAATTCCGCCATTTCAGCAACTGTAAAGATAGTATAACACGTTTTCAGATTTCTGCAAGGGGGGGAGAAAAAAATTTTTCAGGAAATGTGAAAAAGTACGCTTTAAGGAAAATGGATAGTTCTAAATGCACCGGAATCCCTCTCCGCCCTGAAATCCAGCCCGTACATCCGTTAAATCCCCATTTATTCTTCCCATTTTAATCATTTTCTAAAATTTTCCTTCTTTTTTCAGCCACCCCCTCTTGAAAAAAAGTCAGACTGGACAGATAATAACAAGAAATGAATTCATTACTTTTAAAGGAAATAACCATGCGCAAAATTTTCACCTTCAGTTTTGTACTTTGCATCGTACTCGCCTTTGCGTCTCTTAACCTGAACGCAGAAGAACCCACACAGAATCCTGCTGATCCGCCGAACGCGGAAGAACAAAAACCGGCTGGAAATCCGACCCCGGCCCCGGAAAAGGCTCCGGAAAAGGCTCCGGAAAAGGCACCAGAACAAGCGCCTGAAAAGGCTCCGGCTCCCGCTCCGGAAAAGGCTCCGGAAAAAGCGCCGGAACAAGCTCCGGCCCAGAATTCCACTCCGGCTCCAGCCCAGACTTCAACGTCCGCACCCAAGCCAACTACAACCACTACGCCGACTCAGACTTCAACCACCGCACCCAAGCCAACTACAACCACTACCCCGGCGCAGACTTCAACCACCGCACCCAAACCAGCTACAACCACCACGCCGGCCCAGACTTCAACCACCACTCCGGCGCCAAGCCAAACCTCTACCCAGACCGCCACAAAGAAAGAGTGGAAAACCTTCGAATTGAAGGCCGTTCCGCTGAGTATCAACGTTGAAACGACCGGAATCGTGTGGGCGGAAGAGGTTACTCCGATCAAGCTGTCGCCGAAAACGACGTCTTCCTCAACCACGACCTCGACGCTGACGTTCAAAGTAGAATCGGCCGTCAAGCACGGCACTACCGTCAAAGCCGGTGATGTCTTGGTCAAATTCAAGAAGGACGACTACAACGCTCTGCTTCTGGATCAGACGCTGGACATGCAGCTTGCGGAAATCGCCTACAAGCGCGCCAAGCTTTCGCAGAAGACCGCCGACGTGAATTTCGCGATCACGTCCAAACTCGTGAACCGGAAAAAGGCCGATCGGCTGATCAAATGGGAATTCGCCCAAAAGTATGACGTGGATTTAATGCACCGTAAATACGGGCTTTCTTTCGAATCTGCGACCCAGGCCTACGAAAACCAGAAAGCCGAGCTGGAGCAGCTCTCCAGAATGTACAAGGCCGAGGAACTGAACGAACAGTCCGAAGAAATCGTCCTTCAGCGTCAGCGTATGGCTTTCAAAATCGCCCAATATGATTACGACTTCGCCAAAGCCAGAAATGAGTGGACGAACAAAATGCTCATTCCGCGCATCGAGGAAGACTACAAAGACACGTTCGACAAAGACATGGCCGCGATCGAACAGGAAGTCGCCGAGCTGGAACTGACCCGGAAAACGATGGAGATCGAGCGGAGAAAACTGAATATTCAGTACACGAAAACCGTCAAAAAGTTCAATGATCTGAAAGCCGACGGCGAACTGTTCGAGCTCAAAGCGCCGAAAGACGGGATCGTTCTTTACGGCTCGCTGGAAAACGGCACGTGGGTGAATTACGCCAAATCTTTGACGTACTTGCAGCCTGGCACCGAGATTCCCAAAGAAACTGTCTTCATGACGATCGTGAATCCCGACAAAATTTTCCTGAAGCTGACGATTTCCGAGTCATGCTACGCGCGTCTGGCCGTCCGTCAGAAAGGCTGGTTCGTCGCCGCTTCGTGGCCCGAAGTGGAAATTCCCGCGGAAATAACGTCTCTCGATTCGGTCATTTCCGGCACGGAATACTACGGAACTGCAAGCCTCGCCCTTCCTCCGGGAATGCAGCTCGTGCCGGGCTTGAAGGGTAAAATGACGATCGCAGCCGTGCGCAAATCCACGGCGCTCATGGTCCCCGCCACTGCCGTGGACCGCGACGAGGATCTCCAGCGTTTCGTGTATGTTCTGGACGAAGCGAAGAATGAGCCGGTGAAAAAGCCGGTAAAAATCGGAATCAAAACGGGTGAAAAACTCGAAATTCTGGACGGGGTCTCTGCCGGAATGAAAATTCTGGAAGATCCCAAGAGCGTAGAGAATTAAAACTTTCCCCGAAACTCAGGCTCAAGGACGGTGAAACGCCGTCCTTCCGATTACCATGAAAAAATTCCTTTTACTCTTCATCGTCCTCCTTTTTCCGGTTTCACTCTTTGCTGAGGAAAAGCAGTTTGACGATGGCCTGCCTCCTCGCGACGCCTGGAAATTCACCGATGACGTCCCGGTGCCGCCGACGATCGACCCGGTGCCGGTGGAAAAGCTCGACGAGGCCGTTCTGCACGGGGTTCAGTTCCTCCTCAAATCGCAGAACCGCGACGGCTCGTGGGGGCTTCCGATCCACACCAAAAAGCTGAATATTTACGTGCCGGATGCCGCTCATACCGCCTACCGTGCCGGGACCACCGCGCTGGCGCTTGAGTCCCTGCTTCGGGTGGAACGTCTGCTTCAGGAATCGCCGAAAAAGCGCGTTTTGCCGGAACTTGCGGCTCTTCTGCCCGAAATTTCCGCCTCGATCGACCGCTGCGAGGTCTGGATGTACGACTTTATGCCGAAGCTGAAGCGCAGCGCGCAGGACTGCCTCTACAACAACTGGGGCCACGCCTACGGCTTGAGCGCGCTTCGCTTGATGTACGAACGTAAATTTCCCCAAAAGCCTTTGAAACCGGCAGAACTGGCAGAGCGTCAGGAACGGATCCGGGAAGTGATGCGCTACCAGATCAAAATGCTGGAAACGGACGAATGCGCCAAAGGGGGCTGGTGCTACTACGACCGTGAATATTCGGCGGAACACCCCACCGCTTCAACGATCTGCTTCGTGACCGGCACCGTATTGGTTAGTCTCGCGGACGCCAGAGAATGCGGCGTGGAAATTCCCGAAAAAATCGTCAAACGCGGCATTGCCTCGCTCATTCGCCAGCGCCGGCCGAACGGGTCGTTCGCTTATGGGGAGTACACTGCCAACAGAGCGCGCGCCATCAATCACTCTGCCGCGAGTCTCGGCCGGTCGCAGGTCTGCCACCTCGCGATGGGGCTTTGGGGCGATACGCAATACGCGACGCAGCAGGAGTACAAAGACTGGCTCAACCGGCTGGTCGCCCGTATCGGTTGGCTCGATATTGGCCGGAAACGCCCGGTCCCGCATGAATCCTGGTTCCACGTCGCCGGTTACTTCTACTACTACGCGCACTACTACGCCGCCCGCGTGATCGACGAGCTGGACGACCCGGAAGCGCAGAAGGTTTTCGCGAATCACTTGACTGCGATCCTACTGGAACTTCAGGAATCCGACGGCTCGTGGTGGGACTACCCGCTTTACGACTACCACCCGTACTACGGGACCGGAATGGCGATCTGCACGCTGGTCCGCTGCCGCGGGAAATAATTTAAAGGCCCCCCTGAAAGGGGGGCTGGCTCGCAAAGCGAGACTGGGGGGTTCAGACCAAAGGACAGATTTTCCCCCCACATCAGAACCCCTCCGGCCCTTCGGGCCACCTCCCCTTTCAGGGGAGGCTTCTTCGTAATCCGTCTCGATCCGCGGGGCCTTTCTCGGCTAAACTCTTGACCGGCGAGGACGCCGGCCCTCCGGATCGCTTCTTTTCTCTCCTAAAATTCTGAAAAGGAGAGATGAAAATGAAAATCCCCGGTTTCCTGTTTCTTTTTCTGCTGGTTTTTCCCCTCACGTCAAGCGCGGCCGAAAAAACTGTCGAGGTCGGCGTCGCCACGCTCGGCGGCATGTGGTCCACCCGGCAGTTTCCCGCGGTCCTTTCGGCCGTCCAGTCCTCCACGCTCTCGTTCGTCGTTGGCGGGCAGCTCATCGAGATCCGGACCAAAACCGGCGATTTCGTGAAAAAAGGGGACGTTCTGATGAGGATCGACCCTCGCGATTTCGAGCACGCCGTCCGCTCGGCTCAGGCCCGGCTGGAGGCGGCGACGGCCCAGCTTCTCCTGATGAAAGCCGGCGCAAGGGTGGAGGATCTGGAAATTCTGAAGGCCAAACTCCGCTCCGCACGGGCGCAGCAGGCTTTCGCAAAACGAGAGTTCAAACGCGCACAGACCCTTCTGCAGAAAAAAGCGATCACGACCTCCGAGCTGGAGCAGATGGAGACCAACCTCCTGACGGCCGAAGCCGCGATCCAGTCCCAGGAGCAGGAACTTCTGAAGGCCCGGGCAGGAGAGCGTAAAGAGGAAATCGCGATCAAAGAGGCGGAAATTGCCGGTCTGAAGGTCAATCTGGCGGTGGCGCAGGCCGCCCTCGACGATACAAACCTCCGCGCGCCGTTCGACGGGATCGTGGCGGTCCAAAACGTGAACAATTTCGAGATCGTACACCCCGGTACGCCCGTCGTGACGATCATGGACATTTCGCGGCTGAACGTCACGATCTGGCTCCCGGAAAGCAACATTTTGCAGAGCCACCAGAGGAAAATCGCCGGGACCGTCACGTTTCCCATGCTCCCGCAGCGGGAATTTCCCGCGAAACTCAAAGAAGGCGAGGCGATGGCCAACACGCAAACCCGGGCGTGGAAGGTCGTTTTCGAGATGGAAAACCCGCCGGACGTCGAGATTCTCCCGGGAATGACCGCCATGCTGACGATCCATCCAGAAAATGAAGCCGAAATGCCGGACCTGAACCAGGTGCTGATCCCCGTTTCGGCCTTGTGCGCCGACTCCCGCGGGCAGTTCGTTTGGGTCGTGGGGCCCAAAAATCAGCCGATTCGCCGGAGCGTCAAGCCGGGGATCCTGAAAAACTCACAGGAAATCGAGATCCTGGAAGGGCTTGAAGCCGGCGAAAAAATCGTGATTGGCGGCGCGCAGTTCCTCACAGAAAAAGACCGGATAAGAATGAATAATGAATAACGAATAACGAATAATGACGCTGGCGCGTAACGTAAGTCCGGGAAAAACTTGAACCTCATTCTCCCCATTATTCGTTATTCGTTATTCATTATTCATTAAAAACACAAAACGCCCTGGGAGTCCACCTCCCAAGGCGCGTCATGAAGAAAACCGAAGTTTTCAGAGGGATCGGGGAAGATCAGCCGCCATCCGCCGGGGCAACGTTTCCGGCACGGTGCGCGTGATCAAGGTCAATCTTGATGACTTCCATCTTTTCTTCGTTTTTGATCGTGTGAGGAATCGGCCAGCCATTACGAATGACTTCCGTGTAATAGACCTTGCAAACCCAGTGAGAGTGGTGAATCTGCACCGGACCAACCAGCGGCAGAACACGAACCGGGTCCACAATGTCCTGAACTTTTTCCTTCACGATAATGATATCGTTGTGCTGAACTTCATAAAGCGCCGGCCAGTTCCCCCGGACGTTATGAACTTCATGGAATTTGCGCATGATCTGATCGTCGCTCGGCGCGTCTTCCGCAACGTGCGGACGGCCTTCCGGAATCGGATCCAGAATCTTCATCTTCGAGTAACGTTCCGCCAGCGCCTCGTCTTCCTTCTTGTCCTGGAAGTACGGTGACACCGGAATCGGAACCGACAGGATGCCAAGGCTCACGCCGGACGAACAAAACGTACAGCCGCTTGCCGCGAACATCAGTACCGCCATCGTGGTAAGGAACAATCCCTGTAAACTTGTTTTCAACATGACTCCCTCTCATTTGAATATATGACCCGAACAAAACGGATTTCATTCTGTTCTTCTGGCAATTTCTTCAGGATACACAGATTATATCGACCAGTCCGAGGTAAAAACTTGCGGATTTTTCCGATTATATCAATAAAATCGTGAAAAAATTTTCCGGAAGCGAAAGATGCGCAAAACAGAAAAAATAGCAAAAGAAAAATGTGCCGCCAGAGCGACGGCACTTGAAGAAATATTTTATTTCATCGAAATCCGGCGATTGTTGCCGAGCAGTTCCTGAGCTTTTTCCAGAACGAAATCACGTTCAGGCGCCTGCTTTCTCCCCTCGGTGAGGAAAATGGGTTTTCCCGCTTCACGTACTTCGTAATTCGGGCTTACACCAATATAGTTGTAACGGTTCCCCGAAGGGCCAAAGAACTGCGCGGTGGTGAGTTTCATCATGAACGGGCTTTCCGGAATCGGGTAAATCGTCTGGATCGCCCCTTTTCCAAAGCTGCGCCTTCCGATGAGCACCCCACGCTGAAGTCCCTGGATCGCACCGGCGAAGATTTCCGAAGCGCTTGCGCTGTCGCCGTCGATGAGGAGAACCAGCGGAATTTCATTCCACTCACTGTCCGAATGGGCACGGTGAATAAACCGCGAGCCGACGTTCTGGATCTGCAGGATGTTTCCCTCATCCAGGAAAAGCTCTGAAATCGCCACGGCCGAATCGACCGTTCCGCCGCCATTTCCCCGCAGGTCGATGATCAGCGACGTCATGCCCTGCTCTTTAAGCTGACTGAGCGTCTGGCTCATTTCCGCTGCGGAGTTCTTCTGAAAACCATTCAGCCGGAAATAGCCGATCCCTTCTGATTCGGGCAGGATCATCGCGTGATCAATGCTCGAGATGGTAAACGGTTTGCGGATCAGCACGATTTCCCGCGGCAAATCATTCTCTGCCTGAACACGCAGAGCAACAGACGAACCCGACGGTCCTTCAAGTTTGGCCGAGACCTGCCGATTGGAAAATCCCTCGATGGATTCATCATCGATGGCAATGATCTGATCGCCGCAGCACAAATCGGAGTGGGCGGCCGGAGAGTTTGGAACGATCCCAACGATTTCCGTCCGGCCATTCTCTGTTTTGATGGTAATCCCCAGGCCGACCATGTTCCCGGAAACCGACGCGATAACGTCGTGGTACTGGCTCGGAAGAAGGACCTCCGAGTAGGAATCGAGACTGGTAACGCAGTCGAAAAGCCCCTCAAGCACGATCACCGAAGCGTTTTGGCCGAAACGATCCTGAAAGCGCCGGCCGATTTCCAGCGTGGCGTTTACCAGTTCGTTCCGGGAAGTAACGACGGAGTCCCGCACATACTGGCGCATTTCTTCCCGAAACGCTTCAATCCGGCGAGAGTCCACGTCCGGCAAAACCCGGGAACGGAATGTGGCGTTTCCGAGCGCAATGTCCATGCAGCGGGTTTCACGATAAAATATTTCCGTCACGGAAAACGGCTGGACGTAATTCGTCGTAACAATGTTCCAGAAACTCTGAACGAACGTCCGCAGCCGGGCAGAATCGTACTGGCGCACGGCATTCAAATACCAATCCGTCTCAAAGCGTTTCTGAATGTCGTAAAGGACTTTCGCCCGACTGTACTGGGACTGAAGATTTTTAGAGGCGGGGTAGCGGCGAATGGCGGCGGAGTATTGCTGCAGCACCATCTCCCAATTTCCAGCCTTTTCATACGAAACGCATTCCTCAATGATCGCAGAAACTTCTTCTTCGACGCGTGAATTCCTGTTTTGTAGAATGTCGGCGGGGACTTCAACCGACGGAACCGCAGGGGGGACGACGGGCGCGTCTGGACGATTGTATCCCAAACCCGGCGCGAATCCGAGGAGCAAAGCAGCAACAAGTGAAAACATTTAAGCCTCCGTGACAAATCATAATGGTTCTTTCCCTTGGAACCTTCTATTACTGTTATTATAATACATAAAAACAGAAAGTCAAACCTACTACGACCCCATTTAAAGAAAAATCCGGCACATTTTCTGCACCATCGTTCCGGTTGTAACGATTAAAGGGACTTCGGAAGAAATTTTAATTTATTTTTCCGGATTTTTTCAAAATTTCAGCTAAAGTTTCCCCAAACTTGTAAAATTAGGTAGTCAAAACTCATTGAGCTGTTTTTCATGCCGCAGGGGAAACCTTTATGAAACACAAAATCATTCTGGACATTGAACCAGGGATCACGGACGTTCTGACTCTTTACTTCGCGCTTTTCGAACCGGCACTGGACGTTCAGGGAATCACCGTCTGTGGCGGGGGAAATCCACTGCCCGCCTCACTGCGATGCGTCCAGCGGATCCTCGACTCGCTCCAGCCTCCCAAAATGCCCCGTCTGGGCGTGGGGATGGGGACGCTCCCGATGCCGATGGGGGATTGGGAGGCGTTTCATTCCTCCGCCTACTCTTCGGCCATGGAACTTCCGGGAGCCGATTACTTCTCGGTGCATCCGGCAGGTCAAATCATCGCGGACCTGATTCGGGAGAATCCCCATGAAATTACGCTCGTGACGCTCGGCCCGCTTACGAACGCCGCGAGGGTTTTCGGGTTTGGAAACGCACTTTCCACCCTGCTCCACCGGCTGATCATCGTCGGCGGAACGGTTTTGGAGCCGGGAAATGCGACGCCAGCCGCGGAGTACAATTTCTTCCGCTCTCCGACGGCAGCCGCCCAGATTTTCAGGTCCGACGTTCGCAAGACGCTGATCCCGCTGGACGTCACCAACCGGCTGACGCTCGATTACGATTTGCTGCGTCGGCTTCCGACCGGAGAATCGACGATGAGCCAGTTTCTTCATCTGACCGTGAACCGCCTGTTCCAGCTCCACCGCGAGCTGCTGGGGATTGAAGGAATTTTCGTGCCGGGCCTGATCGCGCTTCAGGCGATTCTCCACCCGGAACATTTCATCTCCCGGCCAATGCACGGCGAAGTGGAAATTCACGGGGATCAAACCCTCGGAATGACGGTTTTCGACCGTCGGCTTCATCCCAGGAACACGCCAAATCTGGAAGTTCTGACCGACGTTCAAACCGGGCAGATCCAGGCGGAAATTTATGGATTTCTGGAACGATTAAGTGCTGCGGCGCTTTGAAGAGGCCCTAACCCCAAAAATTTTTTCGCCGGTACTTGTAAAATTTTCAGAATGTGCTAAAATACATCGGTCTTGATGAAAGACGCCGGGGGTATAGCTCAGTTGGTAGAGCATCGCGTTTGCAACGCGAGGGTCACCGGTTCGAGTCCGATTACCTCCACTTCAAACCAGGCCGAAACGCACGTTTCGGCTTTTTTTGTGAAAATTTCGGGTTTTGAAAAGGTTCCTCCCCAGCCCCCCCTCCTCAAAAACTTTTTAACTATTATACTAAAGAGGATCCTCTGGTCCTTCAATATTTTATAATATTATGATCCTCCCAGCCGTTTTTTCCATTTGCTGCCTGTTCGCGTTCGTGCTGGAGCTTTCGCGCCTCCGGTCTCGGACTGCGGGGAAAGTCTTCGCGGAGCTCTGCTTCCTCGGCGCTGCTCTGGCCGCGCTGACGGTCTTCCTCACCCAGCGGCTTTTGGAGTCGGCCCAGAGTCCTCTTTCCACGCCGAAGGACGCGCTTTTCGTGCTCGTTGCCGTGCTGACGGCGATCTCGCTCGGCCTGATCTCGACGCACCGGGAGAAAACCTTCGGAATGTTTCTCCTCCCGATGATCCTGATCCTGCTCGGGATCGCGCAGTTTTGCGCCTCCACCACACCCTTCGCCACTGCGCCCGCTTCCCGTGCGTGGGGGATGGTCCACGGCGTGAGTATGCTGCTGGCGGCCGTTTCGATCTTCTTCGGCTTCCTTTCCGGAATCATGTACTTGCGTCAGGCGTGGAACCTCAAGCACCCCGGCACCGCGTCCGTGCGCCGCAGCCGGTTTTCGCTTCCGTCGCTGGAGTGGCTGCACGTTGCCAACCGGCACTCGATGAAACTGGCCGCCACGGCGCTCGCGCTTGGCGTTCTTTCGGGAGTCGTGCTCGACGCGATGAAGGGGGAAACCGTGAATCTGCTCGCGAACTGGATGATCCTCGGGACCACTCTGCTTTTGATCTGGTTCGTCTTTTCGCTCCTTCTGGGTTTCTTCTGGAAGCGCGCCAATGCCGGGCCGCAGATCGCCCGACGGACGATCCTGAATTTCATCGCGCTCTGCACGCTTTTCGGGCTGGTCATTTTCTCCCAGCACCGGCTGGTGATGGAGTCGCCGACCGAAACGCCCGCCGAATCGTCCGCTGACGTCCCGTCCCCAACGACTGAAACCGAGGTGCGCCCATGATTTGGATGGCGATTGGCTGCCGCTACCGGGAATGCGCCGTTTCGGTCCGGGAAAAACTCTCGTTCTCCGAGAGCGAGGTCCGCGACGCGCTGGCCCAGATCCGAAACCGCTGGCCCGAGCTGGAGGTCGTGATCCTTTCCACGTGCAACCGGGTGGAGATCTACGCCGCTCTGGAACTGCGCTCTGGGTCAGCCTTCCCCGCCGAAGCCGAGGCAGGAATCTCGGCACTCATTCAATTCTGGGCCGACTTCAAGGGCCTTTCCCCTTCCGAAGTGGAGGCGGCCTGCTTCCACCGCGTCGGGGCCGAGGCGGTCCGCCATTTGTTCATGGTCGCCGCGTCGCTCGACTCGATGATCGTCGGTGAGGCGCAGATCGCCGGCCAGGTCCAAACCGCCTACCAGCTCGCGGTCGAATGCGGGTCCGTCGGTCCGCTGCTTCATCTGGCGTTCCAGCGAGCGGGAAATGTCGCCCGAAAAGTCGCGGCCGAGACGGCGATCCACCAGTACAGGACGAGCGTCCCCAGCGTCGCGGTTTCGTGTTTCGCCCGCCAGATTTTCGAGCACTTCGAGAGCAAACACACACTCGTCATCGGGGCCGGCAAAATGGCCGAGGAAACGCTCCTTTACCTGCGTGAAGAAGGCGCACGCACCATCACGATCGTCAACCGGAGCCTCGAAAACGCCCGGAAAATGGCCGAGCAGTTCCAGGGGACCGTGCGTCCGTGGGAAGAACTCGACGCGGCCATCATCGACGCGGACCTGATCGTTAGCATCACCGGCGCGACGGAGCCGATCGTGACGCTCGAACGTTTCCGCGCCCTGGAAAAGCAGCGTGGTTTCCGCCCGCTTTTCATTCTGGACCTTGCGGTCCCGCGCGACTTTGACGGTCGGCTCGCCCAGCTTCAAAACGTTTACCTCTACACGGTGGACGATCTGCAGAGCGTCTGCGATGCGAATCAGGCGGCACGCGACCGCGATTTCCCCAAGGCGAAAACGCTCGTGGACCTTCAGCTTCAGTCGTTTTTGCTCGACATTCGCCACCGGAAATCCGGCCCGATCATCACGGAGCTGCGCGAGTTTTCGGACCAGACGAAACGCCTGGAACTGGAGCGGCTTTTCCGCAAAATGCCCGGTCTTTCCGAGGCGGAGCGCGCCGAGGTCGAGTACTCGTTCGACCGGCTCGTGAATAAACTCCTCCACCCGACGCTTGCGGCGCTTTACGAATCGGGCCAAAACCCCGAAAACCAGCGCGGCCTGCTTAACGCCGTGAAGAAACTTTTCGGGCTGAAGTGATCCGCCCCTCCCACCCTTTTTCCCCAAAATTTTCGCACCATGACCAACATTCCGACCCTTCACGTAATGGATCATCCGCTGATCCGGCACAGCATTTCGCTTCTGCGCCGAAAGGAAACGACGACGTTCCAGTTCCGGCAGTTCGTCGCGGTGATTTCGTTCCTCATCGGCTACGAGGCAACGCGGACTTTCAGCCTGAAAATGACCGAGATCGAAACGCCGCTCCAGAAGATGCAGGCGCCGGTCCTCGCGACGCCGGTCTGCCTCGTTCCCATCCTTCGCGCCGGGCTGGGCATGGTCAGCGCGCTCCAGCTTCTGCTTCCCTATTCAAGCACCGGCCACATCGGGCTTTGCAGGAATGAGGAAACCCTTCAGCCGATGGAGTACCTCTGCAAACTCCCGAAAAACATCAGTGAGCAAATGGTGCTGCTCCTCGATCCCATGCTCGCGACGGGCGGAAGCGCCATCCATGCCGTGAACCTTTTGAAGAAGCACGGCGTGAAAAAAATCATCATGCTGAACATCATCGGCTCGCCGGAAGGGGCCGAGGCTTTTACGAAAGCGCATCCGGACGTTGAAGTTTTTCTCGGCTGCATGGACGAGCACCTCAACGACCACGGCTACATTCTGCCGGGCCTTGGCGACGCAGGCGACCGGCTTTTCGGCACGATGTAAAACCAATCCAAGGAGAGAAAACCCACCATGAAAACCATTCCTTTCTTCATTTCCGCTTTCTTCCTGCCGCTCCTTTGGGTCAGTCTGGCCTTTTCCTGGGAGCCGACCGGCGAGGGGCTCGTTTTCAACGGAAAGACCGCGTACGCTTCCCCCTTTGAGGGCGTGAAAGTCGAGCCGCAGAATTTCTCCGTCTGCACGTGGGTCAAGATGGAAAAGGAGTGCGAGTCGCAGATTTTCCTTACGCTGGGGAACATTCCGCAGGACTGGACCCTTTACGCCTACAAAGGGCGCGTCCGTATGCTGGTCCAGTACGACAGGGAAGGGTCGTACACGCACGCCAACGCCGAAATGCCCGAGCTTCACCGCTGGGTGCACATCGCAGGGACCTGCGACGGGAAGCAGATCAAACTCTACTACGACGGCAAAAAAGTCGCTCAGGCGCCGCTGAATCGCTCCATGAGCCGTTTCACCGCCGAACGGGTGAAGCTCGGATCCGCCAATGACTTCGTGCGGAACCTGGTTGGAAGTCTCGAAGACGTGCGGGTTTACGACCGGGCGCTGACCGCCGACGAAATCCGTGATCTGGCCGACGGGAAAACCGACGCGGAAAGCCTGAAAAACGGCCTGGTGGGTCTTTGGGACTCCGCGCACGTGAAAGACGGCGTGCCCGTGAATCAGGCAAACGCCCAAATTCAGACCGTAAAAGCGGACCCCTACGACTCGAACCTCCTGAACCAGAAGGACGACGGATTCCGGAGCATCTGGTACTTCAATCAGGCGATCGGCGGCGAGTACGTTTACAAATACTCCGGCGGTCTGGGCACCTACCCGGCCAACCACTACCCGTTCAGCGTTTACAGGCCGGAGGTGAACAAAACGTTCTTCTGCTTCGGCGGCACGGACCACGACGGCAAGACGCTCCTGCATGAGGTTTCGTACTTCGACCACGCCACGGGAAAAGTCGCCCGGCCAACGATCATCCTGGACAAAAAAACCACCGACGCGCATGATAATCCGGTCATGACCATGGACGACGCCGGCTACATCTGGGTCTTTTCGACGAGCCACGGCACGGGCCGCCCCTCGTACGTCTCCCGGAGCGCAAACCCCTACGACATTTCGAAGTTCCTGCCCGTTCCCGCGACCAAAATCGAAAATGGCCAGGAGGTCCCGATGACCAATTTCTCGTACGTGCAGGTTTTCAACGTCCCGAAGAAAGGAATGTTCGTCTTTTTCACCACGTACGACAAACGGGTCCTGAACGATCCGAGCACTCGCGCGCAGCGGATCCTGAGCTTCATGAAGAGCCCGGACGGAACGCACTGGTCCGAGTGGAAACCGATCGCGGGGATGGCCGTGGGGCACTACCAAAACGCCGCGGTCTGGCAGAAGGGCGAGACGCTGAAAATGGGCTCCGCGTACAATTACCACCCGTACGACCCGGAGCACGGCCGCGTGGGGCTGAACTACCGCACCAATCTGTACTACATGGAAACGCTCGACGAGGGGGCGACCTGGCAGACGATCGACCGCAAACCGCTCGAAACGCCGCAGATCGACCCGCACTCCGCCGCGCTCGTGTACGATTACGAGTCGGAAGGAAAGAACGTTTACATCATGGACCTGATTTACGACGAAAACGGCTTCCCGGTCATTTTCTACATCACGAGCAAAGACTGGCGCAGCGGCCCGGACGGCGACCCCCGCGAGTGGTTCACCTGCGCGTGGAACGGAAGCGACTGGGAGATCCACAAAATCACCGAGTCCGACAATAATTACGACTTTGGCTCGCTCTACATCGGAAACGACGGCGTGTGGCGCATGATCGGCACCGACGGGACCGGCCCGCAGGCGTACAACACCGGCGGCGAAGTCTCGCTTTGGGTGAGCCGCGACCATGGAAAGACCTGGACGAAAGAGCGGCAAATGACCGAAAACAGTCCGATCAACCACTGCTACCCGCGCCGGCCGATCGACGCCCACCCGGACTTTTACGCGTTCTGGGCCGATGGCCACGGCCGCCAGCCGTCCGAGGCCAATCTTTACTTTTCGAATATTCGCGGCGACGTGTTCCGCCTGCCGCGGGTCATTCCGGAAGGTGAAGAGATGGTTTTGCCCGAAAAGCAGTAATTCCCCCCACCCCGAACAAAACTTCAAACTTGGAACCAAACAGAAAGGAACCCTCATGAAATCAACTCTCCGATTGGCCGCTTTTTTGGCCGCGGCCGCACTGACGGTTCTGCTTCAGGCGCAGTCCCTCGTCGTTTATGACGCCAACACGCCGGCAGAAAATCTTCGTTCCCTCGGAAACGCCAAATTCGAGCAGACTCCGGACGGATTGCTCGTCGAAACGCAGGGGTCCGACGCTCAAGGAAAGGAAGTTTACCCGGGCGTCGCCGTCGTTGGGAACTGGGACCTCACCGAATTCAATGCCGTGGAAGTCGTCGCGGGGCACCGTGACCACAAATCCATGTTCAACCTGACCATTCGCTTGGCCGCAGGCGAAAACAATCTGGGCGGTCAGGGAAACGCCTACATCGCCGACACTGGCGTCAGCACCGAGAAGGGCCTCTGCACCGTGCTGGTCCCGATCGAGCGGAAACGCTTCCAGACCACCGGCATCCGCCGCACGCCCTGGGACGGCGGTGGAAAATGCTCCACACTTGAAGGAAACAAAATCAACTCGGTCGGGATCTACATGAACCGCCCGATGCTCGACTGGAAATGGACCGTAAAATCCATCACGCTCAAGAAGGTGGACCGCGGCGAGCTCGTGAAAGAAGTCAAGGCCGGCGAAGTGAAACCCTTCAAAATGCCGACCCAGGCCGACTACTACGCCTTCTTCGATCCGAAACCGGTTTGGGAAACCATGACCCCGGAAGAATTCTTCCCGTTCATCGACGTTTACGGCCAGTTCAAGTACAAAGATTGGCCCGGGAAGATCCACTCGGACGCTGAGCTGCAGACCGCCCGCGAAGCGGAAGAAAAAGACCTGGCCGCGCACCCCGGCCCCAAAGGCTGGGATGAATTCGGCGGTTGGGCGGACGGTCCGAAGCAGGAAGCCACCGGCCAGTTCTACGTGAAGAAGATCGACGGCAAATGGTGGATGGTGGACCCGCTCGGAAACCTCTACTGGTCGCACGGCCCGGTCCGCGTCACGTCCTCGAGCGCCGTCACGCCGCTGGATGGCCGCGAGCACTACTTCGAAAACCTCCCGGACGAAAACTCCGACCTGGGGCTTTTCTACACGACCCACGACGAACTGCTCTGGCCGTACTACACGAAACGGAACATTCAGAAGACCTACGACTTCTCCTCCGCGAACGCTTTCCGCAAGTACGGCAAAGACTGGCGGAACGTTTACGCTGATCTGGCCCACCGCCGTCTGCGCAGCTGGGGGATGAACACGATCGCGAACAGTTCGGACGTCGCGATCTGCAAGATGGACCGCACGCCGTACACCGACCGCATCGAACTGAAATCCCCGTCGATCGCGGCCAGTCACGACGGCTGGTGGCCTTTCCGCGACCCGTTCGACCCGGAATTCCGCGCGAATTTCCACCGTCAGCTCCTGGAACGCAAGGCCGAGCTGGATGATCCGTGGTGCTTCGGCTTCTTCGTCGATAATGAATTGAGCTGGGGGAACGAAAGCTCGCTGGGTTACTGGACGCTCCAGTCGCCGGCCAGCCAGTGCGCCAAGATCGAGTTCGTGAAACGTCTCACCGAAAAGTACGGGGAGATCGAAAAGCTGAACGAGGCTTGGGGGACCAGCTACGCCTCCTGGGACGCGCTGCTTCAGTCCACCGCCAACCCGGGCGCGAAAGCCGTGAAGGACTGCAGGGATTTCGCGTGCGCCATCGTGGAGGAGTACTACAAGAACGTGCGTGACGAGTTCAAGAAGGTCGCGCCGAACAAACTGTACCTCGGCTGCCGCTTCGCCGGCGGGACGAACGAGACGTTCCTCCGCATCGGTGCGAAGTACTGCGACGTGCTGAGCTACAACATTTACCGCTACACGGTGGATTCGTTCAAACTTCCGGAAGGGGTCGATAAACCGATCCTGGTCGGCGAGTTCCACTTCGGCGCTCTGGACCGCGGCGTGTTCCACTGGACGCTCATCGGCGTCAAGGACCAGAAGGAACGCGGCCAGGCGTACTTCAACTACGTGAAATCCGCGCTGGAGCATCCGAATTTCATCGGCGTCCACTGGCATCAGTACTCGGAGCAGCCGACGACCGGCCGTTTCGACGGTGAGTGCTTCCAGAACGGCTTCGTTGACGTCTGCGACACGCCGTACGTTGAGACGATCGAAAAGATCCGCGAGATCGGCTACCAGATGTACGACGTGCGCTGGAACAAGAAGTAATTGATTGGCGAAAGTGGTCAGGCAGAGGCTTTATGCCTGCTCCTGACCACTTAGCGCATTCGTATGGAATCGCTGGATCGTAAGAAAACACTTCTGCGCTTCTTCTTCATCGCGAAAAAACAAAACAAGCCCGAGCTTTTTCCCATTCTCTTTGGTGATTTTTATTCTCGCACAAGTAAATGTCCTGGTGTCCGTTTCGTAATTGATTTCAGAAATTTCTTTCCATGAAAGATCGGGCTTCATTTTATTACACCGAATGCCCTTTTGACTCACAAACAGTTCAATCGGAGGAAATTCCAATTTAACCATCCCTAAGTACGCGAGAAGGTTAAGCACCACCAGCAGGAGCACCGCTCCGATTGTCGCCCACTTGTCGCCCCGATCCATGCAAATATTTGTAATGAATCCAACATACAGCCAAATAAGAAGCGCCTGAACCACCACTGCCAATATTACACGTTCGCGATGGCCACAAGTTGACTTGAAGCAAACTTCCTGATGCTCCTGGTCCGTTTGTGAACTCATGCCAGCCCCTCACTGATCCCGCTCACACGGGCGCTCGGTCGAGAGGATCCAGCTGCCGCTCTCGTTCATGCGCACGTCTTCTTCGGGAATCCCAAGCTCGCGGGAGAGGATCCGGATGATCCTCGGCTGGCAGAAACCACCCTGGCACTTTCCCATTCCCGGGCGAACGCGACGCTTGACGCCGCGGATCGTCGTCGCGCCGCATTTCCGATGGATGCAGTCCAGCACTTCCCCCTCGGAGATCTTCTCGCAGCGGCAGATGATGTTCCCAAATTTCGGGTCCTTGCGCACCAGTTCCTCGCGTTCCTCCGGCGTCATCCGGTTCAGACGCACCACCGGCCGGCGGCGCGGGTTGAAGTCCGGCTTCTTTTCCATCTTCAGCGTGTTGGAAGCCATTTTGACCACCTCAAGCGCGATCGCCGGGCAGGACGTCAGCCCCGGAGACTGGATCCCGACCAGATTCACAAAGCCCGGAAGCGATTCCTCGATGATGAAGTGCCCGCTCTTTTCCACGGCACGCAGGCCGGAAAATTCGCGAATGACCTGGTTCATCGGGATCGTCGGCACGAGTTTCCGTGCCGTGGCGAGGACCTGCGCAAGCGTTTCGGCGCTCGTCGAGTAGTCGTCTTTCCGTTCCACAAATTCGGCAGAAGGCCCCAGAATGTAATTCCCGTGCGTGGTGGGGCTCACGAGGATCCCCTTTCCTTTCGAGGACGGAACGGTAAAAATCGTGTGCCGGATGAAGTTCGGGTCGAAATGGTCCAGCACGAAGTATTCCCCCTTGCGCGGACGGATCTCGAACTTCGTATCGGGATTCACCAGATTATTGATCTCGTCCGAGTGCAGCCCCGCCGCGTTGACCACGACCCGGGCCTGATAAACGCCGCGGTTCGTCGTGACTTCGTACCCGCCGCCGTCAAGCGCACGCAGCCCGGTCACGCCCTCGTTCAGGCGGAGCTGGACGCCGTTTTCCATGGCGTTTTCCATCAAAGCCACGCTCAGCTCGAACGGGTTCACGATCCCCGCCGTGGGGGCGAGAAGCGCGAGTTTCACCTCGGGGGTGAGATTCGGCTCAATGGCGAGCGTCTGGTCGTGGTCGAGCATCTCGACCGGCACGCCGTTTTTCCGGCCGCGCTCTTCCAGCTCGCGCAGGATTTCAACCTCCTCGTCGTTGGTGGCGATGGTGAGCGACCCGATCTTGCGCATGTCGATGTCGAGCTCCTCGCACATCTGGTCGTAGAGCTTGTTCCCCAGGACGTTCATCACGGCCTTCTCGCTGCCCGGGATCGGGTCGTAGCCGGAATGAATGATCGCCGAGTTGGCGGAAGACGTGACCTGGCCGACGTCGCTTTCTTTTTCGAGGACCAGAATGTCGAGCTGGTAACGGGCCAGTTCCCGGGCGGCGGCCGAGCCGATGGCTCCCGCGCCGATGATGATGAGGTCGTGCATGGTTTCAGGATTCAAAAAAAGGCGAGCGGGGTCAGTAATGACCCCGTAAGAATCGGAGGGCAGGCGTCCCGCCGGTCAAGTTAATTACGTGGAAAATTACGGGGTCATCACTGACCCCGCTCGCATGTGAAAGATTGGGGTTTTGCGGCCGGGCCGGCCGCGGACGGCGAGCCGCCGTCCCTCCGGATAATTCACAGCACAAGCGACGGGGCCGAATAAACGCGGGCCTTCAGCTCGGCGTTCAGCATGTAAAGCCCCTTCGAGTCGGCGCCGAACAGTTCCATCTTCGTGATCATGTCGGCAGCGTTCTTTTCTTCTTCGCCCTGCTCCTTCACGAACCAGTCGAGAAGCTGCATCGTGCGGAAGTCGTGGACCTCGTACGCGGCGGCATAGATCCCGTTGATCAGCGACGTGACGAATTTCTCATGCTCGAACCCGGCCTTGAGCGGGTCCATGCTGTTCGTGAGCGTGCACTCCGGCTTGCGGATCGCCTCGAAGGTGATCTTCTCGCCGTTGTTCTGCAGGTACTGGTAGAAGAGCATCGCGTGATCGCGCTCTTCCATCGCCTGGATCCGGTACCAGTTCTCGAAGCCGTCCAGCCCGATCGAGCCGTAGTAATTGGCGAATTCCAGGTACAGGTACGCGGAATAAAATTCGTGGTTGATCTGTTCGTTGATGAGTTTTGCGACGTTGGCGTCCATAAAATTCTCCTCTATTTAAAAGGTACGGGTTGAACATTTTTATTAAGTGTAACCCTTTCTCAACCGTTTGTCAAGGGCCGGGAGGTACACAGTGCCGCAAATTTTCCGAAAATGCAAAGGAAAAATCGCCAAAAATTTTCACTTTTTTTCAAAAAAACCGAACCCCCCTGCTGACAAAACGTAAAAAATCTGGTATAATACGTAAGATAGGTTTCCAAATTTGACTAATAATTTTTAAAAATCCTGATTTTATCCAACCGGGGTTGAACCCAATATCAGATTCCTGCGTATGACTACCAGGTAACTCTGTTTAAACGTAGTTAAAATTGGGGAATTGAAAAACACAGGAGATTGAACGATGAAAAAATTCGTCAAACGGCCGGCTTTCACACTGGTCGAACTTTTGGTCGTCATCGCCATCATTGGTATGCTGGTTGGTCTGCTCCTTCCGGCTATTCAGATGGCCCGTCGTACCGCCATGCGTATGCAGTGCGATAACAAAGTGAAACAGCTCACGCTGGCTGCGAACACCTTCGAAAGCTCGAAGAAACGTCTGCCCCCGGTCGGCCGCGCCCCTGGAGGCACCTCCTATGATGGAGTCAGCGGTTTCGTCCTCCTTCTCCCGTACATTGAACAGGATGCCCAGTACCAGCAGGTTAAAAATGACGTAAACAAGACCATGGCGTCAGCTTGTCAGTCAAGCCAGTTCTTGGATCTGGCGAGAACCTCTCTGCCGGCGTTCCGCTGCCCGGGTACTTCCACGAATCCGACCACAGATGAAGGCAGCTCGAGTGCTCCTGCAATTTCTAACTATAAATTTGTCGTGGCCTCGTTGTATGACCTTAACAGAGCTGCCGTACAAGGTGGTACAGGTCGGGGTTACGGCAGCGTGACCACGGCTGACGGAGCTTCCACGTACGCGAATAAAGGACGTACTTTGGGCGAGATCACCGACGGTACTTCCCACACGCTGCACATCACGGAATCGAATGAGCAGCACTACGCTCGTTGGGTCGTTGGTCAGGACTCCGGTATTTACACCTACTGCACCAAGGGTGGAATTAGCGAGCCTGTTCTGCAGGGCACGAACAACTTCTATGCTCCGTCGGGATTCCAGCAGAACGAGCTGGGTGCGGATGCCTCCTACGCTGACAATACCCCGTGGACGAACCTGGATCGTGACTACACCCAGTCCCAGTACGAGTATGAATGGTCCTCGCTTTCCCAGAGTGGTGCCAGTACTTTGACTCTTGGCAGCACCTCCGATACGAAGTACGGCCCGAGCTCCGAGCACTCCGGCGTCGTGGTCCACTCCTTCATCGACGGTTCGGTGCATGACATCGACATCGAAATCGACCCGGCGGTCTATTTCTTCGCCACGACCTACAAAGGCGGCGACCCGGGACTCGATGTTGAATGATCTGAGTAACCGTTTGGGGTAACACCCGGACACAAATTTCACAGAGCTGAGAGGTTTTAGGCCTTTCAGCTCTTTTTTGTTTTTAAAGCCTCCCCTGAAAGGGGAGGGGGACCGCCGAAGGTGGTGGAGGGGTTCCAAACAAAGGACGGATTTTCCCCAACTTCGGAACCCCTCCGGCGCTGCGCGCCACCTCCCCATGCAGGGGAGGCTTTAAAAAGCAAAAAATACTACATTTTTTCTCTTTTTTCCCCCGTACCCCTTTGCATTTCAGAAAATTCTGTTAAAATTTAATAAGGAAATTTTAGGGACCTTGCAAATTATACGAAAGGATTCAAGATGGATAAAGTACTGGCACTGATTCTCGGCGGCGGCCGCGGCACACGTTTGTATCCGCTCACGAAAGTACGTTCCAAGCCCGCCGTGCCTGTGGCGGGCAAATACCGTCTCATCGACATTCCACTCTCCAACTGCATTAACAGCGACATTTTGAAGGTTTATGTCCTCACCCAGTTCAACTCCATGAGCCTTCACCGGCACATCCGCAGCGCGTACACGTTTGACAGTTACCGCCGCGGTTACATTGAGATCCTGGCCGCGGAGCAGACCATCGACAATCCGAACTGGTACGAAGGCACCGCGGACGCCGTGAAAAAAAGTCTTCGTTACGTCGAGAGCAGTAACGTGGATTACGTCATCATCCTTTCGGGCGACCAGCTTTACAGGATGGATTTCCGCGAAATGCTGAAAATTCACAAGGAGTCCGGAGCGGACGCGACGATAGCCTCGATCCCGGTCCGTGCGAAAGACACCGTGGGGCTCGGCATTATGCGCGTTGATCCTGAAACGGGACAAGTGGGCGGTTTTCTCGAAAAACCCAAAAACGCGGATGAACTCAAGGGTTTTGAGACCGATCCCGAATGGCTCAACTCGCAAGGCATCAAGGCCAAAGGGCGGGACTACCTCGCGAGCATGGGCATTTACGTTTTCAATAAAAGCATGCTCACTCACGTCCTGAGCAAAACCGGGTACAAAGACTTCGGCAAAGAAGTCTTCCCCGCTCTGATCCACAGCAAAAAAGTGCACACGTACGTTTACGACGGCTACTGGGAAGACATCGGAACGATCCGGTCTTTCTTCGAAGCGAATTTGAGCCTGGCGAAGCCGAACCCGCCGTTTAAAATGTTCGAGCCGACCGCTCCGATCTACACGAACGCCCGTTTTCTGCCTTCCACGACGATCACCGGCGCGACGGTTTCCGACTCGCTCATCGCGGACGGCTGCCACATCGGGCGCGGCGCGGTGATTGAAAACTCGGTCATTGGTGTGCGCTGCCAGATCGGCGAAAACGTGACGATCCGGAACTGCGTCATCATGGGCGCCGACTTTTACGACCACGAGGCGGAAGATTCGGACGCGGGGAACCCCATCCCGCTGGGGATCGGAACCGGGTCGTACATCGAAAACGCCATCATCGATAAAAACTGCCGCATTGGCAAGAACGTGCGGATTCTGAACACCAACCACCTCGAAAATATGGCGGAAAACGAGTACTGCCAAATCGTAGACGGGATCGTCGTCGTGCAGAAAGGCAACTGCATCCCGAACGGCTGGGTGATGTAAGAACCCCTGATACAATATAATAAAGAAGAAAAACTTCCAACATTTATTTGAGGAAAAACCAATGGCTAAATTGAATTTAATCCGTTTTGTGCTTTCTTTCTTTGCCGCTGCGGTTCTTCTGAGTGGCTGTATCAAGCCGCCGGTTGAAGATCGCAACGCGGAAATTTCAGACTCCGCCTCTTCTTCCGAAAAAACCGAAGCCGCTGCAACGGATTCCGAGGCCGCAAAAGTTGACTCCGCCGTGACGGACGCCGCGCAGGAATTGATCCCGGAAGCCCTTCGTGAGTTCACGACGCTCCCGAAAGACCGCTCGGCCAAATCGCTCGCCGCTTACATCGAGTCTCTGGACGGTCCGGAATTCCAGGCCGCCGCGATTTCCGTGATGCAGTCCCAGGACGAAAACGCGAGAGCCGGTCTTCAGGTCGCCGCGCAGATCCTTCAGGAAAATAAAATGACGGCCGCCGACATGATCCTCGGCGCGGAAGACGCCACGGAGGACGAATACATGCAGGCCCTTTCCGTCCAGATGGAAAGCCAGATCATGAACGCCCAGCGGACGCAGGCTTCGCCGGAAAGTGTGAGTCTTCAGCTCAACACGCTGCGCGATAAAGTGGAAAAAGGGCGTTTCCCCAAACTCACCGAGCGTGTTGATTTGGTCAAAGGGTCGCTTGCCCTGATGGACAAAGCCGAGAAAATGGCGAAAGACGGCGAGCCGAAACCTGAAGAGTTGGACGCTTTCTACGACGAATACAACGCGCAGCTCGATAAAGTGCTGGCCCAGAAGCTCGACAGTCTGAACGTCTTCATGATGATGAACATCGCTCAGCTTTTCCAGACGGATTCCGCGAAAATGCTTCCGGTCTGCGAAAAAGTGCAGGCCGCGCTGGAGAAGAGTCCGGTGGAATCGCTGAAATCGCTTTCCTCCGTGCTTCCGCAGCAGATCGAGGCCCTGAAAAAGGACGTTCAGCTTCAGGCCGTCACGCCGGAAGACGTGAAAGAAAAAGTCGCGAAATTCAAGGCCTTCCCCGAAGAAAAAACCCCGGCCAAACTGGCTGAGTACCTGAAACTCCTCGAAAGTGACGAATTCTACGAAACCATGCAGTCACTCCGTGAAGTACGCAAAGAGGAAGTCCAGAACACTCTGAACGAAGAATGGAAAGAAATCCAGAAAAACACGGAAGAGGCCGCAAAGGAAATTTGCAAGTCGGAAGACGCGACCGAAGAAGAATTCAAAACCGCTCTTGACTGGCGGCTGCGTCTCGTCATGGCCTATACCGCCGAGGAGGAAAAGCCCTCCTTCGCACAGATGGAGGAACGTTACACCGTTCTGAAAGACGAACTGGAAAAGAGCAAATTCCCGCAGTTCGCGCCGCGTGCCGCCGTTTGTGCGCAGACCGCCGCGATTCTGGAAAAGGCCGCCCCGATTTTTGAGGGCACCACCCAGCCCACGCCCGAACAGAAAGACGCGCTTTACCCGGATCTGCTCCAGCTCGCCGAGGACGCTGTGAAGGCTGACATGGTGGAAGGTCTTCCTCTGGAAGTACTCGCGCAGAGCGTTGGAATGTTCCAGGACGACAAAGAAAAGGCCAAGTCCATCCTCGAAACGCTCATCAAGGGACTGGAAGGGAAAGAGGACGAAAACTCCAAAATGTTCTTGAACTCCCTGAAAATGCGCCTCCAGATGATCGAGAATCCGGAAATGGCCCAGGCGATGCAAAACGGCCAGAATCCGCAAGCCGCACAGACGCCCGCCCAGCCGGAACTCACCCCCGAGCAGATCGACGAGCTGAAAGCCAAACTCGAAGCCTTCGCGAAACTCCCGGAAGAAAAAACCGCCGCGGCCCTGGAAGCGTACGTCAATTCGGTCGATTCCCCGGAATTCCAGCAGACCGCCATGCCGCTCTTCCAGAAGCAGGACCCGGAACTTCAGTCCTGGCTGACGGAAACCATGACCAAATTGCAGGACACGGTAAAGGAAGCCCTCGGTCTTCTCTGCAAGGCGGAAGACGCGACGGAGGAGCAGTACAAAGACGCGCTTCGTTTCCGTCTTGACCTCATGCGGGCGGACAAAGCGCGCAAAAACATTGAGCCGGACTACGCCGCTCTGACCGAAGAAGTGAAAGCCGGCCGCTTCCCCGCGCTCGTTTCGCTCGTTGAGCTGGAATCGGCCACCAATTCCCTCATGGAAAAAGCCAGTACTCTGTTCAGCGGCGCCGAAGATCCGACGGCCGAGCAGAAAGACGAGCTTTACGCCGAGTTCCTCCCGTTCGTGGAAAAAGCCTGCGCCGCCGGCGAACTGAAAGGCCCGCAGCTTCAGGCCATCATGCAGCTCGCCTCGATCTTCTCCGACGACAATCAGAAGATGAAGGAGATCTGCGAAGCGCTCCTGAAGGGCCTGGAAGGAAAGGACGACCCGCAGTCCGAACAGCTGCGCGCTGTGCTTCAGAAGCAGCTCGACGACATCAAATTCGTGACCGAGCCGATGACGTTCACCGCACCGGAAGGAACGGATCTGAAGGGCCTGAAAGAATTGGTCTCGCAGAAAATGGAGATCATCATGCGGGCGGGCACGAAAGACCTTCCGACTGAAAAACTGGCCGAATTCCTCGCCGCCGTGGAAAAATTCGGAAACGAGGATCTGACCGCCTACACCTCGTGGCAAATCGACTTGATCCACCTGATCCCGCTCATTCAGAGCGCGGACTTCGACATCAATACGTTCAAGGAAAAATTCCTCGCCTGCGTGAAAACCGGCACGGAGAAAAACCTCTTTAATATTAATTGCCTCCAGATGTGCGTCCAGATGGCCGCCATTTCGTCGCAAAAACCCGGCGTGAAATCCTCCGACGAAGGCAAAGCCGCGGTCGAGGAAATGCTCAACGCCATCCTGCCGGTCTGCGACTCGCTCGAAGTCACCGGCCGTGAAGAAGAGCTGAAAGGCCAGTTCCGCAAATCGATCGAAAGTTTCCTGAAGGAACTGAAAGAGGCGCCGGAAGAAGTCGCTCCGGACGCTCTGAACGCCGCGACGCAAGCGATCCCCGCCCTCCCGGAAGCCAACCCCAACGCCGAGACGGACGCCCTTCCGGCCGAGATCAATCTCGACGACTCGCCGATCGAAGCCCCGAAAGCCGATGAAGCGCCGAAGGCTGAGGAAGCAGCCGCTCCTTCGGAATCGACCGCCGGCACCGAGGACGATGAAGACGAAGAACTCGAGGAAGACGATCTGGAAGAGGACGACCTGGAGGAAGACGAAGCTCCGAAAGTCGAAATTCCCGAACCGATTCTGAAAATCATCTCCCTGCCGGAAAACGCGACGCAGGAACAGTGCGTGGAATATTTGTCGATGCGGGACAGCGAGCAATTTCAGGACCTTGTGATGCAAATCCTGCAGTCCGGCAACCAGGGCCTCCTCATGGCCATTATGGGAAAAATGGAAGGGGACACGGTAACGGCTTGCCGGCAGATTCTAATCTCCCCAACCGTTAAAAAAGCGGATTTGGAAAGTGCTGTAAACATTCTGCTCGTCAAACTTCATAGCGAAACCGTAGATGACCCAGACGCTTTCACTGCCGGCTTGGCCGACCTGAAAAAATCCCTGAAAAAGACTCCGTTCCCGGAACTGACGAAAATCCTTGAAACCGCCAAGGCCTGGTACGCGTTCAAAACCAAATTGGACACTCTGGATGATGAGGATGAACCGACTGACGAGCAGCTCGACGCTTTGTTCCAGGAATACAAAACCATCCTTCCGACGGCCTTTGCTTCCGATTCCTGGAAAGGCTACGCGTCGCTCGCTTGCCGCGAGTGCTTTGAGGTTTTCCAGCAGGACGACGCCAAACTTCTGGAAATCGCCAATCTGGTCCTGAAAAACGCGGAAGGAAAGGAAGGCGAGGACTGGGACGATCTGCGCAATGAAATGCAGGGCGTGGTCGATAAAATCGAGATGAAGACCAAGCCGGTCCAGTTCACCGCCAAAGAAGGTGCGACGCTGGACGAGCTGAAAGCCTCCGTTGATGAAAAGGTCCAGGCGATTCTGGAACTCGATGACCCGGCCGCAACGCTGAAAAAGCTGGACGAGTTGAAAACCGCCGTCGCAGGCGTGAAGAACGAGGAACTCAACGCCTATACCGCGTGGGAAACCAGACTCTTTAACTTCTTCATTGAACTCACACAGCCGGTGGAAATCGCGGACGGCGATGATGATGACGAGACCGAAAAAGCCGAAACGGAACCGGACGTCATGAAGACTCTGAACGCTTTGATCGACGAAGCCGCGAAAGTGAAGCCGACCGAGCATTCTTCTCTCATGTTGTGTCTGGTCACGCTTTCCTCGATAGATTACCCCCAAGACGTAGAACCCGATGCGAAAGTCGAGTTGATCACGAAACTTCAGGAACTCGCGAAAAAGTTTGACTTTGACTCCGTAGATACGCAAAGACTCGTGCAAGCCCTGGAAGACCGAAAAGAGCGGATCCTGAACCCCGACGCCGACGAAAAAGACGATGAAGAAGAGGAAAAAACGGAAGTTTCCACCGATTTCGTCCCGGCAGAAGGCGCAACGCTCGACGAGATGAAAGCCCAGGCGAGCAAGCAGATTTCGGCCCTCGCAAATTCCAAGGGCGACGTTCCCGCGAAACTGGACGCTTTTGAAGCCTCCGTCAAAAAAGTCGGGAACGACGAACTCAGCGCCTGCGTGAACTGGGAACTCGGAATTTTCCGCTTCCTCTTCGGGCTGCGCGAAGCGAAAGAACGTCCGGATCTGGATACTCTCGTGACCAAACTGACCGAAATCGCCGCCAGGGGAGTCGAGCTGAAAGCCTTCCAGGACGATTCGCTCCAGCTCCTGTTCCGGCTGAGCATGAACGTCGCTCCCAACACGAACGACCCGGAAGTCGGCAAAAAACTCCTGACCACCATGAAAGCGGCCCTCGCGGCCTCGAAAGCGCCGTGGGCGTCCATGGCCGGCTCCGAGATCGACGGGATCCTGGTCAAGCTCAACCTCCCGGGCAACCCGATCGAACTGTCCGCGGAAACCCTCGACGGGAAAACGGTCAAAATTGAAGATTTTGCCGGGAAAACCGTCCTGATCGACGTCTGGGCCACCTGGTGCGGGCCGTGCGTCGGTGAGATTCCGAACATTCGCAAGGCCTGGAACGCCTACCACGACGCCGGTTTCGAAGTCATTGGTCTGAGCATCGACGACGACCTGAAAGAGCTGAAATCCTTCCTCAAGAAGAACGACGTTCCGTGGACCATCGTCACGCAGCAGAAAATGAAGGACACCGTTCATTTTGACGATCAGTACGGCATCTCGGCGATCCCCGCGATGTTCCTCGTCGGCGCGGACGGAAAAGTCATCACGATCAACGCCCGCGGCCAATTGATGGAGCTTCTGGCGAAAATCTACCCGAACGTCGAAGTTCCGGAGGATGAAGACGCGGATGAAGATGAGGACGAAGATGAAGACGAGGACGAAAAAGAAGAGGAAGTTTCCACCGATTTCGTCCCGGCAGACGGCGCGTCGCTCGACGAGCTGAAAGTTCAGGCGCACAAACAAATCATGGCCCTGATCAACGCCAACGGCCTGAATCTTGACAAAATGGACGCTTTTGAAGCCTCTGTCAAAAAAGCCGGAAACGGGGAACTCGACGCCTGCGTGAACTGGGAACTCGGGATTTACCGTTTCATCCGGAAACTCGTTTCGGAAGACGGACTCGACATGAACGAGATGGCGGCCAAATTCACCGAAATCATCACCAAAGGGGTCGAGCTGAAAGCCATTCAGGAAGGGTCGCTCCGCGAACTGGTCCAGATCGGCACGGTCCTCGCCCCCGACGCGGAAGATACGGAAATCGCCAAAAAGCTTCTGAACGCGCTGAAAGCAGCACTTGCGGCCTCGGACGTTCCGTGGGCGGAGCCGGCCGGCAAACGGATCGACGGGATCTTGGTCAAGCTCAACCTCCCCGGAAATCCGATCGAACTGACCGCGGAAACCCTCGACGGGAAAACGGTCAAAATTGAAGATTTTGCCGGGAAAACCGTCCTGATCGACGTCTGGGCCACCTGGTGCGGACCATGCCGTGCGGAAACCCCGAGAATTCGTGAAGCGTGGGACGCGTACCACGAAGCCGGTTTTGAAGTCATTGGTCTGAGCCTCGACAAAGATCTGGATAAACTGGGATCTTTCGTCGATGAAAACGAGATCCCGTGGACCATCGTCACGCAGCAGAAAATGGAAGGCGTGAAATTTGACGACCAGTACGCCATCACGGGGATCCCCACGATGTTCCTCGTCGGCGCGGACGGAAAAGTCATCACGATCAACGCCCGCGGCAAATTAATGGAGCTTTTGGGGAAAATCTACCCGGACGTGAAAGTCCCTGAAGAGAAAGAAGCCGACGAAACGGACTCCGACTCCCAGGCCGGGATCGAAAAAAAAAATAAAGACTCCGTGACGGAGTCTGAGTCGATGGCTGGCACGGAAGACGAGGACGAGGAAGACGCGGACGCGCCGGAAGAAGCCAAGCCGGAGGAGATTTCGACCGACTTCGTTCCGCCGGAAGACGCGACGCCTGAAGCGCTTCGCAACGCGGTTTACATCCAGTTCATGCAGCTCGTTCAGAAAGCGCAGGGAAACCCGTTCGAGCCCGTTCTGAAGTTCCAGAAATCGGTGAACGCTCAGGGAAACGCCGACCTGACGGAATTCCTGGACTGGAACGTGGAAACGCTCCGGTTCCTGACCGTCAAAATCCGGACCGCGACCGACATTCAGGCGCTGACCGATGAACTGGCCGAGCTTTTGACCAAAGGCACAAAGATCAAGGCGCTGCGTCCCGAATTTCTCAGCCCGCTGACGCAGCTTTCCGTTCAGCTGATCAGTGCGCTGGACCCGCCTGCCGCGAAAAAACTCGCTGCTGCAATTCAGAACGCTCTGGCCTCGAGTGGCCAACCTTGGGCGCCGCGGGCCGCCAAAATGATCCAGGGGATCCTGACCCAGATGGATCTGCCGGGCAAACCGCTGGACCTCGTCGCGAAGACCCTCGACGGGAAAGAAATCAAGATCCAGGACTTTGCCGGGAAAACCGTGCTGGTGGACGTCTGGGCGACCTGGTGCGGCCCGTGCCGCGCGGAATTCCCACGCATGGCCAAGGCCTACGAAGCGTTCCACGACGCCGGGTTTGAAATCATCGGCCTGAGCGTGGACAAAGACCTGGAAAAACTCAAAGGTTTCGTCGAAGAGGAAAAAACGCCGTGGATCATCGCGACCCAGGACGGAATGGACCTTCCGGAATCTTTCTCCGAGAAATACGGCATCATGGGGATCCCCACGATGTTCCTCGTCGGTGCGGATGGAAAGGTCCTCACGACCAACGCCCGCGGCCGCCTGATGCAGCTTTTGGGTGAGATTTACCCCGAAGCCGCCGAAGCAGCCCGTAAAAAGGCCGAGGAAGAAACGCGCCTCGACGCTCCCGCCGATTCCGCCGCACCTTCCCAGTCGATGAGCACGACGGAAGAAGACGCTGAAGAAGCCGCGCAGGAACAGGCCGAAAAACCGGCGTCTGAAGCGAATATTCTGGACCAGTTCTCCACGCTCCCGAAGGATTCCAGTCTCACCGCGACGAAAGAGTTTCTTGAAAGTTTCGACCAGCACGCTTACGAAATCCAGGCCGCGCTCCAGCAGTCCCCCAGCATGGAAGCCGCGATGGAAAAGGTCCAGAAAATTCAGGACGTGCGGGCCCAGGCCGCAGACCTGATCATCGCGAATGAGCAGGCGACCGAGGCCGACCTGAAGCTTGCGGTGAACATCAAAATTCAAGCCATTCTGTTCACGGCCCAGATCCAGAATGACGCCAAGGCGGCCGAAAAAGCGGACGCGGCTTTCTCGAAGCTGATCGCGGCCCTCGAAGCCCGTAAAGCCGAGGCGATCGTGATTCAGGTTCAGGTCGAACAAATCATCGCCGGCTCGATGCTGCTTGGCCGGATGCCGAACGCCGGGGAAATGGGCGCCACGCTCGAAAAACTGACGGCCGTCTGCCAGCGCGCCAAGGCTTCCAAGTGCATGAATGGCGACCTGATGGGCCAGTTCATGCGATTGATCGTTTCCGCGCACGATTTGGGCGTCGATGCCGGGAAAATCGAAACCGCTTGCACGGCTTTGCGTGAGGCGGTGCTGGCGACGGAAGACCCGCAGCTCATCAATACGGCCGACTTCATCACGGGAATGGCCCGCCGCGCGATGCTGAAAGGGAAGCCGATGGAACTGGTCGGCACGACGCTCGACGGCCAGACGGTCGACATTCAGAAGGACTACGCCGGAAAAGTCGTGCTGGTCGATTTCTGGGCGACCTGGTGCAACCCGTGCGTCATGGAGCTGAAAAACCTCGAGGATAAATATTACGCCGCGTTTCACGAAAAGGGCTTTGAAATCCTCGGTTTCAGCATCGACGCGGACCGGAACCAGCTCGCGGCCTTTCTGGAACGCCGCAAACTCCCGTGGCAGACGATTTGCCAGCAGGGCGATTTTGACCCGGTTTTCTACTACGGGATCCAGGCGATTCCGTGCCTGATCCTCGTCGGCCCGGACGGAAAAGTCATCCGCGAGATCCCCACGATGCGCCGCGACGAAGTCCTCTCCGCCGAGCTGAAGAAGATTTACAGCGAGTGAGTTCAGCTTCGCCGAAATTAAGTTTTCAGTTTTCAGTTCTCAGTTTTCAGTTCATCAACTGCCAACTGAAAACTGGCAACTGAAAACTCCCACCTCCCAATTCCTAATTCCTCATTCCTAATTCCTAATTATAAAATGTCCACTGCCATCGAGAAAATTCGCAATTTGGGAATCATCGCTCACATTGATGCCGGCAAAACGACCTGCACGGAACGGATTCTGTACTATTCCGGCTTCAATCATAAAGTCGGCTCCGTCGATGAAGGAACCACCACAACCGACTTTGATGAGGAGGAGCAGGAACGCGGAATCACGATCTACTCCGCCGCGATCACGTACCACTGGAACGACTGCACCGTGAACCTGATCGACACGCCGGGCCACGTCGATTTCACCGCCGAGGTGGAACGCAGTCTCCGCGTGTTGGACGGGGCCGCCGTCATTTTCAGCGCACGTGAAGGGGTCGAGGCCCAAAGCGAAACGGTCTGGCGTCAGGCCGACAAATACAACGTCCCGCGCCTTGCGTTCATTAACAAAATGGACCGCGAAGGCGCTGATTTTGACGGGACCGTGAACGAGATCCAGAAGCGCCTCGGCGCGAACCCGCTCGTTCTGACCATCCCGGTCGGGGCGGGGCCGGAACATACGCCGGATCCTTTCCGCGGAACCATCGACCTGATCCAGATGAAAATGCTCGTCTGGGACCAGGAATCCAAAGGGATGAAATTCGATGTGCTGGAAATCCCGGAAGAAATGAAGGAAGAGGCGGAACTCTGGCGCTCCCAGCTGCTTGATCAGCTTTCCATGTTTAGCGACGAGATCACGGAGTTGATGCTCGCGGAAGAAGAGGTCCCCGCCGAACTGATCCACAAAGTGATCCGCGACGCGACGATCCACCTCCTCTGCGTCCCGGTGCTTTGCGGAACGGCTCTGCACTACATCGGGATTCAGCCGCTGATGGACGCGCTTTGCGCCTACCTTCCCTCCCCGCTGGACATTCCGCCGGTGGAAGGGATCGACCCCAAGGGCCGCGACCCGAAAAACCCGGAAGAACCCAAAAAGATCCAGCGCAAAACCGACCCGAAAGAATCGTTCTGCGGACTGGTTTTCAAGGTGGTGCCGAGCAAACACGGCGATCTTTCCTACTTGCGCATCTACTCCGGTACGCTGAAACCCGGGTCCCGCGTGCTGAACGTGAGCCGGAACGAGAAGGAAAATGTCCCCCAGATCTACCGACTGCTCGCCGGTCACAAAGAATTGCTGAAAGAACCGGTTTACGCCGGCGACATCGTGGGGATCGTGGGATTAAGCAAAACGATCACGGGCGACACGCTCTCCGAAACGAACCACCCGATCCTTCTGGAATCGATCGAATTCCCGGAAACGGTCATTTCCATGGCAATCGAACCGGAAACGACCGCCGAGCGCAAGAAGCTCGACGAAGTGCTGGAAATGATGCGCCGTCAGGACCCGACCTTCCAGGCCGTCGTGAACCCGGAAACGGGCCAGACGCTCATCAGCGGAATGGGCGAGCTGCACCTGGAGATCATCAAGCACCGGCTTCTGCGTGACTTCAAACTAAACGTCCGGGTTCGTCCGCCGCGCGTCAGCTACCGCGAAACCATCAAAACGACCGCCGAGGTGGTGGGCGAGTGTACCCGTAAAATCGGCGACGTTCAGCTCTTCGCGCAGGTCAAAATCAAGATGGAGCCTTTCTCCAAGGGCGACAAATCGGTCCTCGTGATCCCGATGCTTCCGATCGGAACGCCCTGCCCGCTGGAATATCAGGACGCCGCGGTTCAAACACTGCGCGACCAGGCGGACGGCGGCGGAATGTACGGTTTCCCGCTGATCCACATCAAAACGACGGTTCAGGACGTGATCGTTGATGAAACGACGAATGAAACGGCTGTGAACATCGCGGCGGCGGATGCGTTCAACAAAGCGGTGCTCCAGGCCGGGATCGACCTGATGGAGCCGATCATGAAGCTGGAAGTCACGACCCCCGAAGAGTGCGTGGGCGGAATCATCGGCGACCTGCAGCAGCGCCGCGCACAGGTGAATCAGACGTACGTCCGCGGCCATACTTCCGTCATTGAGGCGGAGGCGCCGCTCGCCACGCTCTTCGGCTACGCGAACGACGTGAAAAGCCTGAGCCAGGGCCGCGCGTCGTTTTCCATGGAGCCGCTGACGTACCGGCCCGCGCCGAAAGAAGTGATGGACAGTTTCATGTAGTCCCGTCCCTGAAAAAAGCAAACCCTCTTTCAGACGTTTTTGAAAGAGGGTTTCGTTTTTTAAAATCCTAAAACCGGAAACGGCGTTCAGAATTTAATGTTTTCGAGGAACTGCACGTTCTTCGGCGTCACTTCGTCCAGCTTGCGCGGGTCGTCGTGCTCGATGAAGTAGTACTTGAATCCCACTTCCTGCGCGGTCTTCAGAAGGGCCGGGAAGTCAATTCTGCCGGACTCACCGAAAACCATCGCGTCTTTGCCGGAGAAATCTTTCACGTGCATCAAACGCCAGCGGGTCGGGTAGCGCTTCATGTACGTCACCGGGTCGTAGCCGGGATTGGCGACCCACACGACGTCCATCTCGAAATTGACCCATTCCGGATTGGTTTCCTTGACCAGAACGTCGAAAAGCGTCTCACCTTCCGGGCAGCCGTCATACGGCACGAACTCAAATCCGTGATTGTGGTAGCAGTAGCTCAGGCCGTTCTCGGCGAGGTATTTGCCCGCCTCGTTGAAGACTTTCACGGCTTCCCAGGCGTTTTCCATCGTGAAACCGACCTGGCGGTCGTGCGGGATCCAGGCGATGCGGACGTACTTCGCGCCGAGCGTCTTCGCGTCCGAGATCACTTTATCGAGCGACTCTTTCGTCTTCAGCTGGTCGTAGCCGGTCGGAAGCGACGAGGCGTAGAGGTGGTGTTTGTCAAGCAGATTCTTGTATTCCTGCGCGGTGTGCCCGAAGAAATCGGAGGCTTCAACGATCGTGAACCCCTGATCCTCCGCAAACTGCATGGCGGCGTCCAGGCCTTTAGCCTTCGCGATGTCGCGCAGACTGTACATGCACATTCCGACCGGGCCTTTGAACTGCTCGTTCGTTCCAATGCCGTTGGACCGTTCAGCCTTCACCGGAAGAGTGAAAACCAGAAGGGCGAGAATAAACAGAAGGGCGAGTTTTTTCATAAATGGTTCCTTTCAGTTGATTCTTTCTGTAAAATGAAAATAAAAGCGGAACGTCGGATTTCAACCTCAAACGTTTTCAGGGGCGAGTTTTTATTCCGTGCTTCCTTTTATCATTATAGCACTTTTGTTTTTTTTGCCAACCACCGGGGAAATTTTTTTCCCGACTCCTGAAAAACTTGCTGGTCCTTTTATAATTTAGAGGCGGAAAATAGTATTTGCGCCATTTTACACCCCCCAAATAGGGGGTGCTTTATGAAAATTTTAAAAAATTTTCAAAATTTCCGTATTTTTCTGGGGGGAGATACTGGAATTTAATTGAAAATAGGGTACAATAGAAGCGAATGAGTTAGAGGATTCAAAGTAGTTTTGAAAACTCGCGCGGTTTTCCGCATTCACTTAAAATTTATTCCAATTTGGAGGAAAGTACAATGAAAAAACTTGGATTTCTCGCTGTTCTTCTGAGCTGCGTTATGTTCATTGGTTGCCCGAAAAAAGCTCCGGAAGCTCCGGCTGCTGAAGAACCCGCCGCTGAAGCTCCGGCTGAAGCCCCGGCTGAAGAAGCTGCTCCGGCTGAAGAAGCCGCTCCGGCTGCTGAAGAAGCTGCTCCGGCTACTGAAGAAGCCCCGGCTGAAGCCCCGGCTGCCTGATAAACCATTACTAAAACGAATCACCGATTTGTTTAGCCGGTCCTTCGGGTTCCGGCTTTTTTTATGTTTGCATTTTCCCAACCGTTTCCTGAATCAGAATCATGGACCCGCTCTTAATTCTTCTCATTGGGCTTTTGTTCGTCATTGGACTGATCGTTTACGCCCGTCTGAACCCGTTTCTCGCTCTGCTGGCCGCGGCTTTGATCGTGAGTTTTCTTTCCAAACCGGCGCCGGGAACCGAGGGAGACTGGACCGCTCAGGTCACGCGGGTCGGAACGGCTTTGGGAGAAATGGCCGGCAAAATCATGATCCTCATCGCGATGGGGTCCCTCATCGGTCAGGCCATGACCCGAAGCGGGGCGGCGGACCGGATCGTGCGCGGGATCGTGCGTCTTTTCGGGCGGGAACGCATGCCGGAGGCGCTCCTTTCGAGCGGTTTCGTCCTTTCCATTCCGGTTTTCTACGACGCGACGTTTTACCTTCTGCTCCCGCTGGCCCGCGCGGTGTACCGCATGACGCAGAAGCATTACGTGCTTTACCTGCTCGCCATCGGGTTTGGCGCGACGCTTTCCCACACGCTGATCCCGCCGACGCCCGGCCCGCTGATGGTCGCGCGGGAAATGGGCATTTCGATCGGCACGATGATGCTTCTGAGCGGAATGGTCGGGTTTTGCACGATGCCGTTCGCGCTTTTGATCGCAAGATTTCTGGACCGGAGAAACGCCAACATTCAGATCGAAGACGCAGCGATCCGCGAGGCGCTGAAACCTTTGGCGGAGGTTTCAGCGGCGGACGGTCTGAAAGACGAAATCGACGCGGCTCCCGCGATGAAACTCCCGTCTTTTTTCGCGGCCATTTTGCCGATCCTGCTCCCCGTAGCGCTGATCGCCGGAGCGTCCATCACGAAATCGCTTTGCGGGAACTCCGCCCAGACCACGTGGCAGAAAATCGTTTACTTCGCGGGTGACGCGCAGGTCGCGCTCATCCTTTCGGCCCTGACGGCGTTCGCGGTCCTGCAGCTCACCCAGCGGCTTTCGCTCCGCGAGCTGGAAAAGGAAATGGGGACCGCGCTGCAAGCGGCGGGAAATATCATCCTGATCACGTCGGCAGGCGGCGCGTTTGGGGCGATGCTCCGTGCGTGCGGGGTCGGGGAACGCATTCAGGAACTGATGGTTTCCGGAAACGGCACGCTTCCCGGGCTGGGCGTTTTGCTTCTGGCGTTTCTGACCGCCTCGATGATCAAGACCGCCCAAGGTTCCAGCACGACCGCGATGATCACGACCGCCGGGATCTTCTCGACGCTGAGCCTCAGCTCCGCGGCCCTCGGTTTTCATCCGGGCTACGTCGCCGTCGCGATCGGCGTCGGGTCGTGCGTGACGGGCTGGATGAACGACAGCGGATTCTGCATTTTCGCGAGCATGAGCGGCCTGGGCGAGACGAACGTCCTGAAAACCTGGACCGTGGGTCTGGCACTCATGGGATTGGTGGGGATCTGCGTCACGATGATCCTGAGCCAGATCGTGCCGATGATTTAAATCCTGAAAAGAAAAAGGCCTCCCGACCGGTAAATGTTCCGGAAAGGAGGCCCGTTTGCGTTAGCCGGTGAATCTCAATGGCAGGCGCGTTTCCAACCGAAAATCGCCAGACCGAAAACCAGAAGCACGAGCGTGGACGGCTCCGGGACCTGGTACGGACCCGTGAGGGCCGAGTAGCCCCACGCCTGCCCCAAGGCCGCCAGCGTACCGTACTGGGAGGTCATGGGACCCGCGCTTGCGTTTTCCAGCGAGCTGGCCAGTTCCGCCATTTGAGGAACCGTCTCACTGGTGGTGGAACCTAAAACCCACGAAACGCCCTCATTCACCTCGATTTTCTCTTTGAGCTGCTCGCTCGTGACCGCCGCGCCGTCCTGAAGCCACAGAACGGCCGTCTCACCATCCAGACCATCCAGCGCGGCCTGAAGGAGGGCCAAAGCTTGGGATTGGTCGGTGGTCGTCGCGTCCACAAACGCCACGGGAACGTCGGGGAACGCTTTGGTCAAATACTCGCCCGTCTCGGCCCACGGCGTACTGCCGCCGGTGAGGGAAATTTTGCCGGTCACGGGATCCAACGTCACGACGTTCCCCGACGTGGCCCAGACCGTTCCGCTGCGCGTGTCCGTCTTTCCGGCCGCCACCAGAACGTCACCGACGCCGATCTTGCCAGTACTCGCGGAAGTCACGAGATTCCCGGCCGCGTCAAACGCCTGGATCTGGAGCGCGTGCCAGCCAGTCCCGAGAGTCACCGACGAAGTGAACGTTTTGCTGGCCGCGTCGAGCGTGGCGTCCGTCCAGTCCGTGCCGTTTTCGGAAATTTTGATCGTCGCGATCGTATCGTCCGCGATCGCCTGCCAGCTTCCCGAAATGGTCGCGGAAGCATTTCCGTCCGCGCCGCGCTGGAAGAAGCAGGGGCTGGTCGGATTCAGGACCGCGTCAGACTCGTGGATGTACGAGTAAATATTCGCCACGGCGTAGTTTCCATTATTAATATTGGCCGAAAAAGTCCAGTCACGGCTGCTTCCCCCGGAATTCCCCAGACCGATCCCGGCATTATTCGCTTTTCCCCAGCCGCAGTAGCTGAAGAGGGTGGTTTTGGTGTCCGCGTCGAGGATCTGGAAACTCCCGTAGCCCACCGCGTTCTGGAACCCCGTGTCCCAGTAGTCGTACATGCCGTTCGCGCCGGCGCTGTAGTCACCGCGCCCGAACTCGATCCGCCCGCCCGAGATCCCGGACCGGGAAATCGCCGCGACGTTCGATTCAACGCTCAGATTCCGCACGCTGGTCAGCAGCGGCGCGCCCGTGGGGAGGCCCACGTCGCTGAGTTTCGTCGAAAACGGATCCATGGAAATGAGCGCGTAGGAATAATTCCCCGCTTTATCCACCAGCTCGACGTAGTAGCCGACCCGGTCGTAAATCGCGTTGGAATAGGCGTCGGACGCGTCGTAAGTGTAAGGGATCTTCGTGACGCCGTTGTTGCCGTAGCCGGCCTTGCCCGTTCCCGCGGCGTCCAGGGCATGGATCAGCGTTCCGCCGGCCTCAACGATCTTGGAGGGGACTTCGACCATCTGCACTTTATCGATCGTGACCGTGCGGTCCGCGTCGCCTCCGCCGTTGATCGTATTCGTAAACCGGAGCTTCGTCACGGCATCCGAAGCCGTAAAGGTCCCCGCGAACGTGTAGTTTGAGGCCGTATTGGCCGTGACGAGCTGACGGTCGAGGAACGTTTTCGTCGCGGTGGCGCCCTCGGCGGTGATGCTCAGCTCGGCCGTATCATTTTTCCGCGCGTTATACTTGCACGTAACGGCGTAGGTTTTTCCGGGGGTCGTTCCGATCTCCTGATAAAGCGACGCGGTCACCGGGTTCGCGTAGCCCTGGATTGCCGCGACGTACGTCCCGTCCGGGATCGGGCCGGCATGGAACTCACTCGCGGAGGGGCGCAAATAGTAACCGGCGGCAGAAGAACTTTCGTACTTCCAAATCCCCGTGTTTTCGAAATTCCCGGAAGTCGGCGCGCTGGTGGCCCAGATGATGTACTGGCCGTGGCCCGACGCGTACGTGTACGAGCCGCTTTCAAAACTTCCGTCCTGCACGAGATTCTTCAGGGGCTGGGCCGGGGAAAGGGTCAGCGCGACGTTCCCGATGAAAAGCGTTTTGTCGCCGCCCGTGGAAGAGTGCGCGATGCTCAGTACGGCCGTGCTGGAATCTGCCGTGAACGTGGTGGAATATTTCTGGAACGGAAGGGTCCCCGAGTTTCCGAAAGTGGTATTCTGAAGCGGAATTTCGGAAGCGCCGGTGATCGAAGAAACGACCGTGACCGTGTTTCCTTTCCGCGCGTTATACTCGTAAGACGCGATGTAGAGTTTCCCCGGTTCCAAACCGCTGACGGTTTGCGAGATCGCCGCGTTTCCCGACGCGTTGAAAACCTGAAGCCCCACCGCGTTACCGGTGCTCGGGACGGATCCCGTCCAGCCGGAAGTCTGATTGGAGCGGACGTAATAACCAAAAGTATCCGGAGTCCCCGAGGGGTCTGTGGTCGCGTAAGCCCAGGTCGTCCCGGCAGTATCGAGGTAGCCGGAAGGATTGCTCCCCGCTCCGCCCCAAATGATGTAAATGTCATTTTGTGAGGAGATTTTGTAAGCGCCCGTAAACGTTCCGTCCGTAATAAGGTTTTCGGCCCCCCACGCCGGTACGCTGACCAGACCGAGCATTACAAAAACGACAAAAAACCAACTGCGATAAAAAGGACGCATGTTCATTGGTAAACTCCTGAAATTCTCTTTATTAATTATGTTTAAAATTATGTGTCGTTTTTTCTCTTTGTCAACAAAAAAATGGAACAAAAATTAAAAAAATGAGAAATTTTCAATATTTTTTTCAGTTCTAAACGAAAATCCTGTTTTCTCTCTGGTATTAAACTGAAAATTTTGCTAAAATCCTCGCCAGAATGGATTATGCGCCTCCGTCTTGAGCTTTCCTGAAAGCACGGCGAGAACAAGCCAAACCTTTTTCAAATCAGGCCATTTTGGGGAAAATCAGAATGGGCGCACCTTAAAATCCCGAGTTGGAGTTAAATTAGATGGAAATGCTGCGCACCCTAATCGTCGCCTTGGTTTTTGCCGGAATTACAGTTTGCACTTACTATTACCTGAATTCCTCGCAGTTCCCCTGGGAAATCGCGAATCCGGGAGGTAATATGGCTCAAACTTCCGAAAATCCCATGGGAAACACGCTTCCAGCTCCGTCGTTGAATAATCAGGGGGAGAGTACGTTCGCGCAAGACGGTCCGTTCGCGCCCGCCTCCATGAGCGAGGGGGATGATTTTACGCTTCCCGGCATGAACGAGCTTCCGCCGGCACTTGAGCCCAATTCCGCGCCCGATCCCACAGCCAATCCGATGGTCATGACGGAACCCCAGCCTTCCCAGCCGCCCGTCCTCGACACCGATCTGCCCGCGCTGAATAACGGCACCAATACACCACCCGATCCCATTCAGGCCAATCATGAAAAACAGATCGGCTCCTATGCTGACGTGGATAGGACTCAGGCACTTCCGGCTCCTGAGGACGCCTCCGCACAAGATCTTCCGCCAGTTCCTGATTTTGAAACCAACCCCGCCCCGACGGAAGTTTATCAGGCACAGCCCAATATTCCGCCGTCAACCGCTTCCAATTCAGGTGGAATGACGAATCCACTCCGACAAAATCAGGCCCCCGCGCCGACCATCCCGGTGGTTCCGCCTCCGGTCGTTTCCCCGAGCCCCGCGCCAAGTCCTGCGCCAAGCCCTGCTCCGACCCTCGCTCCGGCCCCCGCGCCGAGTCCGGCTCCGAGTTTTGACCCGATGCCACCCGCTCCAGTTTTAGACGAAGCGCCGGATTTAAGCGTTCCACCGACCGCGGCTTCGAGCGATCCTCAACCCCCGGCTCAAATATCTCCGCAGGAAGAAATGGAAACCGCGGCGATTCGCGAGTACCTGAAAAAAGCGGCCGAGAAGATTCAGAACGGCGAAGCGCTGGAGGTTTTGCGTCAATTGAGCAAATTCTACGGAAACCCCCGCTTTTCCGCCGAGGAATCCTCCGAGCTGGTGAGTATTTTGGTTCAGGCCGCCAGCCAGGTCATTTACTCCCAAAAGAGTTTCCTTGATCCAGCCTACACGGTTCAGCCAGGGGACACACTGGAAAAAATTGCCGCGGAATACGAAACCCCTGAGGAGTTCATCGTTCTGGTGAATGGCCTTCAGGCTGACGCACCACTTCAACCCGGCACGCAGCTGAAAGTCATTCACGGTCCATTCCATGCACTGGTTTATTTGGACCGCCACGAAATGCTCCTGACGTTAAACGGACTCTTCGCGGGCCGGTTCTGGATTGGAATCGGCGGCGAGCTGATCCAGAAAGACAGTGATTTCTCCTTCGCGGGAAAATCCGTCGAGCAAAACGGGGCCACTTCCATGCCCTGCTGCGATTTTACCAAGCTCGCAGGTGAACCTGGCTGCGCGGAATCCGTGAAAATTCAGGCCTGCACTGACCCGAACGCCATTGGAAGCAGCGCACCAACCGGCTCAATCCTCATGACGCTGACCGACGTTCAAAGTCTCGGCGCGATTTTAGGCCCGAAATCGGAACTGCTTATGCGATGCCACTCCCATCAGCAAATGGCTTCTGGAGCAGATTCAACCTCAGCTCCAACCCCGGCTTCCGTTCCGGCCCCAGCCCCGGCCTATGGTTCCTCCGCGGAACTTCCCAATTCACTGCCGAACACGCTCCCCGACTCTCTGCCCGGCACAGCCCCTGCACCGGCACCGGCTCCCTCGGCGGAAGAACTGCCTTTGGAGCTTCCGGCAACACTTTGATCCCAGATCCCCTGATTCCTGATTAAAAGAAAAGAATACGATGTACAATTCCGAAGAACTCAAACAGCTGCTCCTCGACCGCGCCCTGAAATTCGGCGATTTCATCCTTGCATCCGGCAAAAAAGCCAAATACTACTGCGACAGTAAACAGATCACGCTCAGCTCCAAAGTCCGGCTTGTGGGCGAAGGAATGCTCCAACTGATGGAAGAAGAGGATGAATTTCCCGCGGCCGTCGGCGGAATGACGATGGGCGCGGACCCGATCGTCGCCTCCATCATCACCATGGCTGACGTCCAGGGAAAAGACCTCAAAGGCTTCCTCGTCCGCAAAGAGGCCAAAGGTCACGGGACGAACAAATTCGTGGAAGGTCCGGTCCAGCCGGGCGAATCGGTCATCATCGTCGAAGACGTCGTGACGACCGGCGGCTCCTCGCTCAAAGCAATCGAACGCGCCGTGGAATTCGGCCTGAAAGTGAAAGGCGTTTACGCCATTCTGGACCGCATGGAAGGCGGACGCGAAGCGTTTGAAAAGGCCGGCTACAAACTGAAGAGCCTCTTCACCATTCGGGATTTCGGAATCGAACCGCCGGTGGAGTGAAAAGAATGAAACGCGTAATTTCCCTCATTTTGATTGGCTCGTTCCTCTTGGCTGGCGGCTGTACTTCCCTCCGTGGAAACATGGGGGCAAAGCACGGCGAAAAAGCCGTTTCCAGCAGCGAAAGCAAGCGTGAAACGGACAGCATGCGCAAGACCATCGATGAGTCGGCCGCGGGGAAAGAACGCAAGAAGAACAATGGCCACTTCCTCTACGGCGGTCTGTCCTCGGAAGCCCGGGAAATTGAAGACCACTTATACGGCAATTAAAAACGAATTCTATTAAGATTTAAATGTTTTTGAGGAGAGAGTTCGAGAGGACGTTTTTTTCGAAATGTTCCTCACCGGCTCCCTCCTCAAAATCTTTTAAAAGGTCAATCGGATCCGGATTTCCAGGCCCGGTTTTTCAGAAGTGAAATCTCATCACGGAGACCAGCACGCCGTAAATGCCGGAGCAGGAGTTTTCAAACCATCGGGTCGGTGTGAACAAACGATTCTTCCCGGTCCCTTCATCCAGGCGGCAATGGGCCAGAAGGAATTCGTCCTGGAAGTCACGAATGATGACCGTCTCACCTTCCGCCGCGTTTCTGGCACGGCGCACGACCAGCAAATCGCCCTTCCGGAAGAAGTACTCTTTGGAAAGTGAATCATCCTCGACACGCACCAGGAAAAAATCTTCACCGCTGAGCTGGATCTTTTCGTGAATTTCCATGCGTTCTTCCGGATTGGAATTTTCCACGAGCCGGCCTTCCACGATGGACGCCGCGACGCGAAGCCCCGTGAGTGGTTTCTCCGTCCGTTCAACGAGCATGATCGAGCGTGAAAGGTTGGCCTCACGGTGAATGAAACCTTTACGTTCCAGCGCCACGAGATGCCCCACGACGCCGTTCGGAGAGTTGATCCCCATCTGGTCGCCGATTTCACGGACCGTCGGACCGTAACCACGTTTACGAACGCAGCGGCGGATGAATTCGAGTGCCTCGCGCTGACGGGCAGTAAGAGGGAGTTTGGACGGAGCGTCTGCGAGATGGCTTTTGGTTGGATTAGACATTTACGCAATCCTTTGCAAAAAAAGTGAAAATTGGGAAAAATGAATGAACCAAGAGAATCATTTCTCATTGGATGTTCTAGTTTTACACCACAAAAGGCATTTTGTCAAGAGTCACTATTAAGCAAAACCCGGTGAATTTTGTTTACATTTGACCTTTTATGAACTGCTTTCTTGTTCACTAAAACCCACCTTTTTTTTCATTAAAATTTCGTTCACCTGATTTCGTCTGAAAATCCGAAAAAACCCGCGTGCAAACTCGCGTGATGTTCTTGAGCCGTTAAAACGTTCACGAATGAAATTTTAAAGGGGAAAAAAATTTCCAAAAAATTTGAAAATTTTTCTCGTGGTGCTTTTCAAAAAGAAAAAAAAGAGTAAAATGAAAGAAAATCTTTGAGGGATTCGCGGTCTGCGAGGCCCTCGTCAAAATTAATCAGTCCTTCCAGCCTTTTTTCACAGTTTCCCATGAATCCTCAAGTCCAAAAAGCCCTTCAGCGTGCCGACGAAACCCGCGATCTGCTCATCGGCGAAGGCGTTCTTCCTCAGGTCGCCGCGATGTTCCAGCACCAATTCCCCGGCAAAAAAGCCATCGTCGTGGCCGACACAAATACGTGGCGGGTTGCCGGTCAATTCGTTGAAAAAGCCCTTTCCGAAGCCGGGATCGAGCAGGAAAAACCCTACATTTTCGACGCGGCCGGCGTGACTGACGAAGGTTTCCATGCCGAATGGACGTACGTCATGATGCTCGAGGAAAACCTCAAAACCCACGACGCGATCCCGGTCGCCTGCGGTTCCGGGACGATCAACGACCTTTGCAAAGTCGTGTCGTACCACCTCGGCCGCCGCTACATGGTCTGCGGGACGGCCGCGTCGATGGACGGTTACACGGCTTTCGGAGCCGCCATCACGAAGGACGGCAAAAAGTCCACGCACACGTGCCCTGCTCCGCAAGCTGCTCTGGTCGATACGCTGATCGCTGCGGAGGCCCCGCAGGAAATGACCGCCTCCGGTTACGCGGACCTTTACGCCAAAATCCCGGCCGGAGCAGACTGGATCCTCTCCGACGCTCTGGGGGTTGAGCCGATCGATGAGCACGCCTGGAGCGTCGTTCAGGACGGCCTTGCCGCGGCCCTCGCCGACCCGGAAGGCCTCGCCGCGAAGAAACCCGAAGCGTTCGGGCCGCTTCTGGAAGGTTTGATTCTGGGCGGTTTCGCGATGCAGGCGCACAAAAGCAGCCGGCCCGCCTCGGGCGCCGACCATCAATTCAGCCATTTGTGGGAAATGGAGCACCACACGTTCAACGGCGTGGCCCCCTCCCACGGGTTCAAAGTCGCGATCGGGACCCTCGCCTCGCTGGCGCTTTACGACTGCTTCCTGCACACCGACATGACGCAGCTCGACGTGGAAGCGTGCGTAACCGCCTGGCCGTCGCTGGAGGACCAGCAGAAAGTCGCCGCAAAACTCTACGAGGGGACGGATTTCCCGGATCTCGGAGTGACCGAGATCACCGCGAAATACTCGACGCCGGACGAACTGCGGAAGCAGCTCACTACGTTGAAAGAAAACTGGCCGGAGATCCGCGCGCGGCTTGAGAAGCAGGTCGTTCCCGTGAAGAAGGTTCAGGAGCAATTCGCAATTATTGGAGCGCCCAAGCATCCGGAAGAGATCGGGATCACACGCGAGCGGTTCCGTTCGAGTTTCCTCCGCGCCCAGCACGCCCGCCGCCGGTTCACGATCCTGGACATTGCGGTCCGGACCGGAAATCTTGAGAAATGGATCGACGAGATTTTCGCAAAGAAAGAGATTTAAGGGAAATTCGGGTCTGATCGAATATTCGGAGCGTAATCAAAAAAAGGATACGCTCCGATTTTTTATTTTTAAAATTTTCCGATTTTGCGGATTTTTCTTTTGTAATCTTTTTCCCCTGCCGATAAACCAAAGAGGATTTGAAGTATTTTGGTTTTTTAGGGGCATAATATCACATCATGATCAGGAAAAACTGGCAGAAAAAACGGCGGATCCTGCTTTTTCTTATCCTTTTTGTTTTGGCTTCACCGGTTCACACGGTGCTGGGGGATAGTGTACTTGAAAATTCAGTCCAGGGAAATGCCGCACCCATTGCGGAAGAACAAAATGCGGCACTTCATCAAACCTGGAATCTGATTTGCTGGGCGGACCCGGAAGTTCTTCTAACCGAACTGGAAGAGGCGGGAAAGGCACCAATTCTTAGCGAATGGTGTTCCGGCGTGGAGATCCTGATCAACGATTTGAGTCAAACTTTTCCCATTTTAAAACAGTGTGACCCGGAAACGCGCCGTCTGTTCCGTTTTCGTGCCAATACGACCGTAAAAAATACTCAAACGACTCTTGACGAGTGGAATTTCCAGGACACTTCCATTCGGGCACGCCGTAAAGACATTTTGACACTCCTGACGGTAAAATTGCAGGAAGGCCGCGAATTGCAAAGGAAACTCGGAGCCGATTTGGATACACTGTTCCTCCTGACGCGCGTCACTTACACACTGCAGCGTCGGCTCATCCTTTGGAATCACTGCGACATGCTGCTCACCACACCGCCAGGGCCAAAGCCGAATATTTCCGAGGCGGAATGGCTTTCCTCTGTATCCAATGTGAAAAAAGTGGCGGCGGCGCATCCCTACATGGAAACATGGTTCAGCTATTTGCGTCTTGAAACGCTGAAGCAATTTTCGAAACTTTCACCGACTCAGCAGCGCGACATTGCCTGGCAGATACTCGGGCGTCTCCACCCCAATCATGCGGATGCGTCCCAGAAACAGTTTTTGGCTCATGAAAATTTTGAGAAGCTGGAAACCTTCCTGAAACTTTATGCTTCCATTCGGTCTGCGGACGATTGCCTTATGGCCGCCGCGGAAGCGTATGAAAAGGCGGAAGACGTGAAGGCAGGAAACCGTCTCGTGATGGAATCCCGCCGTTTCGAACTGGAACAGGGCCACGAACTGCCCGCTCAGGCAAAATTCCTGGAGGACATTTACAGGAACGCCAATTTGCGCCTGTACGTCACAGAAGAGTTTTTAAACTCCAGCCTGCCTCAGCCTGGCTCGGAAGAACGCGCCATTCAGGAAACGATGCTGGATCGCATGGTTTACGGGCGTGGCGTTTCGAACACGAAACTAAACATTGAAACGATTCCGGATGAAAACCATTTCCGCTTTGGTTTGTTTGTGGAAGGAACAATGAATTCCTCTACGTATTCCCCGGACGTCGTAACCGTTTACAATCACACGGATTCCAAATACAGAGCAATGAAGGAGATCCTGTTTTCTTCGGAAGGGCTGAAAACACTCCCGGCCGTCGCAAAAGTTCAGAGCCAAATTCAACTTCAAAATCTCCGTACTCCATTGGATGCGATCCCGGTAATCGGCTTCGTTGCGAACGGAGTCGCCCGAAATCAGGCGCAAGCAAAACAGAAAAATGCCCGTCAGATTTCCGAACAGAAAATTCACAGAGAAGTTTGCGAAAAACTGGACGAGGGAGTGGAAAACAAGCTGGACGTCGCCAACAAATTCCTTGAAGAGAAATTTTTCACGGCCTTATCCCGATTTGAACTGGCTCTTGAGGAGTTGGAGGCCAAAACGACAGAAGATTCTGCGGTCATTCGTATGCGTCTGGCGGGAATTATCCAGCCTGGAGCCTACACCGCCCGCCCGATTCCACCGGAAAACAGTCAGATCAACTTCCAGGTTCATGAATCCGCGGCAAACAATTTCCTCCAGAAATTTCATCTGGAAGGAAGGACCTTCACGCTGGAAGAGCTGATCCAGTACCTGCGCAGCCGCTTGCCGAACTGCAAAATTGGGGAGCGTTTCATTCGTCCCAAAGAAAAGTTCATTTTAACTTTCGCCGACCAAAACGCAGTAACGGTCAAACTGGAAAATGGGGAATTTACGGTCTGTTTGGCAGTGAAAAGTCTCTCGGTGGGAAGACGTTCATGGTCTAATTTCGTCGTGGAGGCATCATACCAGGTTGAGTCAGGCCCCTTGGCCGTTTACGTGTCCCGGAAAGGCCCCGTTCATCTTTCAGGCGGGATCCCGGCGAGTCAGCAGATCGTCGTGCGCGGCGTGTTCAGCAAAGTTTTCCCCAAAACGGATCAGAACAATAATATTTTGCCGGAGAAATTCATTCAAAACCCACGATTCCTCAATCTGGAATTAGACCAGCTCGTCGTTCAGGATGGCTGGCTCGGGATTTCCTTTGGGCCAAAATCGACCAACGGAATCGTGAAGTATTGACCTTTTAATCGTCCGAATTTAAAGCCACAGAAAAAACCCACCTGATACAAAACCAGGCGGGTTTTTGGGATTAATCACCGGCGATTACTGGCACGCTGAGTAAAAACCACGCTTCCGTTTGCCCCCCACGGAAGTACAAAAGCCTCCGGAACTCCGTCCTTTTGCGCTTCCGCGGGAAAACCTTTTCAGGAAATCATCTTTCCAAGCGTGACTTCCAGTTCTTCCGTTTCTTCTTTCTTCACTTCATCCAAGACGTCATCCAACTCGAACGCCTCGTCTGACGTACTGAGAGGGGCCTCATTCGTCACAGGCTGGGGAAGGGCCTCCTCGAGCAGTTCAGCACGCAAGGCGTTTTCTTCCTCGATCTGCTTCTGGAAATCAGGAGCTTGAGCCGTCCAGTCATTGACGTATACGTTTCCGAAGGACGTCTGGAACGCCGGGACGGACTCGGAAATTGCTGCCGCCGGTTCAGAAACGGAAAGCGCCGCCTCGGGTTCAGGGGCCGGAAGTACCACAGGCTCGGGTTCCGAAAGTACCGCAGGCTCAGGGGCCGGAAGTACCGCCGGCTGTGCGGTTGGATTGCCCCAGTCTTCGGTCAGCGTGTCAGCGTAAACGATGGAACTTCCTTCCTTTTTGCCAAAATTCCGCGCGAAAAGAACCAGGTCGTTGATCTCCACCCTGCCACCGGCGTTGAAATCGGCCGCGCCCGTGATCGTGAATGGAACGGCCGGCTGGGCAAACACTCTCGCGAAAGCCACCAGGTCATTAATGTCAATGGTTCCCGAGTCGTCAAGGTCATAAACCACAGGATAAACGGACGGAAGATCCTGCGTCGTGTTTTCGACCGTGGAGACGACCGTATCGTTCGTGTCTGCCATTACCACCGAATTTTCGATCTGGATTCCAATCTCGACTCCCTCAACGGCGTAAGTTTCCGAAAGGTGCACACCGTCTTTTTGAGCGTAGAACTGAATACTTCCAAGAAGCACGTGATCCCCCACGCCTTCCAGGTCGCAGACCCCGACGTTTTCCACTCCCGCTTTCACGGAGGCCTGGATCTGGATTTTGTTCTCGTTGGCCACTTTCGTGACGGTCACGGAGCTGAAAATCGTGGAATCGTATTTCACGGAAATGTTTCCGTTCTTTATCGGATTGAATTTTGCCGGGTCGTAGGCAATCTCCGCTGTGTAACTCTTCAGACCGGTTTCAGTCGCGGAAAGAACGGAGGCCCAGACTTCGACCCAAACGTTCTGCCACTCGTCGATCCACTTTTCACTCGCGGGAATTTCCTGCCGCGATGCGCCGCCCGATTCGCCGGTTTCATCCAGCGAAGACGTTTTGCGGATGACCAGCGCCGTTTCTCCCTGAACATTCAGATTGATCGTTTGTTCCAGAGCGTCCAGTTGCTCGACCGGGCAGCCGGAAACCATCGAAACCGACGACGAATCCAGGAAAATCGAGATCTGATCGCCCGTTCCAGCCAAAACCGAACCGGCGGTCCATTTCAGAACGTTCCCATGGCGGGTAAGTGTGCCGGTGGACGTAATATTCACCCACGAATCGGAGCCGCTGGCCTTTTTCAGGATGGTCACGCTCGCGTTGGCGTTTTTGAGGTTTTCCTCGAAAGTCCAAATCGCTTCCAGCGAATCTTCCCGGGCGCGGATTTTCTGCTCCACGGAGGTTTGCGCCAGGGTGAGGGTCTGAGTCGCCTGCGCGTCCGTAAGGGTCAGAATGGAACCGTCCACCGAGCAGAAATCCTCGGCGCGAATCGTCAGCGTGGCCGTAGTTTGCGTAAACTGTTTGTACGCGAACGTGAACGTGGCGGTCTTTCCATCGGCCGAAAGCGTAAAGCTGGAAGCGGAAACGCCATCGATCTGGACCGAAGATTTGGAAATCAGATCCGCGCGGACCGGTTTTTCCAAGGAGAGCGTCACGGTCGTCGGACGAGTGGTCAAGGTTTCCGAAATGGCGGCTCCGTTGACCTTCACACCGGTTTCCGTCAGGCCGAACGAGAATTCGTTCTGGGTGATTCCCTGGACCGTCATCACGTAGTCGCACTCGGCGCTCTCCGCCGTTCCGACGTAGAGGTAATATTCCGTTCCCGCCGTCGCCGAGTAGGTGAACGTCCCATTCTGAACCGTCCCCTGGATCTCTGTCCCGGCCTCATCGACGAGAAACACTTCAAGGTCTTCCACGTTTCCTCTCAATCCCGCGCCGAACACCACAGAAATGGAGGACTCATCAGCCGTGAAGTGATAAATGTCCATCTGCGTGTCGTAAGGCCAGACAGTACTGGAGCAAAGCGTCAACTGCGTTTCCGGAGACGAGGCGGACGCGCCCGTCACGTAAAGGAAACCTTCGCGGATCTGAACCGCCTGAGGAAGTGCCCCGATGTTTTCCGAAATAACCAGATCAGAAAGGATGAATCGGTCGTCTGCCGGAGACGCTTTTCTGAAGTCGAACGTGTGCAGTGCAATGCCGGAAGTATAATCTCCCGGCGCGGAGGCCGCAACCAAAACGCCGTTCTCGGAGGTGACGGAGTAGCCAAACCCAAGATCCGAGTCTTCCGCCAGACGCATGGAAGAACCGTTCATGGCAAGCACGAAAACCATCCCGTTGGAACCGGATTCCGTGGTCCACGTGCCGGTCTGCTGATTGTAAGCGCTGTACGTATTGGCTAAAGGCGCGCCGACAACGACCAGACCGGCGTCATCAATCGCCACGGAGTAACCGAAATTGGACCAGTTCTCACTCCACGAGAGCTGATTGTTTTGGATCACCGGGGTCTGCCCGTCCGCTTCCAGTTTAAGGTTCACCTGCCTGGCCAGCATCTGCGTCAAATTGTACGTTTCCGGTGTGGTTTCGCCTCCACTCAAGTCAAACAGATACGACATTTGGTAGGCCGTTTGCGAACCGACTACCAGAAGGCCCAAAGACTCCGAGTAATCCATGACGAAGCCGAAATCGTGGGAGCTTCCCGGGTTTTTAATCGTCTGGAACGGCGTGGAATTTCCTGCCGCGTTGATGGAATCCAAATCAAAGAGGTACACCGCGCCGGTCGTTCCATCGCCGTTGGAGTGACCTGGAGCCGAAATCGCCAGCGTGGAACCGTTCAGGACGAGCGTCGCGCCGAAACCGTCGCCGGAAACGGAAACACTCGTTTTGACCGTTCCGACCTGCTCAAGAGCGGTTCCTGCGGCATTCGGCGCGTAGATCAAAACCTGATTGTGCGTGGAATCACCGACGAAAACATAGTCTCCGTAAACCGCAGAGGAAGCGGCATCGAGCGAATTGTAAATGCCCGCGGAAGTGAAACTCGCGATCGCCGAGGAAACGTGCCCCACCGCCGAGTTGGAATCGTAAAGCTCCGTAATGGTGTTCACCGTCGTGTACTTTTCGGCATTGAAAACCGCGTTTTCCGTCAGAACCAGCGTATAAAGCGCGCCGGAGGCGGAAACGTTCGAAGCCGAAACAACGAGCTGGAACGTCTGCGCTTCGTCCGAATGATTTCGCACATTTTCGATCCAAACGTCCAGCGAGTCGGAAATCTTTTCACCCATGGACGAGGAATTGGCCTCGGCCAGAAGTGTACCACGGGACCCATTGGGGAGTTCTTCGTAAAGCTGAATTTTAAAATTCGTATTCGTTCCCAGCGTGATGGAATTGATGGTCAGACCAGCAAAAATCGTGCTTTTCCCATCGACTGTGAAGCGATAAACGTCCGAATCCCCGGCGCTGGAAATCGTTCCCATGGCGCTCGTCTGGCGGATTTTCTGAACATTTCCCTGTGCGTCGGTTTTCTCCCCGAGCTCGGAAAGCTGCACGTTCATCGGATCCGTAAAGTCTGCGTTTTCGTAATTCGCATTCCTCAGAATGTACATCACAAAAACGCCGGATTTTTGCCCGTTGTAAATCATGTCCGCCGTCAGCTGCGCGGATTCCTGAGCCGTCAGACCACCAGAATGAGCCGACGCATCGTAACGGATCGTCACGGATTTCGTCGCCGCATTCCACTCGGCCTTAATGTGGTCGTTCCAGCACGGATCCGAGTAACCCGCCGGGCTCATGAAGCTGAACGCGATCTGCTCACCGTCCTCGATTCCATCCAGAACGAACGAGGCGTACCGGGACTGAGTAACGCAGCCGACGATCTGATGAACGAACGCCTGCGAGCCGTCCATGTACTGCGGGAGCCAGCCAGTCGAAGGATCCGCCGAAACTACGTTGGAGACGGTCTCCGCACTGGTGGATGTAATAGCCAGGCCTTTCGTCGTCGCTCCTTCTGTAACGTTTCCGGCCAGGTCCTTAATATTCGAAACGGAGAAAGTGTAGAAATCAGACGGGAGCTCCACGAGGGTCGTGAGCGTCCAGATATTGGTTTGCTCGTCGTAACTTCCGTCACCACCCATCAGGTCCACTTGACCATAAATCTTGCCAGTGAGCGTGGGCCTCGCTTCCAGAACGGCTTCACTGAATTTAACATGAATCCGGGTTTTCCCGCTCGAATCCGTCGAGAATGTAATGCTATCAACGGCCGGATTCGTCGAATCGATGCCAAACACGGCGGGGGTCAAGGCGAAATTCGTGCCGGCAAGGGTCTGAATCGATTCACTTTCCTCTTCATTCACGGCAAGACCCAGAGTCCAGACGCCATCCGCAAGCGGCGCGTTGAACGTCAGAACGACGTGCGTTCCGTCCTGAACCTGGCACGCGCTGACGTAATAATCCGTCTGGGCTGCCCCGTCAAGCAAAAGCTGAAAATCCGAGGGGGCGAGCGTCGAAAGGTCCACGTTCTCGGAGAATTCAAGCGAGACGGACGAAAACGTCTCCAGGAAGGACTGGCCCGCAACGTTGATCTGCGCCGTCGCCGTCGCTGGGGCCTGGGCCGAAATGACTTGAAGCGTATAGTCGGCCGCGCCTGACGTCTGGTTCGTGAGCTTGACCGTATAATTCGCCGCCGCTGGTGAAGTGTTTTTCAGCGTCGTGATCCACTGGCTCTCAGAATCGCCCGCCAGCAGCGTATCTACCGCCAGAAGCATTCCTCCCGAATCAAAAAGCTCCATCTTCACGGCTTCCTGCGAGACGGGATCCGTCACGGTAAGCGCCAGATTGACGCTCTGCCCGGAAGCAAGCGCAAGATCGAACGTTTGCGTTTTGGCCGCACCGCTCGCGGCGAGCGTTCCAACGACCGAGCTGCCCGGGACCAGGTCTTCATCGGAGGCAAAACTCGCGTTCAGAACCGCCTGAACCAAAACTCTTTCGGTGGCTTCCCCGCTGAGGATCCGCACCTGAAGGCCATGAATTTCCGGATCGTAGGTGCGCTCGATCGTGTAGTCGTTCAAGCCTTCCACGAGGAAATTGACGTTTGCCGCTTCTTCTTCGGTCAGGTCCAGAATTTCGAAGGTCGTTCCGACACTGATTTCCAGCTCGCCGCGTTTTACATCGCTTCCTTCCGTTCCGACGGGGACGAGATTCAGTGTGTGGCTTCCCGTGAATTCGTAATTTGCAACCGAAAGTGTATTGAGCGATGCCCCGGAAACCGCCTTGAGTCCGCTGACATTCAGCGTGTATGCGCCATTCGGCACGGTTTCTGGGACGTTCCAGACCACCTGATTTCCGTTTACGACCCCCTGGAGTTCCAGCACCGTTTCTGCCCCATGCGAGTCCCTGAAGACAGCCGTGGCCGAATCCAGACTGGAAACCAGAATCTGCTGCGCATACTCAACGGTCACTTCATTGGAACGATCTTTCGGTTGAGCGGCCACTCCCGAGGAAAACGCCGCCAGTGCGTTCGAAGTAGTGCGAAGGTAATAAATGCGTGTAACCTCCGAGAAAAGCCTGACCTTGTAAATTCCCGTCCTGGAAGGAGTAAACGAAACCGAAACTGCGTCGTCCCCGATCGTTTTCGTAAAGGTTTGCTCGGAGCCATCCGGTCCCAGGATCAAAACGTCCATTTCCGTTTCGGATTTTGAAATCTGGAATTCGATCTTCGTCCCGGCAGAAGTCACGTTCAGATTCCAGGAATCACCGTTGGAATAATTCGTCAGCGTCGTGACGGTATTTCCTTCAAAATCCAGTACATCCATCCGATCCGCCGACAAAAGAACGGCCTTTCCGAAATTCGCCGAGGCGGATCCGTTGTAAGTTTGCACGAATTTCCATTCTGCCGAGGTTCCGGAAGAAATACAGCGGTAAAGGTGGATCGTTCCAACGAGCGCCAGACCGGTACTCGTCTGCGACGAAACCGCGATCTGGCCGTTCGCGAACGAAAGGGCTCTTCCAAAAGACGGTTCTATTTCCGACGATTCAAGGTCCTGCTTCCAAACCCAATTATTGGTCCCCGCGTTCCAGTTAAAGATCTGGACCACCCACTGGCTGTTCTTTTGGCAGGTAACCGCGAGCCAGTTTCCTTCAAGAGCCGCCGCAGAGCCAAATTTGGTGACGGAATTTCCCGTGAGAGTGGTCTCCAACGTCCAAATTCCCGAATTGTTCTGTTTATAGAAAGAAAGCTTGCCGTCGGAAACGACGCACAGGCGGTTCTGCTCCGCATCCAGGACCATTTTGGAGCCAAAGCTGCTCACGGTCCCCTGGGTAAGCGTCTGGCCCAAACTCCAGTTGTCCCCGTCTTTTTCAAAAACGTAAACCATTCCCGAATCTTTTTCCGGAGCCGAAATGAAGAGGTAATTCTCCGCAAGCAAGACGGAAGTTCCGAATTTCGCGTCTGCCGGAAGAGACTCCACCGTAAGTTCGGTCTGGACCAATTCGCCGTCTTCCAGAGTAAAGAGGTACGCCGCATTTTCGTCCTGGACTCCTGCCAAAATCGAATCCCCGCAGATGGAGACGGCGATTTTACTGCTTGTACAGGCAAAGGAAGCCGAAGCAGTTTCCGACCATGAAGTTCCCTCGTACTTCCAAAGGGAGACCGTCGCGGACAAAGTATCTGAATCGTAAGAAACGACGGCGGCCTGGTTCCCATCGGAGTCCAGCGCACGAATCTTGCCGTTTTCAACGGACCGGGAAATTGTGTTCCAACTCCGATCCACGCCTTCCAACTGCCCAAAGAAAAGGTTCGAGGTGAGGCAATTCACCACCTGGGTTTCCAAGTTGGAGGAAGTATTCGCGCCAGCCCCGTCCGTGACTGTCAGCGTATAGTTGACCGTCGCGACTTCCGCGCCTTCCAGTGCGTGTACCCGAATGTAAACCGTGGAATTCTTCGCCGTCGCGGCAGAATTCAAAACCGCGGTAAAATCGTCAATATTCGTCGCGTAACCGAGTGGTTTTTCCGCTGTCTCGGAAGCGTAAAGCTCAAACGTCAAAGCCGATGCCGTGTCGGTATGGAGCTGAATATTGACGTTTCCGTGGGTCGTATTGAAAGAATAGCAGTCCGAATCATTCGTGCCAAGTTTCGGCGTGAGCTGACCGACGAGAACCGACTGTTTTATGGTTCCGACCGTCGTGATGCTCATATTCTGCGCGGAAGAAAGTACGTCATTCGTCTTGCTGGGAAGTTGAAATTCCGACTCAAAATTGCTTCCGCTGAACGCGACGAGCGTATAATTCGCCTCATGTTCCGAAAGGTTGGAAAGCGTATAAGTGATCGCATCCACCGACGTCACGGAAACGCCGTCTCTCATGACGCTCTGCATCGAAGAGCTTGCTTGCCCGCCAAAATCGATCGACGTATTGACGCCATTCGTATTCAGGCAAAAAACCGAGAGCGTTTCCAGATTTCCCGTCTGAAACTCGATCGCGTATGTTTCGTGACTCTCCAAATCGAAAGTCTGGGTCCAGCACACCGCGCCGGTTCCCGCGGGCTGAATATCTGGAAGATACACAGGGACCGCACTCAGCAGCATACGACTTTCAAGAGATTCTAATTGAAGCGCACGATTTTTTTCACGTTTCATACTTTTTTCTTTCCTGTTTCTTAATCGGATAAAAGGCCGTAATGAAACAACCAAAGGAACGGGGCGGGGCTCAAACCCACTCCGTTCGCTTTGCCTGTTACGCTGCGGCCTTCCTAACCAATTTCAGGGACGATGATTTCGCCGCGTCCCTGTTCCTGACTATTCCTCGTCCATCTCGACTTCCAGGTCTTCACGAATGGTTCCATCCGTCATGCCTGAAAAATCGCCATCGAACAAGCTCTCGAACACATCATCCGTAACGGCGGTTGAAAGGTTCACTTCCACGTTTTCATCTTTTTCGAATTCCTGCCAGGCAGCATCAACCCGTTTTGCCGAAACTTCCATGACGGCCCTGGTTGCGGCCGCGGTCAGAATCTGGTTGAATTTCGCTTCCGACATGATGGCCGAAGCGTCTGCAACCGTGACCCATTCCGAGGTTTCCGAAGAAACTCCACGAATTGCGTCGGTGGCATTTCCGAGGATCGCACCGCCATAATTACGGGCAGCGTTCACGATTTCCGCGTCCACATCCGAAATTTCCCGACGGACTCCCACGTCAATGGTTTCGGTCATCAGGTCGTTTTCGTCATAAACGTGACTTCCAATGACGACGTGCATATTGCCCGCTTCGTCGCGGTAGTTGGAAGATTTCACGTTCTTGCTGAGGAATTCATTGTAGCCGGAGTAGTTGGTCGTCATGCCCAGCGCGTGGCCCAGTTCGTGCAGGAGGACCGTGTAGAGGTCATACTGTTCCGCCTGAACTTCCGCGTCTTTGCCCACGTACCAGCCCATTCCCAAAGCGTCCGAGTCAAGGTAAATCACGGCCGTATTCGGTTTACCATTTTCGTCGCAGTCGAGGAGAGAGGCTTCCGCCAGCGTGCCATTTACTTCGTTCGCATACTCTTTTACGATGATTTGAACATCAAGGTTCAATTCCTCGCCAAGTTTTTCGCTCCACGAATCCAGCGCACTCTCGAGCGTGTCGGAAATGTTGGAGTCGCCGCTCATTTCCAGCGTGGTTCCGATCCAGATCTGGAAGTAGTTCTTCGGGTAGTAAATTTTCGCGCCGTTGGCCTGCGTCGCTCCGAAGTTCTTCGCGAAGAAGATGAGGTCCTGGACGTCGATCAGCCCGTTATTATCGAAGTCAAGCGCCCACGCAAGCGAATCCGTGGAAACCACCGTGTTCGTACCAAACTTCTTGGCGAAAAGAACCAGGTCGTCGATGTCGATGTCGCCGTCGTCGTTGGCGTCGTACATGACCGCCAGCGCTTTCGTGTTCACGACCGTCTGCGTATTCACGTCGAGCCAGAAGCTGGCCGAGTCACGCAGCTCGATGTTTTCGAGGCTCAGGCCAAGCGACGTGGTGCCGATGGTCTGGGCGGCAATGCCTCCGTTCCTGACCGGCGTAAGCTGGATACGGCCGATCAAAACGAAGCCATCTTCCGTCGTGACGGCATTGGTCAGCGTGCCCGTGATTCCGTTCACGGTTCCGTTCCCGAAGGTGACGGCTCCCGCGTTGGAAACACTCGCACCGTACTCGATGCCGCTGGCGGTGTAGAGGCTGGAATCGTAATTCACGTCAAACTTGAAGTTCGCAATGTCGGTTCCCACTTCCTGCGTGTTGACCCACAGTTCGAGCCAGCCGCCTTCCCACTCGGTGATGTAGGCTTCGCTCTTCGGGAGCGTGTCGGAAACTTCCACATTGGATTTTTCCTTCACGAACGACATGTAGATGCCGTTTCCTTCCACGACGGTTTCTTTCGCCGCGCTCGTTCCTTTCACCGCGTTCGGGTTGAGGGTTCTGGTCTTGACCTGAGTCGCGGAGAGGTGCACGCCCTCGCTCGCATCCGGCAAGCCGGTTTCCGGGTCCACACCACCGCAGGCGCCAATGCCGCTCACGATTTCATTGTCGAGGACCAGAGAGTACGTCGAGCTTTCCAGGTCACGGGCAAAATCGCTGATGGAGCAGTTTTCTCCAGCCGTGAAGGTCAGGTACATGATCTGGTAGGATTCCGTGGTGAAATCCTTTCCTGCGGACGTTTCGACCACGCCGAGTTTGAGCTTGCCAACACCATCCTCATAGGTGGATTCCGAAGCGCCACTAGGCCCATACGTTCTCACATTCGTCACATTACTCAGAGAGAAGTAGGCGGTTTCGATGAAGCTCTGCGCCCCGTAAGGTTTCCCGTCAAGCAATGTTTCCGAAAGGAGCGGCAGGCTGCACTTGACCCACATCTGAACGGTGTAGGTCTCCCCGGACGTCAGCGTCGCAGTCGGATCCACGAATTCGCAGCCTGCTCCCGCAGCAATACTGGAGGCTGTCAGGCGCATGTCCGTGCCATGACTCAGCGTGTAGCAGACTTCAAACGGCTTTTCGTAATCAATGGAAAGGGTCAAACCAACTTCTTCGCCACTGATCGTAACCACAGCAGTCTGCGCGCTGCGGTCCTGCGTGGAGTCATAGGGCGTGTAGTAGGCGTAGAACTTGCCCGTCTCGGAATCGTACGTCACGAACCGGAACGGCGAGATGGTGCCGGCTTCGACTTCCGGATCCACGATCGAAATGATCCTTTCCGTCGTGCTGTCGTCAGAGAAGTCCACGGCCGCGTAATAATCGTTCTCCGCAGCATCCGCGTCAAAGACGTACTGGACCGCGCCGCCGATCGAGCTGAAGTCAGTCACGGAGCTGATCGCGTCCGGATCCGAGACCGTAACCGAGATTTCGTCGCGCAGGAGCACGAAGCGGTCTCCCGTCAGATCGAACACTTTCTTGCTGGCCTGGTAAATCTTCTTGACCCCCGTCACATTGGAAACGGTTTCAACGATCGTGAAGTCCTGACCGAATCTGGAGTCCTGTGCCGCCACAGTCCCCGCGGCAATCGTGGAACCGGACGCCGCGGCGATGCTCTTGTTCGTGATGGTAATATCAGCCGTCAGGGTAATATCCGCATTAAGCGTAACCTTCCCGCTCGCACTGTATTCGCCGTCATCTTCTTCGAATCCGTACGTTTCATACCAATCCTGAACTTCGTTACACTGGAAACCAAAGTTCTTCGCAAATTCCGTGCCGGCTTTCAGTACCGTGCCCGCCTTCAGGACGGAACTCGTGGTAAACGTCGCCTGCGCGGTAAGATCCAGATCCTGATCCAGCGTCTTGTCGGACGGAAGAGCCGCACCCGACTGAATGTTCGTTTCCGTCAACGCCGTGGCGTCCAGACTGTCGTCCGTGATCATCGCGGAACCGTTGACCACCACGGTGTACTCGAAGTTGCTCGACAGACCGTTCTTCGTATCGTTCACGGTCACTTCGATCGTGTAGGAGCCGAACCCGGCATCTTCGGGGATCGTGTACGTGGTCGAATCTCCGTAAACGACCTCAAGCGTATCGTTGCCGTCCGGGCTGAAGAATTTCCCAACCTCTTCGGAAAGGTCAAAGACGTCGCCGGGATCACCGGAAAGGACCAGGCTCGCGCCGTCCAGGACTCGCGGAGCGTCCTCCGTGTTGGTGATCTTTGCCGTCAGGGTAAAGCTGGAGGTCAGCGCCGCCGCTTTTTTCGTTCCGGCCGCGCCGTCGGTCACATTCACTTTGAACTCGATGGTCCCGTAGAAGTCTTTGTCCGCCGGCGAGAACCAGATCACTCCGTCCTCAATGTCTCCTTCGAAATCCATGAAATCGGCGGCTTCACCGGTACGGCCGTCAATGATCGTCGGCATATACGTGAAATCGATTCCAATCGTCAGAGCCGTGCCGTCCACCGGGTCAACGAAGAGGCCGTTGAGATCCCATGAGTAAACCGGCGTTTCGGATTCGTTGTCTTCGGGCAAGGTCTTGAAAGTGGACTGTCCGGGGATCAGCTCCGGCGCCCAGTTGTAACCGTCGATGCTGATGTAAAGCTGGGCGTAGTAGGTGGTCGTACCATTGGAAAGCATGTACTCGTAAACCGTGTCCACGTCGCAGCCGGCCGGGATGGTGACTCCAACGCCGTAGTTCTGATCCACGCCAGCCAAAACGTCTTCGGAGCCGCGAACGAATTGAATGTTCACGACCTTGTACCCGTCCTCGGCGAAATCGGTGAATTCGCTGAGCGGAATTTCGTAGTATGCGTCAGCGTCGGAACGACGGTAGGACTTCGTGACGCTCTTGGCGATCGCGTTCAGCTTGATGATGAAATTGCCCGTATTCGCGCATTCCGTGTCGGTGTTCTGGATTTCGTAGGGGATCACGACCGTCGCGCCGTGCAGGGCTTCCCATTCCTCGCTCGTCCCGACGTTTCCGTCGATCGTGCCGCGGGTGAGCGTGAAGCCGTCTTCGGTCACAGCCAGGTTCAGAGTGTAAACCTTGTCGTCCTGGAAGATCGTATAGGTCGTTTTATTGTCGTTGACCGAGGTGAGGGCCAGGGTGCCGGAATCCGTGTCGGTATTGCACTGGGCGAGGACGTTATACTCCTGCGCCTCGGTGCTGGTGAGCGTGAAGCTGCCGGTCTGGGCGGGCGCGTACGGGTCGCACGGGTCGTTCGTGACCGTGACCGTCACGTCCGTCGTCTTGCCATTGACGCTCAGCGTCAGGACCCCCTCGCCGTAGGCGTAAGGATCCACGCTGTACGTCAGGGTGGAGCCGGTGAAGTTGTAGTCCGCGAACAGGGTCTCGATCGGGGTCTGGACGTGGGCCTCATCGACCGTGTTGCCGTAAACCGTCTCGGATTTGACGCTGATGCCGTAGGTCATTTCGCACGTGTAATCGCCCCAGGCCTGTTCCGGGTCAAAGGCGTTTTCGATCGTGACGGCGACTTCCTGAGTGGCAGCGTTTTCATCGACCGTCTGATTTCTGGCGGCGACGCTCTGAACGCCCGCCCATTCGATCAGGACGTCAAGAGTCACGCTCGTTTCCGCGTCAAAAGCGTCTTTGACGGTGATTTCGAGCGAGGTTCTGCCGTAAAGGCCTTCGGACGGAGTCCAAGTGATCGATTTGCCGTCGATTGCGCACTCGTCGCCGTTGATTTCAGCGGCCGAGATTGTCCACTCGTCGCCTTCCGGATCGGCGAAGTAGTTGGTCAGGTCGAACGTATAGGACGGGGTTTCCTCGAGTTTCTGCGTGTCGGTCAGCGTCGCCGTTTCGGTCTGTTCCGGCGCGAGGTTAACCTTGTCGATCGCCATATTGAGTTCTTTCACTGCCGACTGATCGAACGTGTCCGTGGCGGTGAGGGAGGTCAGCGTTCCAAACGTGTGCGACTGTTTCAGTGCTGCCGGATCAACGGTCAGTTTGAGGTTCCAGACGCCATTGTTGAACGTCCAGTCGGAAGCGGTCACGACGCCGTCAGCCCCTTCAAAATTGCAGGTGATGGTCAGCGCATCGCCGTTCTCGATGTCCGCGTCATCGAACAGGGCCGAGACTTCTTCATCGGTGAACTGAACAGTGTATTCGGTCTGATTTTCCACGAATCCAATCGGTTCCTTCGCCTCGAGCGTCGTCCGGGTCACGGTCGGCGTGTGGTCGTAGGAGACGTCGATCGTCGTTTCGGAAATGCTCTCGTTACCGGCTTCGTCGATGGCCTTGAACAGGAACGTCTTCGTGCCGAATTCAAGCGCAACGCCGTCGCCGGGAACGTAATCGGTCCAGGTTTCCCCGCCGTCGGTGGAGTACTGGAACGCCACGTCTTCCAGGGCCGAAATATTGTCTTCCACTTCCAGATTAAATTCGACCGAATCATTTTCATCCAGGAACAGGAAGCCGTAATCGCCTTCTTCAGCCGGAGCGTTGGCGACTTCCGTGACGGTCCAGACCGGGGCGGTCGTATCCACGACGAACTCGATGATCGAGTAAACGTCGGACTTGTTGCCCGCGCCGTCCTCGACCTGGAAGGTGTAGCGGTGTACGCCATCTTCCAGAGCCGTATCGTCGTCAATGATCTTGCCCATGAAGTCAAAGTAATCGCCGATCAGCTCGCCATTGTGGAAAATGGAAAGTTTGCAGCAGTCCGGAACCAGGTCATTGACCACGATCGTGTAAGCGATCCGCGGGTGATTATCGTTGGTGAGCGATTGATTCGGAGCGATTTTGTCATCGGACGTCTGGAGCTGGGAGCTCACCAAAGTGGCGGTCGGGGCCGTATTGTCCACGTAGAACTGGTACGTGCAGCTCGGTTCCTCCGCGGTCGATTCGTTGGCCGGGACCAGCGTGTCTTTGCCCCAGGCGGTCAGGACGAACTTGGCGCCGTCCTCGACGCCGGTTTCGGTGTAGCTGACGTTTGCCGTCTCGCCGGAAGCGACCACCGTGGTCTCTTCACCCACGATTTTGCTGAGGCTCCAGCCACAGGTTTCGATCCCCGTGTCGTCCGTGATCGTCGCTTCGATGTGGAACTCGTCGCCGGTCAGGAAGTACAGCGTGTCGGTGTTTTTCGTGACGTTGCCGTCCTCGGAGGCGGTAACGGTGAGGTCGTCCAGCTGGATGGTCGGCGCGAAACTGTCGAACAGGTACGTGACGTCGAAGGAAACCGCCAGTTCTTTGCCGAACTCGTCAACCAGCGTAAAGGAAACGTTGGAGAAGCGGTCCGGTTCGCCCTGCTCCATGCCGGGGGTCATGGTGAAGACCAGGAAACCTTCTTCGATGGCGCACGCGCTCACGGCAGCGTCCTGATCGCTATTCCCGGTGATCGTGAAGCCGTCGCCCGTCAGCGTGGCAACCACTTCGTCGTTGAAGTACTTCGTCAGGTCAAGCTTGATCTGCTCGTTTTCGTCGCAAAGGCTCTTGCTGAGCGTCTGGACGAATTTCTGCTCGTTCGCGTTGTAGAAGGCCCCCTGAGCGGTCGGCGCGGTGTTGAAAACGACGCTGAATTCCGCGGACGGATCGCTCGTATTGCCGGCGGCGTCCGTGGCAGTGTACGTGAACGTGTTCACGCCGTAGAAAAGCGTCACGTCGCACGAGTCAAACGTCTCGTTGGAGGAGTAGGTTTTCGTCTGGGCATTGCCGCCTTCGTCGGTGTAGCTCTGGGTGATCAGAATGCTCGCCACGCCGGAAACCGCGTCCTGCGTGTCCAGCGTGAGCGTGTAATCGCTGTTCGTCACGCCGGTGGGGTCTTCCGCCTCGTTCGTGATCGCAACGGTCGGCGCGGTCGTGTCGAAGTAATACACCAGCCCGTCTTCCGGAGTCACCGTGAACTCATTGCCCGCGGCGTCAACCAGCTTGGCCGTGAACGTGTAAATGCCGTCTTCGGGAAGCTCGGACGAGGTGATCTCCGCGCTCTCGGCATCGGCCGCCACTTCGACGGAGGCGACTTCCGTTCCGTCGCAGTAAAGGACCAGCGTGGCCGGCTCGGTCAGAGCGTCAAACGTGGCCTCAAAGCTCGGGGTGGAGTCCGTGTCGCGCTCGTTGACGCCGCTCAGAGCGAATTCAGCGTCTTCAACGTCCACTTTCTGATCCACGAAAATCGTGCAGAGGAACGCGCCTTCGACCTCGTTCCCGAAATTGTCCTTCGCGTCGTAGCGGAACGTGTAGGCCTGATTGTGGGCCGGGTTCTCAAGCAGGACTTCCGCCTGATCAAAGTCGACCATTTCAGACGTCGCGATGGGATTTTCCGGATCGTCGCCGTAAACGTAAATCGTGCCGGACTCGACGGTGTTGAAGTCGGTGAAGGTGAACGTCAGCGCCAGGTCATCCTCGCCGGTGTAATAGTACTCGTTCTCGGCTTTGTCAACCAGCGCGTCGTTCGCGTCCAGAGCGGCGACCGGCGCCTCGGTGTCGTTCGTCCACTTCAGATCAAACGAAATGTCGGCCGATTTGTCGTACTCGTCCGTGTAAGTGATCACGATCCCTTCGGAAACGAACGTGGCGGTCTCGCCGTCGGTGAAGCTCGCGAGCGTCAGAACGATCTCGCCTTCGTCGTTGATTTCCCACGACGTAACCGCGTCGCCGAGGTTTTCAATGTTCACGTTGTCGGCCACGATGCTCGAGCCGTCGACCTCTTTGAACAGGTCCGCGACTTTGCCGAGGTTCAGCTCGCCGTCCGTAACCGTGCCAACGGCCTGCTGGGATTCGTAATCGCTGGCGGTGGTGGAATCGGTCGTCAAACGAACGTCCGCGTCCTGGAGCTTCGTGCCTTTATTCGTGACCTGCGGCGGTTTGTTGTAATCGTAGGTGAAGGTCTTGACCGACTGGTTTCCGGCGGCGTCCACAACGGTGAACGTCCAGATGTTCGTGCCGTAAGACTGATCCAGGGAGTATGCGTACTGGATCGACGAATCCGTCACACCCGTTTCCATCGGTTCGGCAGAATCGCCGCGATTGGAGGTCATCGTCACGCAGCCATCAGGATTCGTGATCATGAGATTCTCGTCCGTCACCGTGATTTCCAGTGGCGTCGTGGAGGTTTCGACGTACATCGAATCCGTGCCGTAATTCACGTTGTGGCCTTCAGCCGCCACGACCGGTTTTACGGTGTCGATCGTCAGCACTTCCTTCGAGCCTGTGGTCTGGTTGCCGGCCAGGTCCTCGGTGTAGAAGGACAGCGAGTGGCAGCCGTTCGCAAGTCTGGGCAACGTCACGAAGAACTCATCATTCTGGAGTTTGGTGAGGTCTGAGTTCGTGAGCTTTTTACGGTACACCTCCGTCTGATCATCCTTCACCACGAGCCAGATCCCCATGTCCGGATTGGCGACTTCTTCGGAAACCGCATCCCAGTCGATCTCGCCGCTGGGGCTGATCTGGAATTCCGGCGTGGGGTCGTTGGTGTAAACCATGCCCTCGTAAATATTGTAGTCGGAAGTCAGCTGGGAAGCCACATCCAGCGCGGGCGCCAGCGAGTCGAAAACGTACGTGTAGGTCGTTTCACTTTCTTCCAGACCGTTATAACTGAAAGTAACCGTCACGGTGGAATTCGCATGAATGCCGCCCTCCAGAGGAATGGAAACATTATTGCCTTGGACGGTTACGTCTTCTTCGGTCAGGGTACGTTCGTTGCCTTCCGAATCGACGTAGTTAATGACCACTTTCACCGGGAGATTTTCCGAATCCGGAAGCGCGAACGTCACCGCGGGATCTTCAAAGGTCGATGGATCTTCATTGGAGATGAACCGGTTTTCCGAATTGGGGACAGCCGTGCCGGAAATTCCACCAACTTGCAGGTTTTCGATCTGGGGCGTGGTGGTGATCGTCGGGGAGAGCTGATAATTCGAGTCCTGAATATTGGCCGCGAGCTGCCATTCGTCCTGGCTAATTTTGCCATCATTGTTCAGGTCGAAGATTTTCGGCAGCTCAACGGTATTCAAATCAATCCCGTGCTGCTTATAGAACATGGCGGCAATTCTTTGGTTTTGTCCCAGCGAGTTCAAATAACTCCCCTGCACCTGGTAATATTCCTGCTCGGTGCCCTGACCATCCCCATTCAGGTCCAGGGGGTGCGTCACAAAAACGGTCATCGGCCCATCCAACTGCGTGTCAGTCGTGAGGGTGAACGAGGACTTCGCGCCCATTTTCACGAGGAGGCACGAGATTTGCTCGTTCTCCGAGTCACGGACCTGGCTGAGAATCATCGCCGAATCACCATCTTTCAGTCTGAAGGTGGCATCGCTGTTTCCCTGAATGTACACCGCAACGATTTTGTCGGCGCAGTCTGAGGAAAGGTTGCTCTGAACCGTAAACGTATTCTGATTTACCTCTTTGCAGGCATCGGTGTCATTCGCAATGGCCGTCTGCATAATCGAAGTCGCTGACAAAAGGTGACGGTTCTCAAGGGCTTCCAACTGCAGGGAACGCGTCTTGCGATTTTCCTGCGTTTTGTGGTTACTGCTGTTCAGGTGACTGGAAACAAAGTTCTTTTTCATGATCAATTTCCACCTTGCGGATGATTAAAACTGGAACTCACACAATATTATAAAAATACTGTCGTGAACAGAATTCTTGAATGAAACCTCACTGAGGGTTACGGGGACCTTCGTCAGGAATGGCACAAGAAACCCCCAAAATTTGGAGTGCTTCTCACCGGAAAACTGGCGCGATGTATTCAAGTACATCTTCGTGCGTAAATTTACGGATTTTCAGGAGTAATCCTCCCAGCCTCACTTCTCGCACGGATCTTCCATTTGCAGTGATTCTTCGTTAGATTTCAGACGCAAATTTACGGTAGATCATCCTCCTCCGCTATTTTATTTACGCATAAAATCCGAAAAAATCTTCTTAACTATACAAATTTTTCACAAATAAAACAAGACCTAAAATGCCATACTATTAAAATTTTTACTTTTTTTATTATTTTTGTAAAAATTTGTATTTTTTTCTCAACTTGCTCTTTCTTTATAATCGAAAAATTATTAAACTGGATATTCATATATCGGTTGTAAAATGACTAAAGGAATAAGTCATGAATAAATCAGTCATGAATAATACAATGGAATGGAAGACGTTTTTGAACGGAATCGTGTGTCTTCTGGTTCTGGTATCGCTTGTGCGGGCACAGAATACAGACTCACCTGGTGCCTTTAACCATGATTCCTATTGGGCGTCTTTAGATGCTTCTACTTCTGGCCATTCTGAACAGAAGGACCCAGAAGCAAATTCCACCCAGGCGCAAGCTCCCGCAGCCGTCTCCAGTTCAAATTTGTCTTACGGAGAGGGATGTTCTTACGGTTGTATCGAATCGGAAATGCCTGACGGGCTTTTCCTGTATCGGTTTAATCAGTCTCCAATGGCTCAGGCAGGAAGCAATTTCCTTGGTCCTGGCAGCTTCTTTATTAACGGCTATGTTGATCAGGGTGTCCGTTGGGGAGATGCCAAAGATTTCCAGCCGATGGGTATGAATGACCATGAATCCTACCAGATGAATCAGGCCTACCTTTCCTTCGGCCGCAAAGTGGATCACCTGGATCAGTTTTCCATTGGCTACCAAGTGGATGTCATGTACGGAACGGACTATTATTATATGTCGTCCGTCGGACTTGAAACCAGACAGGATAATCAGCCGCACTGGAACGGGAGAACGAATAATATGCTTTACCGTGCCGGCCGCAGCAAATACGGTCTTGCGGTTCCGCAGGCTTTCGTTGAGGTTTATATGCCTTTTATGAATGGTCTGGACCTGAAAGTCGGGCACTTCGACTCCATTATGGGCTACGAATCGTTTCAGGGGAACAAGAACTTCTTCTACTCGCAGACCTATTCAAAGATTTACGCCATGCCGACTTCAATGTCGGGTGCGATTTCAACCCTTACGCTGTGTAACGGCTGGAATTTCATCCTGGGCGGCGTAACTGAGTGGAACACTTTCGATTCGATAAATGATAATTTTTCCGCAGTGGTAGGGTTCACTAAAGAAAGTGATGATAAATTTTTCACGTTTGCTTCAACGTTCATGGCCGGCAAGCAAACCTCGCCCTGTTACCAGATGCAAACCACTTCCGACCAGCAGGAAATGTGCTACGTGTTCAACACTTACGGCAAATTCCAACTGGGTGAACGCGTGAATTACGTCATTGAATTTACGGCAGGTTACGATGATCGTGAATATACGGTCATGGATTGGGCCGACATGCCGAAGCACCGCGGCCGCGCGTGGTTTGGCCTGACGAACTACCTGTTCTTCAAGGTTACCGACACGTTCTCGCTGGGCACTCGTTTCGAGTGGTTTAACGACATGGACAGCACCGTCATCGACGGCGGTTACGATGTGGCTCTTCAGGACAAATCGGCGAATTACTTCGCTCTGACGCTCGGAGCGAACTGGACGCCGGTTTGCTGGCTGACGATTCGGCCGGAAGTCCGCTACGACTTCAGCGATTTCGACGCGGACGGCATGAAAACCTACGACGGGTTCACGAAGAAAAGCATGATCACGGCTGGTGCCGATGTGATCCTGAGATTCTAAAGAATTACGGACAAAACTTCCAATTTTGAAACGCTTTACAAAAAACCTGGGAGAAATTCTTCTTCCGGGTTTTCGTTCGTAACGGATTTGACATTTTAATCGCTCATTTTCTGATTCAAAGTACCTGAATGCCCCGCGTTATACGCAGAACCCGATTCCTTTTTCTTCGGTGGGTGGTTTTCCTGCTCATCGTTGGGGGCGTTTTGGCCGTCTGTTTTCTCATGTACGAGTTGGACCCCATTGTGTACCGGCAAGTACAAAAATCTCTGGATGAGCGTTTTATTAAAGCCCAGGTTTCCATCTCATCGGCGCATTATGTTCAAAAAAAGGGTTTCGAGCTTTCCCATTTCAAGCTCATTCCGAATTACTCGCCCGACGACGGGAAAAGATACCGTACCACATCCCGTCATTCCAGAAAATTCCCGCCGTTGATCGAGGCGGAACGGGTACGGCTCGTTTGTAAATCCTCGCTTGATGAACTGGCGCGGGGAAAAAACATCCCCATCTCCGAAATCATTTTCGACTCAGCCACGATCCACGTTTACCGCCGCCCGGATGGTTCATGGTCTCTGGAAGCCCTGAAATTCAATCCGAACATCGCACCAATGAAACCCGCTCCGGTCATTCAATTCCGCAACGCGACGGTGGAAGTCCATGATCTGAAAGACTCCAAAACGGAACGGAAGCTCCTGCTACGCAATTTGGACCTCACGATCAACCCGGCCCAGGAACAAATCACGGACGTCTTCGGGAATCCTGCACAGAATCCGGACGGCACTGCGAAAAAATTCTTCCTGCTTCCCTTTTCGGGAACGGTGGAATCGGAGTTTTCGCGGAGTGTTTCCTTCACCGGAAAATTCGACTCCAGGCAGAACGCAATTCTTCTCGATGCGGACATTAACGGGCTTCATTTTAACGAGGAATTTCGCAATTCCCTGCCCCTTGAACTCGCGGAACGGTTTCACGAGATCCGATTCATCCGCGGCGAGATCCACACGCATTTGACGCTTGCTTCCAGGTTGAAAGAGTTGATTTCGGCCCGTTACCGTCTGGAAGGCCGACTGGTGGATGGACGTTCCACCGACCCGCGTTTCCCGGAATCTCTCGCCTCCCTTTCAACCGATTTTCAAGTGACGAATGAAGGGTTTTGCTTCCCGAATCTGCTGGTGCATCACGGCGATGGAACCATCTCTCTGAACGTCGTCCAGCGCGGCTACGGTCCCGGCTCGCCGAAACGGATCCTTTCCAGATTCCAGAACATAAATATTTCCGACGCACTTCTGGCCTCGCTCCCGGAAAAACTCGGCATTTTTTTGAAAAGCCTCTCCCCGGATGGCCTGTTCAACATGGAGGCGGAATTCCTTTACGACGGCCAATTCTGGACCCCAAACGGAAAAATTCAGTTCTCGGATCTGCGCATCAACTACGTGAAATTCCCCTACGAGATCAAGCAGCTGGCCGGTGAGGTTCTGCTGAAAGAAAACCTCGTCCAGTTCGATTTCCAGACGCAAAACAGTCTGACGAGGATTTCGGGAGACTTTTTGCTTTCCTCCCGCCAAAACGTTCAACCGCCAAGCGGGAAACTGGCGATCCAGGCCCAAAAACTCCCGGCAGATGCCCGTCTTCTGGCCGCTTGTCCGAAAGAAACCGCAGATTTTCTCCGGGATTTGGAACTGGGCGGAAGCATTAACCTCCGGGCCGATTATAGGCTTTCCCACGAGTCTGGAATGTCCAAATCGTCCCTGAATCTTCGCGTAGATCTCCAGAAAAATTCCTGCTGCTACAAAAGTTTCCCTTATCCGCTGCGGGACATGGAAGGGACGATTCTGGTGAACGACCATGCCATTTCCGCCGAAAATATTCGCGGATTCAACCAAAACGCCGAAGTGGCTTTTTCGTTTCACGCGGTTTTTCCCCAATCCCTTTTCCAATCGCAAAACACCTCACCGATCCCAGACGTAACCAGCGCCGTGCCGCTTCAAGCGTTTCAGGTTTCCAACGCAAACGCCGAAGACGCCGGTCTTTCGTTCCATCCAATGCCCACCGGAAAGAAACCGACTGAGTGGGATTTTTCCCTCGTCGGAACCAATGTCCAGCTCAACGGCGGTCTGTTCGCGAATCTTCCGCCGAATCTGGCCGGAATTTTCCGTTACATTCAGCCCCGCGGCCCGGTAAACGTCCGTTACGAGTACAAATCGCCGGGAGGATCCGTTTCCGCTGAACGTCCGAAACATCTGGTTCTTTGGGTGAACACAACAAACGAAGGAATTCAGATCGATTTCCCGGAAATGAACTACACGTTGAGCAAATTTCAGGGAAATTTCCAGTACCAAAACGGCCAGTTCCAACTGACCGACTTTGACGCCGAGCACGATTCGACGCACTTTTCCGGAAAAGCCTCCGGAACGGTTCAGTCGGTGAACCAGTGGAATTTCCATTTCGACCGTCTGACGATCGATGGCCTGGCTTTCGACCGCGACCTGATGCTTGCACTTCCCTCCGAGGCCCGCCTCATGATTGCTTCCAAGCGGCCCAGCGGCGCTTTGTTCTATTCCGGAACGTTGGACGTTCACTACGACAGTCAGCAGGTGAAACCATTCTCGATCGACTGGGACGGCGAGTTCGGGATCGTGGACGGCTCGATCGACGTCGCGTTCCCCGTGACGGCCATTAATGGCGGCGTTCAACTTCGCGGGCACTGGGATCAGAACGCTTTTTACTGCGGCGGCGAACTGAATATTGAATCCCTCTTCCGACAAAACATTCAATTTACGAAAGTCCAGGGCCCGATTTGGATCGATAATCAGAAGCTGATTTTAGGAGGAAAAGCCGATAAACTCCTGCGGGAGAAACTGAATTTTCAGCAAACGGCGCCTCAAAGTACTTCGGCGGTTTCCGCGCGGGCCATCAGTCTGCACTGTATGGCGGGGACTTTGTACGGGATTTTCGAGCTGCAATTTGGCTACCCGTCCACCTTCCAAAGTCACGTCGTACTGACGGACGGCCATTTGGAAGACTGCGCCATCCTCACCGGGAACAATCAGTTGAAAGGCAAAATCTTCGGCGAGCTGACGCTGGCCGGGACCGATTCGTCCATGCACTCGCTGCGCGGAAAAGGAGAATTCCATCTCGTGGACGCGGACGTTTACAAACTTTCCGTCATGATGTCGCTCCTGAAAATTCTGTCCCTGAAAGAGGTCAATGATTCCGGGTTCAGCACCGGCGACGCCGAGTTCCACATCGATGGAAATCACATTTACTTCGACAAAATCGTCTTTTCCGGAGACGCTTTCAGCCTCATCGGGAAAGGGGAAATGGACTTCAAGAGCCAGGTCAAACTGGTTTTTTATACCGTGATGGGACGAAACGAGAGAAATATTCCGGTCGTCAGCCCACTCCTGCATGCTACCGGACGGCAAATGCTCCTCATTACGATGAAGGGCCCCATTCAGAACCCACAGATTTCCCAGAAACCGCTTCCGGGAATTAATATGGCAATTCAACAGATGGGAGAAGACCTTCTTTCACCCGGAGGACAAAACAAAAAGGAAAGTCTCAAATGACCGACGAACAAATGCTGCAAAATTCGAAAATTTACTCCAGAATCTTCTGGTCCTTTATGGCAGTTCACGCCCTTTTCTGGACGTTTGCTCCTCCCTTTTTTCTTCCCAATTACCGACCGGATACTCTGGAAATGATTTTCGTTGGAAAGCATTGGCTCCTTTCTTCCTTCAAGCATCCCGGTTTTCAGGGTTGGGTCGTACAGATCCTGGAAATGCTTACAGGTGGAGCGGAGTTCGCGCCGTATCTGGCGGCCCAAATCGCTGTGGTTCTTACGATCTGGTGCATCTGGAAAATGGCGCAGGAATTCCTCTCCCCGCAAGCCGCACTTGTTGCAGCGCTCGCGATGCTCACGTACTACTATTTCAATTTCGACAGTACTCTTTACAATAATCGCACGTACTTCCGTTTTTTCTCGTCTTTAGCGCAGCTTTTAACCTTATACGCACTGAAAACCAATCGGTTTCGTTTCTGGCTCGGCACCGGAATTGTGCTGGCGGCGGGAATTTACTGTAAACTCACGACTCTGCTGACCATTTTAACGATCGTGTCGTTTATGCTTGTGGATCGTCAGTCCAGGTCTTTTTGGCGGACTTACGGTCCCTGGCTTTCCACCGGAGTCTGTTTCGTGCTGACGATTCCGTATCTGGTCTGGCTGGTCCGGTATAATTTTCCGCCAGTCACTTACGCGATGAGCGAGCTTTCCAGTACTCAACCCGCATTTGTGGAGCACTTTTCACGTCCGATTGAGTTTTTCCTGTCTCAGATCCCGAACATTCTCCCAATATGCCTGATGCTTGTTCCTCTTCTTGGATTTGGCTGGAAATGGAACTATTCCCATGTTTGGGGCAGTGAAACGAAAGACCGTTTTTTAACGTTCATCATCCTTTTCCCGCTATTGGTTACCATGGGAATCGCATGCGTAAAAGCCTGCAAAATCCGGGCGGCACTGGGTTGCGAAATTTGGGTTTTCTTTTCGGTTTTCCTGGTTTATACGGCTGCGCGGGTCAAAGAGGACTGGCCGGCAATCCGCCGAAGCCTCACCTGGATTGGATTTTCCGTTGTCTTCTGTGCCGCAGGTTCCTGGCTGTTCGTTTACTTTTCGCCGGCCATTCAAGGAAGCGCTTCCCGAATGCATTACCCGGGGCGCGCGATTGCCGCAGAAGTTCAGAAGAATTGGAAGGAACACTTCGGTGACGTCCCATTAGTTTACGTCCGCGGCGACGACTGGCCCGGAATGGCCGCCGTCATTTATGGAGAAAAGGGGATGGACGTCTACAGTCCGCTCTGGACGAACGAGGAAGATTTTCATAAAAAAGGAGGCGTTCTCCTTTGGAAATCTTCAAGTGATAAAAAGCAGAAATCACTGAACTTTTTCGCGAATCAGGATTTTAAACTGAAAGACGGAGAGGTGGATCCGGAATGGTTCCAGCAATTCCCCAACCGAATTGAGCTTCCTCCGATGAAAATTAAGCCCGCGACTCCATTTGATGTTCCGGAAATCTCCGTGGGCATTGCGCTCGTCCCGCCCGCGGACGATTAAAAATCTTCTTCCTGCTGACGAAGGAGGTCCGCGCCGGTCATCAGCCCCGGGATCGCAGGAAGTTTTTTCAGGATCGGCGCGTCTGACTGAACCGGTTTCGCCGCGGGCTTCGCTTTTTGCCCCGGTTTGGAAACCGGTTTTTTCGTCGGATTCGGCCGGGAATCCCGCGGCACGTAGTCCGTCGGCTCCGCAAAATCCGCGTCCTCGTCGAGCCACGCCTCCGACTCGTCTGCCACGGGCAGAGATTTCGGCTCAAAAACCGCTTCCGCCGGGCTTTCCCCGAACGACTCGTCCAGCCGCTCCGAACGTTTTCCGCCGCGGGGCCGGAACTCGAACGAATCGAACGAAAGCGTCGCCTGGAAGTTTTCCATCCGCATTTCCTCGCGTGGAAGCTCCATGAGGAACGGGCTGGGCGCGGCGACGGACCTGCGGCCCGCACTTTCACGGCTTTCCGCCATGGAAAGGTTCAGTTCTTCTTTCGCCCGCGTCATTCCTACGAACATCAGGCGGCGCTCTTCTTCCAGCTCGTTCGGATCCTCAAACGCGCGCTCATGCGGCAGGATCCCGTGCTCGCACGCCGTCAGGTAAACGACCGGGAACTCCAGCCCTTTGGCCGCGTGAAGCGTCATCAGGGCGACCGAATTCCGCGCCGGCTTTTCATCCTCCGCCGGGGTTTCGTCAAAAACGTCTTTTGGGCCCGCAAACTGCACGTCGTCCGCGTCGCTCACCAGCGCGTTTTGCTCCAGAAACGCCGCGAGCGTCGGAACCGGCGCGGTCTCGTCAAAACGGCCCGCCATCGAAAGAAATTCCTCCACGTTCCGCAGACGCTGGGCATCCAGCTCGTCCGACGCGTCAAACTGGGCCGCGTAGCCGCTCAATTCCACGACCCGCCGCGCCAGCGTGAGGAGCTTCCCGGACGCCTCGAAGTGAAGGTTCAGGATCAGCTCGCAAAACGCCTGAATCGCCTGCTTAGCACGGTTTTTCAGCGTCTTGCACTCGTTGACGTGCTGGGCCGCCTCCCAGAGCGAGAAACCGTTTTCCCACGCGAAACGGCGCAGGTGGTCGAGCGAAGTCTTCCCGATGCCGCGGGCTGGAACGTTCACGATGCGTTGAAACGCCTCGTCGTCGTGCGGGTTGGCGAGCAGCCGGAAGTACGCCAGAAGGTCGCGGATCTCCGTCCGGTCAAAAAACTCCGTCCCGTGCAGGATCCGGAACGGCACGCCGTGAAGCCGGAGCGCTTTCTCGAAGTTGAGGCTCAGGGCATTCATCCGGTAGAAAATCGCGAAATCCGACGGCTCACGCACGCCGCTGCGCAGAGCGTCCGCGATCTCCGACGCGATGCGTTCCGCCTCGGCCGTTTCATCCGCGTCGGCCTGAAAACGGACGGGCAGACCGTCCCCCAACCGGCTGAAAAGGGCCTTGGGCTTGCGCTGAGTATTATGCTCGATGAGGCGCCCCGCCGCGTTGAGGATGAACTGGGTCGAGCGGAAGTTTTCTTCCAGATTCACGACTTCCGCGCCGGGAAAATCCTTTTCAAACTCCAGAATATTCGAAATATTCGCACCGCGCCAGCCGTAAATCGACTGGTCCGGGTCACCCGCCGCCATGAGGTTCCGCGACTCCATCGTCAGGGCGTGCGAAATGGCGTACTGCGCCAGATTCGTGTCCTGGTACTCGTCGATCAGGACGTACTGGAACTGCGCGCCCAACTGCCGGCGGAGCGTCGGATTCTCCCGAAAAAGTCTGACCGTCAGAAGGAGCAGATCGTCGAAATCGACCGCGTTGGCAAGCTGAAGCTGGTGAGCGTGCACCGGAAGCAGCGCCTGCAGAAACGCCTCCCGGTCATTATTCGGCTCCGGCCGGAACTCGTGGACCGGGTCGAGAAACCGGCTTTTCAGCGCGCTGACGGCGTGGGCGATTGACTCGGCCGAGTATTTCACGTCGGTAAAAAGTCCGTCCTTTTCCGCGTCCATTTCCTTCAGACGGTCCATCGCGCTGCGCATGGCCGCAATGGAATCGTTTGCCGAGTAAATCGTGTAACCGGAATCCAGCCCGACCCGGTCCGCGTACTGGCGCAGAAGGCGGGAGCAGAAGCGGTGGAACGTCCCGATCCAGACGTCCGAAATGCCGACGAGCTGACGGACGCGCTCTTTCATTTCGTCCGCGGCTTTATTCGTGAAGGTCAAAACCAGAATGGCGGACGGCGGAACCCCTTCGCTCAAAAGCTGCGCGACCCGGTGAGTCACGACCCGCGTTTTCCCGCTTCCGGGACCAGCAACGACCAGCATCGGCCCGTCCCGATGCAGAACGGCGCGGCGCTGTGAGTCGGTGAGTCGGGAAAGCAGGGTTTCGGAAAGCATGAGAAAAAAAGGGAAAGAAAAAACTCAAAAGGCGGCCGCGGGGACCGCCTTTCATTCGTCGATCAGAAACGTTTCATCAGTTCTGGCTCATCGCCGCCGCCAGGATCTCGCTCGTGCTTTCACGCATGATGCGCGGGTCCACGTGTTTCCCTTCCTTGAGCGTCTTGCGGACGTCTTTTCCGGAGATGAAGACCGGTTTCTCGTCTTTGTGGTTTTCCATCAGGTCCACGCGGCCGATCGAGTCGTAGTAAGCGGCAAAACCGACGTTCAGATTGTGGATCTTCAGGTCACCCTTGAGGTTTTTGAAGATTTCCTGCGCGTCAAAGTCGCCCCAGATGGCCGTGCCGTCTTTGTACGGCGCGTCGGCATGCTTGCGGCCGATGATGATGTCGGTGAAGCCGAAGTTCTGGCGGTAGATCGCGTGCATCACGGCCTCTTTCGGTCCGCCGTAGAACATTTTGATGTCCAGCCCGAGCAGGATCACGCGGTCCGGAACGCTTTCATTGCGCGGACCCCAGAGTTCCGGGTCGCTGTCGCCTTCGCCCAGCGCACGGTTTTCGATCAGCTTCTCGTACGTCTGCATACGGATCTCGGCGCAGACGTCGTCGCCCTTCGTCTCGCCGATGAGCGGGTTCAGGCAGGCGCCCGCGTTGAAGCCCTGACGGATCAGCGTCTCAAGGCCGTAAACCAGGGCGTATTCATGCGCACGGTGCAGCGGGTTGCGGGTCTGGAACGCGACGCAGCGTTCCCAGCCTTTGCTCTCGAGCAGCGCACGGACCTCGCGCGGGCTGAGCACGTACTTCCCGAAGCTCGGGTTTTTCGGCTGCGGCAGGACCTGGATCTTTCCGCCGAGGAGCCAGTCTTTGCCCGCATCGTTCACCAGCACCATGTCCGCGCCGGGGTGGTCGGTCCGGTCGGTGAGGTAAACCTTCCTGATGTAGTCCATTTTGTCCCACGGGTACACGTCGGTCACGTCCACCGTCGCGACGATCTCGTCCTTCGAGTTGACCAGCGCGACTTTCTGGCCCGGTTTCACGGTCTCGGCCAGTTCTTTCGTCATCGGGAAGGCGAGCGGAATCGTCCACGCGTACTTCTGGCCGTTGAACAGGATGCACTCCTCATTCAGGACACGGTTCCACGTTTCGGAATCCATCGGCCCATCCAGCGGGCTGAGCGCGCCGTCGCCGAAACGATAGACGGTGGAAAGGTCAGCGTCCGAAACCGGGACTTTGGTAAGCGTCGCGGCTTCCGCGAGAAATTCGTCTTTTTTGCAGCCGCAAACGGTGCAGCAAACGGGCTCCTGAAGTCCGCCATGAGGAAGAATAAGCTGGGCCATGTGAGTGCTCCTTTTGGTTTTTCGTGAATTTTTGTGTGGGGTTGGATTGGGGTTAAGTAGTCAGTAGTCAGTGGTCAGTAGTCAGCGTTTCGGCTTCGCCGAAAAAGGGAAAAAATTTAAATCTTATATTCTGCCGAAGGCAGAACGCTGACTACTGACTACTGACTACTTCAAAAACTAAAAGACATTTCCCGCGGCAATATCCGCTTCGATCTGCGCGATTTTCTGGATCCGGCGCTCGTGGCGGCCGCCTTCGAACTCGGTTTTGAGCCACTTGTTCAGGATCCCCTCGAGGGCGTTGGCCCCGAGCATATCGCCGGAAAGGCACAGAACGTTCAGATTGTTATGCCGACGGCTGATTTCCGCGGTCAGTTCGTCGCCGCAGACGGCCGCGCGAACATTCGGGAATTTATTGGCTACAATCGACATTCCGATCCCGGTACCGCAGATGAGAATGCCTCGATCCACTTCATTTTTGCTGACGGCGGCGGCCACCTGACGCGCCACGTCGGGATAATCAATCGCATTGTCACGAACTTCGCCGATGCATTCGATGATCTCATGGCCATTTTGACGCAAAATCTCAATGACCTTGGCTTTCATCGTCACACCACGGTGATCACTTCCAATCGCAATACGCATGATAGTACCTGCTTTTGTTTGACGAGCGGTTATATTTGGCCTTACTTGCGCCAAATAGATTCAGACGGTATTCTACCACAATCTGAAAATTTCGCAAGGCCCCCAGAAAGAAATTTGGGCAAATTAACAAAAGACCAAACGAATAATGAATAACGAATAACGAATAATGAGAGGGAATCCGCCATTCAACCCGGCGCGTAATTCCGGCCTCCGGCCTCCATTACCGCCTTTCATTATTCGTTATTCATTATTCATTATTCGTTCTCAACCATCGCCCTGATTTTCTCAACTACCTCCTCAACTGTCATGCCGTCGGAGAGGATGTGGACCGCGTCCGGGGCGGGCTTGAGCGGGGCGATTTCGCGTGTCGAGTCCTCAAAGTCACGCTGGACGATCCCCGCCAGGATCTCGTCGTAATCGGCCGGCTCGCCGAGTGCTTTTTTCTGCTCGAACCGCCGCCGGGCACGCTCCTCGGGCGTCGCGTCGAGGTAAATCTTCAGTTCCGCGTTGGGAAACACGACGGTCCCCTGGTCGCGGCCTTCCGTGATGCAGTTCGTCCGGGCGGCATACTCCTGCTGCATGGCCGTGAGGATCTCCCGAATGGCCGGGTTTCCCGCGGAGTATTTCGTCACGGCCGTCACCCGCAGCGTCTCGACTTCGGTGGAAACGTCCTCGCCGTCGAGGAAAATGTGCGGGCCATCGAACGTCAGGCGGATCTCCTTCGCCACACGGACGAGCGCGTCCGGGTCGTTCCAGTCCACGCCGCGGCGCAGCCCCGCCAAAGCCACCGCGCGGTACATCAGCCCGGTACGCAAATACTGAAAACCCAAAACTTCGGCGAGGCGACTCGCGACGGTGCTTTTGCCCGAACCTGCCGGGCCGTCAATCGTAATAATCATGGGAATGATCCAAAATCAAGGGGCGAAAGGGACTCTGTATTTCTTTAATTTCGGAGGTTTTCACGCTTTCCTTCAGGCAAATCCTGTAAATCATGGTTTTTAGCCGGCGCCGCGGGTCAACCCCCCAATTTCTTTTCAAGGTCCTGCAAAATCGGCAGCACCGCGTCAAAATGGGTCAGCAGGAATAAATGCCCTCCGCCCGGGATAACGACGTCCGGCTGCACGTTTTTTATCGGGATCAACCGGTCTTTTTTCCCATGGACCTGAAGGATCGGCGTTTTTCTTTCGGGTACTTCATGCGAACTTTCAAAAGCCCTGTCCAACATCATTCTTAAAAAATGAAACATCTGTTTGGTCGAGGACTTCACAAACTGATCGCACACGCTCTGCCATTTCGAGCCATCCTTCCAATTCAGGATCCTGACTTCAAATTTAGCCAGAATGATCAGCATTGGGACAAACCACGGACACCAGCGGAACAGGAAGCGCCCGGTACAGTACCAGCGCGGGAAATCCCTGCCGCTTTTGGCCGAGGCGAGAAGAACGCAGTACTCCGCCCCGAGTTCTTCGGCAATATAGGGCGCGAGCATCCCTCCGAAGGACAGGCCGACCACAATACAAGGCGGCGAAGGCGTCACGGACCGGGCCAGCCGCCGGGCGTAGGTTTCCAGATTTTCCGTGGGCGTGGGAGGCAGCCACTCCAAAACGACCGAATCCGGAAAAGCCTTCACGTATTCCTCGAAAACTCTGGCATCGGCCCCCAGCCCTGGAATAAAAACAAACCGCATTTTCCCGTTTCCTCTGCTATTTACTGTCCTGTGGGATCCATCGCAACTCAACCCCTTGAGGCCCCGGGGAAGCCTGGAGCCTGCCGAGGCAAATATTTTGCTGGCCATCCGATTTTAAATAAACCGGATAATCCCCCGCCCCCCAATCGCTCGAATAAAGAACGAGAAAAGAACGATCGATCACCTGTTTGTTCCACGGGTTCCAGGATTCCCACTGCCAGATTTCGATGCAGTTTTGCTCCTGGTTTAATTTTGAAAATAATACGCTGCTCTGTCCGCCCAATTTCTTGATGTCGAATTTTGCGAGCGCGTACTGGCACTGCTCCCCCGAAACCACTTCAATGACCGGCGGCTCGTCGAAATCCGGGCAGTGAGGCCAGGAAAGAACGATCAAAAGCGACGCCGCGGCCAGCAAAATCAGCAAAACGACGAATGAAATTCTGAAAAACAACATAGTCAATTCTCTTCGATAACATTGAAACCCAAATTTTCATAAGCCATCCAGGGCATGTAATCGACGCCAGAAAAGGACGGGGCTTTGAAATGCGGCTCGAGGGTTTGGCCTTCCTGTCGGGAGATGATTTCAAAGCCGGCGTCATAGACCTGGTCCCAAAAGCGTTTATCCTGTTCGTGCAACTGATCCATTTGGCCCTTGAAAACGGCCCGGAAATAAATGTCCCGGAACTCCACGTTCAAACGGGAAACCGCAGGGGGATCGATTACCAGACACAGTTTGGAATGAATGACCTTTTTATTGTATTTCTCAAGTTTTATTGCCTTCAGCCGATCGTAGAGGACGTCCAGTTCCTTCCGGGACAGACGGGCTTCCTTATATACCAGTTTTTCATCGTTGGATTCCTCGCTGGAAATCCAGACCGCCTGCCCATCCGACCAAATCGCATATCGGACCAGAGGCTCCAACCCGTTATCTTCCCAGACGGCCATAATGGGCAAATCTTCCCGGTCCTGCATCAGGATATTCGAATAATAATGAAGGTATTCCGCCTTGCCCTTTTGATGAAAATATGTATATCCACCCACGGAAAGCAAAAGGATTCCAAGGAGGATGAGAACGATTTTTAACGAAAGTCCTTTCAACATGGCCATCCTGTTTTTCTTTCAAAAATGTCAATGGAAATGAACCGCATTTTTCTCGTTAGACCGCTGAAAACTGCCTTTTTTTAATCATAAGTATGCAAAATCCCGATTGTACAAACTAACAAAAACAGTCTGGAAGATATAAATACTCCCAGCATGACTCTGGAAAAGATCTTCTTTTTTTCATAATACACTTGCCACAAAAGGACGCTCAACACTTCGCAAAGATACCACGCCAGGACAAATAAAATAGGCCCCAGCTGGAACGTTGGCAAGGAGAATACCTCCGTAATCATTCCTAACGGCCCCTGAAGCCACAGCCAAACAAGACCTTTTTCATCTAAAGGGGCTGGAATATATGGGAAAAAGATAATGAAATGCGCAAGGATAAACATGAGAGTCCAGCGGACCCGTACGGGTATGGAAATTTTAGGCATGGTAATGTCCTCCGATTTTTTCTTTTGGCCGATATTTAAAAACGGTTCATCCGGTAAACGCTGACAGGTTCAGTTCTTTATCATTTTCATTATTATCCTCTTTGCGTCCTTTGTGTTCTTTGTGGCTTAAAATTTAATTGATTGTTTTAGCCGCAAAGGACGCAAAGGGATTTATTTTGTTACCGATCAACAACGCGGCACGCAGCAAACACTCTCAAATCTCACTTTTATCCTCTTTGCGTCCTTTGTGCTCTTTGTGGCTTAAAAACTTCTTTTCCCGGGTAGTTGCCTAACTTCAAAAATGTATTATAATATAATGAAAACACGCTGTCAAGGAGTTTGGAGGAAAGCCGCCGCAAAAACTCCGGAACAGAAACACGCGATCCCACCCCTTTCAGGAGAAACCCCATGAAAAACTTTTTTCTTTTTCCCACCCTTTTCGTTTTGTGCCTCACGGCGTTTTTGAAGGCCGAGACCGCAGAACGGGACCTTTTCCCAAAAGACGCGGTCATTCTGTTTCAGGGTGACTCGGTAACCGACGGGAACCGCGGACGCTCGGCGGACCCGAACCACATTCACGGGCACGGCTACGTGTACCTCATCGCGTCGTACCTCGGCGCCACTTACCCGGAGCGGAACTGGACGTTCGTCAACCGCGGCGTCAGCGGGAACAAGGTCTCGGACCTGAAAAACCGCTGGGAAAAGGACACGTTTGAGATCCATCCCGACGTTCTGTGCATCATGATCGGCGTCAACAACCTCGGGCACGGCGTGACCCCGGAGGAGTACGAGAAGAATTACGACGAGCTGCTCCAATGGACGAAAGAGCGTCTCCCGGACGTCCGGCTGATTTTGATGGAGCCGCTCTGGCGCAATCCGGAAGGGGAAGCCAAAGACGCCATGCGGGCGACCGTCCGGAAGCTGGCACAGAAATACGACGCGGTTTTCGTGCCCCTCCAGGCCGATTTCGATGCGGTGTTCGACTCGGCGCCCAACCCGAAATACTGGGTCTGGGACTCGGTGCACCCCACGACGGCTGGGCATTGGCTGATTTTCCGGCGCTGGCTGGAAACGCTCAAGCAGTGAGATTTTCCACCGCGGACTGAATTTCCTCCCGAAAATCTGAAAAAATATTCCAAAAAGTCCCTGCTCCCTCCTTGACATAAACTCAAAGATGGTACAAAATAATGGTTTGGGAAATTGTGCTTTAAAATGCGGAGATTTTGTTTATGTTCGACTGGCTTTTTGGCAAACCATTTAAAGGAAACAGCGGGATCGAGAAGATTCGGCAGGATTTCGTCCAGATGCTCCAAACCGCTCAGAAGGAGTTTGAGCTGGCCTGCAAGGTCACTCTGCACGGTGAGGAACCGGCTTCGGTCAAGGATGAGTTGCTTGGTTACGACAAAAAGGTTAATAAAGCAGAGCGTTCCATCCGGAAAGAACTGGTGGTCCACTGCGCCGTTCGCAGCGTCATTGATCCGGATTGCCTCGTCATGATGAGCATCGCCAAAGACGCGGAGCGGCTCGGGGATTACTCCAAGAATATTTTCGATATGGGGGAACTTTCCCCCTGCCTGCCCGAAGGAAAAGAGCTCGAAGAACTGCTCGTTCTGGAAAAACTCATCCTGAACACGTTCACCGACTGTGCCGAAACCATCCACACCAAAAACAGCGAGATGGCCGAAAAACTCATCATCCTCTGCACGTGGGGGGAACATCAGTGCGATTCCATCACCAAAGTCCTGCTGAACCTGCCTGAACCCACCCGGCGGACTGCTTCGGATGCGTTAATGTTTCGTTTCATGAAGCGTATGCTGTCGCATTTGCGTAACATTTCCTCGAGCGTCATCCAGCCTCTGCACAAGCTGGACTTCACCAAAAAAATCACCAAGTCCGCCGAAATGAATGGGACGCTGCTCGACCATAAGGCGGAACTGGGAATTGAATAGAATGGGGCGTTTCCATTTCCCCTTTCATCATCCATAAATTTCCATCCTTTACCCCTGGAGGAGAAAAAATGAAATTTACAAAATTAAGCTTGATTTCCCTGATTTGCGCGTGCTGCATCGGCACTGGGCTCCTCGCCGGCGCCTTGGTTTTGATGCTCCAGCCGCAAACCCGGCAGAATCCTTTGCTGACGGTTCGGGCCAATACTTCCGACCGTGCGGACGGCTACCTCACCTGCACGGGTTACGTCGATGCCGGAGTTGAGGCGGTTTACGTTCTGGATTCCACGACGGGGATCCTTTCCGCCGGAGTTTTGTCGAGAATCCCTCAATCCCCCGGATTTCAGGCCACCTACCAGTGCAATGTGAATGCGGACCTTGAGAAAGTCATCCTGACCGCGAGCAAAGTGGGCAATGCGGGCAGAAAAAGCGGTCGTTCGTCTTCGTCCTCCTCTTCGAAGCGTAACCGAAGGGAAGCAGAAGGAGCCGCAGCCAATCAAGCCCTGATGGTTCCGACCGAACCGAAATACATCATTACTTCCGGGACCCACGACATGATTCAAGGGTCGGGATTCCGTCTCGCCGTTTCGGCTCTTTACGTGACTGAATGCAATACGGGCATCACATTGGTTTACGTCCTTCGGTGGAACCCTTCGGCACACTCGGCCAACCAACCGATCAACCTGCCGCTTACGCTTTTCACCTTCCACCGCTTCCTCACTCCGATGGTCATGGAAGAAGGGGCCGATGCGGAATGACCGTTTTCCCGTAGTAAGTGGTTTCTGATGAGGAATTTCCAATGGACCCAAATGAAGAATATTTGCCCGGTTTTGAGAAAGTTCAGGACCCGCGCATGGAACAGAAGCTGGAAAGCCGGACGAATCTGATCGTTTTCGGGATCGTCCTTTTGGCGGTTTTGCCGTTTCTGATTTGGGGCCATTGGTTCATGCGGACGCCGTCCGAGAAGCATTTCCTCATTGGAATTCCGCTGATGGATTTTAAATCTCTCCAGCCCGTCTTTGGGGTTGGAGAGCCGCCGCGTTCTTCGGAATTTGCAAACAAAACCCTCCTCATCATTTTGTGGGGGCCGTGGGACGACGCTTCGTGCGATCTGCTTCGTCAGATTTGGCTCCCCATTCAGGAAGCGCAGAAAAACACGAAATTCCAGGTCGTGCCGATCGCGTATTTCGCTCACGCCTCCGAGCCGGTCAAGTGGTACGAAATGACTCAGGAAGAACGTCAGCAGTTTCTCAGTCAAAAGAAACTCGAAGAAAACCGGCTGGGGCAGTTTGTGCAGCAAAGTTTCCGAAACGGTTTCAACTTTCCCACGGTCTGGTGGGACCCCGTCGATCGTTTTCGTCAGGACTTGATCGATCTGTCCATCGAGAACGAACCGGGCCACAAAAATCTGAGAGTGATTTCAGCCCCGACGATTATTCTCGCGGAAAAGGGGCTCATTACGAAAGTCTGGACGAGTAATTCGCCTGAAGACCTCGCGGAGATTGAAGAAACGCTGAAAATCGTAGCCGTCAGCGCCCAGGACGGCGGCTCCGGCAAAGCTCCCGCGCCGGTGAAAACCCCCTAAAAGAATATTCCGCTGCCAAAACCGTCTTTCCCCAAATCCTCCACGTCCAGGACGCGGAAGCCGTTTTCACGCAGGGCTTTCGCAAACGCGCCCTCCCCATCGACGAGATGGTGCAAGAAGGTCCCGTCGTAAATCTGATGCACGCCGCACGTGGGGCTTCTTGATTTCAGAATCGCCAGATCGATTTTCTCCGCTCGGGCGATTTCGAGCGCATCCTGAACGCCGCGCTGGACCTGGGCGTCCACGTCCGTTCCGTCTTCCTCGATGAATTTCCCGTTCAAAAGTTCGATCGGCTTTCGGGGAATCGACCGTCCGGCCATGACTTCCGGGCAGACCTCCACGACGTCGTGCCCGCGCAGGAGAACCGCGACGTTCAGCCGGAAATTATTCCCACCGTCGTACTTGCAATTTCTGCCCAGAAGGCACGCGCTGACTAAAATCTTCATCTTCTTTCTTCCTGAAAGCCGAGTGGTGCCAAAAGACGGTCTGAGGCTCAGCAGAACGACCGCAGAAGTTTCTTTTTGTTCTCGCTTCGCATGAACGTTTCGCCGATGAGCACGCCGTTCACGCCCGCATTTCGCAGGTCGGCGATCTGTTCCGCCGTCTTGATCCCGCTTTCCGAGACGAAAACCCGATCCGCCGGCACGAGCGGCCGCAGGCGCAGGCTCGTGGAAACGTCCACCTGGAACGTTTTCAGGTCGCGATTATTCACGCCGATGATCCTCGCATCCGCGTCCAGCGCCGACTCGACTTCCTCCGCCGAGTGCGCCTCAACCAGCGCCGCCAGCCGCAGCGAGTGGGCGATTTCCAGAAACTCGCGGAGTTTCGGCGTTTCCAGAAGCGCGCAGATCAGCAGGACGGCCGAAGCGCCGAGCGTTTTCGCCTCGTAGATCTGGTACGCGTCGATCGTAAAGTCTTTCCGAAGGACCGGAATTTGAACCGTGGCCGCGATTTGCTGCAAATATTCATCCCGCCCGAGGAACCAATCCGGCTCGGTCAGGCACGAAATGGCCGAAGCGCCGGCGGCTTCGTACTCCTCGGCGATTTCCAGAAACGGGAAATTCTCCGCAATGACCCCTTTGGACGGCGAGGCTTTTTTCACCTCGCAGATGAACGCCATGCCCGGCGTTTTCGGTTTTTTGAGCGCCTGCTCGAACGCGAAATTTTCGGGCTGGAATCCCAAACCGGCCGCGGCCTCCCGGCTGGCCAGTTCCTCCGCCAAACGCCGGATCGGCTCCAGGGGCTTTTCCGCTTTTAACGCGTCGATCCGCTCGCGCCGTTTCAGGGCGATTTCATTCAAAATCATACGACCTCTCAAATTTTCTCGTCACCTGGATCATTTCTTCCACCAGAACGTCCGCTTTGCCCGACTTCAGGATCTCCATCGCCAAGTCGATCCCTTCCTGAATCGAGGCGGTATTTCCCGCGGCGTAGAGGGCCAGACCGGCGTTCAGCGCGACGATCTCCCGGCGGGGGCCGGTTTCCTTTCCGCAAAGGATCGCCCGGACGATTTTCGCGTTTTCCTGAGCGTCACCGCCACGGATCTCGTCGAGCGTGCAGCGCGTCAAACCGAATTCCTCCGGGTAGATCGTGCGCGCCGCGGTCGAGCCGTCCGGACGGACTTCGCAGAGGAACGTCCCGTCGCAGAGCGTCGCCTCGTCCAGACCGTCCAGGCCGTAAACCACCATCCCGCGCTTCACGCCGAGATTGGAGAGGACTTTCGCCATCGGCTCGACCAGTTCCTTCGCGTAAACGCCCATGAGCTGAAGCGTCGCGCCGGCGGGATTGGCGAGCGGGCCCAAAACGTTGAAAAGCGTGCGGAGCGCCAGAACGTTCCGAACGACGCCGACCGGTTTCAGTGAGGGGTGGTACTTCTGCGCGAAGAGGAAGCAGAAATTGTATTCTTTCAACCACTGCAGCGCGATGTGCGGCGGCACGTTAATGTTCAGGCCCATCGCTTCCAACACGTCGGCGGCGCCGCATTTGCTCGAGACGGAGCGGTTTCCGTGCTTCGCGACCGGAACTCCCGCGGCCGCCAGTACGAACGCGGAGGTCGTGGAAATATTCATCGTGTGCTGGCCGTCGCCGCCGGTCCCCACGATGTCCATCACGTCGAAGCCGGGCGTCAGGTGGTCCGCAAGTTCGCGCAGGACCTCGGCGCACGCGGTGATTTCGTCGATCGTTTCCCCTTTCATGCGCAGGGCGATCAGAAAAGCGGCGATCTGGATCTCATTGGCCTGAGCGGTCAGGATCTCGTGCATTGCATTCCGGGCGGTCTCGTGGTCCAGGTCCTGGCCGGCGACGAGCGTGCGGATGGCGGAGCGAGTGATCTCGGAAGTAATCATTTTCCTTTTCTCCCTTTTTATTTAGAAGATTCAATGGCCAGAAAATTTTCGAGGATTTTCTTCCCTTCCGGCGTTAAAATGGACTCTGGATGAAACTGGACGCCGTACACGTGAAAATCGCGGTGCGCGACGGCCATGACCTCGCCGTCGTCCGTGCGTGCGATCACCTTCAGCTCGGGCGGGATCGTGGACTCCACGGCCGCCAGAGAGTGGTAGCGAGCCACGGGCATTTCTTCAGGAAGGCCCTTAAAAATCGGGCTGGAAACGTCCAACGAGCAGACGGACTGCTTGCCGTGCATCAGTTCTTTCGCGTACGTCACCGTCGCGCCGTAAACCTCGCAGATCGCCTGATGGCCGAGGCAAACGCCGAAAATCGGGATCTTTCCGGCAAAAGCCCGCACCACGTCCTCGCAGATCCCCGCGTCGCAGGGTTTTCCGGGGCCGGGCGAAAGGAAAATCGCCGAGGGGGCCAACGCCTCAATTTCAGGAATGGTCAGTTCGTCGTTCCGCACCACGCGAATATTCGGCTCGATGGAACCAATGAGCTGGTACAAATTGAACGAAAAACTGTCGTAATTATCGATGAGCAAAATCATGTTTCGCGGAATGCCCACCCGGGCACGATTGGAAAAAGGGGTTTCAGCGTCCGTTTTCTACCGTCTGTTTTCAAAAAAAGAGTTTCTTCCGGAAGCAACGCCATGACGCCATGACGTTCACTTTCAGAAAAAACTCCGTCGTCTTTTCCTCTTTATTTTACCTTTTCCCCCGGATTTTTCAAGACCCTCCCGGCATTTTTTTCAAAAAAATCTTTCACTTCGTTACGATCGTGATCCCGTTTTCCGTCACGTAAAACCCCCGCGCCCGGTCAAATTCCGGGTCGAAACCGATTTCCATGCCCGGTTCGATGCGCACACCTGAATCGACGATGGTCCGCCGGAGCCGCGCCTTCCGCCCCACTTCCACGTCCGGGAAGAGGATCGACTCTTCCACCTGCGCGCAGTGCATGATCCGGTTCCGAAAGCCCAAAATGCTGCGGTTCACGTACGCACCGGAAACGATCGTCCCGCTGCAAACCAGCGAGTCGGTCGCCATTCCGAGCCGATCGTCGTGCGAGAAGATGAACTTCGCGGGCGGGCAGTTCGGCTGGAACGTCCAGATCGGCCACGCCGAGTCGCAGAGATTCAGCTGCGGATCCGCGCTCACCAGGTCCATATTCGCGTCGAAGTAAGCGTCGAGTGTTCCCACGTCGCGCCAGTAACTCTCCGCCTTCCGGTTCTCGTCGTTGAACGGGTGGGCGTAAACCGCGTTCTGGTCAATGACCGCCGGGATGATGTCGCCGCCGAAATCGTGCCGACTGTTTTCGTCCAGCGCGTCCTGGCAGAGCCGTTCAAAAAGGAATTCCGTCCTGAAAACGTAAATCCCCATCGACGCGAGGCAGTAGTCGGGCTGGTTCGGAAGTTCCTTCGGAATGACCGGTTTCTCCGCGAAACCAATGACACGGTGGGTTTCGTCCACTTCCAGCACACCAAACCGCCGGGCCGCGATACTGGTCGGGACTTTCAGCGTGCTGATGGTCAGATCCGCGCCGCTTTCCAGATGGGTCTGGAGCATTTTCGTGTAGTCCATCTTGTAAATGTGGTCCCCGGCCAGAATCAGCACGTGCTCGGGATGCTCGCGCTCGATCGTGTAAATATTCTGGTAAACGGCGTCGCCGGTCCCCTGGTACCAGTTTTCGTCGATCCTCTGCTGGGGCGGCACCACGTCGAGGAATTGGCCGAGTTCCCGCTGAAAATATTTCTGCCAGCCGAGACTCACGTGACGGTCCAGACTAGTCGTTTTGTACTGGGTGAGCATCAGGACGCGCCGGATCCCACTGTTCAGCACGTTGGAAAGGGTAAAATCGATGATCCGGTACGCTCCGGCAAACGGAACGGCGGGTTTCGCCCGATCCCGGGTGAGGGGTTCCAGCCGCGCTCCTTTCCCCCCGGCTAAAATGACGGCCATGACGTTCTGCATCTCGTGTTTGTGCATGGAATGAAGCTCCTTGGAGTAGATGATTGAAACGGAATTTTGAAGTCCCCGAAGTTTTTAAACTATACCGCGCCGGGCAACTTTTCGGCCCCCCCTTTTCCGGGAGTTTGAAATGTGGTAAAATGAGTCTTTGAGTTCGTGCAGAGCCCCTTGCAGAAGCACTTCCCGTCGCATTTTATGATCGATTTCCTCGTTTACCTCATCGTCCGCCTGATCGTTTCCGTCCTCCAGGCCCTTTCGCTGGAGCAGGCGCACGGAGCGTCGCGCTTTCTGGCGTGGCTTTGCGCCGACGTTTTCCACGTCCGCGAACGGGTTTTGAACGAAAATTTGACCCACGCCTTCCCCGGGAAATCGCCCGAAGAGATCCGCGAGCTGAAGCGCGCGATGTGGCGCCACCTCACGTTGATGCTCGTCGAGGCGGCATTTGCCGAGCGGAAGATCCACCTTTCCAACTGGAAAAAGTACGTGACGCTCGTCAACGAGGCCGCCCCGCTGCAGGCGATGTACGAGCATCGGCCGGTGATTTACGCCACGGGCCACCTCGGAAATTTCGAGTTTGCCGGCTACATTCTGGGGCTGATCGGGATCCCGCCGTACAGCGTCGCGAGAACGCTCGACAATCGATTCCTGAACCGGTACCTGGCCCGGTTCAGGCACTCGACCGGCCAGCGGCTGATCCCCAAAAAAGACGCCGCGCCGATGCTTCAGGAAGCGATGGAAAACGGCCGGCCCGTGGTGATCCTCACCGACCAGTTCGCGGGCCCCAAAGGCGTTTGGGTGAAGTCATTCGGCCGGGACGTTTCCACGTACAAAGTGGTGCCGGTCCTTTCCCGGACGTACAGCGCACCGGTCATTCTTGCCGCGCCGATCCGCCAGGGGGAGGAGCCTTTCCGCTTTGAGATCCGGGTCACCGGCTGGCTCGATCCGGAGGTTCAGCCCGATTTGACCTCCCCGAAAGTCATGGCGCAGTGGTACTGCGACGTTTTCGACGAGCTGATCCGCAAAACGCCCAATCAATATTGGTGGCTTCATCGCCGCTGGCGGGAAAAGCCGAAGCGGGAGAAAAACCAAAACCAACCCGAAAATTCCTCTAACCCATCCTGAAAAACACCATGAAAATGAAAAACGCTTTCCTTTTTTTGATCCTTGCAATTCTTTCCACGCTCCCGGCTCGGGCGGAGATCCGCGTCGATGCGGATTTTCCCGGAGGAAACGTTCTGGTCGATTCCATCGATCAGGAGGCGAACGTGGTCTGCGCCCGGCCCGACCTGCGCGACACTCGGAGCGACTATTTCTATTTCAACTTCCGGGTCACCGGAGCGGAAAACCGCACCGTGACGTTTAAGTTCCAGACCAAGGGCTCGAGTTTCGGTCCCGTCGGCCCGAACGTGAGCACCGACGGTGGGAAAACGTGGCACTACCTCGGCGAAAAGGATTTTCTGGACTCCGGGAAAATCTTCCCCGCCGACCAGCACGAGTTCACCTGGACGTTCGGCCCGGAGGACTCGGACGTCCGCTTCGCGTTCTGCATGCCGTACACTCAGGCGAACTGGGACGAATTCATCGCGCAGTACCGCACGCGGGAAGACGTCCGTTTTGAAACGCTCTGCCGCTCGCGCTCGGACAAACACGACGTGGAACTCTTCCGCCTCCCGTTCCTCGGGCAGGAAAAACCCCGGTTTTATCTCGTGTTCACCGCACGCCACCACGCCTGCGAGGCCTCGGCCAGCCCGGTCATGGAAGGCGTGATCCAGTTCTGCCTCTCCGACGCTCCGGAAGCCCAGTGGCTTCGACAAAATGCAGAGATCATTTTCGTCCCGTTCATGGATAAAGACGGCGTGGAAAATGGCGATCAGGGCAAAAACCGCAATCCGCACGACCACAATCGCGACTACGTTCAGGAGCTTTACCCGAGCGTGAAGGCGTTCAAGGCGCTGATCCTGAAAGAAACCGAAGGCCTGCCGATCGTTTTCATGGACCTCCACGCGCCCGGGAGCAGAGGCGAAACCTACTACTCCCACGGCCCCATCGGGATGGAACAAATGAACGTGATCTGGAACCGTTTCCGCGAGAAACTGGCCGAAAACCAGAAAGACGGCGTGCTGAAATACGACCCCAAGCAGGACGTTCCGGGCAAAAGCGAAGGGCACAATTCGATCCGATCGTTCACCGGGAAAAATGGTGATCTTTGCTCCTCGAGAGTTTGGATGCAAGGCCTTCCCAACGTCTACTTCGCGAACTGCATGGAATTCGGCTACTGCCTGTGCGGCCATGCGATCCTCACGCCGGAATCCGGGCGCGAACTGGGCCGGAACGTGATGAAATCCCTGGCCGAGATCCTGGAAGAGGATTTCGCGAAGGAGTGATCTCCCCGGGCTCCCCAGAGTCCTTTCATTTCAGAAACCCCTTTAAAAATGGAAATCAAAATGAAGATTTTCACCCCATTTTTGTGCTTCCTTTTCGCCCTCGCCGCTCCTCTTTTCGCGCAGACGCCGCTGGAGAAAGTCGCGAATGCGTGCAAGATTTTCCCCACCTACGAGGCGGGCGTGAATAACGGCGCGATCGCTCCGATGGAGTACGCGGTCTTTCAGATGCAGCCCGGCAGCGAGGAAATGCTCGAGGCGGAGAAAATGCTGCTGGTGGCCTTCCCGACCGCGACGCTCGACGGCCAGCGGACCATCGGCCGGATCCTCTACCCCATCGCCGGCCCCGCGACGGTCGAGGCCCTCACCCCGTTTTTGACCTCGGACGCGAATCACGGTGAAACGGCCAAAATCGCCGCGATGCTCATTAATTTCGTGAAAAAGGATCACGACTCGAAGGTCCCAAAGGACACGACGTTCACGGCCCCGTACCGTCACGGCGAGTTCTACCGGAACGACTTCACCGCCGAAACGGACACGCAGCTCGCCGCCCGGCTCGAAGCGGAAACCGCCGCGGTCCTGGCCTGCACCGACCCGGAAAAACGCCTGGAACTCCTCGAAAAAATGGGGACTTCGATCGAACGGACCCCCGCGCCGCTCGAATGGTACAAAAAACTCCTCGCCACCCCCGACGTCGTGACGCAGAAGCAGGTCTGGGACCTGATGGGGCGTTACTGCCGCAAGGTGGAGTGCATGCGTTTCGCCGCGGAAGAGATGAAGCGCGAGACCGAAACCTCCGCAAATGCCGCGCTGGCCGCCGTGCGGATCGCGAACGTGAAGCGTTTCTCGATGAAAGACGAAGTGAAAGCGGTCCTGACCGACATTGAGCAGAATTGCAAGAATGAAGACGTTCGTCATCGCGCTCTGGCGGTTTTGCTTCAAATGGACGCGCGTCAGGGGGGCGTTCACATGTGGCTTGCGACCCAGGCGCAGGAAACCCCGGACGAAAACCCGGCGGCGTTTCCGGCCGAAAAATGGTCACCGCTGGTGGCCGGCCAGACGGCTTTGGGGTGGGAGCTGGCCACGACCCGGCATTTCCCGAAAGGGTCCTTCCTCTACCTTCGCAACGTGGTGGAATCGGAGGTCGGCGCCAAACTCAACGCGGAACTGGCCTCGCCGGTACCGGTCCGGTTCTGGCTTAACGGGAAGGTGATTTTCGAGAGCAAAACGGGCGGCGAGAAGCCGTTCCTCATCCCTGTGATGCTGAACAGCGGTCGGAACCCGGTTTACATCGAGTTCCAGTCGCAGGGGCAGGCGTGCCCGTTCTCGCTGCGTTTCCTCGAGGACGGCGGCGCCGTAGCGCAAGGCCTGAAATTTACGCTTTAACGAATCGAACCGGCGCGTAATTCCGGCCTCCGGCCTTCATTACCGCCTCCCAATGTCCGCAGCGGGTTAAACCGGCGCGTAATTTCGGCCTCCGGCCTTCATTACCGCCTCCCAATGTCCGCAGCGGGTTAAACCGGCGCGTAATTTCGGCCTCCGGCCTTCATTACCGCCTCCCATTCGTCCGCAACAGGTCAAAACGGCGCGTAATTTCGGCCTCCGGCCTCCATTACCGCCTCCCATTATTCGTTATTCATTCTTCATTATTCATTAATTGAAGCGCCCCCCCTTGCACCCGGGGAAAAATGTGCTAAAATGGATTAGAATATTTATTCAGGAGACTCCTTTATGTCACAGCACACCATTTATGCTGAGGTTCAAAACGTTCCCGGCGTCCTTTCGCACATTTCCGGAATGTTCTCCGCCCGCGGGTTTAACATTAAAAGCCTGACGGTCGGTGAAACAGACCGCCCGACCCTTTCCCGTATGACCGTCGTGGTAGATGGCGATGATCATACGATGGATCAGGTACGTACCCAGCTGCAGAAAATCGTCACTGTCGTGAGGGCCGAAGACATAAGTGATACCGACTGTGTGGAGCGCGATCTGGCTCTGATCAAGGTCAAGGCTGACTCCATAAAACGCCTTGAGATCCACGAGCTGGTGAACATTTTCCGGGCGAAGATCGTTGACGTCTCGCCGGATTGTGTCGTAATCGAGCTTTCTGGTAAAGAGAACAAAATTGATGCTTTAATCGAACTCATGAAACCTTTCGGCATTTTGGAACTCGCGCGGTCCGGGCGGATCGCCATGACGAGAGGAAACTGAAGTTCAGGAGGAATACTCTAATGGCTGCTACAATGTATTATGATAATGACGCGGACCTCTCTCTTCTGAATGGCAAAACTGTCGCCATCCTTGGCTACGGCAGCCAGGGACACGGTCACGCGCAGAACCTGCGTGACAATGGCGTGAACGTCATCGTCGCAGAACTCCCCGGTACCGCGAACTACGATCTGGCCGTTTCTCACGGTTTCAAGCCGATGAGCATTCCGGAAGCCGTCGTTCAGGCTGACCTGATCACGATCCTGCTTCCCGATGAACTCCAGGGCAAGATCTTCGCCGAGAGCATCCGTCCGAACCTCAAGCCGGGCACGCTCCTCATCGCTTCCCACGGTTTCAACGTTCACTTCGGCCAGTTCGACGTTCCGGCCGAGAACAAGTTCATCATGATCGCCCCGAAAGGCCCGGGTCACCTCGTTCGCGCTGAGTTCGTGAAGGGCGCTGGCGTTCCGTGCCTCATCGCTCTTGGCCCTGGCGCCGGCGACGCGGAAAAAGCTCTTGGTCTGGCCTATGCGAAAGGCATCGGCGGCACCCGCGCGGGCGTCATCGAAACCACCTTCGCTGAAGAAACCGAAACCGACCTCTTTGGTGAACAGGTCGTTCTTTGCGGTGGTCTTTCCGCTCTGATCAAAGCCGGTTTTGAGACGCTGGTCGAAGCTGGCTACCAGCCGGAAATGGCTTACTTCGAATGCTGCCACGAAGTGAAACTGATCGTCGACCTGATCTACCAGGGCGGTCTGAGCTACATGCGCTACAGCATTTCCAACACGGCTGAATACGGCGATTACAAGATCGGCAACCGTATCATCACCGAGGAAACGAAGAAGGAAATGAAGAAAGTCCTCAGCGAGATCCAGGACGGTTCGTTCGCCCGCAACTGGCTGCTCGAGAACCAGGTCAAAGCCCCGAACTTCAAGGCGATCCGTGCAAAAGAAGCCAAGCACCCGCTCGAAGTCACCGGCCGCAAACTGCGTAAGCTCATGAGCTGGATCGACGCGAAAGAAGTCTGAGACTAAAAACTTCGTTTGACGCAACATTCAGGGGAGGATCCATTTTCAAAATGTTCCTCCCTTTTCTTTCTCCCCACCCCTCAAATCTGAAATTTCCCGCCATGAAACAGATCTTTTTCGCCCTCACCGTTTTGTTCTTCTCGTTCCTCTCTTTTGCCGCGCAGGGGGAGGAGCTTCGTTTTCTTGCGGCCAACATTTGGGGCGATTATTTCGGAAATCCCGTCGAGGGGCGCGACGCCGCCTTCACCGCGGTTTTTAAGCGGTACGATCCGGACCTGATCGCGCTTCAGGAAGTCACCAAAAACTGGTGGAAATCCAGTCTTTTCAAGGACTTGGCCGCGGATTATGGCATCATCGGAGCCGACGAAAACCCCGCCGATTATGTCCCGCTTCTTTACAAAAAGTCGCGCCTCGAACTTCTGGAAAACGGCTTCGACGCCTTTGACCTCAAGCTGGACCGGAGCAAAGGAATGACCTGGGCCGTGCTGAAAGACCGCAAATCGGGCAAGACGTTCATCGCGTTTTCGACCCACTACTGGTGGAAGGGCGGGCCGGAAAATGACGCCATTCGGCTGACCAACTCGCAGATGATCGTCAGCCGGCTCGAAACGCTCCAGGCGAAATGGAACTGCCCGGCCATAGGCGGCGGGGATCTGAACTCGCGGCCCGGCAGTGAAGCGCATAAATTCCTGAACGAAAAAGGCTTTTTCAGCGCGCAGGAGATCGCCGACTCCGCCTCGCCGGAAGCCTCCCATCACGGCGACCCGGTAAAGGGCGCGGACGGCAAATACCACGGCACTCCCCGCCCGACGGGAAACGTGAAAGCCAACTCGATCGACCACATTTTCGTGGAAAAGGCGCGGATCCACGTGAAGGTCATGCGCGTGATCCTCGACCAGGACGCGCTGGACTCTTCGGACCACTCGCCGATCTACGCGGACTTCGAGCTTCAAAATTAACCGCCTTTGAAAATTTGAGAAAGGAAAATCATGCGTTCCGTTTTTTATTCCCTCGTTTTTTTGGGCCTTTCGCTGGTTTTTCTCCCGACGCTCAGCGCGAAGGAGATCCAGTGTGAAGGCGAGTACCCCGGCCACCTGCAGGGCTTCGCGAGCGACGGCGAGTTCATCTTCTGGAGCTTCACCACGTGGCTCGTGCAAACGGATCTGGAAGGGAAAATCGTGAAGAAGATCCCCGTCCCGACCCACTACGGCGACTGCTGCGTCGTGGACGGGAAACTCTACGTTTCCGTGGCTCTCGGCTGGCCCGCCAAAGAAGTAACGCACTGGACGTTCGTGCACGACTGCAAAACGCTCGACCTGCTCGAAAAGATCCCGATGGAACAGGGCGGCGACGGGATCACGTTCCACGATGGGTTCTTCTACATCGCGCAGAAACCCGCCACGCAGACCCCTGACGAGAACATCGTGCGCAAAATGACGCCCGATTTCAAAGTCGTGGAGCGCTTCACCGTCCCGGGAAAAACCACCTACGGGATCCAGGCGTTCGCGTGGGCGAATGGCTCCTTCTGGGCAGGCCGGTACAGCAGCGAGAGGACGGCTCAGTGCTCGCCCGACTTCAAGGTCCAGACCTCCCAGCCGATCGACGTCAGCACCGGGGTTTACGAGATCCCCCCGACGGAAAACGGGGAGCCGCGCATCATGGTCGGCGTGAATCGCCACAATCCCGAGACCAAACTGAACTCGGCCGTCGCCCGCCCCGCGGTTTTGCGTAACGGCAAGCTGGTCTGGGAGTGAGCGCCCCTAAAATTCAACGGTCAACCTAAATCCAGCGCACGCGAAATTCCGTCCCTCCGAAAACGTCCGAAACCGCTACAGGCCCCGCGGATCAGGCGGATTGGGCGGATTTAAACGGATCGGATTTAAAAAAATTTTAAAATCATTGAAACGTTTGAGTGTTCGCGCCCTTTTTGAGTGATTCATTTAATTATTCAAAAAACCCGCCTGAATCCGCCCAATCCGCCCAATCCGCGGGGCCTATAATCGACGGATTTTGCAGCGAGCTGGACGTGAACTTCAGGCCGGTCCCATTTCACCATTTCCCCCTAAAAATTTCAATCTTCCCAAACTCCCATGAAGCACTTCCGCGCCCTCCTTTTTTGCGTCATTTTCGTTTTCACCGCGTCCGCCTTTTCTGCGGACGGTCTCACCGTTTCGATCAACGGCCAGCCGGCGGCGGTTTCCTACGGGACCGCGGCGGGGGTCTGGCACTTTTGGGGCGGAAAGTCCCAGGTTTTGATCCTTGGGTTTCCGAACGCCACGCGAGACGACGGCACGGTCGGGCCTTTATACCGCGTCGTGGCGGAGGTCGGCGAGGGGGAAACCGTTGAGCTGAACGGCCCGGCCGGAGTCCAAACGATCACGAAATCCGGTGCGCTGCCCGTCACGACCGAAAACCTGGAGCCTCAGCGACCGGAGCGCACATTCGAGCCGATCGCCTGTTTCCCGGACCTTCCGCCGGCGCTGGCCGAGGCGCTCATCGAGTGGGACTGGCGGCTTCAGGACGGGATCAACACGCCGCGCGAGGCCCGGTCTTACCGCGAGGCGGTCGCCCGAATGGCCGGCCCGACCTCAAGTGAAATTTCCGCCGCGCCTTCCCCGCTGACGGAGGCCGACTGGGAAACCCTCTGGCGGACGCTTCATCAGAAAAAACGCGAGCGGCTTCTGGCCCGGCCCGAATTTCAGACCGGCGCGCTTCTTTTCGTCAAGCACGTCCCCTCGGCGATGAGTCACCAGCTCACCCAGGTTTACGGCTTCGGGGCCCGACCCGGGGGCGGACTTTTCGTTCTGGAGGAGCCTGGCAAATCGTTCCGGACGCGCCAGATCGCCGCCGACGCATTCCCCGCGGGAAATTTCATGAAGTCGGACATTTCGCCGGACGGGAAGACCATTTACACGGCATTCTGCGCGTGCGACTCCGCCCCGAAAGTGTGGCGTGACGAGGAGAAAATGGCGCAGCGGTACCAGATCTGGGCGATGGATTCCGACGGGAAAAACGTCCGCCAGCTCACGCGGGGCGAGGCCGACTCATTCGCGCCGTGCGTCTCACCGACGGGCGAGATCATTTACCTCTCGACGCTCCGCGGAACGTTTCACCGCTGCGGCCGCGGACCGTGCTACCTGTACACGCTGACGCTCATGAACGCGGACGGCTCCGCGATCCGTCCGATCTCCTTCCACGAAACGAACGAGTGGGACCCGACCGTTCTGGATAATGGCCGGATTTTGTACACGCGCTGGGACTACGTGGACCGGAACGCGGTGCACTACCAAAACCTCTGGCAGACGCGCCTCGACGGAACGGACGTCCGGATCTTCTACGGAAACAATACTTTCGTCCCGTGCGGGATCTGGGAGGCGCGGCAGGTCCCGAACTCCTCCAAAGTGATGGCGATCGGCGGCCCGCACCACGGTCTTTCCGCCGGTTCCGTGATCCTGGTCGACCCTGCGAAAGGGGTGGACGGGCCGGAACCCATCGAGCGGCTCACGCCGGACGTGGCGTACCCGGAAACCGAGGCCCCGCTGGCCGGCGGACGAGGCTACGTCGATTTTGACTCCGAGCCGGCTAAAAACTGGTACTCCGGCCAGCCCGGCGTCCGTCTTCCGGAAAGCGAGTCGCAAAGGCGCTGGCCCGGCCAGACGTTCAAGGCCCCGTTCCCGCTTTCGGAGGAGTGCTTCATCGCCTCGTACAGTTACGACCGGCTTTTTGGCGAGGTGTGCGCGAACATTCCGAATCATTATGGCCTTTACTTCTGCGACCGGTGGGGGAACCGCGAGCTGATTTACCGCGACGCGAACATTTCGAGCCTCTGGGCGATCCCGCTCACGCCGCCGAAACGGAGAATTTACTCGGACTTCCGGCCTTACGTCGTGACGGATGCCGTGCCGCCGGTGGTCAGCCGCTGGGAGATCCCGCGAAACGTTTTCGGGACCATCCTGATGCAAAACGTTTACGACGGAACGCCGAAACTCCCGGAGGGGACGAAGATCAAGGCGCTGCGCATCGTACAGGTCCTCCCGAAATCCACGCCGCACGCGAACCAGCCGATGCTCGGTTTCGCCAACGCGTCGCCGGGGAAGCAGGTCCTCGGAACGGTCCCGGTGGAAGAGGACGGGAGCGCGTTTTTCGAGCTTCCCGCCTGCGTGCCGGTCCTTTTCCAGGCGCTGGATGAGCAGGGCCGCGCCGTTCAGACAATGCGCTCGCTGACGTACGTCCAGCCGGGCGAGAACGCGAACTGCATCGGCTGCCACGAGGATCGGATGAAGACCCCGGAGCCGTCCGCGCGTCAGCCGCTCGCCGGGATGCGTGAACCGTCGAAAATCGTGCCGGGGCCGGACGGGAGCCGACCGTTTTCGTACGTGCGTCTCGTGCAGCCGGTCTGGGATCAGCACTGCGTGAAGTGCCACAACGCGGAGGAGCCGAACGGGATCGACCTGACCGGGACGCTGGACGGGCAGTACACGAAATCATACTCGAACCTGCGCCCGTTTGTGGTCTGGAGCGCGTGGGGGAACCCTGAGAATAATTTCGAGCCGCTCACGCCGATCGGGAAGGTCGGGACTTTTGCGTCCCGTTTGACGCAGTATTTGGAGCCGGCGCACCATGATGTGAACCTCAGTCCGGAAGAGAAGGAGCGGGTTTACATTTGGATGGACGCGGGAAACAGTTTGTTTTACGGGACGTTCAAGGTGGAGGATCAGGCCCGCCAGCAGAGGGGGGAGATCATTGAAGGGCCTGAAGCAGAATAATAAAAATCCAATTCCTATTAATAGTTAAAAAGTTTTTGAAAGAGGGGGTCCCGGGGGAGGAACAATTTTCAAAATGTTCCTCCCTCCGCGGCGGCAAACGTCTTCACGGGCGAGACTTTTTTCTCCCGCAGGGTGAAAAAAGCGAGGGGGTTTACCCGAAAAATCCAGGCCCATCCTCTCTTTCAAGCCCATTTCCTGATCAAAAAATGAATCGACGCCAATTTATTCAGCTGTGCGCCTCTTTACCGTGCGCCCTTTCCATCCCGGTCTACGCCGACGAATCCGTTTCCTTCGCCACCGGTCTCCAAAAGGCCTTCGACGCTCTGAACTTCCAACCCGAAAAAGGCAAACGCGAGTTTTTCGTCACCGCCGCCGACATTCACTACACCGAGGACCAAAACCACGACCAAAACCGCGCGTTCCGGTTCCTCATTCACGAGCTGAACACGCTCCCGGAGGACCTTCTGCCCGACCACCTGATGATCCTGGGCGACTGCATTTGCAGCATGAGCCCGTGCTTCAGCTACGGCCCGAACGTCCCCAAAGCCCTGAAAGAATACGCCAATCTGCACGAGGATCTGGCGGTTCTGAACCCGAAAATCCCCGTCCGGGTCATCGCCGGGAACCACGACACGCCGCCGTTTGACGAGGAGTCGGAGGTTTTCTGCCGCGAGATGAAGACCCCGCCGTACTACCGCTACGAGTGCGCCGGTCTGCCGATCCTCGCCCTCGACGGCGGCCACGACGGTTTCCTGGGCAAAAAGCAGCGTGCCTGGCTGAAAGAAGAAACGGCCAAACTCCAGCCGGAGCGGAACGTCGCGATCCTGATCCACCAGCCGATGGGATTCACGAACGAGCGCGGCCTGGCCGAGACGCTTCCCGACGCGCTGAAAAACCAGACCGGCGAGGTGTACGTCCTGGCCGGGCACGAGCACCACGATGCGACGGCGTACTTCCAGCTCCCGAAAACGCGCCTCACCCAGTGGACGCACATCCGGACGGGCGGGGCCGGTTTCAACTCCAACGGCGGCCCGTCGTGGTGGGTTTACTGCGTCGAGGACGGCCGGATCACCGCGCGGATCCAGCGCTGCATGGACGGCCAGATCGTCGCGCATCGGGTCGTGGCCCCGGACGAAAAAAGCCTCCGCCCGATCATCGCGCCGTTCTCGCAGGTCCAGGAAAAGTGCGTCGTGCGCGCCCTGCTCGGCGAGGACGAATCGTACGAGCTGGTGACGTGCAAAGGGGGAAACTGCGGGTCCTACTTCTTCTACCTCAAGAGCGCGACGTTCCAGATCCACGTCCCTGCCGGCGCGAAACCGTCCAAAATGGCGGTCCTGGGAAACCTGAACTCGGGTTTCAACGGAACGCCCAAGCCCGAAGTAGACCGGAAACGCCACGTTTTCCTTTCGGCCGACGGTGAAAACTGGGACGAAGCGCCGTTCGGCGAGCGGACGAAAGATTTTCTGTACTGGCTCGAGCTCCCCGAGAAATTCCGCTCGGTCACGGACCTTTTCGTCCGGGTGGACGCGCCGGGAATGGCCGCCAATGACGTCCTGGCCGGGTTTGGGCTTTTCGAATGACCGAAACCTCAAAAAAGCGGGGGACGAGCGCTCCCCCCCTTCCATTTCTGCGCGAATGTACTATAATTAATTAGTCAAATTAAAGCCTTTCCTCTCATTTCAGGAGTCAGCCCATGAACGCACGCATTTTCTCCCTCGCGACCGTTTTGTTTGCCGTTTTGACCGCCGCGGCCGTTTTCCTTCCGTCGCAGGTTTCCGCCCAGTCCGCCCCCAATGAGGGCAAACTTTCCATGAAGCCCGGTGAGGACGGTTGGATCTCCCTCTTCAACGGTAAAGATCTGGCCGGCTGGAAAGTCCCCAATTTCGGCGGCGAAGCGGACGTCACCGTCGAAGACGGCATCATGACCATCGGCATGGGCGCGATGGTTTCCGGGATCGCCCTGAACCAGGATTTCCCGTTCAAATCCAACTTTGAGATCGAAGTCACGGCCAAGCGCACGATGGGGTCCGACTTCTACGCCGCGATCACCTGCCCGGTCGGCGCGGACGGTTTCGTCACGTTCATCAACGGCGGCTGGGGCGGCAGCGTCTTCGGCTTCTCGAGCATCAACGGCTTTGACGCGAGCGAAAACGAAACGATGGAGCTTCTTTCGACCAAAGCCAATCAGTGGTACACGTTCCGAGTGAAAGTCTATGACGACCGGATCGAAGGCTGGATGGACGATAAACTCATCACGAAAGCCACGCGGGAAGGAAACACTTTCACGACCCGATTCGAGGTGGACTACTCGAAGCCGGTCGGCGTGACGAATTACTGCTGCGAGACGAAGATCAAGAGCATCCGTTGCCGGGAGATCAAGAAGGAAAACGCGCCGGAACGCTGATTCGCCTCCGGGTCCATTTCATTTTAGAACCGTTTAAAAAACCACAGAATCAAGGAACTTTTCATGGCCATCGACCGTCCCGCAATGCGTAACCTGACCCTTTGCCCCTACGTGCCTCCGGAACAGGCCGCCGCGCAGGACGAAGACGCACCCAAAGAGCCGAACCACTTCCTTCTGGAGGACCCCGAGGGCTTCGCGCCGCCGCTGGTGCTTCCGATTCCGCTGGCGATCCTGATCTCGATGTTCGACGGGAAGCGGACGCTTCAGGAGATCCTCGACGAGTTCAAGCAGCAGACCAACGAGCCGGTCTCGATGAAGGACCTGGAGGAAATGGTCGCGTACCTCGATAAACTGCATTACCTCGACAGTCCGAGCTTCGCGCAGTTCCTGAAAAACGAGATGAACTCCTACGCCCGCAAGCCCAACCGCCCGGCAGCGATGGCGGGAGGCGCGTACCCGAAAGACGTGAAGGAACTCCGGAAGACCGTCGCGAAGATCCTCGAAATGCCGCAAATCATCGCGAAGGCCGACGATCCGGAAACGCCGCTTGAGTCGAAATTTCCCGCCAAAATCTCCGGCGCCATCGTGAATCACGCCGACTTTGAGCGCGGCGGCGCTTCCTACGGCTGGACGTACAGCGCCCTGAAACACGGGGCCTCGGACGCGGACGTTTTCGTGATTTTCGGGACCTCGCACAATCCGATGCGGGAGAAATTCGCCTTTTCCACCAAAAGCTTTGAAACCCCTTTCGGCGTGCTTCCCGTGGACCTCGATTTCGAAAAGCGGGCCGAAAAACGCTTTCAGGAAAAATATTTGTCGCAAAATGAAGAAAAATCGAAAGAAAACGTGAACCTTTTCGGCGATGACTTCGTACACCGTGACGAACATTCGATAGAGTTCCAGGCGATTTTTCTCAAATACCTCGCCGAAACGCAGAAGCGTAACCTCCGGATCGTGCCGATCCTCGTCAACTCATTCGTTCCGTTCCTCGCCGCACAGGACGTGGAATACCCGGACGAAAATGAGGTGGTTCGCCTCTTTCTCGAAACGCTGGCCGAACTGATCCAGTCCGACGAAGAATCGGGAAAAGGGCGGTTTTTCCTCCTCGCCTCCTCCAACTTCGCGCACGTCGGACCGATTTACTCTTCTTCCAAGCCGGTCGATGCCGAAGGGCAGGACCGAATTCGCGAGACCGACACAGAGGTCCTCGAAGCGATTCTGAAAACCGACTCACGCGCGTTCTGGCAGAGTATTTTGAAAACCGTGAACCAAAACAAAATCTGCGGCGTGGCTCCGATCTACTGTCTCCTCCGGCTCCTGGAACTGTTAAGCCGGGCGAGCGGCGGTCAACTTTTGAGCTACGAGCAGGCGGTGGACGAAGAAACTCGCAGCTGCGTCTCGTTCGCCAGCATCGTATTAGGAACGAATAATGAATAATGAATAACGAATAATGAGGAGAATGAGGTCAGGCTCAAGCGGGTTGGAATCGAGGAATCAAGGTTGAAGTCTTTCTTCTCATTATTCGTTATTCGTTATTCATTATTCATTTGAGAAAGGGGTTAATTTTATGGCTGATTATTACAAAGTACTTGGTGTTTCAAAGACGGCTTCAAAAGAAGAAATTGGCAAAGCGTACCGTAAACTGGCAAAAAAATACCACCCGGACCTTCATCCGGATGATAAAACCGCAAAAGAAAAATTTCAGGAGGTCCAGCAGGCGTTCGACGTCCTGAACGACGACAAAAAACGCAAAATGTACGACCAGTTCGGTCCCGATTTCGAAAATATGCAGAACGGCGGGTTCCAGGGGGGAGCCGGCGGTTTCAACGGCTACGGAGGCGGATTTAACGGTGGTGGCCCCGGCGGCGCCCAGTGGGAGTTCAATATGGACGACCTGTTCGGCGGCGGCGCGGGAGCCGGCGGGTTCGACCCGAGCAGCTTCTTCGGAGGCTTCAGCCGACGCGGAGGCGCTGGCGGACGGCGCAGACGCGCGCCCGTCAAGGGGCAGGACCTCCAGCACACGATCAACGTTTCGTTCGAGGATTCGGTCCTCGGCGGCGAGGCGGAAGTCCGCATTCAATCCAGTTCCGGCGAGGTTAAAACCGTCACCGCCAAAATCCCCGCGGGAATCGAAACCGGCAAAAAACTCCGCCTCAGCGGTCTGGGTGAACCCTCTCCAAACGGCGGGCCGGCCGGCGATCTGGTCCTCAACGTGACAGTCCTCCCGCACCCGGTTTTCACGCGGCAGGGGAAAGACCTTCTGCTCAAGCTCCCCGTCACCATCGCGGAAGCAACGCTCGGCGCGAAAGTTTCGATTTCCACGCCCAAAGGCGAGGGGATCCTCAACATTCCGGCCGGGACGTCCAGCGGGAAGAAACTCCGGGTCAAAGGCGCGGGAATCCAGTTCAAAAGCGCTCCGGGAGACCTGCTCGTCGAGATCATGATCAACGTCCCGCAGTCCGTCAGCCCGGAAGAGGCCGAGGTTTTGCGGGGCCTTGACAAAAAATACTCGGGAAATTTACGTTCAGGAATTCAGTGGTGAAAGAGTCCTTTTCCATCAAAACGACCGCCGGTTTCAAAGACGTTTTCGACGCGAAATGCTCCGCAAGCGACGGCCTGCTGATCGTTTTCGCTCTGCCGAACGGCCGCGAAACGTCCCGGCTTGGGCTTTCCGTCTCGAAGCGGTACGGCGGAGCGGTGGAACGTGTGCGCTGGAAACGGCTCGTTCGTGAGGCGTTTCGCCAGGTCGTCCCCCAGCTTGAAAAGACCGGCATGCCGCCGATGGATTTCGTCGTCGTTCCGGGAAAGGCACGGCGTTCGGACTACGGCCCCGATTTTCGGAAGTCGGTCGGGAAACTATTCATCATCGCCGCCCGAAAAACCAACCCGCCTCCATCTTCGGGAGATTCCGCATGACCATCCTCCGATTCATCTGGCACATTCCGCGCAACGTGGCGATTTTCCTCGTGCGCATTTACCAGCACACTTTGCACTACGTGATCGGCCGCCAGTGCCGGTTTTACCCCACCTGCAGCCAGTACTACATTCTGGCCGTCCAGAAGTACGGCTTTGTGTACGGAACGCTGAAAGGAATGTGGCGGATCCTCCGCTGCAACCCGTTCTGCAAGGGTGGAGAAGATTTCCCGTGATCATTGTGCCGAGAGGAAATTAACCGTCATGGAATCCATTTTCACCACCCTCGCGTCGCGGCTGGAAGCGTTTCGGAACGCCGATTTGTACCCGGTCATTTCGTCCGAGTTTTGCGCGGGAAGAGACCCGTTCGAGATTTTCTGCGCCGTGGCAGAAGGCGGGGCGAAAGTCGTGCAGATCCGTGAGAAAAACTGGAATAAAGGCGCGATCCACCGTCTGGCGTGCCAGTGCCGCGAGGTCGCGAATTCGTTCGGCGTGCTGATCATCATCGACGATCACGTGGACGTGGCCCTCTCCGCCCACGCGGACGGTGTGCATCTGGGCCAGGAAGATCTGCCCGTTCGTGAGGCGCTGCGCATTGCTCCCGAGCTGCTCGTCGGAAGCTCGACCCACAATCTGGCGGAAATCGAAGAAGCGCAGCGGGCCGGGACCGGCTACCTGAACATCGGGCCGATTTTTGCCACGCAGACCAAAACGGTCGGCATGCCGCCGCTGGGGACGGACTTTCTGAAAGAATTAATGCCGCACGTCACGGTTCCGTTTTCCGTCATGGGGGGGATCAAGGCCCGACACATTGCGGAGCTCTCGTCTTTGGGGGCGCGCCACATCGCTATGGTGACGGAGATCACGCAAGCGCCTGACCCAGCCGAAAAGGTGCGCGAATTGCGGAAACTCTTCGTTCATTGACCGAATCGGCGTGCGAAACCTCACGGCGTTTTGATCTGGCGCGTAATTCCGGCCTCCGGCCTCCATTACCGCCTCCCATCGTCCGTGGTGAGTTAATCAGGCGCGTAATTCCGGCCTCCGGCCTTCATTACCGCCTTCCATTACTTCTTGCTCTTCAGCCACTCCGTAAGCACCCACCCCACCCGCGCGGCGGTCAGGGGCGAACATTTGTCCGGCGTGTCCTCGTGCGTGTGCCACGGCTCGTAGTCCAGATCGATCAGGTCCATGCACGGAATGTTCCCGAATTGGGTCAAGTACATGTGGTCGTCCGTGACGATCGACCCCACCCGCGGCACAAACTCCCGAACGCCCAGTTCCTGCGCCTTTTTCCAAATCTCCATTTGCGTGCGGCGGGCCGGAGGATTCTGGAAGCTGAACATTTCTTTCTCGAAAACCGCGTTTTTCTGCGTTACCATGTCGAGCAGGACGCCGTCCGTGTAGTGCCAGCCACGCTTTTGAGGCGGGACGGACGCATATTTTCGGGCGAAAAACTCTGACCCCCAGCAGAATCGCTCGCCGGGAACCGTTTCGCGAGACGGGCGGAACATGAACTCCTCCGCGTCGAGCATCACAACGTCCACGCCGTACCTCAGCTGGTTTTTCTCCAGAATCTCTTTGAGCGACTGCGCCAGAACCATCAGGATCGCCACGCCCCCCGCATTATCCTCGGCCCCGACGAACGGAAGATTCCGCTTCGATGGCGGGTTTTTCGTCGGGATCGGGAGCGTGTCGTAATGCGCGCAAAGCAGGATCCGCTCCTTGCGCTCCGGCTTCCAGCGGAAAATCAGGTTCACCCCAATCACTTTCCGGTTCAGCTCGGCAGGATACGGAAAACTGAACGCCTGGCGTTCCACCGCGTCGCAGTACTTTGAAAAATGCGTGACGAGAAATTCCTGCTGGCGCTTCATCCCTTCCGACCCCGTCGGACGCGGACCGATGGCGCAGAGTTCCGTCAAATACTGGTGCGCAAGCTGACCGTCAAATGGGATTTCCTCGAGCTTGCGTTCCGCCGGCGGGAGCGCCAGCACGCAAACGGCCAGAAACGAAATCGAAAGGAACGGAAGGAATAAACGATTCAATTTCATGGTCTTCATCTCCAAAGAAACCCTCATTTAGTGAAATGCTCCAGTGTCGCGCGGGCGATCGCTTCGTTCGCTTCCCGAGTGCTGGACCCATGATGCGCCGTGAAAAAAGTATTCGCCAGAAGACGTAAATCCCGGGCCGGGTCCTGCGGCACGTACGGCTCCGTCTCGAAAACGTCAAGCGCCGCGAAAGCGTCCAGGTGTGCCTTCAGGAAATCGAACAGCGCGTTCTCGTCCACCAGCGCGCCGCGGGCCGTATTCACGAAAAGAACGTCCGGCCGCATGAGCGCAAAACGGGACGCGCCGAAAAAATGGAACGTTTCCGGCGTTGAGGCCAGAAGGACGCACACGGCGTCGGCTTCGGGAAGAACCGGCTCCAGGTCGGTCACAAACCGTTCCACTCCGCACTGGGCGAGGACCTCGGGATCGGACTCGTGACGCGCGAACGCCGTGACGCGCATCCCGAAACCAAAGTGGGCGATCCGGGCCGTTTCGCGGGCAATTCCACCAAAACCCACCAAAAGGAGGCGCTTCCCGAAGAGTTCCCTACCCGTCTGAGGGGCAAACGACCCATTGCGCACGGACGCATCCGCGTTTCCAAGCCGTTTGGCGGCCGCGCCCAAAAGCCAGATCGTATGCTCCGCGACGGACCGGTTCAAAACCCCCGGCGTGTTCGCAAGCCGAACGTTCCACTTGCGCGCAAACTCCCGGTTTACCGAGTCCATTCCGACGCCAAACCGGCACAAAAGAGCGGTTTCCTCACCGCAGGCGGCCGCATTTTCACCTAACGCCCAATAAACGGCCTCGGAGTAACGGACCATCCCCACGATGGCGCGGCTGGCCCCCGTCCGGCCAATCGCCTCAAGAAAAGACGATTCGTCCGGTTCCACGGGAAGAATTTCCAGACCGGAAGCAAGGTAAATAGCCGAGGCTTTACGAAATTCAGGGAGGGTGACGAGGATCATCAGAAAAATTCATTAAAAAAGAATAACAAATAATGGAAAGAACGTTTCGCCCTCCCCATTATTTGTTATTCGTCACAGATCATTCACTCGGAGTTCACTCTTCCGTCTTAGGCTCTTCGGCCTCATTCAGAAGGGCTTCCAACGGACTGTCCTTCAGAAGAGCGAAATCTTCCTCTTCATCCGGGGCCAACGTGTCAAGCGTGAGGTCCTCGAGGTCATTCTCGCAGCCGACCTGGGCGCACTCGGCTTCCTGGTAAGCGCGGAAACCCGTACCGGCCGGGATCAGGTGCCCCAAAATCACGTTTTCTTTCAGACCGATCAAATGGTCGGTTCTGCCGGCCAAAGCCGCTTCCGTGAGCACTCTCGTCGTTTCCTGGAAGGACGCCGCCGAGATGAAGCTGGAACTCTGAACCGCCGCCTTGGAAATGCCGAGCAGCTGCGTGCTGCCAATTGCCGGTTTAGGCTCGACCCCCATCGCCAGACGTTTACCTTCCGCTTCCGCCTCAGCGTTCACGGCCGCAACGTAATCCTTCGGGACCAATGCGCCGACGGTCAGCATCGTATCACCCGCATCGGTGATCTTCAGACTGTTCGCGAGCTCCTTGTTCTTCCGACGGAATTCGAATTTATCCTTCATCTGTCCTTCCAGCATATCCGTATCGCCCGGATCTTCAACCATGACTTTACGAAGCATCTGGGAAACGATGATTTCGATGTGCTTGTCGTTGATTTTCACGTTCTGGGAACGGTAAACCTTCTGAACCTCACGAGTCAGGTACTGCTGAACGGCTTCTTCGCCCGAAATACGCAGAATGTCGTGCGGAACCAGCGGGCCTTCAACCAGCGGATCACCAGCCTTCACGATGTCACCCGTTGTAACACGGAGCTGACGTCCCGGCGGAATGACCTGTTCAAATTCAATCGGCTTGTTATTTTCATCAAGAAGATTCTCGTTCGTAATGACGATAGTGCGCTTACCGCGTTTCTGTCCGGGCTGCACTTTGACGATACCGGAGACCTCCGCGATGACGGCCGGATCTTTCGGTTTACGGGCTTCGAAGATTTCCGAGACTCGCGGCAAACCACCTGTAATATCCTGCGTACCACCGACTTCGCGCGGCGTCTTGGCCAGGATCGTACCAGCGGAGACCCACATGCCTTCTTCCACTTCGAGGTTGGATTTTTCCTGAAGATAAATCGGATGAAGCATCGTGCCGTTTTCGTCTTCCAGAACGATCTGCGGGTGCAGCTCGCCGCGGTGCTCCATGACCGTACGACGGGTGGTTCCCGTAGCGTCCCGTTCAACACGAACCGTTTCACCTTCGATCAAATTCTCGAAGCGAACCTTACCATCGTGATCGGCGAGAATCGGGTTGGAGTGCGGGTCCCACTGGCACAGGATCGAGCCAGCTTCGGCCTTTTGGCCATCCGTGACCATGATCTGGGATCCAATCGGAACATTGTAACGTTCCAGTTCCCAGCCATGACCGTCCAAAACTGCCAATTCACCGCTGCCGCCAATGGCAATGATCTGGTTCTTGGAGTTGGTGACCGTTTTCATATTAATATAGTGAACCGTACCGGCTTTCTTGTTCCGGTGCTCACGATTTTCCACGTCACGAGCAGCGGTTCCACCGATGTGGAACGTACGCATCGTCAACTGGGTACCCGGTTCACCGATGGACTGAGCGGCGATGGTTCCGACCGCCAACCCCTGCTCGACCAGCTTGCCGGTCGAAAGGTCCATTCCGTAGCACTTCGCGCAAATGCCCAGCGGCGCTTCGCAAGTCATCGGGCTGCGGACCATGATTTTTTCAATGCCGAGTTCATCGATTTTACGCGCGGCTTCGAGCGTAATCATCTCGTTCGCCTTGACGATCAACTGGTCGGTGTACGGGTTCATGATATTGACGCAGCTTACACGGCCTTTAATCGAGTCAACCAGCGTAACTTCGACTTTTTCACCATTGTAGAGTTTACCCTTGGCGATCCCGTGCGTAGTGCCGCAGTCTTCCATGGTCACGACCACGTTCTGGGCCACGTCAGCGAGTTTACGCGTCATGTAACCCGAGTCAGCCGTTTTCAAAGCGGTGTCGGCCAACCCCTTACGAGCGCCGTGCGTGGAGGAGAAGTACTCCAGCACGCTCAGACCTTCACGGAAGTTCGCCTTAATAGGCGTTTCAATAATCGTCCCGTTCGGTTTCGACATCAAACCACGCATACCGGAGAGCTGACGAATCTGCTCAATACCACCACGAGCGCCAGACTTCGACATCAAATAAATCGGGTTGACGTAACCGGGGTAACGATGGTCGTTTTCCAGCGCCTCGGTCATGGCCGCCGTGATTTGATTGTTCGCATTCGTCCAAAGGTCCAGTGTTTTCGAAACACGTTCACGATCGGTACTGATACCGTTCCGGTAGTCCTTCCGAAATTGATCCACTGCTTTTTCAGCGTCTTCCAGAATCTTCTTCTTCGAATTCGGGGTGATGAGGTCGTCCGTCGAGAAGGAAAGACCGGACTTGGTACTCTGGCGGTAACCGAGCTGTTTCATGTCGTCCAGCAGGTTGATCGTCGCACGAGTTCCGAGGAGTTCGTAGCAGTCCGAAATCACTTTCTGGAGGTCTTTGCTCGCCATCACGTTATTGTAGAAGGGCATTCCTTCCGGCAAGCAGTCGTTGAAGAATACACGGCCCACGGTGGTATCAAGACGGCCGCCGTCTTTGAATTCCGGCATTCCGTTGACTTTGTATCCCTTCGGCAGACGGACCGTGATCGGCGTATGGAGCTGAACTTTGCCCAAATCGTACGCGGTGTACACTTCCTCGATGGAGCTGAAGATCATCCCTTCACCGAGGCGTTTGTCCAGTTTGAGCGTCATGTAGTAGCAGCCCATGACGACGTCCTGCGACGGTGACATAATGGGGTTACCGTTGGCCGGGGAGAAAATGTTGTTCGTGCTCATCATGAGCGTATGGGCCTCGACCTGCGCCTCGATTGAAAGCGGAAGGTGCACGGCCATCTGGTCACCGTCGAAGTCCGCGTTGAAGCCTTTGCAGACCAACGGGTGCAGCTTGATGGCGTTTCCTTCGACCAAAATCGGCTCGAAGGCCTGAATACCCATTCGGTGCAGCGTCGGCGCGCGGTTCAGCATCACTGGGTGGTTCCGAATGACCTCTTCCAGAATGTCCCACACTTCCTCATCTTTGCGCTCGAGCATTTTCTTCGCGCTCTTGATCGTATCAGCGTGTTCCAACTCCTTCAGACGGCGGATGATGAACGGCTGGAAAAGTTCCAGGGCGATTTTCTTCGGAAGACCGCACTGGTGCAGACGGAGCGTCGGCCCCACGACGATCACGGAACGGGCGGAATAGTCCACACGTTTTCCGAGGAGGTTTTCACGGAAACGCCCCTGCTTACCCTTGATCATATCGGTCAGGGATTTCAGCGCGCGGTTGCTGCTTCCCTGGACCGGACGTTTGCAGCGCCCGTTATCGAACAGAGCGTCCACCGACTGCTGAAGCATACGCTTCTCGTTACGGATGATGACTTCCGGCGCGTTCAGGTCTTTCAGCTTCTTCAGGCGGTTGTTGCGGTTGATGATGCGGCGGTAAAGGTCGTTCAGGTCGCTCGTCGCGAAGTTTCCGCTTTCGAGCATGACCAGCGGACGAAGATCCGGCGGAATGACCGGAATGACGTCCAGAATCATGCATTCGGGATCGTTCCCGGAATGGATGATGTCTTCCACGATTTTCAGCCGGTTGATCAGTTCCTTGCGGCGCTGCTTGGAAGAGGTCTGCAGCAGTTCATCACGCAGTTCAACCGCCAGCTCCGGAAGGTTCAGATCACGAATAAGCGAACGAATCGCCTCGGCGCCCATTTCGGCAGCGAACGAGTCCTTGCCGTACGTGCTGACCGCCTCACGGTAGTCTGCCTCGGAAAGAAGCTGGTGCTTTTTCAGCGGCGTGTCTTTCGGGTCAAGCACGACGTAATCCTGGAAATAAATGATTTTTTCCAGATGGGTCATTTTCATATCCAGCAGGTTACCCAACCGGCTCGGCATGCACTTGAAGAACCAGATGTGGACGACCGGCGCAGCAAGATCGATGTGGCCCATACGCTGACGACGGACACGGCTGTGACTGATTTTCACGCCGCAGCGGTCACAAATCATGCCTTTGTATTTCATTCCGCGGTACTTGCCGCAGGTGCATTCCCAGTCCTTTTCAGGGCCGAAAATACGTTCGCAAAAGAGACCGTCACGTTCCGGACGGTACGAACGATAGTTAATCGTTTCAGGCTTTTTCACTTCGCCATAAGACCAGCTGCGAATATCATGTGCGCGAGCCAGGCTCATTTTGACGGATGTGTAATCGTTAATTCGTTCGTAGTTGCGATCACTACTCATTTACCGAAACTCCTGTGTAAAATTGAATGGATTGCCGGGCCAAGAGAGGAAAAGGGCGCCGGCTCCGTTGGTTTGCTTTGGGGGTACTTTCCCACCTCCAAAGGAAGTGGGAAATCACGAACTCAAGGGGATAAACGTCCCCGGTCGCACAGTTAACTCAAAATGTTATTGCCGCGTTCAAGCTGCATGTTCAGGCCAAGACCGCGAATTTCGTTGGTCAACACGTCGAAGCTGGCAGGTGTTCCGGCCTCCAGTCGGTTTTCGCCTTTGACCATGGATTCGTAGATCTTGGTACGCCCTTCAACGTCGTCGGACTTCACCGTGAGGAGTTCCTGCAGGATGTAAGCCGCGCCGTACGCTTCCAGGGCCCACACTTCCATTTCTCCGAAACGCTGACCACCGAAACGGGCTTTACCGCCCAGAGGCTGCTGGGTGATCATCGAGTACGGACCGGTGGAACGAGCGTGAACTTTGTCGTCAACCAGGTGGTGCAGTTTGAGCATGTAGATATAACCGACGGTGGTTTCCTGCTCGAACGGTTCGCCTGTACGTCCGTCATAGAGGCGCATCTTGCCGTGAGCCGGAAGACCCGCTTGAATGCATTGTTCTCTGATGTGCTCCTCACGCGCACCGTTGAACACCGGAGTGATCGAGCGGAAGCCCGCAGTCGCCCCAGCCCAGCCGAGGTGCGTTTCCATGATCTGACCGACATTCATACGAGACGGCACGCCCAGCGGGTTCAGAAGGATCTGAATCGGAGTTCCATCCGGAAGGAACGGCATGTCTTCGCGAGGCATGATCTTCGAAATAACACCTTTGTTTCCGTGACGACCGGCCATTTTGTCGCCGACGCTGATGACCCGCTTCGTCGCGATGTAAACCTTCGCCATACGAAGAACACCCGGACGGAGCTGCTCGCCGATCTTCATCGTATTGAGTTTCTGATCGAGCGTTTCGAGGGCTTCTTCAACCCGGGGACGGTACTCAAGCAGAACGGCCATCGCTTCCTGGCGTTTTTTATTCGGCAGGGAGAGGAATTGCGTGTAATTGAAATTACGGGCTTCCGTCACGATCTGCATGTAGGATTTACTCTCAACGATGGGGTTTCCATCGCGGTCAAGCACCTGCGTACCAACCACTTCCTCAATTTTGGCGATCATATTGCCGAAAATACGGGCGACCGCTTCGCTGTATTTCTGCTCGGTTTCTTTGTACTGAATGTCGTACAGTTGGCTTTCGCGCTCGGTCAGGACGTTGCTCCGGCTGTAGTACTGCGTATCAATGACGATCCCTTCCACACCGGACGGCACTTCCAGCGAGTCGTTTTTCACGTCTTCGCCCGCACGGCCGAAAATCGTGTGGAGCAGTCTTTCTTCCGGCGTGAGTTCCGTCTTGGATTTCGGCGTGATCTTACCGACCAGGATGTCGCCGGGCTTGACGTACGTTCCGATGTGGATGATGCCGTTTTCGTCCAGATTGCGGAGCTGACGTTCGGGAACGTTCGGAATATCGCGTGTGAATTCTTCACGGCCGAGTTTCGTCTCACGGATTTCCGTGTCGTACTCCTCAATGTGGATCGAAGTGTACACGTCGTTCTGAACGAGTTCCTCGCTCAGAATGATGGCGTCTTCGAAGTTGTATCCTTCCCAAACCATGAAGGCGACGAGCACGTTTCGGCCAAGCGCCAGATTTCCCTGGTGGGTCGCGGCACCATCGGCGATCACATCACCGGCTTCCACAACCTGGCCCGGAACTACGATCGGTTTCTGGTTCTGGCAAGTGCGTTCGTTCATCCCTTTGAACTTGCGCAGGATGTAAATGTCGTCCCCAATTTCGATCCTGCGGGCGTCGCAGTACGTGACCGTACCACCCCGCTTCGCGCGGACCAGCAGGCTCGAGTTCAACGCGCAGTTGCGTTCCATACCCGTACCAACCAGCGGCGTTTCCGAGACAAGAAGCGGAACCGCCTGGCGCTGCATGTTCGAACCCATCAACGCACGGTTAGCGTCGTCGTGTTCCAGGAACGGGATCAAACCCGCGGAAACGCCGACCATCTGACAAGCGGAGACGTCAATGTAGTTCACCTTCGTTACAGGAACCACTTCGTATTCACCCTTGCGGCGGGCGATGACGTTTGCACCCACGGTGCGGGGGTCGCCAACGATGTAAGAGAAACCATCCTCTTTTTTCTGGATTGTGATGTCCACCGGAGCGAAAATCGCGTCGCCCTCCTCGTCAGCGCGCAGCCAGCGGATTTCGCCGGTCAGGCGGCCCTTTTCAACGACCTGGAACGGCGTGATGAGGAAGCCGTACTCGTCCACACCCGCGTAGATGCCCAAGCTGGAAATCAAACCGATGTTCGTACCTTCAGGGGTCTCAATCGGGCAAATTCGTCCGTAGTGGGAACTGTGCACGTCTCGAACATCGAAACCAGCACGTTTACGGTTCAAACCGCCAGGGCCCAAGGCGGACAGACGGCGCTCGTGGGTCAGCATGGAAAGCGGGTTTGTCTGGTCAACGACCTGGGACAATTCACCACGCCCGAAGAAGAAATCAACGGCACCGGAAACACTCTTCGGAGTGATCAGTGTACGCGGTTCCATCTCATTGATGTCTTTATTGCTCATACGATCCAGGACCGTACGGCGAAGTTTCGCAAAACCTTTACGGATTTCATCGGCCGCCAGCTCGTCGATGGTACGCAAACGACGGTTTCCCAAGTGGTCAATATCGTCCACGTGGTAGTTCGGATCGCCAACGTACAGACCCAAAATCGCTTTGATGGCGCAAATCAGGTCTTCCGGCAGCAGCGTCAGAATGTCCTCGGAAATGTTCATCCCGAACTTGCGGTTCATACGAAAACGACCAACGCGGCCCAGACGGTAGCGGTTCACATCGAAGAATTTTTCCTCGAAGAGTTTCTTCGCCTTGTCAAGCTGCGGCGGGTTGCCCGGACGCATACGCTGGTAGATACGAAGGAGCGCTTCTTCGTAACTCTGAGAGGGGTCTTCCGCCAACGTGTTCATGAACAGGGTGTTCTTGCTGTCGGCCTGCATGACTTCGACATGTTTCAGGCCCGACTTGCGAATCTGCTCCGCCTGATTGTTGGTGATCTTCTGGCCGCTCTCGACGATGATCTCGCCGCAGTTCGGGGAACCAACCGGATAGATCACGTTATCAACAGCGATTTTGCCTTCGATGTTGACCGACTTGCCTTTCAGGGAAACGACTTCCGTCTTGAAGAAGGCACGCAGGATCGCGGCGGTTTCCGAGTATTTCGGGTCCATCGCGCGCAAAAGCATAATCGGCGAGAATTTCGGCGTCTGGTCGATACGCACCGAGATGCTTTCCTTGCGGCTGATGTTGAACTCGATCCAGCTTCCACGCTCCGGAATGATACGGCACGAAAACGCGCGGGAGTCGCCCGATTCTTCTTCCTCGGAAACGAAGTCAACGCCAGGAGAACGGTGCAGCTGGGAAACGACCACACGCTCCGCACCATTGATGATGAACTCACCGCCGCCAAGCATGATCGGCAAGTCACCAAGATAAACGTCCTGTTCAATCGGCTGCTCACGGTTCAGGCGCAGACGAATACGGAACGGACGACCATAGGTCAGGCGAAGGCGACGGCATTCGTCGGGTTCAAAGCGCGGTTTGTCCAGCTCGTAACTCACGTACTCGAGGCTCACCTTGCCATCCTGCCCCGTGATCGGGAAAGTTTCGCGCAAAACCGCTTCCAGACCGATGTTTTCGCGCTTTTCCGGCGGAATCCGGCACTCGTTGAGTTTCACTTCGTCTGGAAGATTTTCGCGCTGGTCCTCGGGATACTGGTACTGAAGGAAACGCTCGTAGCTGGCAGTCTGAATTTTCGTCAGGTCTGGAACTTCAAGCGAGTCAAAGTTCGTGTTAAAGTAACGAACTTCATCAGGATAAATACGACGTGTTTGAGATGTTGCCATGAATAGTTCACCAGAAAGTAAAGCCAGGAATTGCTCTAAAATACGCAAAATGCCCTATTTAACATTTTGCACATTTAAACGCAAAGACCGCGTTGAATCTAAATAATGATTCACGCGGCATCCATCAAAATTTCGATTGAAATGGACATAGTTCATCTTTTGTTTGTTTTTGTGAGTGGCTGAAGAAATAAATCGCGATTACTTTTTTCTGTCAACTCATCAAAACACTGAATCAGTGAAGATGAACAGCATGTCTTCAAGCATTGCTGCTGACCACAAAAGGAATATGCCAATTCTACCATGTTTCAAAATTTTGTCAAGGGGAAGGAGCCCCATTTTAAAAAAATTTTTAAAAAATCTGAAAAAACTCGTTTTTCCTCTTCCCGTCATTTCGTGTCTTAAAATTTTGAAAATTAATCCACAATACTCATTGGGAATCAATTTAATATTAAATTTTTCTTTTTTATATCTGCCACTTGACAAAAAATTTCAATCTGATATATTTAAAAGGGTAGGTATAATAGCTTCTAAACCTTACACCAGACGAAATTTCAGTCACTTTCAGAATACCCTTTTGGGGGTTCATCATCATTTCTGGAAGTTTTTCTCTGGCACCACATCATTTCCACTTTGATCTGGAGGGAACTCCAGGGTGAAACAATCATAAAGGAGACATATAATGTCACAAAAGAACAAATGGCAGAAGCAGTGCGAAAAAAAGCTTTCTCTCGAGAATCTGGAATCCCGTCAGCTGCTGAGCGCGGTCCCGTTTACCGCGAATCCTGATTACACGGATTCGACTGCTTACCTCGCAACGAACGACGACGTGGCCGTTGATTATACGGTTGCCGAAGATGCTCTGGCTGCTGACGTCCAGTTTGAAGATGATAATATTGATGAACAGGAACAGGCAGTCACCGTAACCGCCAATGCCAACAAACTGGCCATTCAGTTCGCCGCCGATGCGAATGAACAGTTCACCGTGGTTGTGAAAGGCACCGACGCCGCTACCAACAAAGTAACGACTGCGTTCAAGAGCGTCAAAGCTTCTGCGAAAAACATTCAGGGCGGCATCTTTACCTATAACTTCACCGGCAAAGTCAACTACAATTACGAAGTCTTCGTAGCTAATGGCAAATACACCGCCAAAGATCTCGCGGCTACTGGAGGAATCATTCCTGAAGGCATCCTCGTTGGTTCTGACACCGTGACCACGCTTGCGCCATTTTCTTTTGTTGCCTCCTCTGGCAAGGCGACCGCTCATTCCATCACGTTCCAGCAGAAGAACGGCCAGGCGATTGAAAGTTTGGAAGGCTGGACCGTTTCTGCCAAATTCGATGGCGCCAAACAGGCAACGGTTTACACCGTCGATGAAGATGGGGCCCTTGTCAATGGAGGAAATGCTTCTAATTATTCTATCACACTGAACGATGGTGGCACCGTTACGATCTCCGGATTGCAATTAAACACGAAGCAAACGTTCCAGGTATCCCAGAGCACTGCAGATGCGGTTTCTGCGTACTCCAGCAACCTGAGCATTTCCACGACCAAGGAACAAAAGGCCCCGCCGGCTTGTGTTTGGGCTTATCTTAATGCAGATGACGTATTCGATTATGACGGTAAGGCAGTCGTAAGATGGGTTGGTGAACTTGATTCAACCTACACCGTCGCCTATTCGTACACGGATGCCAAAGGCAAGGTGGTTACGAAGAATGCAACAACAAAAGCCACCGTTGATCCAGAGTGGCACAGTCTTGACGAATATATGTATGAAGGGTATTATGGTTCCTTTACCGTTTCAAAGCTCGCCCCCGGCACAGAATATACATTTAGTGTCAGCACTAACAAGACCAAGGACTATGACGCTAGTGTATTTGTCGCTCAGACAACTGTAGCAAGAGACCCTGAGACCGGTTATTATAATGTTCCGGATACAACCACCACCCCAGTTGTCATACCTGCTCCTACACTGAAAAAAGTATCCGTTACGGACCACTCCGTAACATTCCAGATCACTAACTGGAACAAAATCGAAGCGGCTTTGCAGGAAGTCTTTATATCTGATGATGGTTCTAATGATCATTTTGGTGGAGATATTCTAATAATGGACGGCAAATCAGATAACCTCCTCACGCAGTTCACATACAACAGTAATGAAGGATGGAAAGTTCTTGACGGCGATTGCGACGGCATAATGGAATGCAGTGTAGTCAACAAAAAGAGTATTGCCACGATAACCATTGACGATCTGGAAGCCAATACAGACTACAATTTCCAGGCGATAGCATATAATGAATTGTCGGAAAAGGAGGTCGCCGCCGCGACTTCCAAAACTCTGAAAGCCAAAACCAGCATTGCTGCTAATGAAGCTCCGGCATGGGTTGAGGCTGAACTTGTTACCGATGAAGCTGGCGGGTATACTGGTGATGTTGCTGTAGCATGGGCTGGTGAAGCTGGTGTAACTTATACCGTTAATTATACGTACACCGATGCCAAAGGCAAGGAAATTACGAAGACCGCAACCAAGAAAGCCACCGTTAACAACGAGGGGGATGGTGAGTTTGTCGTTACCAAACTCCAGGGCGGCCAGAAATACACCTTCAGCGTCAGTGCAAACAAGGACAAAGAGCACAGCGCCAGTGAATTCGTTGCTGCCGAGGAGATTCTCACCACCCCGACGGCCATTCCCGCTCCTACATTGAAGAAAGTGTCCGTTACTGCCACCTCTGTAACATTCCAGATCACCAACTGGGACAAAATGGCAACTGCGCTGCAGGAACGCGAAGGTGAAAATGGTACGGGCGGTTTTATTTACGTAATGGAAAACGGTGCCATGATCGGTCAGGACGAGGCTATTACAAGCTTCTTGTATGATTTCGACGCCGACGAAAACTTGGGATGGCAGTATGAAGATAGCAATTATGCCGGAACAATGGATATCACCAATGTCAAAAATAAGAACATTGCTACGATCACCATTAATGGACTGGAAGCCAACAAAGACTACAACTTCCAAGTGACCGCGTTCAGCAATGTTCAAAATGACAACATCAATACAGTTGCCACCGTAACTTCCAAAGCGTTCAAGTTCAAGACCGCCAAATGACGGACCGGTTGAAGATTTGATCGCCTGAAACCCTGATTGGTCAAGTCCAGGCATGAAGTTACCGCCTTATGATAATCCGTGGCAGCTTTGTGACTGGACTTGATTGCTTTTTACAAGATCATAGTCTTTTTTGGGGCATCATTTTGAGAATCAATGCCATCGTTTAATTTTAACTTTTTTATATCGGCTCCTTGACAAAAAAATCCAATCTGATATATTTAAAAGGATAGGTATAATAGCTTCTAAACCTTACACCAGACGAAATTTCAGTCACTTTCAGAATACCCTTTTGGGGGTTCATCATCATTTCTGGAAGTTTTTCTCTGGCACCACCACATCATTTCCACTTTGATCTGGAGGGAACTCCAGGGTGAAACAATCATAAAGGAGACATATAATGTCACAAAAGAACAAATGGCAGAAGCAGTGCGAAAAAAAGCTTTCTCTCGAGAATCTGGAATCCCGGCAGCTGCTGAGCGCGGTC
>JAFSMO010000060.1 GCA_017447865.1 Thermoguttaceae bacterium
AACCCCCCAGTCTCGCTTCGCGAGCCAGCCCCCCTTTCCGGGGGGCCTTTAAAAAACGCAAGAAGCCTCCCCTAAAAGGGGAGGGGGCCCGCCGAAGGCGGTGGAGGGGTTTCGGAAGCGGGACGGATTTTCACCAGTTTCGGAACCCCTCCGGCCCTTCGGGCCACCTCCCCTTTCAGGGGAGGCTTTAAATCTCATTCAAAGGATTTTTTATGAAAAACCTCACTTTTATTTTCGCACTCCTTTTCCTCTCCTTCCTCACCATCTGCAAGGCGGAGGAGAAGGCCGTGCTCGATCCCGACGCGTTTCGGCACTACGTCGAGCAGTTCAACGCGGACGATGAAGAGACCGTCCGGCAGGCTTTCCCCAATGAAAAGGCCTGGGAGTTCATGCGGGAGAATATTCCGCTGTTCGACTACCCGGACGAAGAGATCCAGCGCACGTGGTATTTTCGCTGGTGGACGTTCCGCAAGGCCCTCAAAATGACCGCCAACGACGGCTGGGTCGTGACGGAATTTCTCCCCAAGGTCCCGTGGTCGGGCAAAGAAAACGCCATTTCCTGCCCGGCGGGGCACCATTTCCGCGAGGGGCGCTGGCTCCCGAACCGCCAGATCCTCGACGATTACGCCCGATTCTGGCTTTACGGCGGCGGAGCGATCCGGTCGTACTCGTTCTGGATCGCCGATTCCGTCTGGCAGTACGCCCTGGTGACCGGCGACTCGCGGCTGGCCATGAGTCTGCTCGACGCCTTGGTCCTGAATTACGAGGCGTGGGAAAAATCGAATCGGGACCCGAACGGTCTGTTCTGGCAGATCGACGGCCGGGATGGGATGGAAGTCTCCATCGGAGGCCACGGCTACCGCGCGACGATCAACACGTACATGTACATGGAAACGCTCGCGATCTCACGAATTGCCGCGCTTGCCGGCCGGGCGGAACTCGCCAGAGAGTACGCCGAAAAAGCGGCCGTGATCCAAAAACTTCTGAATTCCCGGCTTTGGGACCCGGAGGCCCGGTTCTACAAAGTGGCGCCGAGGGTCGAAACGGCCGACGCGCCGCTCGTGCTGCGTGATGTGCGCGAGGAGCACGGTTTCACGCCGTGGTACGCCGACGAAGGAAACCTCCCGCCTGCGGAATATGCCGTGGCGTGGGATCAGCTCATGGATCCTAAGGGTTTTTACGCGCCGTTCGGCCCGACGACCGCCGAGCAGCGCCACCCGGAGTTTGTGATCTCGTACGAAGGCCACGAGTGCCAGTGGAACGGGCCGAGCTGGCCGTACTCGACGGCGATTACGCTCACCGCGCTGGCGAATCTGGTGAATCGGGAGGCTCAGGCCGATGACCAGGCGCAGGCCGCGAAGCATCGGAAGGCGTTCGTCGAGACGCTCCAGATCTACGCGCACAGCCACCAGCGGAAACGCGAGGACGGCAAAGTCGTGCCGTGGATCGACGAAAACCTGAACCCGTTCACGGGGGACTGGATCGCCCGCACGCGGCTGAAAGACTGGGGCTGGAAGCCTGAAAAAGGCGGCTACGAGCGCGGGAAAGACTACAATCACTCGACGTTCTGCGACCTGGTGGTGAACGGCCTGATCGGCCTGCGTCCGAGCCTGGAGAACGGCCTGACGCTCTTCCCGCTCGTGGATCGCGGTGTGCCGTACTTCTGCCTCGACCGCGTACCGTACCACGGGAAGACCCTCACGATTTTGTGGGACTCCGACGGTAAACAGTACAATCGCGGCGTGGGCCTGCGGGTTCTGGCCGATGGCGAGGAAATCTACACGAGCGAGAAACTGCCCGAGAAACCGGTTTGGGTTCCGCTGAATTGATTCGGAGGGCCGGCGTCCTCGCCGGTCAAGTTCGGCGCAAGCCGAACGCGAATAAAAATCTCACCGCTAAACACCAAGCCCGCAAGAAATCGTGGCCCGAAAAAGGCCCCGCGGATAAAGCGGATCAGGCGGATCGAGGCGGATGGTTTTAAAAAAGCAAACCAGTTCCCAAAGTGAGAGTCTCATCCACTTCAACCCCTGGTTTAAACACGGATTTCCACGGATTAAATGGATTCCCACGGATTATTTTGTAGTTTCAAAGGGGAAAACGGAATCCTTCTAATCTTTTTAATCCGTGAAAATCCGTGTTTAAATTAAAGTATGAAGCGGAGAGAGCTTGGCGTTTAAAGTGGATTGATTTTGGAATTTTTTAAATCCAATCCGTTTAAATCCGCCCAATCCGCTTTATCCGCGGGGCCTTTTGGGGGTTAATTCTTCACCGGTTTTGGTGCTTTAGGAATGGATCAAGGAGCGTTCGGCTCACGCCGAACTTGACCGGCGAGGACGCCGGCCCTCCGGATCTTTTAAACCGGAATCCTCTTTTCCTGCCCGGTGCAGGTTTTGGTCTCGCACGAGGTTTGCGTCGTGCTCTTTTCGCTTCCGCAGTAGCGCATCCCATGCACGTTGCAGTGGAGGCGCACGCCCGGCCGCTCGCCGTTCTCGCAGCACTCGCCGATCATGAATTCCGCCACCGGCTCGTCACCGGGATCGAAGTGTTTCCGGAACGTGTGGTTTCCGATCCAGCACTCGATCCACTGGATCAGATGCCCGGGAGTCATGGGGTGGTGCATGTTTTTGCCGACGGTCAAACGAATGCCGCCGGGGATCTTCTCCATTTGGATCTCGTGCGCCTCATCGCAGGCGGAGCGGCACGACTCCTCCATGATCATCATCGGCTCGCCGCAGCAGACGAGATCGCCGCCGCCGTCCTCGAAAAGTTCCACCTGGTTTCCGCAAATTCCGCAGACGAAGAATTTTTTGGGTTCAGTCATTTGATTTCTCCATGAAAAGGTAAAACATTAAAAACGTCCGGTAAAACCGAACACGAAAAATACGGAGGGCCGGCGTCCTCGCCGGTCAAGTTCGGCGTGAGCCGAACGCGAATAAAAATCTTACCGCTAAACACCAAGCCGGCAAGAAATCGGGGCCTTATTCGGGTGAACTCTTTACCGGATTTGGTGCTTTAGGAGTAGATTAAGGAGCGTTCGGCTGGCGCCGAACTTGACCGGCGAGGACGCCGGCCCTCCGAATCTAAAACGCGCGAACGTAATTCCTGACCGGCAGGGCCTTGACCCCGTGAATTCCCACGGCGTGCGGCATTTCCTGCTTCGTGACAAAATCGTGCACGTTTTTCAGCGTCGTTTCCGCGACGTGCCGGAGCGTTTCCTGCGTGAAAAACGCCTGATGCGACGAGACGATCACGTTCGGGAACGCCATGAGACGCGCGAGCAGATCCTCCTCCATAGCCCGGTCGGCCGGGTCCTCAAAGAAGTAATTCGACTCCTCCTCGTACACATCGATCCCGACGCTGCCGACCTTCCCGCTTTCCAGCGCGCCGATCAGGTCCCCGGTCCGGATCAGCCGCCCCCGGCTCGTGTTGAGGAGGATCACCCCGTCCTTCATCTTTTCAAGCGTCTCGGCCCGGATCAGCCCCACGTTTTCCCGAAGCAGCGGGCAGTGCAGCGAGATCACGTCGCTTTCCGTCAGCAGCCACTCCAGCGGCACGTAGTCCATCCCGAGCTCCTGCGCCGCCTTCTTGTTCGGGAACGGGTCGTACGCGAGGATCCTCACGCCGAACCCCTGCAGCAGCCGCGCGAACTGGAGGCCGATCTTCCCGGTCCCGACGATCCCGACGGTCTTGCCGTGCAGGTCGAACCCGATCAGGCCGCTGATGGAGAAAATGTTCTCGCGGACCCGGTTGAAGGCGCGGTGAATGTGGCGGTTCAGCGTCAGCAGAAGCCCCAGCGTGTACTCGGCGACGGCAAAGGGGGAGTAAGCCGGGACACGCACGACGGGGAGATTCAGCTCGTCAGCCGTTTCCACCGCCACGTTGCTGAACCCGGCGCAGCGCATCGCCACCAGCCGGACTTTCAGACGGGCGAGCTGCTGGATCGTGCTCGCGTTCAAGTCGTCGTTGATGAAGGCGCAGACCACGTCCGCCCCTTCCGCCATGCGTGCCGAGCCGGGGGCCAGGCGGGTTTCGTAGTAAATCAGGTCAAAGCCGAACTGCTCCGAGCGGTTGGCCTCGTCGAAAAAGCGGCGGTCGTGGGGTTTTGTGTCGAAAAATGCGATCCGAATATTCCGTTTGCTCATGGTTTCACCTCCGTTTGATTATAGGGAGGAGGGGAAATCCGGAGGCGGAATTTCCGGGTTTCTTCCAAGAAAATCCGAATTTTTTTGTTTTTTTTGCGAAATTTCCTTTTACATATCCGTCCGTGGCGTATAATTATAATGAAAGGAATCAATATTATAATATTGTTCCCCAAGAGGTTTTGTACGCCTTACAAACCTTTTCAGGCGTTTTTTCTGGTTTTGAAGTTCCTTTCAGAACCAGCGATAAACGCACATACCGGCTTCGGTTTCCTTCGGAGAAACAAGAGATGCGCAAAATGAAAAAAGGCTTCACACTCGTAGAACTCCTCGTCGTCATTGCGATCATCGGAATGTTGGTCGGCCTGCTACTGCCCGCGATCCAAATGGCTCGTGGCTCGGCGCGGCGGATGCAATGCTCCAATAAAATGAAACAGCTTGGTCTGGCCTGCCTCAACTTTGAGTCGGCGAAGAAAGAGCTTCCTCCGGCGGTGGACGGGACCGACTATTCCACCGGGACCCCCGACCGCAGCGGGAACGGCAGACGCAGCGGCTGCGCCAGTTATGGCCTTTGCAGCTATTTGCTCCCCTACATCGAACAAAAGGGGATCTACGAGCAGATCGATTTTGACGTTCACGCTTGGCAGTACCAGCAAGGAAGCAAAAAGAACACTGACCTGGGCAAACTGTTCATGAAAACGATTATCGACGCGTACATCTGCCCGGACTATTCCCAGCTCAAGTATTGCGATGTTTCCGGGAACTTTTACGGCTCGGTCTCGTGCTATGCCGGCTGCGCAGGGACGAAATGGAGCTCAAGCGACAACAGCGGGAAAGATCCCAAAGATAATAATACGTACAAAACCACGACGGACCTGGAACCGGCCGAGAGTGAAAGCACCATCGCCCGCAACGGAATGTTCATGTGGGGCGAGTCCGTGAAGATCCAAACCGTGAAGGACGGTATGTCCAACACGTTCATGCTCCTCGAAACGACTCCTCAGAGCGCGATCAACCTGAAGAATTACCGCTGGAACGCCACGGGCGGCTCCAACGGCACGTGCCTGACGCGGAACTGGTTCCTTGGCTCGAACAATTACGGCAAGGCCCTCTACGACGCCCGCCAGCTCGTCGTTCGTCTGAATGGGATTCCCGACAATCCGTCCAGCGCGCCCTTCAATAATCAGATGGTTGGCAGTGAGCACACCGGCGGCGGTCACTTCACGATGGGGGACGGCGGCGTCCGCTTCATTGATGAAGAAATCAACTTTTATATTTACCGTATCCTTGCTACCCGAAACGGCGAAGAAGCGGTCTTTAATACGGACTTTGGCGCGGGCGATTGAGCCCTCATTGGATAATAATATGAACAAACTCCCTTACATCCTGCTCCTTGTTTCCCTCCTGGTCATTGGCTGCGGCCGTGCAAAGCCGAAGGCACCGACTTTGGATCCCTCCGGGATGGCCGCCAAGGCGATCGAACTGTACGACTCCAACGGGAACGGCAAAATCGACGGTGACGAGCTCTCGAAAACGCCCGCCCTCAAATTCGCCCTGAAAGAGATCGACAAGGACAAAGACAAAGCGCTCTCCGCTGACGAGATCCAGAAGCGCCTGGAAGCGTGGCAGGCCTCGGGCATTACGCTGACGGCCCCGCTGTTCCAGTGCAAGATCGGCGGCAAAACGGTGAAAGAAGGCACGATGACGCTCACCCCCGAGCCGTTCCTGGGCGAGAATTTCCAGGTCGCCGAGGGGACGTTCGTGAACGGAGCCTGCCAGCCGGGCGCGCCGAATGAGGGCAATTACCAGGCGATTCCGGTCGGGTTCTACACGGTCGAAGTCACGTCCCCCACCGGCACGATCCCTGCGGGGAAGTGCGGCGTGGAGGTTTTTGACGAATCCCATTACTTCCAGAAGCACGGAAAGTACATCATTACCGAATGATTTTGGAGCTCTGAGTATTCACTTAGGGGGACGACGTTTCCAATGTCGTCCTTTTTTTTATTTATTCGATACAATCCTCATAAATTCCCTCCATGAAAGCCATTTGGGGACCTTGCGCACCGCTTGAGTTTTTTTTCAGTTCCCGTCCAACCCGCACAAGTGGCCCAAATATTCCAGAAACCGATATTTTTTTATATTTTCTTAATATTTGGGAAGGTTTTCTTGCGTAATCTGCACGAACTACCGATAAACTCAATACCTTCAAGGAAACATCAGCAATCACCCGGAAGGGGATTTTTGTTTTTTTTGGAGAAAATCTGGATTTTTATCGAAAAGTCCCTAACGTCAGGGATATTTTGTGCCGATTTTATTAATACGCTGATAAGCGAGAATTTCAGCGGAATTGATAAAACGGCTTGAAGGTGTTTCTTGCATCGTTTCTGGCCTGAGTCTTTTCCGAACCCGCGGCTTTGTGTACCCTCCTACCGGAGGAGGGAGACTGTATATGCCGTACCAATCAATCGAGCCTTTTTCCCAAAACATGGATGTTGGACGGAAACTGGCCCAAAACCTTACCGCGAATATACGATGGAACTCCATTAGTGGGACGTTTCTGCAGTGAGCCGTACTATAACAGCAGTACGTGACGCCATGTGGAAATGGATGCCAGGACGGAAACATCTTTCCCGTATAATCCTCCCTATATGCAAAAACGAGGCCTACGGTCTGGACTGCCGGGAGAATTGGAGTTCAACACATCTTCTTTCGTGGAAGGGGTGAAATATGAAAACATGGAGGAATCAATGGTTGCAATGAATTCCAATTCGGAAGCTGTCGCGCAGTGGTGGGAAGATTATAAAGCGAATCCGTCAGATCAGCAAACGAGAAACTTGCTCGTTGAGCACTATCTTCCTCTTGTGCGATACCATGCCCAGCATGTATGGCAGCGACTTCCAGATGGTGTCGAGTTGGACGATCTCATTTCTGCCGGCGTCTTTGGTCTCATGGATGCGATCGATGCATTTGACCTGACGCGCGATGTGAAGTTCGAAACCTACTGTGCCCCGCGTATTCGCGGCGCCATGCTGGATGAACTCCGAAATATGGACTGGGTTCCGCGTCTGGTCCGCACGAAGGCAAAGAGGATCAACGAAGCGACCAAAGAACTGGACGACAAACTGGGACGCAAACCGACCGACGAAGAACTGGCCGAGTATCTTGGGGTCTCAGCCGACGAATTTGAAAAAATGTCCAAAGAGGCCAACACCGCGAGTGTGGTCAGTCTGAACAAAAAATGGTGTGAAACCGATGGTTCCAAAGAGGTCAGCGAGCTGGATGTACTGGAGGACCAGCGCGGCGAAGACCCGACGAGCCGGATCCAGAAAAACGACGCTATGCGCCTCGTGACAAAAGGCCTGAAACGCAACGAACGGCTTATTCTTCTGCTTTACTACTACCAGGACATGACGATGAAAGAGATCGGCCAAACGCTCGATTTGAGCGAAAGCCGCGTCAGCCAGATCCACAGCAGCATCGTCCAGCGCCTTCAGGGCACTCTGAGCGACCGAAAACTGGAATTCACCACCTGAAAAAACCGAACAGATCCATAAAAAAAAGTAGGGGAACCAACTCCGGGGAGGAACGATCAAGAAAGTTCTTCCCCGGATGTTTTTTAAATGGCTCGAGACTTCAGTCGATCCAGGTCTCCGCGTCCTCGATATGATGCGTCAGATTGTACTTCTGGTCTTCTTCCGGAAACTTTTTGACCACGGCATAAAGACAGTCGATGAACGCCCTGCTCCGGGTTTTCCGTGCGATGTCATCGAAGACCTCGGAGAGCCAGACGAACTCGTCCGCGGTGCACGTCTGACTTATAAACGCGATGGAATCCGTGATATTCTCCGCGATAAAAGAACTCATTCTTTCGTAGTAGTCGGCCAGACCAGCCTCCCACTCGCTATGGATCTGTTCACGTTCGGCGAGCAATTCGCGAAATCTGGCGTAATCAAACATCATTTCACTCCGGGGTTTACTTCAAATAAGACTCGGCAAAATGAATGGAATCCAGAACGTGATACGCTTCACATTCCTCGGGAAACTTTTTGGCCACACGATATAGCGCCTGAATGAACTCTTTGCTTTGGGTGCGGCGCACAACATCCTCAAAGACTTCAGCGATCCAGGAAAACTCCTCCGCTGTGCACTCGTTCTCCAGAAACTGGATCGTTTCGTCCATATTTCTCAAGAGCAGCTCCGTTTCTTCTTCCCAGGCTTTTTCGGTTCGAAAATCATCATTGGGATGGAGCTTCGAACGTCGTTCGAGTAATTGGCGCAGCTCTTCTGCCAGCATTACTTCCTCATTTCTTTCATTGGTTTATGGATCATTCTGTACATGCCGACTACGTTTCAAACCAGCCGCGGGTTCTTTCGCACGATGAATTATTTTTCTTCACCCCTTTCCGCCCCCACTTGTTTTTTTCGGAATATCGTCTATAATTCAGGAAAAGTATTTTCTTTTTCCCCGAACAGGCAGAAAAATGGCAGATTCCAATTTGAGTCAGTGGCAGCAGTTGACAAATTCCCAGAAACGCGGCGTTCCGGAGGGCCTTTGGGTCCGGTGTCCCGGATGCGGTGAGACGATTTTCCGCAAAGAGATCGACGACAATTTCGGCGTTTGTCCCAAATGCGCCTACCACTGGTCCATCCCCGCCCGGACCCGAATCGCGCAGATCATCGACGACGGCACGTTCGAGGAGTGGGACGCCGACATGCACGGCCGCGACTTTCTCGGGTTCGTCGATAAAAAATCGTATGCCGAGCGGCTCGAATCGGAACAGAAGCGCAATCAGCTCAAAGACGCCGTGATCACCGGCACGGGCATGATCCGCGCGCGGCGTGTCGTGTTTGCCGTCACGGACAGTAACTTCATGATGGGAAGCATGGGGAGCGTCGTAGGTGAAAAACTGACCCGAGCCGTCGAACGCGGAACCGAAATGGATCTGCCGGTCATCATCGTCAGCGGCACGGGCGGCGGCGCGCGTATGCAGGAAGGGATCGTCTCCCTGATGCAAATGGCCAAGATCTCGGCGGCCCTGGCCCGGCACGACGCGGCGGGCGGGCTGTTCATCTCGGTCCTGACCAACCCGACGATGGGCGGCGTGGCGGCGAGTTTCGCTTCGCTGGGCGACGTGACGTTTGCCGAGCCGAAAGCGCTGATCGGCTTTGCCGGTCCACGCACGATCCAGGCCACGGTCAATGCCACACTGCCGGAAGGGTTTCAGACGAGCGAGTTTCTTCTCGCGCATGGCTACATTGACCGCATCATCCGCCGTCAGGACCTGAAAACGGAAATCGCCCGCGCAATCGACTACTGCGGGAAGTAAACGCTGCGCTTAATCAGGAATTAGGAATGCGGAATGCGGAATTGGAACGACGCTTTCCGCGTCACCTCTGCTGATTTTGTAAAAAATATTCCCCCGCCTCTTGACTTTTTTTACACTTCGTGTTAAACTTATATTAGTTGTTTTCAGGAAGAGACTTTTCTTGGTTCTTTTTTTGATTTAGTTCTTTTTAGTAGTCGTCATCTCCGAAAGTATGACGAAGACAGGAGGTTTACGTTAAAATCTGCACTTTCGGAATGTCCGCCGGGATTCCCCAATGCATCGCGAGCGGGCGAATCAGTCCAACTTTTCTTTAATTCATGGAGACTTATTTTATGTTACGTTTTTTGATCCCATTAACCATGTCAACGGCCGTCCCTAAACCCACAAGCCGGGAATCTTTTCGGTGGGAAGGGAAACAAATCGACCGGTTCATCGGCGAGGAAACCGAGGTGGTGATTCCAGAAGGTGCGGAGGTCATTACCTTCCGAATGTTCAAGGACGCCCCGCGATTGAAGTCCGTCGTCATTCCCGACGGAGTGAAGACGATCAAATTCGAGGCCTTCAGTAATTGTGAATCCCTGACGAAAGTCGTCATTCCCGACAGCGTGGAGAAGATCGACCCTGGCGCGTTTATTAATTGTCCGGCCCTGAAAAAATGGTCTATTTCCCCGACTCATCCTTTTTTCAAAAGCCAAGGGGCCGCGCTGCTGAGCAAAGACGGCAAGACCCTCATGAACCTGTTGAACGTCGGGGAAGAATACCAGATCCCCAAAGGGGTGACACGGATCGGAGAAAGGGCGTTCCAGGACTGTACGTCCCTGAAGTCCATCGTGATCCCCGAGGGCGTGACCGAGATCGGCCCATGGGCGTTCAACCACTGTGATTCTCTGGAGTCGGTCACGATCCCCGACAGTGTGGAGACGATCGGAGAAGCCGCGTTTAGAAGCTGCCCCAACTTGTATGAGTGGGTCATTTCCCCCACAAACCCCCATTTCAAAACGGATGGAATGGGTTTGCTTACCAAAAACGGCGAAAAACTGGTTGCCTGCGTGGGAACGATCACAAAATACAAGATCCCCAAAGGTGTGAAGGAAATCGCGGAAGGGGTATTTGCCCGGAACGAATTCCTGAAATCCGTCGTCATTCCGGAGGGCGTGACGAAAATCGGGCAATACATGTTCGACAACTGTACCTCTCTGAAGTCCGTGGTCCTTCCCGAAAGTGTGAGGACGATCGAAGAACATGCGTTTTTCTGCTGCACTTCCCTGACCTCCATTGCCATTCCCGAAAATGTCCGGAAAATTGGGTTTTGTGCGTTCAGCAGGTGTGAATCCCTGACCTCCGTCACCATCCCCGCAAACGTTACGACCATTGAGGATATTGCGTTTGCAGATTGCCAATCCTTACGGTCCGTCGTCATTTCTGAGGGCGTGAAAACCATTGGGAAAATGGCATTCTCGATCTGCCAATCATTGAAATCGATCACGATTTCCGATGGCGTGAAAACCATTGGGGATGACGCATTCTCGTACTGCCAGGCATTGGAATCGATCGTCATTCCCAACAGTGTAACAAGGATCGGCAAAAACGCGTTCGAGTCCTGTAAATCCCTCCAGAAGGTCGTCCTTCCCGAAGGCATCACGAAGATCAATGACTCCACGTTCAAGAATTGCAGCTTGCTGTCCTCGGTCGTCATTCCCGAAGGCGTGACCAAAATCGGCGCGAACGCATTCGAGGACTGCGAATACCTGAAGAAAGTCGTCCTCCCCGAAGGCTTGACCGAAATCGGGGAAAACGCTTTCGGCGGCTGTTTTTCTTTGAAGTCCGTGGAGATTCCCGACAGTCTGGAGAAAATCGGGGTCCAGGCGTTCGCCTGGTGCGCGGAACTGAAACGGTGGAAAATCTCACCGACCCACCCGCATTTCAAAAGCCACGGCCCCGGACTGCTGACCAAAGACGGCCAAAAATTGATCGCCTGCCTGGACACCAAAAAGTACCGGATCCCCGAAGGTGTGACCCAAATCGAGCCTTTCGCGTTTGGCGGATGTTCCTCTTTGACCTCACTCGTCCTTCCTGAGGGCTTGAGGGAGATCGGAGACTGCGCGTTCGAGTTCACTTCCTTAACGTCCCTGACCATTCCCAAGAGCGCAACGATCAAAAGAAACTCATTTCGTCACGGCTCGGCCCTGCGGCAAATCATCCTCTCGCCCGACCATCCGAAATATCGGAGCGACGGAGGCTGTTTGCTGACCAAAAACGGGAAAAAACTGTTTATGTGCCTGGAAGGTGTTAAAGAATGTCGGGTCCCGGACGGCGTAACCGTGATCGAGGACTATGCGTTCCGTAGCTGCGACTCCCTGAAAACCCTCATCCTGCCTGAGAGCCTCACAAAAATCGGACGCTGTACGTTCTGGCTCTGCGAATCCCTGAAATCGGTCGTCATTCCGGATGGTGTGACCACGATCGGAGCGTACTCGTTCGCGGGCTGCCGGGAGTTGACCTCCGTCACCCTTTCCCAAAATGTTACCGAAATCGGCGAAGAGGCGTTCATCGGCTATCCGAAACTGACGATCCACGCCCCGGCAGGGTCCGAGGCCGAGAAGTTCGCCAGAGAACACAAAATCTCGTTTGAAGCCCGTTAGACGCACGGGGGACGGCGCTCCCAGCACCAATTCAAGAAATCATATTGAACGCTGGAAATGCCGTCCCCGTAGTATATCCTCCCCCTTGTAAAACATCTCATTTTGTGATAAAATATTAGAAAATGCTTTTTTTCTTCATTCCCGGAGGGGGACCCAATGCGCCGTTTTTTACTTTTATTGATCCCGTTCATTCTCATTCAGATTTCGTGTACCCGAACGAAGCCAATCCAAGTGGTGGTTCCTGATAATTCCCCGTCCATTGAAGATGCCTATGCCAAGGCAAAAGATGGAGGAGTCATTACGATCAAGCCGGGAAAATACGAGCTTTTAGAGACTCTGGTAATTGACCGGGATGTCACATTCCGCGGTGAGACGGGAAACCCGGAAGATGTCGTGATCGACTGTCCGAATTCGGACGGGTTCAAGATTTCCGGCGGAAGTCCCTCATTCCAAAATCTTTCTGTCTGCTGCAGCGCTGAAGATTGTAATGGCTTTTACATCATCGGCGGTACACCCAAACTTTTCCACTGTATTATCACCTCCCGAAAGTCTGTCGGGATGGGTATCACCGGAAAAGAGACCGTTCCCGTAGTGGAGAACTGTGTCATAAAAAACTGCAGTGATGCCGGCGTGATCGTTGAAAAGGAAAGCCGCGCCCAGTTCCGGGAATGTGACTTCCATGGAAACAATTTGGCGGGAATCGGAGTACGGGAATTGGGGAATCCAATCGTCACCGAGTGCAAATTCCATGACCAGAAACAGACTGGTGTGATCATCTATCAAAATGGCCGCGGCGAGTTTAAAGACTGCGATATTTACGAAAACGAGGAGTTGGGAATCGGAGTACGCGAATCGGGAAATCCGACTTTCGCCGGGTGCAAAATCCACGACCAGAAACAGAACGGTGTGTCCGTCTATCAGAAAGGCCGGGGCGAGTTCAGCGACTGTGACATTTACGAAAACAAAAAGGTGGGGATCCACGTGGAGGATTTGGCAAATCCAACCTTCACCAGCTGCAAGATTCACGGCCAAAAAGAGAATGGCGTGCTGGTCACGAAGGAAGGCCTTGGCGAGTTCTTCAGCTGCGACATTTACGGAAACAGGATGCCGGGGATCTGTGTGCAGGACTCGGGAAATCCAATCGTTTCCAAATGCAGGATCCATGACGGAAAAGATGCCGGGGTGACCATCCAAAAGGATGGAACCGGCTCGTTCAGTGACTGTGACATTTACGGTAACGCGATGTCGGGAATCTATGTGGTTGACTCGGGAAATCCAACCGTCACCGGGTGTAAGATCCATGATGGGAAAAATTCCGGTGTGGTCATTTATCAGAAAGGCTGCGGCACTTTCACCGACTGCGAAATTTACAGAAACACCAACCCGGGAATCGGGATCATCGACTCGGGTGAAGTAACGGTTACCGGGTGCAATATTCATGATGGGAAAAATTCCGGTGTGCTCATTGGCAGTAAAGGGTCGGGGACGTTTAATAATAATACCCTGTCAGAAAATTACCATGAAGGAAAACTTTCTAACTGGGCGTTCCATGACGAAGCCGGCGAGGTGAAAGGCTCGGGCAATACGCCTGAGATCCCTGAAGACTAATTCCGCATTACGATTTTTACCGCCTAAAGAGTTTTTTATGCTTTTCGACACTCACTGCCACCTTGATGATGAAGCCTTTTCCGGGGACGTTTCCTCGGTCGTCGCGGCCGCCAAAGCCGCCGGCGTGGAGCTGATGCTCACTCAGGGGACCACGATCAGTTCGTCGCTCGACAGCATCGCGCTGGCCGAGGCTTTTTCGGGCGTTTATGCGGCCGTGGCCATTCATCCGAACTGTCTGATGGAAGAGATCCCGCAGTTCGGCTCCGTGGACGCTTTTCTCGAGATATTCACGAAAATGGCCGAAAACCCGAAAGTCCGCGCGATTGGCGAGACGGGCCTGGACCTTTACTGGGACGATACGCCGCTGGAGATCCAGAAGAAATTCCTCGCCGCCCACTACGAGCTGGCGCGCCGGACGAAACTCCCGGTCATCATCCACTGCCGGGACGCGGAAGCGCCGCTTCTGGAAGTGACCCGGGCCGACTTTGCGGCGAACGGCCCCGTCTCGGGCGTGATCCATTCGTTCAGCGGTGACTCGGAATTTCTGGCCGCGTGCCTGGCGCTTGGCTTCCACATCAGTTACTCGGGGAGCGTGACGTTCACGAACAAAAAGTTCGACGCCCTGCGCGAAACGGTGCCGCTCGTTCCGGCGGACAAAATTCTGGTCGAGACGGACAGTCCGTACCTGGCGCCGATGCCGTACCGCGGAAAAGTCAAGAGAAACTCGCCCGAGCTGGTCGTCCACACGGCCCGATTCCTCGCCGGGGAACGATGCGTCCCGGAAGAGAAGTTTTTCGAACAGACCACAGAAAACGCGAAGAAACTCTTCGGGATTTAAAAAGAGTTCCAACCCGCTTGAGTTGGAACTCATTCTCCTCATTATTCGTTATTCGTTCTTCATTATTCGTTATTCGTTCTTCATTATTCGTTCGTCTTTTCGACCATCATGACGGTGAATTTGAGTTTCGCCGCCATTTTGCCGTTCACGGTCACGGTGCCGGCCATCTGGAACGCGTTCGCGTAAGCGTCTTCCAGCACGTCCGTGATCTCGACCGTGTCCCCCGGACGGACGGTCTGACGGAACCGAATGTCCGTCATTTTCGCCACGACGGGCATTTTGCCCTCAAACGTCTTTTCAGCCGTTTCCATCCGCTTTTTCAGAAAGACCGCACCGGTCTGGAGGGCCGCCTCGCAAAGCAGCACGCCCGGAACCAGCGGAAAGTCGGGGTAGTGCCCCTGAAAAAACGCCTCCGCGCCCGTGAACGTTTTGCGGCAAACGATTTGCGCGTCCGTCACCTCGACGATCTCGTCCACGAAAAGAAACGGATCCCGATGCGGAATCGCGGCCATGACTTCTTCACGATCCATGCGTTTACTCCATGAAACTCAGCGTTGGGGTCCCTTTTCCATTGACCAGCGACATGAACTCGGCCCGGGTCCTTGCATCCTTGAGGAAACTTCCGCGCATGGCCGAAGTGACGCACGTCGCGCCGGGTTTCCGGATGCCGCGGATCGCCATGCAGGTGTGCAGAGCCTCCACCACGACGCCGACGCCGCTCGCGTCCAGTTCGCTCATCAGAAGGTCCGCGATGGTGGCGGTCATGCGCTCCTGCACCTGCGGGCGCTGGGAAACGACCTCCACGACGCGCGCCAGCTTGCTCAGCCCGATGATCTTCCCGTTCGGCAAGTACCCGATGTGGACCTTCCCCATGAACGGGAGGAAGTGGTGCTCGCACATGCTGTTGAACGAAATGTCACGCACGATGACGATTTCGTTGTAGTTCTCGGTGAAGTATTTGTGCAGGTGGATCCTCGGATCCACGCGCAGACCCTGGAACATTTCGGCGTACATTTTCGCGACGCGGCGAGGGGTTTCCTGCAGGCCCTCACGATCCGGGTCCTCCCCGACTGCGATGAGGATCTCCCGAAACGCCCGCTCGATCCGTTTCAGATCGACCGGTTTTTCGACGGTTCTTTCCAGTTCTTCTGACATTTGGTCCCCTCGATCAGGCGTTTTCATCAATGACCGACTGCAGTTTGGTCTTGGACTGAACGCCCATGAGCTGCTCGATCAGGTCGCCGTTTTTGAAGACGAGGATCGTCGGGATCGTCGTGATGCCGTAGTGGTTCGCGACGTCATCCGACTCAGCAATGTCGACTTTCACGACCTTGGCGCGGCCTTCGTTCGCGGTCGCAACAGCGTCCAGCACCGGCGCCAGAGCCCGGCACGGCGCGCAGCCCGGCCCCCAGAAATCCACCAGGACGACGCCCGCGTATTCGAGTACTTCTTTGACGAAATTATCGGAATTGACCTGCAGAGCTTTTCCCATTTTGGTTCAAACCTTTCAGACTAGTGTTTTCGATTGACTGACCTAAAATTTTTCTTCATTGTACCCAAGTCCGGCAAAAAGTCAAGACCAGTCCTTCAGTTTTTTGAAAAACTTCAAAAGAGGGGTTGAAAGATTTCGTCTTTCTGGTAAAATAGGAGAGTTAGGTCCGTCATTAATCCATTCGTTTCCGCTCGCCAAAATGATGCAATCCGGTTCAAACGCCCAATCCGTTCCGCGTCTGCTCGTCCTCGGGGACGTGTGCCGGGAGGAGTTCCGCCTCTGGTGGGAGGCTCTGCCGGAACCTGTGCGCCAGCGGGCCGTTCTTGGGCCGAAAAAAGAGGATTTTCTGCCGGATTTTGCCATTCTGCTTCAGTCGTGGCCGGGGGAGTATTCGGCCGCGGACGTTTTGGCGCTGCGCCGGCGTTTTCCGCTTGCGCCCGTTCTGGCCGTGCAGGGAAACTGGTGCGAGGGGGAGGCGCGGAACGACTCGCCGCTGGCCGGGGTACACGCGCTGCGGTGGTACGAGTTCATCGCGATGATGCCACTGGAATTCCAGGTGTTTTCGGAAGGGTGGGCGACCGTCTGGTCCCTGCCGCCGGAAAGCCAGCCGGAGCACCGCGCTCTGTTCGAGCTCCAGCGCCCCGATTTCCGGAAGCCCTGGCCCGATGAAAAACCCGTGAGTTTCCGGATCGAAAGCGACGATTTCGACCAGTTCCGCCTCCTGCGCGACTTTTGCCTCCGCACGAAATGGAACGGCCAGGAAGCGCGGGTTTTCAGCGAGTGGACCGGCGACTCCGCCACGAAAACCGACTTTCTTTTCTTCGATTTTCCGGACTTCACCCCCGCGACCGTGCAGCGGTTCCAGAAACTCCAGAAGCGCCGCCCCAAGCCGGTTTTTGCCGCGTTCTGTGAGTACCCGCGCCCGCACGAGTGGCGCCTCCTGCAGAAACGCGGCGTCGCCGGGATCTTTTCCAAGCCGTTCCGGCTGGCCGATCTGGAATTCTTCGTTCGGGGGCAGAGAAACGATTAAAATTCCTGCAGAAGATCCATCATTTTCTTGTCCATCTGCAGGCCGTGGTAATCGACGTACCGGGCGTCGGCGCGGTCGCTGTTCATGACTCCGATGGCGCCGCGGAAGTTCCACATCGCCCAGCCCCAGCCGGCTTTCTTCCAGTTCCCCATCAGGTCGCGCAGCCACGCGAGCACCACGTCGTGCGGCGTTTTGTTGTAGGCGCCAAACTCGCCGACCATCACGCCGCCGAGTTTTTCCCACTGCTGCCACGGCTCGACGTACTCTTTCCAGTGCCACGCCGCGTCTTTTTTGGAGGCTCCGTCCGCAACCAGTCGGCCGTTCTGAACGTCCAGATCCAGCGCAAACGGCCGATCCCCCCATGAGGCGATGCACGGGAAGGCCGTTTCGCCGTCGGTTTTTTCAGTGCGGAAACCGAGCTCCTCGACGCTCATCCAGTCGCCCGAAACGACCCGGAGCTGAACGCCGCGCGTGCCGGCCGGAATTTCGACCGTCTCGTCTTTGTGGTAGAAATTCTGGTAGCACTTCCACTCTTCCTTGAAAACGACCTCGGACCATTCCCCCTCGCCTGGGCCCGGTCTGTACGAGTGGTCGAAAAGGACCGCGCCCGGCTTCCCGTTTGCGTCGAGCGCTTCGACCAGAAGCCGCGCAAAACTCGAGACCTGACCGACGCGGAAACGGAGTTGAGTCATGCCGCAGCCCGGCGCGAAACGGATGACCGATGGGGCCTTCTGGTTTTCCTGGATCCCGGCCTTGCCCGGGTAGAAAAGCTGGCCGTTCACGCTCACGATCGGCCAGGTCGGGAGCCTTTTCATGTTTCGGAGGTAGTCGCCGACCCAGGTCGCGTGGTAGTGCGAAATCTCCATCGGCATGTAGCCACGCGTCGCCTGGGCGACTTTCAGCTCCGCCAGCTCCATGGTCGGCTTCGTCCCCCAGCTCATGCCATCGCAGATGATCAGCCGGTTCGGGTCCACGGCGCGGATCGCCTCGCAGAGCGTCTGGTGGACCTTCATGAACTTCCCGATCTCGATGTTTGCCGGCTCGTTGAAGAGGTTGAAACTCACGTTTTTGCCGGGGATCCCCGCGTAACGCTTCGCGAAAGTCTGCCAGTGCAGCGCGCAAATGTCGAGCGTCTCCTGATCGTCCCAAACGAGCGGGTTTTCCTGCGGCTTCGCCACGGTGTAGCCCGGCGCGCGGTGGAAATTGATCATCGTGTGGATCCCGTACTTCATGCCGTACTCGACCGCCAGATCGATCTCCTTGAGCGTTTTCTCGTCGAATTTCCGCCGGTCGCCGTCCACGATCCACCCTTTGTAGTCCATCGGGAGGCGGACGAAATTGAAGCCCAGGTCGTGGATCATGCGGAAATCGTCTTCGACGAACGGCGTGTTCCGGCCGCAGAATTTTTCCAAAAGGTTGAACCCGCGCCAGCGTGGGAGTTTTTTCCAGCTCGCCTCCGGCATGGAATCGGCGAGCGACGCGGCGGCAGCCACCGCGGGAAACGTGAGGGAAGCGCCCAAAAGCGCGGAGGTTTTCAGGAATGTACGGCGGTTGGTTTTCATAAAAGGTTCCTTGAAGTGAAAAAAAGGTTGAGGGGAATTTCGGGAAGCCTCCCCTGAAAGGGGAGGGGGACCACCGCAGGTGGTGGAGGGGTTCGTCGCGTTTAAAGGCCCCCTCCTTGAGGGGGCCGGCTCGCGAAGCGAGACTGGGGGAGTTACACGACGCGCCGCCGGACTCCCCCCGACACTACGTGCCACCCCCCTCAAGGAGGGGGGCTTTAAATCACTGCACCTGGACCCGTTTCGTGTACGTTTTCCCGTCGGTGCCGGTCCAGCTCAGTTCATACTCGCCCTTGAAGCCGCGAAACGCGATCTTTCCGTTCCCGTCGGCCTTGAGCGTCAGGTTCGTTTTCCAGTCGTGGTTGATCAACTGGTCCATCACGAAATAGACCGGTTTGGGCTCCATCTGACGGGTAAAAAGGCCCGAAACCATCGGTTCGCCGCGGTAGCCGCAATTATCGACGACGTTCCACCACGTGATGCGGTAAATGCTCGGCCACGAGAACCAAAGCCGGTACATGTCGCGGGTGACCCGGGCCTGAATCGCCAAAGCCCGCGCATAATTTCCCGGGGCCGGGATCGTGATCTCGCTCAGGTGGATCGGTCGGCCCAGAAGGTCCAGCTCGCGCAGGTACGCCTCCACATCGCGGGGCTTCCAGGACGTTCCGTTCGTGATGCAATCCTCGCCTCGGGCGATTTTCTCCATCGGTTCGGAGCCGAAAATGTGCATTTGAAGCCCCACCACGTCGATTTTCGCGCCGCGGTCAATCAGGCTTTTGATGAACGGCGGATAGACCGCCCGCCACGAGTCGTTGATGCAAAGCTTCACCTCTTTCGGGAAGCCTTTCTGAACGACCTCCCAAGTCCGGAACGTGTAGTCGTCCGGCGTGTTGGGGTGACGTTCCTTTCCCGGCGCCACGTTGACCGACTCGTTCACCACGTCCCAGCTCTGAAGCCGGCCACCGTACTCCGAAACGTAAAGCTCGGCATGGGCCTTGAAGAGTTTCCAAAGCTCCTCTTTGTATTCCGGCGTCATTCGCCCTTTGAGCCACGAAGGCATGACACGGCAGTAAATGATCGGGTGGCCGTGCATCGAGATCCCGTTTTTCTCGCAGAACTCAATGATCGGCTCCGGGCACGGACGGCGCCAGTGTGCTTCGTTCCACGGCTCGGCGACCTGGTTCCAGTACTCGGCCGAATCGCGGTACTCGGGATGAAGCCGGACTTTTCCCTCCTCCGGCTCCATTCCTGCCCAGTAGAACGGCAGCGTGGCGGCGTTGAAAAGGCTTTCGCGGCCGTAGTACGATTTGTACTTCGCGTTCAGGGCGTCGGAGCCGAGCTGGTCGAAGTTGAAAAGATGCGCGCCGAACAGGAAGTCGTGCGTCTTCTGCGTCACGGAGATCTCGCAGCCGGCGGCGTTTTCAAGCGTGAATTCGGCGTCCGCTTTGCGGTACTTCTCGATCCGCGCGTCGATTTCGGAGTTTACCTCGTCATTCCAGAGTGCCTGATACGCCGCCGGGACGGGATCAACCGGCGCGCCGGCTTCTTCGGCCAGAACGGGAACGGTGAGGGGAAGTGAAGCGCCAAGAAGCGCGGAGGTTTTCAGAAAGGTTCGGCGGGTGGTTTTCATAAAAATTTTTTGAATTGGAAAAAGGAATGGAGGGGAAAAACGAGCAGCCTCCTCTGAAAGGGGAGGGGGACCACCGAAGGTGGTGGAGGGGTTCAGGCCAAGGGATGGATTTTCACCTGGTTCGGAACCCCTCCGGCGCTGCGCGCCACCTCCCCTTTCAGGGGAGGCTTCTTGCACGTTAAAAGGTCCAGCTTGACTCTCAATTTTATCAGATTCGCAGACGAAATAAAAGGGGGAGGGGGAAAGAATCCAAAGAATGAATAAAAAAAGGACGAGCGTTTAGCCCGTCCCGTGATTTGGTGTTTCGTGAAAAACGTAAGATCTTACGCTTCTTCTTTCGCTTCGCCCTTTTCTTTGTCCGTGTAGGTCTGGAACATCGACTGGTCTTCCACGTGGCGGTACATGTAATCCGGAACGTGAACCTCGCGGTAAATGCCCGTGACCTTCATGCAGAAATCACCCGGCAAAAGGAGCAGACGCAGGAACGTCGTGATGAAAATCTGAACGTCCATCTTGAACGACCCGGTTTTGATGTATTCCAGGTCGAGCGTCACCTTGCGGCGAACGCTTTCCAGGTCCGTGTCCGGCGGAAGGTTGATCTGGGCCAGACCGGTCACTCCCGGCGGGATCAGCGAGCGATTGTCGTAGCCTGGGATCGCTTTGGAAAGGTGGCACGTGAATTCCGGACGTTCCGGACGCGGGCCGATCAGGAGCATGTCACCCTTCAAAACGTTGAAGATCTGCGGCAGTTCATCCAGGTGCGATGCGCGGAGCAGTTTGCCGAGCTTCGTGATTCGCGGGTCGTTGACGCTCGTCCAGACCGGACCGGTTTTCTTCTCGGCGTCGGGGATCATCGAACGAAATTTCATCAGGGTGAAGATCTTTCCGTTCTTTCCCACGCGGCGCTGCTTGTACAAAATGGGTCCATCCGAGGTCAGGAAAAGCAGAATCGAGACCACGAACATGATCGGCAAACCGGGGATCAGCAAAAGCAAAGCCACGAAACGATCAAACCAGAATCGCCAGGCGAAATACGCGGAAGGCTCGATCACCTCGACTTCCAACGGCATTTCGTCCTGCGAAATAAGCGTTTCTTCATTAAAATCTTCTTTAATGGAAGAAACTGGACTGGTTTTTATGTTAGTCAAAGCAGTGGACATAAACAAATCTTGACGGAAAAGTTAATTCGCCTTGAAAAAAATCTTATTGTTTTTATACATTATACGCTGGATTTAAAATAATTCGGCTAAAATTTGTCGAAAAAAGGAAAAATTTTAAAAAAAATGTTTTTTTCCAGTAAAAAAATATTTCACGTCACCGTTATATTTTCCCCATTTCCCCTTTTTGTTCGAATATCGTCCCCTTCCCGCGGACCAAGAACTGCCTCGGCGTACTCCGCGATTTGTTCCGGCGTTTCGAAATAGCGGTCGTAAACCCAGTGGTCTTCGTACTCGCACCGGGCCGTCGTGTACTCGCGGCAGATGTTCGGCCGGTTCTCGTAATCGGTGCACCGATTATTTTCGTCCAATTTCCGGCATTTCGTCTGCACCAGCAGAAACCAGTGGTCGTCTTCCGTGAAAAGAGTCGTATATTCGTGCAGGACGAACCAGCGCAGGCGGTCGAAATCCTCCCAGTCGATCGGCTCGTCGATTTCCATCGCGAAGTACCGGCAGCATTTTCCGGAACAGTACTCGCACAGTGTATCCAGATCTTTCACGTCCTCACGACGTGGTTTCGTTTTTTGAGTTGTCATCAATGAGCCTCCGTTCCGAGTATTCCGTCCATGATTTCTTTTGGAATCGGAATGACTGAACCTTCCTTATTAATTAATGCCAATGTAATGTTTGCTTCAGTCAGCAGCTCGCCATCCCGCCGGATTTCGTAGTGGTGAACCATTTTCGCCTTCGTGATTTTTTCCACGTGGACCGAAACCTGCAGCACATCATCGTAAAACGCTGGCTTGATGTAGTGACAGTCCAGCCGCACCACGACGATAAAGCTCCCGCTCTTTTCCATCGCGTCAAAATTCCCGCCGATCGCCCGGAACAGTTCCACCCGAGCCATTTCAAAATAAACAAAATACCGGGAATGATGCACGACCCGCATGGGGTCACATTCCGTGTAACGAACCCGAACGTCTATCGTATAATCTCGCACTTTATTTAATTATGAATTATGAATGATGAATTATGAATTAAAATTAGTCAGGAGCGAGGAGTAAAAATGGAAGGCGGTAATGGAGGCCGAAGGCCGGAATTACGCGTTTTCAAGGTTGAACTCTTTCAGAAACCAACATTACACACCAGCGCAACTCCTAACTCCTAACTTCCCTCACTTCTCCTCACTCCTCCTCACTCCTCGCTAAATGCAGCGTGTACCACATGGATGGGTCTTCCATGAACGGAAACGGGGAGCCGGCGGTGAGGGTTTTTACCGGAAAGTCCCGGTCGAAAAGCGCCCAGTTGATTCCCAGATCCTGAAAATCCTCCGGGTCGAAACCGGTCAAGGCCCCCGCAGAAAAATAAACGAACAGGGAGTAGCAGTTTCTTTGAACGTTCGACTTCACCTGAATGGACCCATTTGGAATATCGTTGGGAAGCTGCTTCGTCCTGTTGATCGGAAGCAGAAAAACGGATGGTTCCGCGCCATTCTGCCCTTCACCGCACGGTAGACAGATAAACCGGTGGCAGTAGCGCGTGGCCCGATGAACGTCATGAACGTTCCTGGTGTCGAGCCAAAGTTCCACCCGATCGCTTTCATCAGGGCGGTTTCGATTGCACCAGATCTCTTTGCTTTTTCCCGAAACAAAAAACTGAAACGCCACCCCGTTCTCATTCCAGGCTCCGCGAACCCGAAACGTTTTGGCGGAATTGGCCGAATCACTGTCTTGAGCCTCCAGAGATTCAAAATCCGGAAACTCATAATCTGCAGGAAGTTCATTGAGATTTTCGAGGTTTTCCTTGTATTTGCAGGAAATTTCCATACGAAAGAGGAATCTGCCGGGAATAGGAAGTTTTTGCATCATGGAATCGAAAGGGGAAAAAATGAACGTCATCGGACCGATTTGGATTCCTTCCGGGCCCCAAAAGGGAATCCGCGAAGACTTAATTCCCTGAATTATACCTCAAATGTTGCGTTTCGTCAACACGTAAAATAAAAATCATTCCGATTTTAGGGATTGTATCGATTGTAGGGGGAATATTTCTGTCACCAGACCGAAATGTTGATTTTTTTCAACATAAAATCCCCACGTTCTTTCAAATGTTTCCCAAAATCATCATTTTCGGCCTGCTGTGTCATTTCAATATCGTATCAGATATGACTCTTTAAGACAAAAAAAATACAAAAAAGGTAAATTTTAACGAATTTAACGAAAATAAGCAGGGAAACAAAACGGCCGAAAATGCACAAATTGCAAATTTTTTCAAAATTTCTTCCCTCATGAGAAGAAATTCAGGAGCAATCGGTCTGATTGACACAATTAATGCAACTCTATTAAACCGTTCAACTCTTTCAACTCTGCAGGCACGAACAACCCGCAGATTGAAATCAAAATTCAAAACGAATGAAACTGAAAAATTGGCAAAAACCCACATTTTGGAAAGGATTGCAAAATGACACACAGAATGAACCAGATTTGGCGTGAAGAAAACGGCGTTTTGACGTTTGAATGGATTCTTCTCATTACCGTCCTCGTGATTGGAATCGTCGGCGGTTTGAGTGCCGTCCGCGATGCCATCATCGATGAGTGCGGTGACGTTTCCGAGGGCATTGTCTCTTTGGATCAGTCCTACTGGGTGAACGCGCCGCTGCAGGCTTCCATCTATGACCCGATTACGTTCGACGTCTCGGACTACATCAGCGGCTCGGCGAACGCTTACGTCGTGGGCGGCGTGTGGGTTTACACGCCCTCGCACTTCTCCGACACGATCGGCGTCGTTACGCGCAGCCGTCCGGACCAAAACGGCACGGATGACCCTGGCCGCCGTCTGACGCAGACCGTCATCAGTGATTCCTCGGTCACAGGCGAATAAAAACGTCCTCCTTTTCTCGGGGCTTCAAGGCAACCGTACCTTGAGGCCCCCTGCTCTATTCACCAGAAAATTGAATCTTTCAGAAACATCTGCTCCTGATGAACCCGAATTTCATCAGGATTTCTTCTTTTTTCTTTCAAAACTTCCCGTAAATCACCTTGCAATTTTTCGAAATTTGTGTAAAATAGAGCAAAATTGGACTATTCCTTATAATTAATTGTCAGACTCTTCTTGAGATCAGGAGAATTTTATGAGCACTTTGACTTCCAATCAAAAGTCCCTTTACGATAAATGCTGGGAAATCGCCCAAAACCTTTGGTGGTGCTGGCATCATGACGTCGTGGCGATGTTCCGTGACCTCGCGCCGGAACGCTGGCGGGAACTGGCGCACAATCCGATCGCCCTTCTGCGCGAATTCACGCCGGAAACCCTCGAGCAGCGCGCGAACGAAATGGTGATGGAAAGCCGAATCAATTACGCTTACCGCCGCCTGAACCAGTACATCACGACCCGCCCCCAGTGGGCCGCGGAAAACGTCGGCGTGCTCGGTTCCAAACCGGTGGCCTATTTCTCCCTCGAATTTGGAATTCACGAATCGGTCCCGATCTACTCCGGTGGTCTGGGCATTCTGGCCGGCGACCACATCAAAAGCGCCAGCGGCCTGGGCGTCCCGCTCGTCGCGGTCGGGCTTTTCTACGACCAAGGCTACTTCAAGCAGCGTCTGAATGCCGAGGGCTGGCAGGAAGAGGAATATTTACGCACGAACATCGAAAACCTCCCCATGAAGCAGGTCATCAAGGACGGCGAGCCGCTGATCGTGAAGATCGAAACGACGCACGAACCGATCTACGCCCGCGTCTGGCAGATGGAAGTGGGCCGCGTGACGCTCTACCTGCTCGACTGCGACCTCCCCGAAAATAACGAGTCGGACCGGAGCCTGACCTCGCGTCTGTACGGCGGCGACAGTCGGATGCGTATCCGTCAGGAAATGGTCGTCGGCATCGGCGGCGTCCGCGCGCTTCACGCTCTGGGAATTCACCCCGGCGTTTTCCATCTGAATGAAGGCCACTGCGCGTTCGCCACGCTCGAAGCCGTGCGGTACAGCATGGAAGAGGACGGCATCACGTTCGACGAAGCAGTCCGCCGGATCGCTCAGGCCACGTGCTTCACGACGCACACGCCAGTCCCGGCCGGTCACGACCGTTTCTCGCCCGAGCTCGTCGGCGAGCACCTGGGTCCTCTTCAGAACCAGCTCGGAATTGACTTCCACCAGCTGATGGCCATGGGCCGCGTGAACGTTTACGACCAGAATGAATCGTTCTGCATGACGGTCCTCGGGCTGAAACTTTCGCGCCACGCCAACGCGGTGAGCTGCCTCCACGGGATCGTTTCGCGCCGCATGTGGTCGAGCCTCTGGCCCGTCCGTCCGGAAAATGAGATCCCGATCGGGCACATCACGAACGGCGTGCACATGCAGAGCTGGATGGCGTGGCAGATGGAAAAACTGCTTGACCGTTACTTCGACCCGAACTGGATGGACTCGAACTGGACCGCCGAGCCGTGGAAAGACATTCAGAAGATCGACCCGGCCGAGCTTTGGGAGACGCACGTTTCGCTGAAGTCGCTGATGCTGGAATTCGTGAGCCGCCGCGTGACCCGCCAGGCCGCCCGGCGCGGAGAGGTGGAAAGCGTCCAGATGGATCCGAACGCGCTGACGATCGGTTTCGCCCGCCGTTTTGCCACGTACAAACGCGCGACGCTTCTGCTGCGTGACTGGGAGCGGCTCCTCAAACTGATCGACGACTCAGAGCACCCGATCCAGTTCGTCTTCGCAGGAAAAGCCCACCCGGCCGACAAACCGGGCAAAGAGTTCATCCAGCGCATCGCGAACCTGCGCAAAGACCCGCATTTCAAGAATAAATTCGTCTTCGTGGAGGACTACGACATTAACGTGGCCCGGCACCTGATCCAGGGCGTGGACGTTTGGCTCAATAATCCGCGCCGTCCGCTGGAAGCCTCAGGGACCTCCGGCCAGAAAGCCCTTTTGAATGGCGTTCTGAACTGCTCCGTTCTGGACGGCTGGTGGGCCGAAGCCTACGACGGAACCAACGGTTTCGCCATTGGAACGGGAACGTCCCACTCGAACGACGAGATCATGGACGACCGGGACGCCAAATCCCTGATGAGCGTTTTGGAAAACGAAGTGATCCCGCTCTACTACAATCGCGACGCGAACGGTCTGCCGAACCTCTGGATCGAGCGGATGATGAACTCGCTGAGCACGATGGCGTGGCGCTTCAGCGCGCAGCGCATGGTCGCGGATTACGTCCGGTGCTCGTACCTGCCGGCCTCCGGCGGAGTCACGTGCGACATGAATTTCCGCCAATAAATGAGAGGCGGTAATGAAGCGCGAAGCGCGGAATTACGCGTAGATGGGAGGCGGTAATGGAGGCCACAGGCCGGAATTACGCGCCGGCCTAAACCACCACGGACGAACGGGAGGCGGTAATGGAGCGCGTAGCGCGGAATTACGCGTAAATGGGAGGCGGTAATGAAGGCCGCAGGCCGGAATTACGCGCCGGTTAAATCACCACGGGCGAAAAACGCGTAATTCCGCGCTACGCGCTCCATTACCGCCTCCCATAGTCCGTAGTGAGTTAAACTGGCGCGTAATTTCGGCCTACGGCCTCCATTACCGCCTTCCACTCATTTTTTCGCAAAGTGGCACCGGACCTCATGCCCCGGCGCGATTTCCACCAGTTCCGGCTCCTTTTCTCGGCAAATGCGCCTGCATTTCGGACACCGCGGATGGAATTTGCACCCACTTGGAAAGTTCAGCGGGCTGGGGACCATTCCCGGGATCGAGTAAAGCTCCTTTTTCCCACCGTACGAATCCTCGTTTCCAAGCTCAGGCCGCGCCTCAAGCAACCCCAGCGTGTACGGGTGCGTCGGCTTCGTAAAAACCGTTTTCGCGTCGGTCTTTTCCACCACCTTTGAGGCATACATCACGACCACTTCGTCCGCCATTTCCGCGATGACGCCCAAGTCGTGCGTGATCATCATGATCGACATTCCGGAGGACCGCTTCAAATCGTTGAGCAATTCGAGTATCTGCGCCTGGATCGTCACGTCGAGCGCGGTGGTCGGCTCGTCCGCAATGAGAAGATCCGGGCCGCAGGAGAGCGCCATCGCGATCATGGCCCGCTGACGCATCCCGCCCGAAAAATTGTGCGGGTAGTCCTTCGCCCTCAGTTCCGGCTCGGGGATCCGAACCTTTTTGAGCATTTCGACCGCCCGGGCAAGCGCTTCCTTTTTCGTGATTCCCGGCGTGTGAAGCTCAATCGCCTCCGCGATCTGCTTCCCGATCCTGAAAACCGGGTTGAGCGACGACATCGGCTCCTGGAAAATCATCGCGAGGTGGCCGCCGCGGTACTTCCGCATCTCGGCCTCCGGAAGCTTGAGAAGATCCACCGCCTTCCCGGTCTCCCGGTCATGGAAAAGGATCTCACCTCCCACGACCTTCCCGGGCGGCAGGATCAGCCCCATGGCGGACATGGCGGTGACGGATTTTCCGCAGCCGCTCTCGCCGACCACGCCGACGGTCTTCCCTCGCGGGATGGTGAAGGAAACATCATCGACGGCTTGGGCGACTCCTTCCTCGGTAAAAAAGGACGTTTTCAGGTGACGGATTTCCAGTAATGGTTCGGATTCGTTCATGGCGTGTTCATGGATGAAAAACGGAAAGCCTCCCCGCATTTGCAAAGGCGGCGCGTACTCTGATTCACTTAGTATAACACAAAACCCCCTTCCCGTCAAGGAGAGAAAATTAATAAAAGGAAAAATCATGAAACGTTTCACCTTCATTTTTGGTTTGGCTCTGACTTTTGCCCTCCTTTCCCTTTCCGCCAACGCCCAGTTTAAAAAGGACGTGGACGAGGATGGGAATGAACTCCCCAAGGGCGGCTGCGAGCTGGGAGAAAACAAAACCCAGTACTGGGAAGCGGGGATCCTCGTCAAAGCAGGCGACGCCCCTCTGAAAAACGCCGTCGGAACGGTCCCGATCCCGGTGAATTGGCCCGAACAGAAAGTCAAAATCGTAGAGGAACGCCACTCGCCTTACTCGAAAGTCCAAATCAAAAAGCAGAAAGGCGGCTCCGCCCTCATGATCGTCACGATCCCGAGCCTCCCCGCCGGGGAAGAAGCCGAAGTCGTCACGCGCTTCGAATGCGAGTCTTTTGCTCAGGTCAAGCCTGAAAACCCGGAAAAGTTCCAAAAACTCACCGACAAAAAAGAGCTCAAAAAGTTTCTCATCTACCTGGGCCCCTCCCCGAAAATCGAGGTGAAGGATAAAGCGATCCAGAAACTCGCCAAGGAAATCGGGAAGGACGCGAAAAACGCCTGGGACGAGATCGAGGAGGTTTACGACTGGGTCCAGGCGAATATTCGGTACGAAAACGGGAAACTCAAAGGCGCGGTGGCGGCCCTGAAAGACGGAACGGGCGACTGCGAAGAACTTTCCTCCCTCTTCATCGCGATCTGCCGCGCAAAGGGGATCCCCGCCCGAATCGTCTGGGTCCCGGAGCACTGCTACGCGGAATTTTACCTGGTGGATGAAGAAGGCCACGGCTTCTGGTTCCCGTGCCAGCCCGCGGGGGACAAAGCGTTCGGCGAGATGCCGTTCCAGTACATCATCCTCCAGAAAGGGGACAATTTCGTGACCGCGGACGGTGAAAAGGTGCGCTACCTGCCCGTCAAATTCACCTGCAAAGTCGTTGGAAAAGGCGGAAGCGGCCCGTCCTTCCGTGAAGTCCTGAAAGTCGTTCAGCCATAAGGTGAAAAAGCATGGAAACGTCTGACGATCTTACACTTCAATCCGTCGGTGAAACCCTCCCGCCGAAGATCCTCGCCGCGGTCGATATTGGAACGAACTCGATCCGTGCCGCGATTGCCGAGTCATACAGCGACGGCCGGCTGAAAATCATTGAACAGTTGAACCGCGGCGTCTGGTTCGGCAAAGAAACCTTCCAGCGCGGCGGCCTTTCCGCCCAGTCGATGCGTGCCGGGATCGAAATCCTCAAAATGTTCCAGAAGGTCTTCGCACAGTACGGCGTCGAGTACGTTCGAATCGTAGCGACCGCCTCGATCCGTGAGGCCTCCAACGCCGACATTTTCATCGACCGGATCAAGATCTCCACGGGTTTGGACGTGAAAGTCATTGATTCCTCGGAGGAAATTCTGTTTTCCGTCACCGCGATCCAGGAGGAACTGGGAGCCAGCTTCCCCCGCGACGAAACGAAAAACGTTCTGATCGTGAACGTCGGCGGCGGGAGTACGCTTTTGGCGATCCTTCGCGGCGGCACGGTCATTAATTCGCAGATCCTGAACATCGGCACGATCCGCATGCGGGAATTCCTCACGGATCCGAACGACTCTCTCGAAAACAACGCGGCGATTTTCCGCCACGCCATTCACGAAACGCTCACCTCCGCCGAGGCGTACTTCCCGTTCCACGAGATCGACGTCGCGCTGGCGATGGGGTCGGAGCCGCGTTTTGTGGCGAAGCAGGTTGGACGGCCATCCAGAATCGGCGGGCTGGAATCCGTGCGCATGAGCCGTTTTGACGGACTGGTCGAGCGATGCCTGAAAATGGAAACCCCTCAGCTTTGTCAGACTTTCGGCATTAATTTCCAGACCGCCGAAATGACGGTCCCGGCTCTTTTGACCTACCAGGAAATTTTCCAGCGGACGAACGTCCCGTCCTTCCTGGTCGGCTCGACTTCCATGCGCCACGGCGTTTTGCGCGTGCTCGCCAGTGAAGTCTGGGGTCTGGAAAATCTCGACTACCAGAATGACGTTCTGGACGCGGCCCGCTCGCTGGCCGAGAAGTACCGCGTGGACCTGAATTCTGCGACCCAAACGGAAAAACTGGCGATCCGGATCTTCAACGAGATGCAGACGGAACACGCGCTCCCGCAGAGGGCGTGCCTCCTGCTTCGCGTCGCGGCCATTTTGCAATATTCCGGCTGCTTCGTGAACAACCGGTCGTTCCACAAGCATTCCTTTTACCTGATCAATAACTCGGAGATTTTCGGTCTGCGCGACAATGAAACGGAAATGACCGCCTACATCGCACGCTACAGTTTTCGGGCCGGGCCGAAACCATCGCATCAGTCCTACATGTCGCTCTCACGGGAAACTCGTGTGGCGATTGCGAAACTTGCCGCCATTTTGCGAGTGGCGGACGCGCTGAACCACGGCAATTTCATCGACCCTGATACGCTTCAGTTCACGCGCGAGGGGAACGATTTGTACATCATCCTGCCGCCGGACGACACGCTGCTCCTGAAAATTCGTTCCCTTGGCAGTCAGGGCCGAATGTTCGAGGACGTTTTCGGTTTGAAAGTCTTTTTCAGGAGCTGATCAATCCTCACTTAAAACCTCATTTTTTCATTTATGTCACCCAAAAAGCATAAAATACCGACGGGACTCCCGGATAATTTCATCGCTCGTGATTTGAGCTGGCTCGCGTTCAACGAGCGGGTCCTTCAGGAAGCCCTCGACGAAAAGGTTCCATTCGCGGAACGGCTCCGATTCCTTGCGATCTCCAGTTCCAACCTGGATGAATTCTTCAGGATCCGCATGGGGAATGCGCTCCAGCGGGAACGCTCCGGGCTCGAAGAAGTCACCAACGAATCGAAAGAAGCGTCCGGGCTTTTGAACGCGATTTCCACCAAAACCCACGCTCTGCTGGAAACGCAGTCGAACGAGATCCTCGAAATGTTGGAGGAACTCCCCCAGTTCGGGCTTTCGGTTTCGCGCCTGCGAGATTTGAACGAGCAGGAAACCGCGTATTTGCGGAACTATTTGGCGGATGAGATCCTCCCGGTCCTTACGCCTCTGGCGATCGAAGACTTCAACCCGATGCCGATTCTTCCGGCGCTTCAGCTTCACGTCGCTCTTCGTCTCCGTGTTCCTGCAAGCATTTCGGCCCTGAAATCTTCCGATCTGGGGACGTACGTACCGCGGAAAAAAGGGCGTAAAAAGCCTCAGATTCCGGAAGCCTGCGAAGAAAAACTGGCTGTGGTTCCCGTTCCTGACCAGCTTTCGCGTCTGGTGCGTTTTCACGCCTCGACCGAGCGTACGAATTTCGTCTTTCTGGAAGAAATCATTGCACAAAACGCCGACCTGATTTTTCCGGGCTGCGAGGTGCTCTCGCACGCGATTTTCCGAATTACCCGCGACGAAGACGTTTCCATTTCAGCCGGTCAGACCGATTACCTTCAGAGCGTGGAAAACGCGGTCATTTCCCGCAAGCGTCAGGACGTCGTGCGTCTGGAAATTTCGGAAGGGGCCGACGTCTCGATCCGGCGCAAACTCGCCGAGATGCTGAATGTTCAGAACCGCGACATTTACGACGTGCGAGGCCCACTCGACGCCGGGATTTTGACGGAACTGGCCGAAAACTTCCGACTCCAGAGCGAGCACTACCCGGACTGGAAGCCCGTCACTCCGGCCGACCTGAAAAACTGCGCGGACCTTTATGAACGCATCGCGCAAAGTGACGTCCTGCTTTTCATGCCGTACGAAAGATTCACGCCGGTGGTGGATTTCCTCGAAAGAGCTGCGAGCGATCCAAACGTTTTCGCGATCAAGCAGACGCTCTACCGCACGAGCGGCAACTCGCCGATCGTCAAAGCCCTGATCAAAGCGGCGCAAAACGGCAAGGAAGTGACCGTTCTGGTGGAGCTGCGCGCACGGTTCGACGAGTCGCGGAACCTTCGCTGGACCCAGCAGCTCGAAGACGCCGGATGCCACGTCATTTACGGGATCGCCGGCTTCAAGACGCACGCCAAGGCCCTCCTGATCATCCGCCGTGAAAAAGGCCGGATCGTTCGGTACGCGCATCTTTCGACCGGAAACTATAACGACAAGACGGCCAAACTGTACTCCGACATCGCGCTGATGACCTGCAACCCGGAGATCACCGCCGACATCGCCGCGTTCTTCAACATTCTGACGGGCTACTCCGAAGCCGTCGGCTGGAATCGGCTCACCGTCGAGCCAGGTTTGCTGCGGCGCCGGTTCATCGAGTTGATCGAGCGTGAGATCACGGTCTCCACGCCGGAGCAGCCCGGCTGCATCCGTGCCAAGATGAACGCACTGGAGGACAAAGGCGTCATTGAGGCGCTGTACCGCGCGTCCCAGCGTGGGGTCAAAATTCAGCTCAATGTCCGCGGGATCTGCTGCCTGAAGCCGGGAATCCCCGGGCTTTCGGAAAACATTCAGGTCTTTTCGATTATTGACCGTTTTCTGGAACACGCGCGAATTTTCTACTTCCAGAACGCCGGCGACCCGGAGGTTTATCTGGCCAGCGCCGACTGGATGACGCGAAATCTGGATAAACGCCTCGAAATTCTGTTCCCGGTTTTGGCCCAGCCGCTGAAAAAACGGATCCTCAACGCGCTGAACCTTTACCTCGCGGACAATCAGAAGTCGCACGAGCTTCAGCCGGACGGCACGTGGAAGAAGCGCAAGCCCGGCAAGAATCAGGAAAAAATCCGGGCGCAGGAGATTTTGTACCGCCAGGCCGTCGAAGCCGCGAACGCACCGTCCGCCACGCCGCTGCAGTACATTCCGCTGCAAAAACCGGAGAAATAAATCAAGCAGGAACGGCTTTTTCAGCCTCACCAGACCGAATCCGCCGCTCGTACTTTGAATCACCCTTTCCCAACTTCCCCCTTTTACCCTCAAGGAGCCACTCATGAAAAAACTTTTGACCGTCTTCTTCTTTCTTTTCCTGGCCGTGACCGTCCGCGCCGGGGGTCTTTCCTTCATTCCCTACATTCCCCCCGAAATCCTGAAATACTCTACCTACCCCTGTATGCCTGACTTCAAGGAGAAGATGGATCGCGCCAGGGAGAACATGATGGATCGCGCCAAGGAGATGATGGATCGCGCCATGGAAGGAAAACTGGAATCCTTCGACTGCTGCCCCCGGATGGGGATCGGAAACACCATCGCTAAGCTGAAAGCCGGTGAGACCGTGACCATCGCGTACTTCGGCGGCTCGATCACCGCTCAGAACGGCTGGCGGCCGAAGACTTCCAAATTCCTCGGCGAGATGTTCCCGAACGCGAAGATCAACGAGATTCACGCGGCCATCGGCGGCACCGGGTCTGACCTCGGCGTTTTCCGTCTCGGCTACGACGTTCTGCGTCACGATCCCGACCTGGTTTTCGTCGAGTTCGCGACCAATGACGGCAGCAACAATCCCGTCAACATCTGGAAGCAGATGGAGGGGATCGTGCGTCAGATCTGGAAGCACAATCCGAAGACCGACATCGTATTCGTGTACACCGTGACGGTCGCCACGATCGGCGACTACCAGGCCGGCAAACTCGCCCGCTCCGCCGGAGCGATGGAAGTGCTCGCCGAATTCTACGGGATCCCGACCATTAATTTCGGAAAACGCGTCGCGCAGATGGTCGATGACGGGAAACTGATCATGAAAGGCGACGAAGCGCCGGAAGGCGTGATCCTCTTCGCGAAAGACGGCGTCCACCCGGGCGATGAGGGCCACGAGCTTTATCTGGCCGACATTAAAGCGGGCTTCGAGAAAATGAAGGATCTGCCCGGGATCTACCACGCGCCGTGGCTCGAAAGGGTCTTCATCGAAGGAAACTACGAAAACGCCAAGATGGTCAGCATCACGCCCGAAATGCTCAAGGGCGAGTGGAAGAAGGTCGAAGAGGGCGAGCCGAATTACGGCTTCACCAACCGCACGGGTGAACTGTGGTTTTCCGGCAAGCCCGGCAGCACTCTGACGTTCAAATTCCGCGGCACGATGGCGAAACTCTACGACGTTTTGGGCCCCAACGCGGCTCAGGTTTACGTGACGGTTGACGGGAAGCGCGCCGAAAAACCGTCCAAGCGGTTCGACAGTTACTGCAGCTGGTACCGGCTGGCGACGCTCTGGTGCTTCAACGACGAGCAAAACCCGGAAGCGGTCCACGAAATCACGGTGGAGATCGACTCGGTCCAGCCTGACCGCCACGCCGTGAAGAGCTACGAGGACGGCGACCCGAAATACGACGGTACGAACTGGTGGGTCGGCAAGATCATGCTCATCGGCGATCTGGTGGATTAATCTCTTTGGTCGTTTGGAGTGCGATGATACAGTCGCGAAGCGACATTCATCGCTTTCCCTTGCGGCAATCCGCCTCGTAGAGGCGTTTGCCGCTGAAGCGCGCTGGGCGTTCCCCACGAGAAAATCGTTTTGGGGACGCCAAAATTTTCGGCCGCTAAGTGAAAGCGGCAAATGAAGCCTTTGGCTTCTGTATTGCCGCACTCCACATAAAAAAGAAAGCCCGTTCCTTATGCGTTCTTCCCTTCTTTTTTTCCTCGTTTTTTTCACGGCGCTCCCGGCGTACGCTCAGCGCGAAGTCTGGCTGGAGGCGCTCGGCAAGCCGCAAAATTACGACTTCGAGCCGACCGTCACGTCCGTGGAAACGTTTGAAACTCCCGAATTCCGCGCCGAGCTTTTTCTTCAGCAGAACAGTCCGGACACGCGCCAGAAGGTCCTCCTTCTGAAGCCTCTGGATCTGAAACCGGGGGAGAAACGCCCCGGGTTCGTCGTGCCGTTTTACGATGCGGACCGGATGTGCGGCTACGACCTCGCGACGAAAAAACGCATGCCGCCGGGGCGTGAGTACGCGGAATTCGGCCGTCAGCTCGTCCGCCAGGGTTTCGTGGTGGCCTGCGTCGAGCCGTACCCGTACAATCTGCTCGCCGACCCGGACGGGACCGCCCAGAAGCAGGGCCTCCGCTGGTGGGGACGCGCGGCGGAAAAGCTCCTCGCGGACCAGCCGACCTGGACCGGGATGGGAAAACTCACGGCCGACACGCGCCTGGCGATCGATTTTCTCGCCGCTCAGGATTGCGTGGACGCGAAGCGGCTGGGCATCGCGGGGCACTCGCTCGGCGGCAAAATGTCGTTCTACGCCGGCTCGCTCGATGACCGGATCTCGCTGATCTGGGCGAGCGATTTCGGGATGCGCTGGGAGGACACGAATTGGGACGCGCCGTGGTACTGGGGTCCCGAAAAGATCGCGTCGTTCCAAAAGACCGGCCTGGAGCACAGTTCACTGCTCGCGCTGCGCCCGGTGACGTTCATCCTGATCGCGGGCGAAGCGGACGGCGAGCAGACGCGCCCGCAGCTCAAACGCGCGCAGCAGCTCAACCCACGCCTGGAGATCCACCTCTTCAACCACGCCACGGGCCACCAGCCGACGAAAGAGACCGTGGAAAAGTCGCTGGAATTGATCAAAGAAAAGTTTGGCGTGAATTAATTCTTTGGAGTGCGGCAATACAGAAGCCGAAGGCTTCCTTTGCCGCTTTCACTTAGCGACCGAAAAATGATCCCATCGAAAAAAGATTTTTCCCGTGGGAAACGCCCAGCGCGCTTCAGCGGCAAACGCCTCTGCGAGGCGGTATTGCCGCAAGGGAAAGCGGTGAATGTCGCTTGCGCGACTGTATCACCGCACTCCAAAAAATCGAAAGGCCCCTTCCAATGTTTCGTTTTTTCATTCCCCTGCTCTGCGTTTCGTTCCTCCTGATCCCGACGATCGCCCTCTCCAACCCGACCAGCCGGGACTCGTTTGACTGGGACGGAAAGAAAATCGCCTATTTCTTCGGCGAGGAGACCGATGTCGTGATCCCCGACGGCACGACGGAAATCCTTGACGATGCGTTCACGGACTGCGAATCCCTGAAATCCGTCGTCATTCCTGAAGGCGTGAAGACGATCGGAGAGCGCGCCTTCAACGGGTGCAAGTCCCTGAAATCGGTCGTCATTCCCCAAAGCGTGACGAAGATCAAAGACGAAGCCTTCCTGGGGTGCAGTTCCTTAACCTCGGTCGTCATTCCCAAAGGGGTGACGGCGATCGGGAAAAGGACGTTTGAAGGCTGCAAATCCTTAACGTCCGTCGAGATTCCCGAGGGCGTGAAAAAAATCGGAGACGACGCGTTCGCGCGCTGCGAATCTTTAACGTCAATCAAGCTCCCCGAAAGCGTGACGAAGATTGGAGAATCGGCGTTTGGTGCCTGCAGTTCTTTAAAATCCCTCGTGATCCCCAAAGGGGTGACGGTAATTGAGTTCGGCCTGCTGCAGGGCTGCGAATCTCTGACGTCTGTCACCATTCCCGAGGGCGTAAAGAAGATCGGGCAGCAGGCTTTTGGGGACTGCAAAGCCTTAAAATCCATTACCCTTCCCAAAGGGGTGAAGACCATTGGAGAGAATGCGTTCATGGAGTGCAAATCCTTGAAGTCCATCGAAATTCCTGAAGGTGTAACGGTGATCGGAGACTCGGCCTTCGGATGCTGCGCGTCCTTAAAGTCCGTCAGGATTCCCCCAAGCGTAAAGAAGATTGGAATCGCGGCGTTTTCTTTTTGCTTTGCATTAACGTCAATAGAAATTTCCGAAGGCGTGACTGAGATCGGAGAAGATGCGTTCCAGTGCTGCGATTCCTTGGCTGAGGTGGTCATTCCGAACAGCGTAAAGAAAATCGATGGGGCATTTGCCGGCTGCATGAATTTGAAAGAATGGTCCATTTCCCCCGACCATCCTCGTTTCAAGGCCGACGGTCCCGCCCTGCTGACCAAAGACGGCAAGAAACTGGTTGCGTGCCTTTGTTCCACGAAAGAGTACCAGATTCCCGAAGGCTTGCAAGTGATTGGAGAAAATGCGTTCAGTGGCTGCGCCTCTTTAACGTCCCTCGTGATCCCCGAAAGCGTGACCGAGATCGGCCCTTATGCGTTTGTTAGCTGCGAGTCCTTAACGTCCATCGTCCTTCCCAAAAGTTTGACCGTCCTGGAAAGCGGGATTTTCCTGGATTGCGAGTCTTTAAAGTCTCTCGAGATCCCGGAAAGCGTAACGAAATTTGGAGATTCGGCATTCAGTGGCTGCGAGTCCTTAACGTCCATCGTCATTCCTGAGGGCGTGACGGAGATCGGTGGCGGCGCGTTCTGTAAATGCCATTCCTTAAAAACCGTCGTGATTCCTGAAGGCGTGACGAAGATCGGTGGCGGCGCGTTTGACAGTTGCAAGTCCTTGACGTCGGTCGAGGTTCCCGGAAGCGTCAAGGAGATCGGATGGCGCGCGTTCTCGGACTGCCCGAACCTGACGATCTGCGCCCCGGAAGGGTCCGAGGCGGAAAGATTCGCGAAAATGTACGAGATCCCGTTTAAGGCAAAATAGAAATACGGAGGGCCGGCGTCCTCGCCGGTCAAGTTCGGCGTAAGCCGAACACGAATAAAAATCTCACGCTAAACACCGAACCCGCAAGAAATCGCAGGCCGAAAAAGGCCCCGCGGATTAGGCGGATTAAGCGGATCGAGGCGGATTAAAAGGAAATAAAAATTGATTTTCTTTTGATCCACACCTAAATCATTTTTTTATTTAAAAATCTTTTTATTCTATTTAAAAAAATCCGCCTTAATCCGCCCAATCCGCCTAATCCGCGGG
>JAFSMO010000061.1 GCA_017447865.1 Thermoguttaceae bacterium
CGGCATCGTCCGGATCGTACGTTTCCCCGGCTGGCAAAACACATCGACCGGCAGAAAAGATGTCAGCAAGAATCTGCGTGATATCATCATGCGGAAGTACCGGATCAAGGATCAGGAAGTCTTTAACAAAGCGTACAGCTATGTTGAGCAATATTATTGAATCATTTTCAACCCTCCTTCTCACGATTGGCAGGGAGCACCACCGAGGGATATCGCCAGCGGAACGATTTCTTCTTTTCAGAGGGCGACCAGGGGAGCAGCATCCTCGGTCGCCTTTAACTTCCTGTAAAGAAATTTTTCTGTCTCGGCTGTAGAGGGTGGAAGAAAATTTCAAAAATTCTACGAAATTGGTAGTATATCCACTTGACAACTTCATTTTTTGGTGTATATTAAGGTAAAATACAGACGTTTTGGATTTCTGTGTTTTTTTGAAGAAATACACGACCAAATTGGTAGGAAATGAAATGGCGAAAGTGATTTTGAACGGGAAGGAAACAGAATTCTCGTCCGGCGAAAAGATCCTCGGCTTTCTGCAGGCGCGGAAAGTGGGGACGAAAAACCTGATCCTCGAATGGAACGGGAAGATTTTGACCGAAAAGGATCCGTTGGAGAGTTTCGAGCTGAACGACGGGGACACGCTCAATCTGTTTTCCATGGTGGGAGGCGGTTGATGAACGTCAATCCGTATCTGAACGACGCCCAGCGGGCTGTCCTCGAACGCGCGAAGATCGGAGTTGCCGGCCTGGGCGGACTCGGGTCGAATGTGCTCGCTCATCTGGTTCGTGCCGGGATCCGCCTGTTCGTCGCGGCTGATTTCGACGTGGTCTCGGCGAGCAATCTGAACCGGCAGTTCTTCTTCGCGGATCAGGTTGGGCAAAAGAAAACCGGGGCGCTGGCGGAAAATCTGCGCAGGATCGATCCCGAACTGGAACTGGATTTCCGCGACCTTCGGCTGACCGGGGAGAACACTCCAGAGGTTTTTGCCGGTTGCGACGTCGTGGTGGAAGCCTTCGACAAGGCTGATGCGAAGACCATGCTGATCGGCGCTTTGGCCGACAGTGGGATCCCGGTCGTCGCGGCGTCCGGGCTGGCGGGTTTCGGCAAGTCCAACGACATTCGGGTCCGCAAAGCGGGTAAGAATCTTTACCTCGTGGGCGATCTGGTTTCGGGGATCTCGGCTGAACTCGCTCCGGCTTCGCCGCGGGTCGGTATTGCCGCCGCCATGGAGGCCAACACGGTCGTCGCCATTTTGCTGGGGTTGGAAATTTAACAAAGTCCGGAACAGCGACCGGGATCTGAGGAGGAAATGCGAAAATGTATGAAAAAGACACCTTATGCGTGCATTCGACACGATGTCCGAAGCCCGCTTGCGGATCGATAACGACGCCGATCTTTCAGGCGGCGACTTTTGTTCACGAGGGCGTTGGCGTGGAACCCGAATACAGTTACTCGCGGCTGCAGAATCCGACCCGCGCCGCGCTGGAAGCCCGGGTCGCCGAACTGGAGAACGGCGTGGACGCCATTGCGTTTTCCAGCGGCATGGCGGCGGAAACGGCCCTGATGAACATCTTCGAGGCTTCCGGACACATCATCGCGGGAGATGACCTTTACGGCGGCTCTCTGCGGCTCTTCCGGCATATTTCCGCTCTGGCGGGGCTGCGGTTCGATTTTACCGACACAACGGATCCGGAAAACGTCCGGAAGAAACTGCAGCCGGACACGAAAGCGGTGTACCTGGAAACGCCCAGCAACCCCACGATGCAGGTTTCGGACATCGCGGCCGTGGCCCAGATCGCGCACTCGGCAGGAGCGCTTCTGATCGTGGACAACACGTTTCTTTCGCCGCTTTTTCAGCACCCGCTGGAACTGGGGGCGGACATCGTTGTGCACAGCGGGACCAAGTATCTCGGCGGGCACAACGACGCGCTGGCGGGCTTTCTGGTGACGAAGACTCCCGAGCTTGCGGAGAAACTGCGGTTCTATGCCAAGACGGTGGGCGCGTGCCTTGCGCCGTTCGACTGTTTTCTTCTGGAACGGGGGATCAAGACCCTGGCCGTCCGGCTCGAAAAACAGGCGGCCAGTGCGGAAAGCATCGCTCACTGGCTTCGGCGGAGACCGGAGGTCCGCAAGGTTTACTACATCGGTTTCCCGGACCATCCCGGCTTTGAGGTGACGAAGCGCCAGTGTTCGGGCTTCGGCGGGATGCTGTCGCTGGAAGTCGATACGCCCGAAACGGCCCGGAAGATCCTGCGCGAGGTCAAACTTTTCCAGTATGCCGAAAGCCTCGGCGGGGTGGACAGTCTCATCACCTACCCCATGCTTCAAACCCATGCCGATGTGCCGGAGGAGGAAAGGCTCAAACGCGGCATCAACGACCGTTTTCTGCGGATCTCCGTCGGCATCGAGAACACCGCCGACCTCATTGAAGACCTCCGCCTGGCAATCGAAAAATAAACTTGGGAGAAACCGGGATGCAATATAATTTTGACGAAATCATTCCCCGCCGCCACACCAAAAGCCTCAAATACGATTTTGCGAAAGAGCGCGGCAAGCCGGAAGACCTGCTCCCCATGTGGGTGGCGGACATGGATTTTCAGACGCCGCCCGCCGTGCGGGAAGCCCTTGCCGCCCTTGCCGCCCACGGGATCTTCGGGTATTCCGATCCCGACGAGCCCTATTTCGAGGCGCTCGCAACGTGGTTCAAAGCAAGGCACAACTGGACGGTCGATTCGCATACGGCGGTTCTCGCGCCGGGCGTAGTGTTCGCGATCTGCACGCTGATCCGCTGTCTGACGAAACCCGGCGACGCGGTCCTCATCCAGGAGCCGGTCTATTACTGTTTCCGGCTGGGCATCCGCGATAACGGCCGCCGGACCGTCGTGAATAAACTGCGCTTCGACGGGGAAAGATACACCATCGACTTTGAGGACTTCGAACGCAAGATCGTCGAGAACGGCGTGAAACTCTTTATCCTCTGCTCGCCGCACAATCCGGTCGGACGCGTGTGGACGAAAGAGGAACTTGAGAAACTGGCCGAAATCTGCCTGCGGCACGAAGTCTTTGTGGTGGCTGACGAGATCCACGAGGATTTCGTCTATCCCGGCAGCCGGCACGTCGTCTTTGCCACGCTCTCGAAAGAAGTTGCGGACCACTGTGCCGTCTGCACTTCGCCGAGCAAGACCTTCAACCTCGCGGGGCTGCACAACGCCAACATTTTCATCGCCAATAACGAGGTGCGACGGGCAGTCCGGCATGAACTGGACGCGGAAGGCTTCAGCCAGTCCAACATCATGGGGCTGGTCGCCTGCCAGACGGCGTATCAGACCGGTGCGGAATGGGTGGATCAGCTGGTCGATTATCAGCGCGGGAATCTGTCGCTCATGCGCGAAACGTTCCGGACCCGGATCCCGCAGCTGCGGCTGATCGAGCCGGAAGCGACGTACCTCCCGTGGGTGGATTTCTCCTCCAGGCTTGGCCTCAGCGCGGCGGAGCTGGAGCGCTTTGTCGTCGAGCGGGCGAAACTCTGGTTGGACGGCGGCCGCATCTTCGGCGCAGGAGGAGAGGGATTCCAGCGGTTCAACATCGCAACGCCGCGGGCAATACTGCAGCAGGCGCTCGACCAGCTGGAAAAAGTAGTCAGTAGTCAGTAGTCAGCGTTTCGGCTGCACCGAAATTATGTAAAAAAAGGCCCCCCTGAAAGGGGGGCTGCCGAGCGAAGCGAGGCTGGGGGGTTCTGGCCGAAGGACGGACTTTCCTCCGTTTCTGAACCCCTCCGCCCCTTCGGGTCACCTCCCCTTTCAGGGGAGGCTTTCTTTTAATCTCCCGGCCGTCGCTCAAATCTCGTAATTCAGGAATTCGCCGGACTGGAACTCCACGTTCTCCTGCCGCTTGAACTGAAGTTCCGGCATTTTCGCGCTGACACGGGTCTGCTCGGGGACCGATTTGGTGACGAACGAGTTGCCGCCGATCACTGCGCCCTCGCTGATGACCGTCTCGCCGCCGAGGATGGACGCGCCTGAATAGATGGTCACGTCGTCTTCGATGGTCGGATGACGTTTGACGCCTTTCAGCGCCTGCCCGCCGCGGGTGGAGAGCGCTCCCAGCGTGACCCCCTGATAGATCTTCGCGTGTTCGCCGATCTTCGAGGTCTCGCCGATCACGATGCCCGTCCCGTGGTCGATGAAGAAGTATTTTCCCAATTTCGCGCCCGGATGAATGTCGATCCCCGTGACGCTGTGGGCGTGCTCCGTCATGATGCGCGGGATCAGCGGGACGCCGAGCTCGTACAGTTCGTGGGCGATCCGGTTGACCATGGTCGCGTAGATGCCGGGGTAGGAGGAGATCACCTCGTCCCGGCTGAACGCGGCAGGGTCGCCCTCGAATGCGGCCTCGATGTCCGTGGCGAGATATTCACGGATCCTGGGGATCGCGGCGAGGAAGGTCCCCACGATCTCTTCACTTCGTTCCTGCACCACCTCATCGGAGGCGTCGCAGAATTCTTCGGTGAAGAGCCGCAGCGTCTTGGCGATCTGCTCCGTCAGCAATTCCCGGATCTCCTCGAGCAGTTGCCCGGCATAGAAGCGGATGTTGTCGTTCCGGAGCTCCTTCTCATCGAAGAAGCCCGGAAAGATCACGCATTGCAGTTTCTTCAGCGCCGACAAAATCAGATGACGCTTCGGAAAATGCGTCTCACCGATCTTGCCGATGGCCGGGTACTCTGCGTAGCTCGCCAGCACCGCTTCCAGCACGTCGTCTATTTTGTGGCTCATGCCTCACCTCCTACGGTCAATGGACCAGACGCTCGATCGCTTCAGCCAGCAGGTCAATCTCTTCCGGCGTATTGTAGAACGCAAGCACCGGACGCACCGAACCTTCCAAACCGTAATGCCGCAGGATCGGCTGGGCGCAGTGATGGCCCGCGCGGACGGCGATCCCCTGACTGTCCAGGTACTTTCCGACCGAAATGATGTCGTGATTATCCAGCACAAACGAAAGGACGCCGGATTTGCCCGGTGCGGTCCCGATGAGATGCAGTCCGGGAATCGCCCCGAGACGAGCCATTCCGTACTGCGTCAGTTCGTGCTCGTAAGCCGCCACGTTCGCCATGCCGATCTGCATCATGTATTCCAGCGCCGCCCCCAGTCCGACCGCGTCGGCGATGCTGCCGGTGCCCGCCTCGAATTTGTTCGGAGCGGCCTGGTAAACCGTGCGTTCGAAGGTGACGTCGGCGATCATGTTTCCGCCGCCCTGCCAGGGTTGGGCCTCTTCCAG
>JAFSMO010000062.1 GCA_017447865.1 Thermoguttaceae bacterium
CCGTTCTGTGGTCCCTTTATACATACCGTTTTCAAAGGCACAGCCGTCCTCTTGTACTTATCGAACATCTCGGCAAATTGCGATTTCACCAATTCGTCCGTTTTTATGATCAATTCTTTATAGGCACTTTTTACCCGTTCCATGGCCCAAAGCAAAGCAGACATTTGTTTTTGTTGTTGAATTTCGGGAAGTTCAAACTCGTAATGCTTCAAATGCTCCCATTTTACTCGCGGTGACAGGGAACCTGCAGAATTTTCAACAGCATAGTCAAAGAATCGATCGTTTTGAATGACAAAAGGAAGTAGTTCAGGCAGAATCTTGTCCGGAAGTGCTTCGATAACCGTAATGTCCCCAGAACAAATACCGTCGAAAGGTGCTGACGCGGCTTTTTTCAAATAAGCACGGCGACGACCAAACAGTATGTGGCCTTTTTTAAAGCCTTTGGTAAAAGTGTTGTCACTATCCTCGCTCCATTGTGTCAGCTCAATCTCTCCAGGGATAAGATGTTCAAGTCCCACATTGGGAAGATCGGCTGCATCTTTGACAGTGGATTTGAATTCTCGAGCGACATCGCCAAGTTTAACTTTAGCCATTTGTTTCACCTGCCTTTTCCAACAAATCGGTCAATGTCTGAATGGCAGACCGTAAATTCGCGCTTTGGGACAGCCAGCCGTCGATACATTCCTCCAGAGATTTCCCTTGATCTGTCGGACCAGTGTTTCGCACATACAGAGGAATGCTGAGGGAAAAATTCTGGTTTTCAACGTCTTTGATCGATACGACCTTCGAATAGCCTTCCTCATCCCGGAAATTTCGATACGAGGCAGCGATGTGCTCAATATGATCGTCTTCCAAATAACTCTGGGCGTTTTTCCGTGTGACTTCCTTGACCGCGTTAATAAGGAGGAGCTTTCCCCTGCGCTCCAGCGGTTTGTTCGTCCGACAAATAACGACGCAGGCCTCCATCGGCGCATTGAAAAAAAGGTTGGGACCAAGACCAACGACGCACTCGACCAAATCACTTTTTACGAGTTTTTCCCGCATATCCTTTTCTTCATTGCGAAACAATATCCCGTGAGGAAACAGAATCGCGCAGCGGCCGGTGTCGGGCTTGAGACTTTTCAGAATATGTTGAAAGAAAGCATAGTCCGCGCGTCCCTGCGGCGGCGTGCCGAGGAAATTCCGCCCGTATTTGTCATTCTCAAACGCGCCGCGGTCCCATTGCTTGATCGAATAGGGAGGATTGGCCAGCACAATGTCGAACTGTTTCAGCCGGCCGCCCTCGATGAAAGCAGGCTCCTTGAGCGTGTCGTTGTTGGCGATCTGAAAATCCACGATCCCATGCAGGAACAGATTCATCCTGCCGATCGCGCACGTCAGCTGGTTGATCTCCTGGCCGAAGATTTGAAGGTTTCGCCATTCCTTGCCCTGTTTTTTCAGGTGGGCGATGCAGGAAATGAGCATGCCCGCACTGCCGCAGGTGGGGTCATAGACCGACTCGCCGCTCTGGGGCTGCAGGATCTCCGTCATGAGGTGGACGACGGTTCGGTTCGTGTAGAACTCCTGTGCCGTGTGGCCGCTGTCGTCGGCGAACTGTTTGATGAGGTACTCGTAACCGTTGCCCAGCTCGTCCTCCGGGCAATTCGCCAGCGAAAGAGATCGGGACGAAAAATGCTCCAACAGGTCTTTCAGCAGCCGGTCCGGAAGGCGGTTCTTGTTCGTCCACGCGCCGTCGCCGAAAATGCCGGTCATTTTGTCGCCGTTGGCCTTCTCGATCTCTTTGAACGCCGTGACGATCGCCCGACCAACATCCTCCGTGACCTTGCGAACGTCCTCCCAGTGATGGCCCTTCGGAACGATGAACGTGTGAAGCTCTTCTTCAGGGAAGTCCACAATATCTTTGCCGTACTCGGCCAGCGCCTTTTGCGTTTCTTCGTCGTAAACGTCGCAGATCCGCTTGAAAAACAGCAGCGGGAAAATGTACTGCTTGTACGCGCCAGCGTCGATGTTCGTGCGGAGCAGGACCGCCGATTGCCACAGGTACGACTTGAGTTCATCGATCGTCATGCGTTCAGCCATCGATGTATCCTCCTTCCTTGAGCAGCTTCATCAGCGCCTCTTCGCTGTCACGGACCTCTTTCAAAGCCGCGAAGAATTCGGCGCGTATCTTCTTCGGGTCGATGGGCGGCGCCGGGGTCTTCTCGATGTAGGCGTTGACCGAAAGAGTGTACTCCTTTGTCCGGATGGTTTCGAGATCGACGATCGCGCACTTGTCAATCACCGGCTCGTATTTCTGCCAAAGCCGGAAAACCTGGTTGGTGTCCGCTTCGGTCATGATGTTCTTCGCCCGCTGTGCGGTGTAGATGCCCGTCGCGTCGATCATGCAGATCTTTCCGCGGTGGGCGAGCGGCTTGTTATTGTTCAGGAAGAGAATACACGCAGAGACTCCCGCCCCGTAAAACAGGTTGCCAACCAGCGCGATCACGCACTCGACGCAGTCGGTCTCGATCATCTTTTTGCGGATCTCCCCTTCGCGCCCCCCGTGGAACAGAACGCCCTGCGGCATGACGACCGCGCAGCGCCCCTTGCCCGGTCGCATGGATTTGTACATGTGCTGCAGCCACGCGAAGTCCGCGTTGGAGTCGGTTGGGCTGCCCCAGAGGTTACGCCCCCACGGGTCGCCCTCGAAACTCTCCGCGCCCCAGTGATCCAGCCCGAACGGAGGATTGGCCAGCACGCAGTCGAACTGCTGCAGCTGCCCGTTATGGATGAACACCGGCTTGCGCAGCGTGTCTTCGCGCACGATTCTGAACTCTTTGGCCCCGTGGAGGAAAAGATTCATTCGGGCGATGGCCGACGTGGAGAGGTTCTTTTCCTGGCCGTAAATCTTGCCGTAGGACGCTCTTTCGTCGTCCATGTTCCGGATCGCCTCGATGAGCATGCCGCCGGTCCCGCACGCCGGGTCGTAAACCGATTCTCCGGACTTCGGGCTGAGCAGCCGAACCATCAGCTTGACGATGGACCGAGGGGTATAGAACTCGCCCGCGTTCTTCTTGCTCATGTCGGCGAACTTCTTGATCAGGTACTCGTAGGCGTCGCCCATGACGTCCGCCGAATAGTTACGATTCCCGACCGGCAAAGCCGACATGTGCTCGATGAGGTCCTTCAGGCGTTCGTCGTCGAGCTTCGTTTTGTCCGTCCAGTTGGCATCGTCGAACGAGGAAAAAAGCCCCGCCATCGTGTCCTGGTTGGCGTGCTCGATCCCCATCATCGCGTCCACGATGGCCTTGCCAACGTCTTCGCTGGTGTTCCGCACGTCGTTCCAGTGGCACCCCTCAGGAATGATGAACGTGTGCAGCTCATAATCACAGTACTCCTCGATGAGATCGCCCAATTCCTGTTCAGC
>JAFSMO010000063.1 GCA_017447865.1 Thermoguttaceae bacterium
AAAGCAGGAAAGAATTTTCAAGTGTCGTAAAAAAGGGCACTTGAGACGAAAAGAGAGGAAATAAAAAAGGGGCAGATGAACCAAAATCACCTGTCCCTATAGCCTCGAAGGGATTCGAACCCCTAACCAAGGGATTATGAGGGCGGGAAAATTAAAGCTGTTTTCTGTTGCGCTATAGTTAAGAAAAACGATTATGTGTCTTATTTTAGCATATAGAATGAATTCTGCAATGGGGGGCAAAAGAAAAATTTTTTAGTCGGAATTTTCGTCAGTTTTGGGCTTTTTTGGGGGTCTGGGACGAAAATTCCGACGAAAATTCAGACAGATTTTCGTGGGGTCAGGTCCATTTTCCTTCCGGACAGGACTGGGACTTCATTCTGAGTTTGTTCACAAACGCATTCTTGCTGTTGTTCAGACGGCAGCCGCAAATGGTACAGCGGTCTTCAGAAAAGTGCTCGCAGGTTTCGCAGATTTGCAAAAGGTTAATGACTTCTTCGTCGGTCCTGGTCTGCATTCCGGTGGCAACGTGGCGGGTCACGGCCTCGGCGTAGTGGGCCGCCTGTTTTATCAGGGACGGTGGCCGGGATTTCTTCCGGGGTTTGCCAGGGCAGATGGCGTGGACTTTGGAACCGTCGTGTGCGCGGACTTTCAGACCGCACTTTTTGCACTGGAACAAATCGGGGCCGATGTTTTCAAATTCGCAAAGCATTATTATTCCTGTATCGCGATTTCGTTTCCGCAGTTGTCATAGATTTTGGTTCCCGGAATATGCAGATCGATTGCCAGTAAAAGGTCGGGAGCAACCTCCCAATGGCCGGTGCGCAACGCCTGGAACGTATAAGATGGAGTTGGAAACGACGCTTCCAGTATCTGGCGGGTCGGGTTTTCGTTTTCGCTGCATGGTGATGGCGGATCGTGCCCTTCCCAGTGAGCTCCGCAGCGTGGACAGGACAAAAGGTAGTTATAAAAGTCAGCTTCCGTCGCTCCGGGCATAAAACTGAAATCTCCACAGCAGCCGCACACGACACCAATCGTGGCGCAGGGTTCCGGTTCGGGTTCATTACAGCCACATTCCGGGCAAATCCACTGAAGTGTGATCGTTCCCATTATTCGTCGCACTCCTTGCAGCCGAGGTATTTGATTGTGGTCGTCGTTTCGCCGGTGATGGTGCCGGAGGTCGGATTCAAGGTCGTGATCGGGATGGTGTCCTTTCTCAAATCCAGGGCACCTTCCCTGAAATGGATGCAGTTCGGGATCTGGACCGTGGCCGTTCCGCTGGCTTCCAGCGGCTGCGTGATCTCGCCTGTCAGGTGAACGTCATCGGTCAGAGAAATGTCGCCCGAGATGGTCGTGTTCCAGCTCGCTTCCGCCATGCCGTTCAGGGAAACACTGGAATCCGTCGCGAGGTTCCCGGAAACAGTCACGGGCGTATTCGTCGTGACGTTGCCGGAAAGTGTCGCCGTGCCTTGCAGATTGACGGTCGCACCAACCGGGATCTGAAGAGTGCCAGCGGTCGCGTTCATCGCGCCACGGTTCCAGCCTGTGATCAGACTGGCGCTGAAAGTGCCAGTTTGATTGTAGTGGACCGTCCCTGTAACTTCTGCTGGAACGTCCACCGTTCCAGTCAGTTCCAGTGCGCTCGCCAGATCCGAGGCTGAAATTTGCGCCGTCTGCGCGGAGGTGGTCCCGGCGCCGAGATACTTCTTCGTCATTCCAACGGCATCAAGAGGATTCCCCTGTTGGTCTTCTTTGAGTTCGATGGATATAGAGCCGGAAAGAGTCACCGGAACGCGACCATTCAGGGACTCCAACACGCTATCATTGATCACGCGGATTGTATTCGTTTCCGCGACGATCTCGCAGCCTACCCGCCGGATCCCGACGACTACTTCTTCCGTGGTCGTATAAGCGCCAAGATTCAGGGAAGCCGAAAGACCGGAAAAGTTCACTTTCAGATTTTGCGGACTCAACCATGCGTCCGTCACGATGGGCGTCCTGCCGGTCCCGTTCTGGTTGAAGACTTCCATTGACGGTACTTGCACCGTGGCGTTGACTGTACCGGATCCGTTGACGCTTCCGGTGACATGCGCTTCCATCGTCTCGGAGTTCTCTTTGAAGTGGCCGTCGAAGGTGGCTTCCGAGGCGTAAATCGGCGCGCTGACCGGCGTCCACGAAAGCGTCGGCGTGCTCCCGGTGAAGGTCTTCACAAAACCGATGTTTTGACCTGGCGTGAAATTGATCGTCGCCTGGGAGTTCAGGTTCCCCGAAACGGTCACGGGCGTTGTGGTCGCGAGGTTTCCTGAAAGGGTGACCGGAGTATTTGTCTCGACGCTGCCAGTGAATTTAATGGGGCCGGTTGCCGTCGAAGTCGCCGGAACGGAAACATTGCCTGAAATATTGACCGGGCCGTCCACTTCGATTTGCGCGTGGGCCTGGGTGTTTTCCAGTTCGATCTCGACAGGAGTGTCGGAGGGAGTCAGTTCAATATCTTCCTCGTGCAAAATCACATTCGTCACGACCTCTTTTTCTTCGGTCGAAGGCATGACTTCCAGCCCCTGAAGCGTCACGCCCGTGACGATGGTCTGTTCCTTCTCCTCCAGATTCATCGTAAAGTTCGGGATCGTGACCCATTTCCCGAGCGACTCGTACCACCAGGCCGGGACCACGTCACCCTGCTTCCACTGTCCACAGGCGTTTTCGCAGCCGCAGAGGTCAAGGCCCTTCGGCGCCCAGATGGTGCGGGTGATGGGGCAGTCCGGCTGGTAAACGGTCCCGCACTCGGTGCAGGCGTCGGCCGGGGCGCTTCCGCAGCAGGAAAGGTCCGATTTCAGTTTCCAGAAATGCCATTGCTGGTCTTCGCCAAGGTTGACATACGCCTGAAGGACTTCACCGGCGCATTCCTGGAAGTCGTCGGACGGCGCGGCGTGCCACAAAATCCGGTTCAGGCCGTAGGGAGACGCGACGAGCCGCTGTTTGTTTCCGCTGCGGTCCGGAATGGCGAATGGGTAGTTCAGACTGTCCCGCGTCGGGAAGTAAACGAAAACCGGCGTCGGGCCGGAGATCACGCCCTGGGCGAACATTGTGTCCGGGGCGGATTTTTGGAGAACCGCCACCTGATCGAAATCGTCGCCGGGCTGAGAGCCTTTGCTCTCAATCCCGTTGCGCATTCCTTCCTGGAAGAAAAGTTCGTTCGTCCGTTCCGGCCAGGTCGCAGCGTCGGCCCCTTCCACTTTCAGGATGGAAAAAGGGTCGAGGGGATAGCCGGAGCCGTTTTCGACTTTCACCTGGTCGTAGTCCCTGGGGTTATTTTCCAGCTGACGCGGCTGCGGCTGATTCCCGCGGAGGTAGGCGGTCTGTTCGTTGGCCGCATCGCGGTCCACTTTCTTCTGTTTCGGTTCAACGAAGTTTCCAAACTGGGTCATTTTAATTAATGAATAATGAATAGAGAATAATGAATAATGGTCCCGCAGTATTACCAAACAAGGGTTTTGAACCAGTCAAAATTGGCGTATGGGTAAACGGTCTCCACATAGCCTGCAATGGGTTTGGGAATCGTGATCTGGGAATCATCGTCTTTGCGGTCGGCGTGCCAGACCCAAAAATATTGCATTCCTTCTTTCGTGACGTTGGTGAAAGGCGCGATCGTTCCGTTGACGACTGGCGGAGAGGCTTCAAATTCAAAACTCACTTTAAACCAGAGGTCATAATTCCCGGTGATTTCGTTCTTCTCCCGGTGGGAATTGCCGGTCACACCGAGAAAAAGAACCGATCCTTTGGGGAAAATCCAAATCGGAGCGGAGTTGACGCTGCCGGTGATGTTGTGCATATAAGCGAGCTGGATTTCTCCAAATTCGGATGCCATCAAATCGGCTTCGATCGAAAATCCCATTTTGGGAACTACGCAGTCCACGCCTTGAAAAAGACCGTTGTTGAATCCGATCCCATGATTAAAATTTGGAGGGATGAGGAACTCGCCCTGATAAGCGGTCGTCGCGAACGAATGAATTTTCTTTTCTCTTCCGCCTCGGGTCGAAAAGTGTAACGAAGCGAAACGGGGATTGGCTTCTTTCGGTTCGCGGACATAGTGGCCGACCACTTCGAAAACCTGACCATAAGCGTCCTGCTGCCCAGAGACTTTCACGGTCCGCAGAACGCACCCTCTGAAAAAGGGGTATTGGTTGTTCATTAAGGACCAGGCATTTCCCCAGGCCGTCCCCGAGTCAATATGAGACGTGGAAATGAGTTTGTAGGTGACGTCATGGGATTTCTCGCCGGTTTTGCGATTCCCATCGCCGGAATAGGTGCCGTTAGGTGCTAAAGTGATGCTCATGCCGTAAAAACTCCATTGTTCTTTTGTTCTTCTTTGATGTCATCCGTATTATCCAAAAGTGCCCGTAAAACGTCCAGCGTCTGTTGGGGAATGTCTGAAGCGACCGCCGCGTCCATTCCATAGGCGGAGAAAGTGCCGGAAGTGGAAAACGTGGTCTGGATCGCGTCAGCAATATCTGCCTCATTTTCCTGGCGTAATTGACCTACAGCGTTAAAATATTTTTCATTTTCATTGTCGTATGCATCTTTGGCATCATGCAATGCTTTCGCGAGTTTAAGCATAGTCTCTTGGTCAAAATTCTGTTTTTTACCATTGTCATATTCCTCTTGGGCTTTTTTTAAGTTTTCGGCAGCTTTCTTGCGTGCCAGACCTGAGGCCTCTGCAATAGCTTGCGCGAGTTCTTGCTGAGCGGATTTAACTTCTTCATCTGCTTGAGCAACATCGCCATTGGCAAGAATGGCCTGAGCTTGGTTGTCTCGCGCTCTCTGGAAGGCAGTTTCCGCATTGGTGAGTCTATCTGTCTTTAATTCTGGAGTTAGCCGCCTTAGTTCTTCTGCCCGATCGGCACGTTCCTTTGCCTGTGCCTCACGTGTTTTCTGCTCTTCGGCAACTTTTTCCGCTTGGATTTTTTTCTTTTCAATGTCTCCTTGTGCCTTGATTTCGCTCGCATTTTTGAGAAGGCTGTTGAAACGGCTCATGTTACCTTGCTGTAGTGCGATGTTTTTCATCTTCTCAAGGTTCTCAAGTTTCTCAGCGATGTCTCTGTCAACTTTTTCCATGCGGAGGGTATAAGGGTCTTTTTTAACGTCACGTGCTTCCTGTAAGTCTTTCTGTAACTGCACATTCCGTTTCTGATAATCTTCTTCGCGTTCCGCTTTTGCTTTAGCGTTTTCAGCTTCGACTGCGGTGTTCTTTTTGTTTAGTTCCTGCCAAGTCTCTGGCTTGCCCTGCACGCCTCCCTTGGAACCGAGTTTGAACGTACCATTACGCAAGGCAGTCTGCTCTTCGAGAAGGGCTGACTTTTGCTTGTTGATTTCAGTGAGTTGGCTGTTGTAGAGGTCTCTTTCCTTTTCGTGTTGCTTGATTTTATCGTTGTAGAGACTTTTTGCCCCCTCGCTCAATTCTGGGTCTTTCAACAATCCCCGGTAACGGCGGATTTCACTATCAGCCTGGAATCGGCGCTGTTCCAGCTCCAGCTTGGTTTCCGAGAGTTTTTCCTGCTGTCCCCCCAGTTCAACCAGCCGTTTTTCAGTAAGCTGAGCGATCATTTTCTCTTGCGCTTCAGCCAGACCTTTAATTTTGCCAGTTGTCGCGTCAATTTCCAGCCCTAAATCTCCATACCTGCTCTCCAATTCCTCAATGAGCAGTTGAGCTTCCCGAATTTGATCATTACTGAGGGGATCTTCGAGGTTATTGATTTCTTCAAGGCGTTGGAGTAGCTTGAGTTCCGCGTCTTCAGCTGCACCGAGAGCTTTCTCCATTTTTTCTATTTCTTCCTGGTGCTTTTTTGATGCTTCCAAAAGGGCTGTCAAACGTTTTTCGGTTTCTTTTATATGGTCATTCCATAATTTCCAAGCCGCCGCAATTGCACCAATCGCAACTGCTCCGCCAAGCAACCATGGATTAGAGAACATCGCCGCTGTAATCAATTTAATCCCTGAAGCAATTTTGGGTAGTATTCCACTAATTGAAAGCAGATGATACTTCAAATTTAATCCGACTATTAAATACCCAGCAACTGCGGCAGCGACCCCTCCCCACTCATTCAGAAATTTTGTTACATATTTGATCAAAAAAGTCATTATATCCATTAACGAAGATAAAGCCGGGGCTAAACCTCCGATCAATGAATTGGTAACACTGGCGGCAGAAGTCTTTAAACGATTCATCGCGTCTGCCAAATTGACTGCTGCAGTGACGCTATCTTCTCCCATGACAGCTCCAATGTCTTTGCCTTCAGTGATGAGCTTATTAATACCTACACTACCTTCCTGAAAGAATGGCAGCAGTTTGAAACCAGCATCACCAAAGAGAGCGATAGACACGCGAGTCTGTTCTGCTTTATCACCAATATCCTTAATATAATCAGCGACTTTCATTAATTGCGCTTCATTATCCAGACCGGCAAACATGTCAGCATTAAGTCCAACTTTACTCAATTTATTAATAGCGCGATCGTCGCCCATCTGGGCAGCACCAAGCTGGTTTTGGAAAGATTTAATTCCATTGGTCAATGTCTCGAAATTCGCACCGCACTGTTCAGCCGCAAACTTAAGCCCTCCAAGAGTTCCTGTACTCATTCCAATTCTTTGGGAAGTTTTAGAAATTTGGTCACCCAGAGCCATGAACCCATTGACAGCGCCAGATAATGGTGCTATAATATAATTATTGATGGCAAGATGACATGCTTTGAATGCAGTGCTTAAAGCAGTTATGCAACTTGAGGTGGTCACCAGGACATCTTTATTTTCGGTAATTTTTTTTGTTACGGATCCCCATGCTTTTTCAAAGGAGGAAAGTTCTTTAGTGGCAACTTCTATTTTCCCTTGAAATTGTGTGGTATCTGCAACAACCATAAATTTTAGAAGATCGGATTCGTTCATCAGGAGGTATCCTATGCTTGAAAAAAAATACAAGTTTGACAAATGGACCAGTCCGCTTCACATCGATGAGATTGAACGGACCGTGGTATATGATGACGACCTTAATGTTGTGGAAATACGCGACGAAAATCTTTCCGCTGAAGCCCGGAAATTTCATCGGGATTTAACCCGACAAAAAAAGGAACTTGTAAGGGAAGCAAAATATAAAGCAGCCATTGAAAGCTGGAAAGCTCGTCCATGGTATGAAAGAGGCATCATTTATATACTTTGGTCCTCTCCAATATGGGTTTATATTCTCTGTCGCATATTATTGGCGAAATGATCCTTTAAATTTTCATTTCCTGAAAAAGTTCTCGGCAAACGCTTTACATTCCGCATGGGTAGCCATGCGGATATTTTTTTGCTGGTGACAGTAAGGGAAGTTGGAGACTTTCAAGGCTCCAGACTTCCCGCGCCAGGTGTTGGCTATCAGGCAGGTCATGACCGCCGTTCGGTGCCATTCCTGTTTGCGACGTCCTTCCGCCATTTGTGCCAGGTCCCGAAGCGAAAACGGAGCCGGGTTCAGGCCGATTTCTCCAGCGTACTCCCGGATGAGGCGCCAAGTTGAGCCGTGCTCCGGTCGAGGTCGCGGATCACGTTCTGTTCCGCCGCTTCGATCACCTTTTCCTGATAAATCTCCTCGCGTTCCATCACCTTTTGAATGGCTACTTTCACGCGAGGATTCGGGATAAAATCCAAAAGCGCTTCCTCCCACGCCTTCACCAGCGGAAGGACCTGCTCGCCGCTGATCCGGGACCCGAACCAGTCGGCCGCCTTCTGGATGGGCGTTTTGGTCTTTTCATTTGGCAGGTATTCATAAAGGGATTGATGGTCTTTGTCCCACTGCTCCCGGTCGAAATTGGCCATGATTTCGTCGAAACAAAGCCAGAAAACGACCTGGAGAATCGTCTGAACGCTTCCCGAAATCGCGGAGAAATCCCCTTTTTCGGCCACGTCCAGCAGATCCACGGGCTTGCCATTCACACCCTTGACGTAAGATTTTACTCTTTCAATGTCGCGAACCTTGATTTCAAGCGGCCAAGCAAAGCCGGTATTGTCGGTGAATTGCGCCATGATAGTCCTTTCTTGAGTTTGCAGTTATCTGTTTTCTGTTGACGATGCTGGAAGCGTCGTCTCTGTTATTTCCCTTATTGCCGTAACGTGTAACGTAATGCAGGCAACGAATGTTTCGTAGGTCGTCAGGTACTCCACCTGGTAGTCATTGCCGGCAAGCAGCTTGAGATTGATGGATTCATTTCCTTCCGCTGCGTCCGTCGTTTTGTAGGCGAAAGCGTCATAAATCGTCGGTGGAATGGTCAGCAGCGCGTCCAGTTCCGCTTCTTCCGCCTGTTCCCCTTTCGAGGAGATGTAGTCCACCACGAAAACCTGAAATTCGTAATCTTCCCGGGTCTGGGTCTTGCTTGTCATGATGGAAGTTTTACTCGCCAGACAGACCAAAACCTGAGTTTTCTCCGAGCTTTCCAGGTCTTTCAGTTTGTGTTCCGGGTCGTAAGTCCGCTGAACCTCACACGCCGGCAAAGCAGAAGAGATTCGGGAAGTCACGGCTTGCCAAATGGTTACATCCTGATTCATTTTTTGCAATGGATTCTGATTAAATTGGTGTATGGGATTTTTCGGAACGTTTCGCCGCCATCCAGCCGGTAAACCGTCCATACCTCGCCCGCGTCTGTGATTTTATCCTTCGCGGCCGGCTCGCTTCCCGACGGGAAATCCGACTGAAGGCAAATATAATCACGTGACGAAGAAAGCATTTTCAACTGGCCCTTGACCGGCTCAATGTCATGCCACTGCGTCCCGGCGGGGACCGCCTCAATGGATCGCCCCTCATAAAGAATTTCGCGTTTGTTCTCCTCAAAAAAACTTTCCATTGAGGAGGCAATATCGGACATGTAAGTCATATTCAAAAATGTTGTTGAAGTCTTACTTCCATTTGGTCATGAACATGGGGATTGGGGTCACGCTCTGTTTTTGCAATTCCTGAAGGGCTTTGATCTGCTCGGAAGGCAAAATCTTCTGGACGGAGACTCCATCCACCGAGGTGGAAGAAGTTCCGGAGGTCACCGTCTCCACGATCTTCGCTTTGATCAAGTCTTCGCCGCTGGGTTGGTCGGGCATGGTTTTTCCTTTCAAATGAATAATGGATCGCGCTATATTAATATAGTCTTTTGGATTTTTTTATTTTTTTCCTCCGGGAATTTCCGGAAATTGCCGGAAAATGCGCGGGAGAAATTACGCTACACACTTCGAGGACTGACTATATTTTCATAGACGCGCGCCGTATTGCGCGATTCCGCATTCACCTTCAGAATTCATCGATTCAAAGTGTTCGGTTTTCCCAAAAAGAAAAAAACCAGACGTTTCTCCCTGCCCGAAGTCCTGCCGGGGCTGGAGCGATTGAAGGCCGGGCTTCTTCGAAGCTCGCGCCCAAGCGCCAGAGCGCATGACCATTTCAATCATGGGCAGATGGACTGCTCCAATAACCTGCTGATCTCCGAAGCGGAGCGAAGCCGGCTGAGAAGCTGGTGCAAGCAGGAATACCTGGACAATCCGCAGGCGCGCAGCCTTGCCAGAAACTTCGCCCTGGGCATTTATGGAAACGGGCCGACGCTTCAGTTCCAGACCGGAGAGGAACATCTCAACGAGGTTTTGGAAATGACTTTCGCGCGGTGGCGTCAGCGGGTAAATCTCGACTGGCTGTTTCACCTCGCGCTGAATCAGCTTTTTTATGATGGGGAATCCTTTTTTTATTTTTATGACCAGCCCACCATGCCCGGCGGGATCGGCGTCGAACTGCTGGAAGCCAGACGGATCCAGGATCCATTGGGGACCGACTGGCGCCCCGATCGGCTGGAAGGGATCACCTATAACGACTGGGGCGAGCCGGTTTATTACCACGTCCTGATTGAAAACTCCAATCCGCTGTTCGGGATGACCAATGAATACGGCATCGTTCCGGCGGAAAGGATGAGCCATTTCTTTCTGGAAGACGTGGTGAACCAGAAACGGGGCCTTCCAATGCTCCAGTCCGCGCTGGAAATGCTCGCCTCGATGCAGCGGATCACCAACGCCAGCCTGGGCGCCTGGGAACTCGCCGCCAAAATGAACCTCGTCATTCAGACCGGCATGGACGCTTACAATTTCGTCCAGTGTGTTCCCAAAGGACTCGGCGACGATGAAGTCACGTGCGTGGACGCCTTCTCGACCAAACAGATCCCGGAAGACGGAGGAATGACTTTCCTGGCGAATGGCATGACGATGAACCAGGTCAAAAACGAACACCCAAACAGCCAGTTCGGAGACCACACCCAGACCTTCCAGAAAATTGCAGGTCTTTCGGCCGGACTGCCGGAGAATATGGCCACCGGATCCTCGGCCAATTATAATTTTTCCTCGGCGCAGATGGATTTCCAGCTTTTCAGCCGGTTTGGGGGCGTTTGCCAGAAAAAGATTCTGGGAATCATGCGGAAATGCGTCGCGGAGAGCCTGAGAGGAGCCGCCAGGCGGGAACGGATCCCCGAAGTGGTGGAGTTTCTTCATGCGTACCCGGAGCCGGACCTTTGGCCCATCGAATGGTATTTCCCGACCGTGCTTTCGAGCATTGACCGAATCAACAACGCCGCGGCCGACGTTCAGCTCCTGCAAGCCGGTCTGACCACCATCAAGGAATATTGCAAGAGATACGGCCTGAATTACGAGCAAATCAAACAGGAACGAATAATGAATAACGAATAACGAATAATGACGCTTAGCGTAATGTTCGTTTCAGAAAGATTCCAACCTCATTCTCTTCATTATTCGTTATTCATTATTCATTATTCATTATTGGTCAGGTGCAAGCATAAAGCCCCCACCTAAGCGCAAAATTTTTGTCATCGAGTGGGGACTTTATGCTTGCACTTGATGAACGTTTTGAAAATTAAATGTTAATCGGTTTGTGGCCTGAAAATCCTTGA
>JAFSMO010000064.1 GCA_017447865.1 Thermoguttaceae bacterium
CCGCGACTGCGACGGCCAGCAGAAGGCCCTCACCGGCATCACGGAGGACTCCGGGAAAATGCTCCTTAATGCCGGCACGTACGCCTTCACCGCCGCGGTTCCGTCCGGGAATTACGTCTTCCAGAGCGGCGTGAACCGCCATCAGGTGACGATCACGCCGGCGGAGATCCAGACGCTCGATTGGACGATCGACTCGGTGGCCTGGAACGGCTCGGACCATTTGATTTACGACGGCCAGACGCATACCGCGGCCGCGAGTTTCACGTTTGCGGGGCAGACGCACGCGGTTTCCGTTTCAAACGCTCAGGCTGAAAACGCCGGAAATTACGTTTTCACTGCCGCGCTGAGTGGTTCCTCGGACCAGCAAAACTTCCGCCTCGCTTCGTTGGCCGCTTCGGAAACGCTCACGATCGACCGCCGAACGCTCGACGTTCAGACGGAGATCCAGTGGGGCGCGACCCAATTCACGTACGACGGCGGCACGCACACGGTTTCCGCGACTTTCACGGACCTGAAGACCGGCCAGCAGAACGCGCTGACGGTCACTTCGACCCCCGCCGCGATCCAGAACGTCGGGACGTACGCCCTGACGGCGGTTTTGACCACGGCGCAGACGCAAAATTACGCGCTGAGCGCGGCGGCCACGAATATCGCGCAGGTCACGGCGTTTGAAATCACGGAAGTCGTTTGGACCGACCCGGATCTGGTTTACTCGGGGACGGAGAAAACGCTCACGGCCCAGTTCCGCGACTGCGACGGCGAGCTGAAAGCCCTCAGCACCATCACGGAGGACTCGGGGAAAACGTTCCTCAACGCCGGCACTTACGCCTTCACCGCCGCGGTTCCTTCGGCGAATTACGTCTTCCGGTCCGGCGTGAACCAGCACGAAGCGACGATCACGCCGTTCCTCATCGACTCGATCGCCTGGGACGGCTGGGAAGGCCTGACCTACGACGGAACCGACCACGCCGTGACGGCGAGTTTCACCGATGCGCTGGGCGTTTCCCAATTCCTGACCGTGGAACTCCCGGAGGCGGGTGAAGCGTGGCCTCTGCGCGACGCAGGGACCTTCACTCTGACCGCCGCTTTGGGCGACTGGGCCGGGAATTACGCGTTTGCTTCCGGTTTGGCGACCACGAAGGACGTGACGGTCAGCCCGCGCGAAGTGACGCAAATCACGTGGAGCGACTGCGTTCTGACCTACACGGGGGCGGAGCAGACGGTCACCGCCTCGTTCCTGGACGTGACGGGCGCGGCCCATGCGCTTGACGTGACGGTGAACGACGGAAAAACGCTTCTGAACGTCGGTGACTACACGGTCACGGCCGGGATGAACGATTCCAACTACATTTTCGCCCCGGCTCTGGAAACGACTGCCGCCGTGGCGATCGCTCCGTTCGTCGTCACCGACGCGGCCGTCACGTGGACGGGGGTCGATGGTCTGGTTTACGACGGAACGGCCCACGAAGCCGCCGCGTATTTCACGTTCAAAGGTCAGAATTTCGCGCTGGATCTCAGCGTCACGGAGGACTCGACGGCGACGGCCGCGGAACTCGTAAATGCCGGCGCGTATACGCTGACCGCCAGTCTGCGCGATTCCGAGGCGCAAAACTTCGAGCTGAATATTTCGCCGAAATCCGTCTCGGTCGCCAAGGCGAAAATCTGGGCCAGCGACGTGACGTGGAGCGCGGCGGAATTCAGTTACGACGCGCAGATCCACGAAGTCACCGCTACGGCGTTCATTTTGGGCGAGCCGTTCCCAGCGCTCATTCTGGAAGTCACGCCGAACGAAACGATTCAAAACGCCGGCGACTACACGCTGACCGCCAGCCTGACGCACGCGAATTTTGAGCTTGGGGAAGAAATCACGCACGCCGCCCAAGTCACGTCTTTCCAGATCGGAGCGATCGATTGGGGCACGACCACGCGGGTTTACTCCGACTCGGAACCGGTTTGGACGCTTTACCCGACTTTCTTCGACTGGAACGGCGAGCCGGTTTCCCTGACCTATTCGGTTTCGGACGGCCAGACCCTTTCGGACGTCGGAACCTACACGCTCGTGGCGAATCTTCCGGAAGACGCGCAGAATTACGTTTTTGCCGGAGAAAATTCGGTCCAGGTCACCATCACGACGCTTCAGCGGGTCGCTCCGACCAACCTTCACGCCGTTGGGACCGGGGCGGGGAACGTTCTGGTTTCGTGGGAGTCCGCGGATTCTGACTTCACGCTGGAATTTAGCCGGAACGAGGATTTCTCGGAGTCCCAGACCGTGCAGGTGACGGACTCTTGCGAAACCACGCTGAATTTGGATTCGGGTGAAACCTGGTTCCTGCGCGTCCGGGCGAATGCCGCGGACTCCAACCACACGGAATCCGAATTCTCGGAGGTCTTCCAGAAACTCCCGATCGATCTGAAGGGCGTTTTCGCGGTTGGAATGGTCGATCCGGAATCCTCCGCCGTTTCGGAAGAGGGGATTCCCGCCAATGTAAGCGGTTTCTACTCGTGGGATCCGTTCACCGTGGAGGTCTGGACGGACTCCGTGCACGAGCTTCTCGCGGGGAGTCAGGTCCAGATGACCGTGACGCTGGACGCGGAAGCGTACGCGCTTTTGGATTCCTCGGAAGGCCAAATGGCGCTAGAAGGCGTTTCGCTCGAAGTTCAGCAGGGGGCCGGTCCGAATGATTACGTTCTGGCCTTTACGATTTTGGAGGATTTGGACCTTCTGGGAGCCGCGGCCGTCCGGCTGGGTGCCGTGAGTTTCAACCCCATTCCCGCTCAGTCGGCCAGTTCGGAATCGGTGCAAGGTCTCCCGATCCTGATCAATGGAGCGGAACCCGGTGCCACCCCGCAAGTCACGCGGGTCTGCTACGATATGGTGGAGGACGGGCAGATCAATATTCAGGACCTGGTCGCTTTCGCGAGACAGTTCGGGAAGAAATCTCCGGAACCCGGGACGTTCCTGGCGGGCGATTTCAACCGCAATGGTGAGGTGGAGATCCAGGACCTGGTCTGGTTCGCAAGAAACTTTGGACTCAAGACGGCCAATTCTGATTCCCTGACGTTCCCCGATGAGTACTTGCAAGAGGCGGAACCTGATGCTTCCCCGAGCATGCCGGAGGTTCAGGAAGCTCCAAATCCTGTGAATGTGCCGGAAGTGGTAGCGGTTCAGACTCCGGAAGCGGTGGAGGTTCCGACGCCTGAAGCCCAGAATTCCGTCCACGCGCCGGTTTTCACTATGAACTCGCAAGAAAAGCTCGAAGAAATGGAGGTCGCGGTTCACAAAACGCTGAACGAGTCACTTCAGGACGCGGGTGAACTGTAATTGATCTTCCGCTTGCCAGAGGTTTCAGAGAGTGGGGAGGAGCGTTTCAAAAAAGTTCCTCCCCGCTGGTTTATTCTTCCACGAGTTCTCAGATCAGCTGGAATTTCTTCATCTTTTTGTAGAGGGTCGTGCGGTTGATTCCAAGCGACTCGGCCGTCAGGTTCCGGCTCCACTGATTGGCTTCCAGCGCGTTCAGGATGATCTGGCGCTCCGGGACGTTCAGGGAGTTTTTCAGGGAATTTCTCGCACCACTTGCACCCGTAAAATCAAGTTCCAGGGCGGCTTCTGACTCCTGGAAGTCTTCACGCAAATGAGGGGGAAGGTCCTGCGGCAGGATCCACGGTGAACTGCCGAGCAAAACCACACGTTCCACTACATTTTGAAGCTCACGAACATTTCCCGGCCACGTGTAATTCTGAAGAAGCGCGAGCGTTTCCGGTCGGAACCCACGGACGTCCCGATGGCATTCGATTCGCGTTTTTTCGAGGAAAAACTGGGCAAGCCGCGGAATGTCGGCGACTCGGCGGCGAAGCGGGGGAAGTTCCAGATTAATGACGTTAATACGGTAAAAAAGGTCCTGACGGAACCGGCCGGAAGCGACGGCTTCGGTCAAATCTTCGTTCGTCGCGAGGATCACCCTCGTGTTGACCCGCTGGGTTTTGGTTCCGCCCACCGGCTCAAACTCAAAATCCTGGAGCACGCGGAGGAGTTTGATCTGGAGCGCGGGGGAAGCCGTCCCGATCTCATCGAGGAAAATCGTCCCGCCGTCCGCCTGAAGAAAACGCCCGATTTTCTTGGAAACCGCGCCGGTAAACGCTCCGGCTTCATGGCCGAAAAGTTCACTTTCGATGAGCGTTTCGGGAAGTGCGCCGCAGGCGACCTCGACGAAAGGCGCATCACGGCGGGAACTCGCCTGATGAATTGCCCGGGCCAGCAGGGATTTACCGGTCCCGCTTTCGCCGGTGATCAGGACGGTCATCCGCGTGTCAGCGATCCGGTCCACGACTTCCGAAATGCCTTGGAGGGAAGAATCGGAGCCAATGATTCCCTGAAGTTTCGGCGCGGAAGGCTGAACCTCCAAAAGGTCCGCGGGAGTAAGAATGGGATTGGAAACTTCTGCACTGGACGCACGGCCGTTCAGACTCGGAGTTTTTTCCTCCTTTTGACCTTTTAAATTTAAACTATTAATGATTTCGAGGACCTTGTCGTCCATCAGAGGCTTGGTGAGAAAGTCGGCCGCGCCGTTTTTTACGGCCTCCATCGCGTCTTCGATCGAGGCGAGACCGGAAAGCATCACCACCGGAATTTCCGGAAAGCTCTCCTTTATGAGCCGCAGCACGTCCATACCGCTCTCGGGACCGAGACGAAGATCGACGAACGCCAAATCAATCGCCTCAGCTTTGAGGATCGAATCTGCTTCTGCCTTGCTGCGAGCCGGTCGGACGGAGTGACCATAGGAGCCGAGCCACTCGGCCGTGGAACGCAGGATTTGCAGGTCATCATCGACGAACAGGATGGAAATGCTGCTGCTCATAAAGCACCTCTTCCCACCGTGGGAATTGGTTGAGAACCTGGTTTTCTTTCACCACAAGTAAACCACATTTTTGGGCTCAAGACCAGTCTTTTTTGAGAAAATCGCCAGAAATCCACTTGAAAAAATTTTAAAAGTTCAGCCTGTGACGATTGAAATGGATATGAGGCCAAAAGGGCCCTCCGGTTTTTACTTCTTCACGTAATACTTTGTGATGTCGAGCCCGCCGTGCATTTCATCCTCAAGAATCTTCACGCGGGACTGCAGATGATCGACCATGCGCTGGAGTTTCAGAACCAGCCCTTCGTCGGATTCCTCATGAACGGGCCGCGGAACGGTCGGGTAGTTCAAATGACGCTGGAACGCCATGAAGAGGTACGTCGGGTCTTTCCGCCGATTGGCCAGCGCGATGCGCCCCTCTTTTTCGCCGAAGAGGATGGTTTTCCCGTTTTCCTCGCCGTGGATCACCGGGTAGTAGGCGCTGCGGACGAAAATCATCTCCGCGAAATCGAGCAGGCCCAACTGCCGGCTCAGAAGCAGGATCCACTCGCTCCACGCCTCGTCAAAAACCGGGTCCTGCGCGATCGCCCGCAGCCCTTCGTCGTACTTGAGGCGGTTTCGGCTCAACGCCTCGAACTGGTAGAGGAACATTCCCTGCGGGATCATGTTTTCGGCGCGGCAGTGAGCTTCCTTTTCGAGGATCTGCAGCGCGATCAGGTAGTCGAATTTCCCGTCGTCCCGCTCCGCTTCGCTCATGATGAAGGTCTGAAACGGCGTGAAGTAGTGGCTCATACGCTGCATCGCCTCGGCCATGCTTCCCGTGTGCTTGAGCGACGATTCCATGAACTCCATCGCGACCGGCAGGCGGGTCGTGGCAAGGATCTCGTAGCGAATGGTACGCAGAAGCTCCTGCGTCGCGGTGGCGTTCATGCGCTCCCGGAGCGTTTTAAACAAATATTCCTGTTCGACGTACTCTTCATGAGCGAGGATGGAAGCGCGGGGAGGAGTGGCCATTTAATTATGAATTATGAATGATGAATTATGAATTGGGGTAGGGGCGAACGTTTTAATTTTAACCCAAAAACTTTTAAAAGTCAAGTGGGGGCCGCTTGACAAATGTGGGGGAAACGTCTAAAATGGATTCCAGTGTTTTTCTTCTTAACTTCCAAAATCCCCTTCACTTTTAAAAAAGGAATTCCTCATGACTCGCCCATTAAGCAAAGTCGCCCCGCAGTGGTGGGACTACACGACTCTGGATCAGGAAATCATCGATGACGCGGCCAAACTCACGGAAGAAACGCTCTTCCAGCTTTCCCGCCCTGGTTTCACGGTCCATTACCACGAAACGCTTGAGGATTTTTACCTCGCCGAAGCGCTGGAATACATCGAGGCGTGGAAAAAGGCCACGGCCGATAATCCGTGCGGGATCTGCGGTCCGATCGGCCCCACCGAGCAGCTTCCGCTTGTCGCCCGGATCGTGAACTCGCTCGAGCTGAACCTCAAAAACGCGCACTTCTGGGGAATGGACGAGTGGGTGGAAAACGGCCAGCCCGTCGGAATGGACCATCCGCTTTCCTTCTACAAAGCGGACTACGAGCTCTGCTTCGGCAGGATCCGGGAAGACCTCCGCATGCCGCTGGAAAATATTCACTTCCCGTCGGGCGATCTGGACGCCTACACGAAAACGTTCGATGAAATTCACTGCGTGACGATGCAGGGCGGCCAGGGCGACACGAAGCACTGGGCGTTCAACGACCCGGTCCGCCGTGAAGGCGCGTACGTCGATGCGCCGCCGACCCCGGAGGAGTACCGCCAGAAACGCGCCCGCGTGACGGAGCTGCACCCGATCACGATTTTGCAGAACGCCCGCACCAGCGGCGGCGGCTACGTCGCCAACGTCCCGCAGTACGCCTGCACGGTCGGCCCGTACGAAACGTGGAAGGCGGACCGCGTCTCCATCTGGCAGGCGGGAATGCACGACAATCCGTTCGGAATGCGTCTTTCGGCGTGGATGATCAGCAAGAAGATCGCGGACTCGGCCGTCCCGATGTCGCTTTTGGCCGACCATCCGGACGTTCATTTCCACTACTACCGCCCGGCCATCAAGACCGTCGGCGCGGAAATGCACTAGACGTTAAAAGAATCGCGGGAAGGTGGAACTTCGCCCTTCCCGCTCCTACCTTTCACCCTTAACCCCCCATTTCTCTGCCATGAAAAAAATCCTTTCCTTTTTGTTTGTTCTCAGTTTTGCGCTGACGCTTTGCGCGCAGGAGCCCGAGGCGGAAAACGGCCTGACCTCGCTCATGAAAAAGCACGGTTTGAACTGCTGCACCGCGCAGGCGACGCCGACGATTTGCCTGCTCTGCGGGATCGAAGCCCCGAAACCGTGCATCGCCAAGCCGCTGGACCAGGCGGTGGCTTTGGCGAAAGACCAGCCGAAAGTCGAGAAAGTCCTGATTTTCTGCCCGGACGCGACGGGAAAATTCATCGTCGATAAGTACCCGGAAGACTGGAAGCCGCTGATCGAGTCTTCGACGTTCTCGGCCGTCGGGACGAACGTCCTGCCGAGCGTCACGCCGGTCTGTTTCGGCGCGATTTTCACGGGCTGCCCGCCGGAAATTCACGGGATCCGGAAGTATAACGACAAATATTTGCCGAACCCGATCAAGGTCGAAACCCTTTTCGACGCTTTCACCGCCGCCGGGAAACGTGCGATCATCATCTCGAGCGAGAGATGCAGCATCGACCTGATTTTCCGCGGTCACAAGGTGGACCAGATCACCGTCAAAAACTCCATCGAGGCGGTCGAGACGACCAAGAAGATCCTGCGTGAAGGAAAGTACGACCTGGTCCTCTGCTACGACGGGAACTACGACTCGACGATGCACGCGAACGGCGTTTTCCACGAGAAATCCATCGCGGCCATGCGGGACTCGATCCGCTGGTACCTGGAACTGGTTGCGGTCGCGGATGAGGTCTGGCCGGATCAGAAGCACCTGACGGCGTTCCTCCCGGACCACGGCGCGCACGATCTGGAGAATGGAAAAGGCACGCACGGCAGCGACCAGGCGTGTGACGCGGTCGTTCAGCATTTTTACCGCATTAAGTAGTAAGAAAACGCGAGATTTATTCAATTTGGGCACGCGGAAATACAGAGGCCAAAGGCTTCATTCGCGTGCCCATGAAATATGATTTTCCAGAGCGTATGCTTGAGCTTTCGACCCTCTCGGTGCATAAATCGTCAAATTTGGCGGGCAACCCTCGAAAGCGTCTTGACCGATCTCTGTCACGCTTTCTGGAATCGTTATGTCCTTTAAGCTACTGCAGCCGCTGAACGCTCTGTTTCCAATTTTCGTCATGCCCTTGTTGATCATCACGTGGTTCAGGTATTCACAGTCAGAGAACGCGTAGTCTCCAAGCTCTTTCACACCTTCAAGAAACACCAAGTGATTCATGTTACAGCCGGAGAATGCGGAATTTCCAATCCTCTTTACTCCTGCAGGAATTATTACGGTCTCCGGGGCTGCACAGCCCTTGAGCGCTTCATCTCCAATCTCTGTCACTCCGTCGGGAATCGTTAAAAAGTCGGCATAATAATACATCCCACGAATCTTCTGGACTTTTAATTTTACGAGTCTCGTTCCATCCATTATGAAATGACTGGGCCAAAAAAAGTACGCCAGGAAAAGGACGATAATGACGAGAAAAAGGAGCCTTCGACCGTTCATTTCCCCTCTTTGATCTTTCTGTAGAGCGTTCTTTCGCTGATCCCCAGCATCGCGGCGGCTTCTTCCCGGTTTCCGTTCGTGTGGGCCAGCGTTTCGCGGAGAAATTCCCGTTCCAGCTCGTCCATCGTTTTCCCGATGAAAGGCGCCAGAGGCCCAATGGGCGTGGCGGCCCCCTGGGTCGGCTCGTTCGGAAGGCAAATCACCCGGGACGGCTCTTCCGGATTCGGATTCGGACTCGTGGATACCGCGGCGGGCGGCGGAGCCGTGGGAGCCGAGTGCGCGTTCTGGAAGCGTTTCAGTTCGTCCGCGGCCTCTTTTTCCGCTTCGGCGCGTTCTTCCGGCGAGACCAGTTCGTCGAGCTCCTCCGGCAGATCGTCCACGTTCAGAAGGCCGTCGTAGTCCATCACGACCATGCTCTCGATGATGTTCCGCAGCTGGCGCACGTTCCCGGGGTAGTCGTACTGGAGGAGGTACTTCCGGGCTGCGGCGGTCATTCCACGGACCTCTTTCCCGTGCTTCTCGCAGAAGACGCGGATGAAATGGTCGATCAGGACCGGAATGTCGCCGTGACGTTCCACCAGCGCGGGGAGCCGGATCGAAACGACTTTCAGCCGGTGGTACAGATCGCTGCGGAACGTTCCTGCCTCGATTGCGTCGGTCAGGTCCCGGTTCGTCGCGGAGATGAGCCGGACGTTCACCTTGATCGGCGTGTTGGAACCGACGCGCGTGATCTCGCTCTCTTCCAGAACGCGCAGGAGCTTGATCTGCGTGGCCATCGGCATGTCGCCGACCTCATCGAGGAAGAGCGTCCCGCCGTTGGCGTACTCGATTTTGCCCATTCGGTCCGCAATCGCGCCAGTGAACGCGCCTTTGACGTGCCCGAAAAGTTCGCTTTCGAGCAAATTATCGCTTAAAGCGGCGCAGTTCAGCCCGACGAACGGCTTGTTCTTGCGCGGACTGTTCTGGTGAATGGCCTGCGCGATGAGCTCTTTCCCCGTGCCGGTCGCGCCCTGGATCAGGACCGTCGAGTTGGTCGGCGAAACACGCCGCAGTTTTTCCACGATCGCGACCATCTCGGGACTGTTCCCGACCAGTTTCTCAAAGCCGAACTTCTCGTCCAGGCGGGTCTGAAGCTCCAGATTCGTGCGTTTCAGCGACGCGCTCTCGGCGGCTTTTTCCGCCACGGCCCGAAGCTGCTTCAGGTCGAGCGGCTTCAGGAGATAATTGAACGCGCCTTGCTGCATGGCACTGACGGCGGACGGGACGCTTCCGTGGCCGGTCATGATGATCACGGCGCAGTTCGGAAGGGACTCCCGCGCACAGTTGAGGACCCCGAAACCATCCACGCCTTCCATGATCAGGTCGGTGAAAATGACGTCGTAGTAGCCGGCCGTGATTTTTTCGATCGCTTCTTCGCCGGAGGTCGCGATCTCCGTGACGTAGCCGACTTTTGAAAGTCCGTAGGCCACGATCTGCGCGTGTTCCGGCTCATTATCGACGACCAGGATCGTGATGGATGAAGGGGTCATGAGTTTTGGTTCCTTTCCTCGTTGGTTGGGAGGGAAGTCGTCAGTGGGAAGTAGTCAGTAGTCAGTAGTCAGTAGTCAGCGTTCTGCCTTCGGCAGAATTTGGGAATGCAAGCGAGAAAGTGAATCCCATATTTCGGCGCAGCCGAAACGCTGACTACTGACTACTGACTACTGACTACTACCAACGCGACCAACTGTTGAGTCTTAATTGTATTCCCAAACGAAAAAAAGTCAAGAGGTTCCGGGAAAATGACGGGATTTCGGGAAAAATTTTTTGGAAAATTCACTTTGGGGACTTGACAAAAGGTGGAGAAAAGATTAAACTGTAAGTAATTGTGTGTCTGCTTTCACGCAGAATTCCCTCCAATTCTCGCCTTTTTTAAAAGGAAAACAAAATGTCCATCAAAACCCATCGCCGTAATTTTCTGAAGTCCACCGCCGTCGCGGGTGCTGGAATGTTCATCATGAGTGACCTCCTGGCGAATGAATCTCCCAACGAAGTCGTGCGTTTCGCCTCCGTCGGGATCGGCGGCAAAGGAACCAGTGACTCCAACGACGCGAACCGTTTCGGAAAAGTCGTGGCGTACTGCGATACGAACCGCAACCAGCTCAAAGGCGGCGCGAAGCGTTTCGCCGGCGCGAAAGCCTACGAAGACTACCGCGTCATGTTCGATGAAATGGCGGACCAGTTCGACGCCGTGACCGTTTCCACCGCGGACCACATGCACGCGATCATTGCGGCCACGGCCATGAAACACGGCAAAGCCACGTTCTGCCAGAAACCTCTGACCCGTACGATCTCGGAAGCCCGTATGCTCTCCACGACGGCGAAGGAAAAGAACCTCGTGACCCAGATGGGCAACCAGGGCGTCGCCGGCCGTACGACCCGTGAAAGTATCGCGCTGGTTCGCGCCGGTCTGGTCGGAACCGTGAAAGAAGTCATCGTCTGGACGAACCGTCCGATTTGGCCGCAGGGCGGCGAACGCGGCGAAGGCCAGCCCGCTCCGGACTACCTCAACTGGGACTGCTGGCTTGGCACCGCTCCGAAACGTCCGTACGTTCCGGGCGCTTACGATCCGTTCGCCTGGCGCGGCTGGTGGGACTTTGGTTCCGGCGCCCTCGGCGACATGGCGTGCCACACGTGCAGCGTTCCGTATTTCGCGCTGGAAATGAAAAACCCGACGAGCGTTCAGGCCAGAACCTCCGGTCATAATTGTGACAGTTTCCCGAAGTGGAGCGAAATTTTCTTTGACTTCCCGGCCAACGATTGGCGCCCGGGCTTCAAACTCACCTGGCTCGACGGTGGCAAAAAACCGGATCCGTCTCTGCTCGGCGGCCAGGAACCGGCTGGCTCCGCGTTCCTCATCATCGGCGACAAAGGGACGTTCTACTCCCCGAACGACTACGGCACCAGCCGCGTGCTGATCGGTGAAGCGCAGGACCGCGAGAAGGAACTGCTTCCGAAGGTCAACGAGACGCTCGTCACGGCCGACGAATACGGCGGACACTTCGGCGAATTCGTGACCGCCATCAAGGAAAACAAACCGCTGATGCCGTTCTCGAACATGATCGAAAAGTCCGGCGGACTGACCGAAACGATCCTGCTTGGAAACCTGGCCGTCTGGGCCGCGAACAAGCCGGAAGAACTCGGCGAAAAGGTTCTCTGGGATGCCGCCAACCTCAAGATTTTGGGTGAGCCGCAGGACCGCGAGCGTCTGGAATCGCTGGTTTATCCGACCTACCAGAACGGCTACAAAATCTGAGTGAAAAGCTCTGATTTGGACTGAAAGAATCGTTTCCTGACGGCGTGAATTAACGGGTTTGCGCCGTCAGGAGAATTGATTTTAAACTGAAAGGAGCGGGAAATGTTTTCCATGGTTTCCCGCTTCCCTGAAAGACGCAGTGGGGATGCGTTGACGTGGAAAAACTGCCCTGGAATGAAGTTGGGACCCGGGGCGGATCGAAAATTTTGCTGGTGAGTGAATTTTTTAATGGATTTAAGTGTTTTTGAACAGTGCGCACTTGTAAGCGGCCTGATTAAAGATGCGGACCTTCTTTCCGCGAGGAAGGAGATGATGGATGGAATCCAGCCCGCGCCGGAGGAAATTCCCGGACGACTGGCGGACATCTTCGTGTCTCGAGGTCTCCTGAATCGATGGCAGGCGCAGCAGCTTCTGGCCGGGCGGGTCCGTTTTACCCTGGGGAACTACCGGATCTTTGACTCAATCGGTCACGGTGGAATGGGGCAGGTTTTTAAAGCCAAGCACGAAATCACGGGGATCGTTTACGCGATCAAAGTCCTGCCGCGCGAGAAGGCCACGCAGTCCGCGATCGAAAATTTCCACCACGAGATCCAGAACATGGCGAACTTGAGCCATCCCAATCTGGTCCGCGCCGTCGATGCTGGGATGGATGGGAACGTGTACTACCTCGTGACGGAGTACGTTCCCGGCCCGGATTTGCGCAAACTTGTTCGCAGTCACGGCCCGCTGACGCAGGAAATGGCGGCGAGTATCATCGTGCAGACGGCTCAGGGACTTTCCTACGCGCACCGCATGGGACTGGTTCATCGTGATGTCAAGCCGGGGAATATTCTCGTCGGGATGAATGGCGTCGCGAAGCTTTCTGACATGGGTTTGGCCAGTTCCGCCTCCCGGGAAAAATCCACGAAAATCGTCGGGACCGCGGATTACATTTCCCCGGATCAGGTCCGAAATCCGCTCTCTCCGCAGCCGATTTGGGACATTTACTCCCTTGGCTGCACGCTTTATTACATTGTGACCGCGCAGGTCCCGTACCCGAAAGGGTCGTCGTCGGATAAAGTCAAGCTGCATCTGGATGTGAACGCCTACCCGGTCAATCCGTGCTCGCTGAACCCGATGATTTCGGAAGAGTTCGCGGACGTCATGGCCTGCATGATGGCGAAAAATCCGGCGGAACGGATTCCTACCGCGCTGGAAGTCATTCAGTTCCTTTCGCCGTGGTCGGACGGAACTCCTATTCCTATCCGTGAAACGGACGTAGACATTTCGCCGTCCGGAAGTTTTCAGAAGAGTGATTTGGGCGAGTTTTTGCCCCAGGTCAGTTCGATGGCGAAGAGTATTGCGCCTCAGGAGAAGTCGGCGGCCGCTCCAGAGATTTCCATTCGAGCGGTCCAGGGAAAGTCGCCTGATACCGGGGTGCGGCAGTTGGTTCAGCTTGAAGATGAGATTTCACCCGACTCGTCGCAGATCCCATCACTTCTCGTGGTCGATGATTTGGCGGACGAGGACGATTCTGTGGATCAGGAAGAAAAGGGCACGCTTGCCAGTGCGAAACGAAACGTGACGCCGCCGCCAGTGCCCAACAATACGATTCGTAAGGCGTTCATTCTTGATTCTTCGGATGATTCCGACGTGGATTTGGGAAATTTCGAGATTCCGGAGGAACCCGCCCGAAACGTCGATAGCGTCCTGAACCGTTTCAAAAAGAACGCGATGAATTTCTTCAAGAAAAAATAATCAGGGAAAACTGGTTAAACCAGGACGTTTTAGTATCTGGGTTTAACCAGTGATGCTCTGAAAAATCTGAAAATTTTAAAAAAATCTAAAAAAAATGGGTGATTCATGGTTGCGCCCCTGTTGAAAAAATCCTAAAATCCGCTAAAATAAGAAAAGGAACAGATTTTTTTATTCGCTCCTGTTGCGGCGGCTCGCTTGAGTTCCAGCGTTTCGGGGCGTGTATGTTATGGAATCCGACCCGATTCCGGTAAAATCTTGCCTGATATAGTGTTTTTATGCCTTTTAACTTGAGTTTCCTTTATGTTTTTTCAAAACGAGCCGCAGTTGAAGACGTTCCTGCGGACCGAATTTGAGGAAACATCGGGTTGGGGCGATATTTTTTCCTTATAATGAAATCCTTGGGGTGGAGAAAATGGAAAAAGATGAAACTTCGAAGTACGATCGTATTATTAAAAATCTGAGCGCATTGGAGAGCCGAAACCCTGATTTGGCCCGGCTTTTGAGTGTTTTTGATGTGTGGCTCGAAAATTTTGTGACCGCGGGAAATGGGGACGTTTCCCAAGTGGCCAGTAAGTTAGACGCGGCGGCAAGTGGAAATGCTTCGGTTGCCTCGTCCGCGGTGAAAAAAGACCAAACCGGAAATGCTGCCGACCAGGCGCCTCCGGTAAAAAAAGATTCCGGCATTCGGATCATGAAGCAGTTTCCGACCGCGGCCGACGTTCAGAGCGTGGCCAGCCCTGTTTCTCCGGCACCTCAGTCCGTGGAAACTTCCGGAACGTCTTCCCAGAATGTCGCGTCTGGATTTGTTCGTCCGGCCGTCGGAAGCACGCTGGGAAAAGAGTCTGGAAGCGCTCAAGAGGGCGTTTCTGATTTGAGGCCGGGGACTTCGCAGAATGAAGCCGGAAAAGTGGATGCGGCCGCCGGTGGCCTGTGGCGCAGCGAGGACATTGACCAGCTGGAGAAGCGGCTCCTGCTTAAAATCGAGGCTTCCCGATGGGCGCTGGAACGCGACCGGCTGTTGAAAAACTCGGTGAATTTCCAGACGGAAATCGAGCCGAAGGACCACAATTTGCTGGCGCGCGCCCGGGAACTGACGAACTGCTACTTGTGGATGAATAATCCGGAGACGGCTCCGGTCATCGCGACGGAAACCTACGAAATGCTTGCGGACGCTTACTCGGCCGCGGCGACTTGCGTCGGTTTTATGCGTCAGCTCATCGAACTGGTGGATCGTTCGCCGAAGTCGGAGATTCTCAACCGGATCTTGCGTGACGCGCTGTACATTACGGCGACGGCCCAGTCCGCTTTGCGCCGGGTGACGTACGACGTGAGCGGCCGAGAGGATCAGGATCAGATCCGGATCCATCGCTGGCTGACTCTGTTGACGAAGAAGTACGGAATTTACGTGAATCGTCACATGAAGAAAGACTCGCTTGCGCCGAAAGATCGGATTTACGTGATTCCGGACTACATCGCCCGGCTGCGCAAGGAAGTTGAAAAACTCGGCCAGCGTCAGAAGATTCTGACGGAAGGTTTCCGCCGGATCCAGTACCACGCCAGCCGCATGACCAGTGAGAACGGAAACGATTACGACTGGAATAAAATCATCGAAACGGTGGATGAACTCGTGGATGCGGGGATCCCGGCCAATGATGAACGGTTCAAGACCGCGCTGAAGGACATTTTGCCGTCCCTGAAAACGGTTCCGCCGTACAAGGAGCACCCGTTCTTCATTAACGTTTTGATGGAACTGGACTACTGGCACGAAAATGAAGTTCAGAAAGCCCGCGTGGCTCGTGAACTGAGCATGATGCCGCCGCAGCCCAAAGCGTCTTCGGAACCCTCCGCGGACGAATACATGAGCGTCTGGGATGAAATGGAACGCGCAGGTGTGCCGGCAGGAAAAGGCGCTCCGGCTTCCGCTGGAAGTTTCTCCTCCTCTTCGGAGCAAAACTTTGGTGATTCGCCGAGAGCTTCGTCTTCCGCTTTTACCGGCGGTGCTTCCGGAAGTGGTTCCGGCGCGTTTGGCGGTGGTGCTTCCGGAACGGGGACCGGAGCATTTACAGGGGCCGGCTATTCGGAAAACCGTGAATCGTCATTTACGGGCTATTCCGGCGGCAGAAAAATGACGCAGGGATTCGGCCAGGGAATTCTCGGAAACAGCGACGAAAAAGAGCCGAAAGTCGGTGAAGTCCATGGCACTGGGGCGGTTGGGGCCGCGCCGTCTGACCAGCCGCTTCGGTACGTCGGAAACTCGACCTACAGCCGGCTCGCCAGCGGTCATCAGGGAATCCCCTCTTACGCGAGCGTCGTTTCGGAAAAGGCCCACGGGCATTACGACGCCGCCGGACCTGCTGGGGACTCGGAAGACGTCATTCATCAGGCGCAGAACGCGATTCAGGGCAAAACGCTGATTTTTGTGGACGGAAAAGATGATTCGGATCTGAAAAAGCTCCTTCAGGAAAAACTTGGAGGCAAGATTGCGTTCGCTGGTGAAGAGCAAATCGCCTCCGAGATGAAAATCGCCCAGCTCGAACATCCGGGAAATGTTGCAGTGGTTCTGATGGTCGATGGATCGGTTCCGACCGCGAACCGGAACGTGGAGAATTACTGCCGCCACTTCGACAAACCTTTGCTTCGAGTCAATCGCGAGCTGGATATTAACTCGGTGGCTCGTCAAATCGTCGCGGCGATGACGCTTTGGCGCTGATCGACGTGGTTTTCGGCAAATCCGTGTTCTTCCCGCGGGTTTGCCGTTCACAAACATCAGATTGGAGACCATAGACTACCGGACCACTTCAGAAATGCGGAAAAAATCTTTTATTACAGGAATTACCGGGCAGGACGGCGCGTACCTCAGCCACCTGCTTCTTTCGAAAGGTTACGAGGTGCACGGACTGATGCGCCGGACCTCGCAATTTAATACCGCCCGGCTTCAGGAGCTTTGCGGAAATCTGGAATTTTCTGACGGTGGGTCGCTCGAAGACCGGCTTTTCCTGCATTACGGCGATTCTACGGACTCGCTGAATATTACGACGCTCATCGAGGAGATCCAGCCGGACGAGATTTACAATCTGGCGGCGCAAAGCCACGTGAAAGTTTCGTTTGAAATGCCGGTTTATACCAGCGACGTGGATGCGCTCGGGACGCTTCGGATCCTCGAGGCGGTGCGTCAGGCGAAACTCACGGGAAAAACGCACGTTTATCAGGCCTCCACCTCGGAGCTTTTTGGGAAGGTTCAGGAAACTCCGCAGACGGAAACGACGCCCTTCCACCCACGCTCGCCCTACGGAGTCGCCAAGCTGTTTGCGTACTGGATGACGGTCAACTACCGTGAATCGTACGGAATGTTCGCGAGCAACGGGATTCTGTTCAATCACGAGTCGCCGTTCCGCGGGGAGACGTTCGTCACGCGCAAAATCACGCTGGCAGCGGCGCGCATCATGAACGGCCTGCAGGACCGTCTGGAACTTGGGAATCTGGACGCCAGGCGGGATTGGGGCCACGCCCGCGATTTTGTGGAAGCAATGTGGCGGATCCTCCAGCACGACGAGCCGGGTGATTTCATCATCGCGACGGGCGAGCAGCATTCCGTCCGTGAGTTCGTCACGCTGGCGTTCGAGCACTGCGGCGTTTCGATCCGGTGGGAAGGCTCCGGCCTGAATGAAGTCGGGATCGCACGGGTCCCGGTGCTGAAACACGATGGGATCCCGAACGGCTTCCAGCCCGGAAAATTCGACGAATTCCCGACGGAAGAACGCGTCGTGGTGGCGGTGAATCCCGACTTCTTCCGCCCGGCCGAAGTGGAAACGCTTCTGGGAAATGCTGCCAAGGCGCAGGAAGTCCTCGGATGGCGGGCAGAAACCACGTTCCCACAGCTGGTTTCGGAAATGATGAGTTACGATTTGAAAAAGATTTATTAATTCATAAAGGGAAACTCACGGTCCGCTTTCCTGGTGGAAATTCATCCCATGCCCAATCATCCCCGTAAACCCGCGAAATCCTTTAATGGGCGCCGTGAGCCGGAGGAGAAACTCCCTTTTCTTGCCTGGAAATCGCGGCTGGCCAAAGACCCGCAGTTTATGCCGGCGACGAAAACGGATCAAAGTACCATGCTCTGGTGCGTCGGGGGAATGACAGTCCTCGTTCTTTTCTTTTTGCTGTACTGCTCCTTTTCCTCGTTTTCCTCAAAGGATCCCTTTTCGGTTGAAAAAGGCGCGGCGCCGGTGTACGAATCGACCGCTTTTGATGTTCGGAATCAGTCCTACCTGGTCGATATAAATTCAGCGAATGAGCACGAGCTGCGCCTTCTGCCGGGCATTGGTGAAGTGATGGCCCGGAAAATCGTCGCGGAACGGGACGCGAACGGTCCGTTTCAGTCGCTCGAGGACATTGAGCGCGTTCCGGGGATCGGCAAAAAGAAGCGCGAAACTCTCGAGCCATTTTTGGCTCCGATTGCCGGTTCGGGGGTTTTGGTGGAACAAAGGCCGGCTCAGGAACCATTGCTAAACGAGAATAATTCATGAAAAAAACGCTTCTTTTGTTTGTTTTAGCCGTTTTTTGCTTTGCGGGGACTGTTCCGGCCAGGCAGAAACTTTACGTTCAGCCCCAGAACGTCGAACAACTCAAAAAACAGGTGATTTCGGATCCTGCCTGTGACGTGATTTGGACGGTCTGGCACGCGGAACTGGTCGATTGGGAAGCGCTTCGGCCTGAAAATTACGACGAGATTTACGCACGTCTGACGGAAGAGTTTTTTTTAAGCCAGTTTTCCCTGAAACGGGGGTTCCGCCTGGAGCCGTTTTTTCCGTTTTTGTTTCCGAAAACGCCCGAGGCGCTGCTGGAGGCGGCTCCTGAAATCCAGGAAAAAATCACCGAGGTCAAGCTGGCGGTGAATCAGACTCTGCATGAGATTCACACGGAATACTTCCTTCTTCCTTTGTTGCTTTGGTGCAGGGAAAACCAGGTTCCGCTGGAGTATGAAATGCGTACGGATGAGCCGATTCCAGTGGCCTTTCTGATTCAGGACGCGCAGGTCGTTCGTCAGATTTCCGCGAAAAAAGCCGGTTTTGCGGAAGCGCTCGCGAATTCCGTCGCCCAGCAGAACGGAAAATTGACTCTGGAAGATCGCCCGGTCGTTTACTCGAAAGAAGGGACCGTTTTGTTGATCCACGACTCGGCAAACTGCGGGGAGGTTAAAAAGATCCCGGGAGGTCTGGACTACCTGGCCGAGTTCCAGATCCCGTACACGACGGTGAAGCTGGGGAAGAACGGGCCGGAAGCAGGTTTCGGCGCTGCGTCCTGGAAAACGGTTCAGCTCATGAGTCCCCGGGAGAAGTACTCCCCGGAAAGCCAAAAATTTCTGAAACGTTTTGAAGAATTTGGGGGAAAAGTCGTAAATTAATCAGTAGAAATGGAAAAAAATGGAAAAACCGTCGAGAAATTGGGCAAATTCCCCAGAATCCCTCTTGCAAAAAATCTCATTTTTGTTAAAATACATTCTGTAACTACAGTTTAAAGGAGTTCATTACGGCTAAAGCAAAGTCCAAATCCACGAAAAAACAGGCCCCTGAATCGGACGTTAAAATCGTCTGTGAAAATCGCAAGGCCCGCCATGATTACGAGATACTTGACACGATCGAGTGTGGAATCATGCTGGTTGGGAGCGAGGTCAAGAGTTTGCGTGAAGGCCGCTGCTCCCTTAACGAGTCCTACGCCAAAATGAAAGATGGGGCGATTTGGCTTTTCGGCTGTGATATTCAGGAATATTTGGAAGCCAACCGGTTAAATCATCAACCAAAACGCCCGCGCAAGCTGCTCCTGCACCGTTCGGAGATTCGCCGGTGCGAAGTGCGGACGGCCGCGAAGGGATTTACGCTGATTCCCCTGCGGATTTATTTCCGGAAGCATTACGCGAAAGTCCTCCTTGGGATTTGCCAGGGCAAGCATGAGCACGATAAACGGCAGGCACTGAAAAAGGCGGATTCCGACCGTCGGATTAAACTCAATATGATGCGTTACCTTCAGCGGTAGCCGGTTTTGGGAAACGTACATTTATGCCAAACTACCTCATTCGCTTCGGAACCATGCGCTGCCACGGGATTTTTTCCTGGAGCAATACCCGGCAGCCTTTGCGGCGGGAGGAGTACGTCATTGTACGGTCAGACCGCGGGCTGGAAATCGCTCAGGTTTTGTGCCAGGTGACGGAAAAGGACAAAGATCAGTTTCCGCCGAATATTGTGCACGGGACGATCGTTCGGCAAATGACCAACGACGACGCGAACGAGTACAATCGGATCCACTACCATGAGACGGAGGAATTCCAGACGTGCCTTCGCTGCATCGCCAAGCTCGGGCTGAACATGCACCTGGTGGACATCGAGCACATTTTTGGTGGTGAGCGGATCGTCGTTTACTACCTGGCGGATGGCCGAATCGATTTTCGTGAGCTGGTCAAGGTTTTGGCCACCGAGTTCCAAACGCGCATCGAAATGCGGCAGATCGGAGTCCGGGACGAGGCGAAACTGCTCGCGGATTACGGCGACTGCGGGAAGGAATGCTGCTGCAACACGTACCTGACGATCATGCCGCCGGTTTCGATGAAAATGGCGAAGCTGCAAAAAGCGACGCTGGACCCTTCGAAGATCTCGGGGCGCTGCGGCCGGTTGAAATGCTGCCTGCGGTACGAGTTCCCGGTTTACGAGGAGCTTTTGGAGAAACTGCCGCCGCTGGGGACGAAAATCCGCCATGAAGATGCCATTGGGCACGTCGTTGGCTACGAGATCCTGGCCCAGCAGGTTTACGTGGAAATGGAAGACCATCTCCACAAACTGGTGAATGTTTCCGAAATCGAAATTTTGGAAAAGCGGCCTCATTCGCAGCACCGGAGCAAAAGCGATAAAGACGAGGAATCGGGGGATATTCCGCCTCATAAAGGGAAAAAATCGTAAAATTGCCTGTAAAATTTACGAATTTTGTGAAGTTTTATCATTTTTTGACGATAAAATAGATAAAATAACCCCTAATTTCCCAAAATTTGAAGAATCGGCACCTGAAAACCGATGATTTAGGTGAATATTTGTTTTTTTCAGGTGGGAACACTTGAAAATTTGTAAAATTCAGATATACTGAACTTTTACAGTAACAAAATTGCAGTGGCCTGCGTATTGGAAAAGTCAGACCGGCAAACCTTGAGAATAGAGAAAAAACAATGCGTTTTTTACTGATCGACAAAATTAAAGAATACAAAATCGGCGAATCTCTTACTGCCACCAAGAATATTACGCTTTCGGAAGAGTATCTTGCGGATCATTTCCCCGGTTTTCCGGTTCTTCCGGGCGTACTGATGCTTGAAGCATTGACGGAAGCTGCGGCGTGGCTGATTCGCCTGACGGACGATTATGCCGACAGTATCATTTCGCTGAAAGAAGCGCGCAACGTCAAGTACAATCATTTCGTTCAGCCGGGCGAGACCCTTGAGCTTCGGGTTCAGATGATGAGCCGCGGTGACGGTGAGACGAAATTCAAAGCAGAAGGTTGGCTCGGGGAAACGCAGGCCCTTTCTGCCCGGCTCGTCCTCAGTCATCACGGCATTGGCCGCGATTATCCGACGATGGCCTGGAAAGACGCGGACGTCATTAATGAACTGAAGAGAATTTATACCTTGATCGCACCGCGCGACTAGGATTCCCCTTTAACGTAAACGTTTTTTAATTGTTTTGAAGACTGGTGAAGTGGATTTGCGCCGCATATTCATTTAGCAGTCGGGTTTAGTAACTTCCATTGGAGAAAAAAAATGACCATTGATCCGGAAATTTTTGAAAAAGTTCGGGCGACTCTTTGCGATGCTCTGAGTGTTGATGAGGATGAAGTCACTGAAGAAGCGACTCTCGTCGGTGACTTGGGCGCGGAATCCATTGACTTCCTTGACATTGTGTTCCGTCTTGAAAAAGCGTTCGGTATCAAAGTTGAACGCGGTGAACTTTTCCCGGCTGACATTTTTGAAAATGAAAATTACGCGCAGAATAACCGTCTGAACGCGGAAGGAATGGCTGCCCTGCGTGAACGTCTTCCGTTCATCGATCTGACCGAGTTCGAGAAAAACCCGGTCGTCCAGGAATTCCCCAGCAAAATGACGGTCGCCGATATGTGTCGCTTTGTGCAGTCCAAACTTGGCTGATTTTGAGGCGAAACCGTTTTAGACGGTTGCTGTCCGTGTCCGGTAAATTTGTTTTGTCCGGACGCGGGCTCCGTCGAGTTAGTCATCCTGCAATCGATACAAAGGTTTTGGAATATGCGTTGGTATTGGTTCGACCGCTATACGGAATTCGTGCGCGGTAAAAGAGCGACTTCTGTCAAGTGTGTTTCCTTGGCGGAGCCGCACTTGCACGACCATTTTATGTATTACCCGATTATGCCGCACGCGCTCGTCATTGAGGGTGTCGCGCAGACGGGCGGTCTGTTGATTTGCGAATATAAAAACTGTCAGGAAAAAGTCATTTTGGCCAAATTGGTCAAAGCCATTTTCTATTGCGAAGCGGTCCCGGGTGATGTTCTCACCTATCACGCGGAAGTTCAGTACATGAACGAAAATGGGGCGTCAATTACGGCAACGAGTCATATTGGCGACAAGCTGCACGCCGAGTTTGAAATGATGTTTGCTTATCTGGACCATAATGAGTTCGGCGACAAAGAACTTTTCGGCATTAAGGATTACAAGCATCTCTTTTTCAATTTTCATGTTTATGAAATCGGGAAAGAGGAAGACGGTGTAACGCCGATTAGCATTCCTGAGTGCTTCAAAAATATTTAAGGGATTTTTTAACAAAAGGGATTTTGTTTTTGGAAGGCTGAATGTCATGAAAAGACGCGTTGTTGTTACTGGATTGGGTTGCGTAACTCCTTTGGGGTCTGATGTGGAAACCGTATGGAAGCGCCTTCTGAATGGCGAGTCGGCGGTGGATTACATCACGCGTTTTGACGCTTCGAGTTTTCCGACCAAAATCGCTGCAGAAGTGAAGAACTGGGACCTTTCGGAAGTCGGGGAAGATCCAAAATACTGGGCAAATCAGGGGCTTAACACGCAATTTGCTGTGGGGGCTGCGAAAAAGGCGGTGGCCGACTCGGGAATCATGGACATTTCGATCGATCCGCTTCGCTTTGGGGTTTACACCGGAAGCGGTGAAGCCCAGCAGGAATTTCTGGATTTTGCCCAGATGATGGTCGCTGGTATTCGCAGCGGGGAACTCGCCGGTAAAGAATTTGAATTGAGCGCTTTCATTCGCAAGGGGCTTGAAAATTTCAATCCGGAAGCCGAGATAGAGCAGTCCCCGAACATGCCTCCGGCGCACTTGGCCGCCATGTTCAACGCGCAGGGGCCGAACAGTAACTGCCTCACCGCCTGCGCAGCCTCGGTGCAGTCCGTGGGGGAAGCGACCGAAATCATCCGCCGCGGTGATGCGGACATCATGCTTTCCGGCGGGACGCACAGCATGATCCATCCGATGGGTGTCATGGGCTTCAACCTTCTGACCGCTCTGAGCACCGATAATGATGACCCGAAAGCCGCGAGTCGGCCGTTTGACGCGACCCGCCACGGGTTCATTCTGGGTGAAGGCTCGGTCATGTGCGTTCTGGAAGAGTACGAACACGCCAAAAAGCGCGGCGCGAAGATTTACGGCGAGATCGCCGGGTATGGCTCTACGGCTGACGCTTTCCGTATTACGGATACGCATCCGGAAGGGCGCGGTGCGATCGCTTGCATTAAAATGGCTCTGGACGATGCTGGCGCGAATCTGGAAGATGTGGATTACATCAACGCACACGGAACCAGCACGAAGGTCAACGACCGCGTTGAAACGCTGGCCATCAAGCAGGTTTTTGGCGAGCGCGCCTACAAGATCCCGGTTTCCAGCACGAAGTCGATGATCGGGCACATGATTGCCGCCGCCGGTGCGAGCGAAATGATGTACTGCCTGCTGGCGATGCGTGACTCGATTGTGCCGCCGACGATCAACTACCACAATCCGGACCCGGAATGCGACCTGGATTACGTCCCGAACGTTTGCCGCCAGCTTCCCAAGTGCGACTGCTGCCTGACGAACAGTTTCGGCTTTGGCGGTCAGAACGTTTCGATCCTCGTGAAAAAGGTCTGAGCAACGATTTTTTAAGTGACTTAATCCGGCTGGGAAAAAATTCCCGGTCGGATTTTTTTGTGAATTGGGAGAGAAAAAATGAAAGGTCTTCTTTGGAACGAAACACCGGTTTCGGTCGAAAATCAGCAAATCACCGAGATCCCGTCCGAGCCGGGGCTGAAGCACATCGCGCCGGGGCTCGTGGACATTCAGGTGAATGGATTCGGAGGCGTCGATTTCAACGATCCGACCATCACGCTGGCCGATTACCGTCAGGCGTTGAAGGCGCTGCGCGAGCATCGGGTGACGTGCGCGCTGCCGACGCTCATCACGAACCAGGGCCAAACGCTGGAGGAGCAGCTCGCCCGGTTGGAGGCTTACCGCGCGGAAACGCCGCAGGGTGGGGAAACCGCGCTGGCGGCGGCGCCGTTTTACCATCTGGAAGGGCCGTTCATCTCGCCGGAGGAGGGCTACAGGGGGGCGCATCCGCTTGAGGACGTGATGGCACTCGATGATCCGCAGGCGGAAAAGTGGATCGAGGCGTGGCAGACGGCGGCGAACGGGCGCATCCGCATCATGACGTACAGCCCGCACACGGACGCGGAGACCGTGAAGCGTTTCACCGGGATTTTGAAATCGAACGGGATCCTGCCATCGGTCGGCCATACGCACGCTTCGGCGGCCCAGATCCATGCGGCGGTCGAGGCCGGGGCCGTGCTGGCGACGCACCTGGGAAACGCCTGCGCCCAGCTTCTCCCGCGTCACGAAAACCCGATCTGGGCGGTACTCGCGGAGGATCTGCTCTCGGTCTCGATGATCGGCGACGGTTTCCACCTTCCGCCCGAAATGCTGAAGGTTTTCTACCGGATGAAGGGCCGCGGCCGCACGCTTCTGATCAGCGACGCGACGCAGTATGCGGGCAAAGAGCCGGGCGAGTACCACACGCACATCGGCGGGGACGTCGTGCTGACGCCGGAGCGCAAACTGCACATCAAGGGAAGCCCGAAGGTCTTGGCCGGCGCGGCAAAATCGCTCTGGGAGGACTGGCGGCACGTGACGGAACTCGGTTTTGCCTCGCCGGAGGAGCTCTGGTTTGCGGCCAGCGGCGCCCCGCTTGCGTTCCTGACCGGCAAAGAATTCGACTGGGAACTCACTCCTTACGTCTTTATTTAAGTGATGAGTGGAGGGACCGTCCCAGGTGCGGCGGCTGATTGTACCCGACGTTCTGCCAGACGATCGCCATGCGGTAAAGGTGGTCCGTCATCAGGCACGGCACGCGGTACCGGGTCGGGATCGTCGTCGAGAAAATGTTGATTTGCGCCGGGTTTTCCGAATTGTACAGAATGACCTCCTCGCGCCAGTCGCCAAGAAGATCGGCCTGAAGGTTGGGATTCGACTTGGTCCCGTTGATCGTCGTGGAGTGGTTCATTTTCCAGAGCGTCGCGAGCCGGCCGGTTTGCCACGAGTCGATCGTTCCCCGGTCGAAAAGCTCGTCCTGCAGGTCGCCGTCCCAGTAAATTCTGAAGTTCATCGAGGGGCGGCGGTCGGAGATTTTCTTCCCGTCCAGCGAAAACATGCCGTCGGCCGCGTACGACCAGACCTCAAAACCGGGATGGTCCGGGTCCACGTCGGCGGCCAGCCCGCGCCCGACGTCAAAACCGGCCGGGACGCCCCAGAGGATCTTTCCGTCGGCGGCGCGTACTTCCATGCCGTAGTCGGATTTTTTATCTTCGTGAACGCCGAAAACGTAGAGTTTCCCGTCGGCGCCGCTCGCAAAGAGGTGGAGGGCGTCGCCGTGCCCCAGCCCGGTCCGGTACAAAACCGTCCCGTCGTCATCCAGGGCGGCCGAGCCGAAAACGATCTCGTCGCGCCCGTCGCCGTCCAGATCGCCGACCGCCAGCGAGTGATTTCCTTCGCCGTAAAGCCCCTCGCCGGGCGTCTCGCTTTTATGGAACCAGCGGAGTTTGAGCTCCTTGCCGTCGAAATCGAACGCCATGACGTACGCGGCCGTGTAGTACCCGCGGCAGAAAACGGCCGACGTGCGCTCCCCGTCGAGGCAGGCGGCGCAGGCGAGAAACCGGTCGCAGCGGTTCCCGTAGTCGTCGCCCCAGCCGTCGGCGCTTCGGTCCATCCGGCGGATCGTCCGCGGGGCAGGGTAGTCGATCGTGCAGACCGCCGCGCCCGTCTGACCGTCAAAAACGGTGAGGAATTCAGGCCCGTCGAGTACCTTGCCGTTTGTGCCGCGGTAATCCGCCCGGGGATCGCCCAGAACCCGGCCCTGGCCGTCCACCGTGCCGTCGGCCGTCTTGCAGACCAGCTCGGCTTTTCCGTCCCCGTCGAAATCGTAAACCAGAAACGGTGAGTAGTGCGCGCCGGAACGAATATTCACGCCCAGATCAACGCGCCAGAGCTTCTTTCCCTCGAGCGTGTAGGCGTTGAGGAACGTCTTGCCCGTGTAGCCGCTCTGCGAATTATCGCGGGAGTTGGTCGGGTCCCATTTGACGATCAGCTCGAACCGGCCGTCGCCGTCCAGATCGGCGCAGCTCATGTCGTTGGGGCGGTACTGGCACACGCTCCCGTCCGGCATGGTCTGCTCGGCGGGCAGATCCAGGGTGAGGGTGAGAAAGCCGTCCTTCCAGACCTTGACCGCGGGGCTGACCTTCTTGCCGCGCCGGACCGCATAGACGGAATCGCTCGTCCCGTCCCGGTCGAGGTAGTTCGTCCCGGTGGAAGCGTCCAGTCGGGCGATCGGCTCCCCGTCCCGCAAAAGGGTGAAGACCGCGTCCTCCTCGCCGGGCATGAGCCGCCACGACGTGAAAACGCCCTCGGGGGTTTGGATCGCCGCCAGACCGCGGTCCAGCCGTTCCTTTGCCTGCGTTTGGGCCGGTAAAAGGAGCGTGAGGACGGTCAAAAAAACAAAATGAAGGAGGGTAAAACGTTTCATGAGCGTGGGCCTTTCGGGTTAAACGGAATCATTATACACGAAAATGAACGAGTCGTCAAGCCGTGCCACCTGCGGGGACGACGCTTCCAGCGTCGTCTTTTCGGAGTGCGGCAATACAGAAGCCGAAGGCTTCCTTTGCCGCTTTCACTTAGCGACCGAAAAATTTAGCGGTAAAAAAAGTTTTTTCTCGTGGGAAACGTCCAGCGCGCTTCAGCGGCAAACGCCTCTTCGAGGCTGGATTGCCGCAAGGGAAAGCGGTGAATGTCGCTTGCGCGACTGTATCACCGCACTCCGAAAAACGACGCTGGAAGCGTCGTCCCCGCATTCTTGCGAGCAGTTTTCGGGAAATTTCACCGCGTCCTCTTGAAATTTTTTATTTTTGTGCTAAAATAGACCCACGAACTCATCTCCTTTTAAGCCTTTTTTTACTGAAAGCTGGTAAACCGTGGCGGAACTGAATCCTGTTTCTGTAATTCGTAATATTGGCATCGCGGCGCACATCGACTCGGGAAAAACCACGCTCAGCGAGCGCATTCTTTTTTATGCCGGCCGGATCCATCGCATGAACGAGATCTCCGAGGGCGCCGGCGCGACGATGGACTCGATGGATCTTGAGCGTGAGCGCGGGATCACGATCCAGAGCGCCGCCACGACCGTTCACTGGAAAGACCGCCAGATCAACCTGATCGACACGCCGGGGCACGTGGATTTTACGGTCGAGGTGGAACGCTCCCTGCGCGTGCTGGACGGGGCGGTCCTCGTCCTTTGCGCCGTCGGCGGGGTCCAGCCGCAGTCACTGACGATCGACCGGCAAATGCGCCGCTACAAAGTGCCGCGCCTGGCGTTCATCAACAAAATGGACCGGACCGGCGCGAATCCGTTCGAGGTCATGCGTCAGCTTCACGAGCGGCTCGCCTGCAACCCGGTCCTGATGGAGTACCCGATCGGGAAGGAGCAGGATTTTCAGGGGGTCGTGGACCTCATCACCCGTGAGGCGATCTACTTCGACGGCGCAAACGGGGAGAAAGTCCGCCGGGAGCCGTGCCCCGAAAATCTCCGGGAGGCGGTGGAGGAGTACCGCGGGAAGATGCTCGAAAGCCTTTCCATGTTCAGCGACGACATTCTGGAAACCCTCCTGAGCGATGAAGCGGAGAAAATCACCAACGAGAAAATCAACGAAGTGACGCGGAACGCGACGCAGGCGGGCCTCATGACGCCGGTCTATATGGGGACGGCGTACAAGAATAAAGGGGTCCAGCCGCTTCTGGACGCGGTCGTGGAATTTCTGCCGGCCCCGACCGACACGCATCCGACGGCGCTGGAATTTCAGGAGCCGCACCGGGAGATCGCGCTCAAGCCGGACCCGGAGCTCCCGACCGTCGCGATGGCGTTCAAAATCGTGGAGGACCCGTACGGGACGCTCGTTTTTATGCGCATTTACCAGGGGTCGTTCCGGAAGGGCGAGCAGTACTACAATCAGCGGACCGGGAAGCGCGAGCGTTTCGGCCGGATCGTCCGGATCCACGCCGACGAGCGGATGGAGATCGAGGAAGCGGGCGCCGGCGAGATCGTGGCGATCATGGGCCTCGACTGCGCTTCCGGCGACACTTTCTGCAGCGAGTACCCGTTCTGCACGCTCCAGAGCATGTACGTGCCGGAGCCGGTGATCCAGGTCGCGATCACTCCGAAAGAACGGGGCGACGCGAATAAACTCGGGAAAGCGCTCCAGCGGTTCCGCCGGGAGGACCCGACGCTTCTGATCACCAACGACAAAGAATCCTCCGAGACCATCATGTCCGGGATGGGCGAGCTGCATCTGGAGGTTTACGTCGAGCGCATCCGCCGCGAGTATAACGTGGACGTGGAGGTTTCCCGGCCGCGCGTGAACTACCGGGAGGCGCCGACCCAGCCGTTCAAATTCGACTACCGGTACAGGAAGCAGACCGGCGGTTCCGGCCAGTACGCGCACATCGTGGGCGAGCTTTTGCCCCTGGCGGAAGAAGGGACCGACGAGTACTTCCTCTTCGAGGAGCAGGTGGTCGGCGGCCGCATCCCGCGCCAGTACATTCCGGCCATTGAAAAGGGCGTGCGCAAGTCGCTCGAAAAAGGACCCGTGGCCGGTTTTCCGATCGTGAATTTGCACTACCTCGTGAAGGACGGGTCGTACCATGAGGTGGACAGTTCGGACATGGCGTTCCAGATCTGCGCCCAGACGACGATCCGCGAGTACTTCCCCAAGACGAAGCCGTGCCTGCTCGAGCCGGTGATGAAGATCGCGATCGAGTGCCCGCAGAGTTTCCAGGGGTCGGTCGTGGGCGACCTTTCCCAGCGCCGCGGCGTGATCATGAACACGGAAATCGTTCAGGGGACCGTCCGGATCGAGGGCGAAGTGCCGCTTGCCGAAACGTTCGGCTACATGACCGACCTGCGGAGCATTACGCAGGGCCAGGGGACGTTCCTCCTGATGTTCTCGCGCTACAAACCGCTCCCCGCGTACCTTCAGGACGAAGTGATCCTGGAGCGGAAGAAGCAGTTGAGCGGGAAATAGGATCCGGAGGGCCGGCGTCCCGCCGGTCCAACTAATGGCTTTAAGCTTTTCCCACTTTAACCTTTATTAACTTGACCGGCGGGACGCCGGCCCTCCGAATCCTCCCAAATCAGTAACAGTTTTTTTCTTATGAACCTTTCAGCCACCATTTTCGAGATCCGCGAATTCTCCATTTTTGACGGAGCGGGCATTCGCACGACGGTCTTTCTGAAAGGCTGCCCGCTGCGCTGCGCGTGGTGCCATAATCCGGAGGGGATCGCGTTCGAGCCGCAAATTCTGTTCAACGCGCAGAAGTGCAAGCACTGCGGAAACTGCCTCAAGGAGCACGACCCGAACGTCGGGCCGGAGAGTTTCTGCCCCACTGGCGCGAAACGTTTGTGCGGCTTTCGGATGGATTCGGACGAACTGGCGGCCAAACTCCTGCGTCAGGCCGACGTTTACGCCATGAGCGGCGGCGGAGTCACTTTTTCGGGGGGCGAGCCGCTCGCCCAGGCCCCGTTTGTGCGGGAGGTGATGCGGAAACTCCACGAAAACGGCGTCCAGACCGCCGTGGAAACCTCCGGCGCCGTCAGCCCCGAGTTTTACCGGCTTGGGCTGGAATTCTGCGACTTCGTTTTCCAGGACCTCAAGCACCCGACGCCCGAGGGCTTCCGGCACTACTGCGGCGGCGATCTGGCGCTGGTTTTGCGGAACGTGGAGCAGCTCAAAGAGTCCGGGAAACCGTTCGTCTTCCGGATCCCGCTGATCCCGGAGGTGAACGACTCGCTTGAGTCCATGACCCGGTTCGCGGAACTCGCCGACGGGATCCCGACGCTTCAGCGGGTCGAGATTTTGCCGTACCACCTGACCGCCGGCGCGAAGTACCACCTGGTCGGGCGGAAGTACGAGCCGGAATTCCCGGAGGAGCGGACGCACGAAATCTTCACCGCTCCGTTCGAGGAAAGGGGGATCCCGTGGAAGATCCTTTGAAATCCCCGGGGCGTGAAGAACGGGCGGACGTCCTGATCCTGGGCGCGGGACCGGCGGGGCTCATGGCGGCGCTCGGCGCGGCGGGGCTTTCCGCGTCGAATTTCGATTTGAGCCGAAACCGGAAGAAAATCCTTCTGATCGAGAAAATGCCGAAGCCGGGCCGGAAGCTCCTCATCGCGGGAAGCGGGCGGTGCAACGTCACGCACGCCGGGCCGATCGCCGACTTTTGCGCCCATTACGGCCGTGACGCGGGAAAGGCCCGTTTTGTGAAGCCGGCGCTGATGAACTTCACGAATCAGAATCTGGTGGCGTTTCTGGCGGCGCGGGGTCTGCCGTGCGTCGAGCTGAATGACGGGAAGATTTTTCCCCGTTCCGAGAATTCGCGCGATGTGCTGCGGGTCCTGCTGGAGGCTTGCGAAGACGCCGGCGTTCAGTTCCTCTGCGGCGAGGAAGTCACGGCCTTGAGCCGAAACGAAGAAACGCCGGTTTTCGAGGCGAAAACGCGCTCGGGCCGGACGTTTCAGGCCGAAAAACTCGTTTGTGCGGTCGGCGGAAAATCGTTTCCCACGACGGGTTCCACGGGCGACGGCCAAATCTTCGCGCAGGCTTTCGGCCTTCCGTTTGTCGAGCTTCGCCCGGCGCTCACGCCCGTGACGGTGAAGGCGTACGCGTTCGCGTCCTGTGCCGGGATCGCGCTTCCGGAAACGCTCGTGACGCTTTGGCGGTCCGGGAAAAAACTCGCCGAGCACCGCGGCGACGTACTTTTCACCCACCACGGTCTTTCCGGCCCGGGAATTCTGGACTTCAGCCGGGATTTTCTGCCCGGGGATGAACTTCACCTGACGCTTGCCGAGGGGCTGGAGGACGCGCCGCTGTGCGCTCTGCTTCAGGAAAACCCCCAGCGGGAAATCGGGAATCTGATCCGCACGGAGTTTCGGCTCCCGGACCGTTTCGTCTCGGAACTGCTCCGTTCGGAAGGGCTTCCGGCGGAAATGAAAGCGTGGGAAGTGACCAAAAAAACGCGCAAAACCCTCCTGAAACTTTTGAAGGATTTTGCGCTCGTGATTCAAACTCTCGGCGGTTTTCGCGAGGCGATGGTGACGGCGGGCGGAGTCGCGCTGGAGCAGGTGAACCGCCAGACGATGGAGTCGCGGCGGGTCCCGGGGCTTTACTTTGCCGGGGAAGTGCTCGACGTGGACGGCGACTCGGGCGGGTTTAACCTCCAGTTCGCGTTTTCGTCCGGGCTTCTGGCGGGGCAAAGCGCCGGAGCGGGGCAGACCGGCGCGTAATTCCGCGCTTTGCGCTTCATTTACCGCCTTCCATCGTGTACGCTTTTCCGTTGGGCATTCCGTAACCGTGCGTATTGCCCTGGTGGAACGTCAGTTTCTTCGGAACCGACAAATTATTGAAAACGACCACCTGGCCCGACGGCGGGCAGACGTAATCGCCCAGGCCCGCGTCCATCGTCACGGGGCACTGGATCCGCTTCGCGTGGTTGGCCGGATCGAGAAACTCCAGCGCTTCGGTCCATTCGGGCCGCCAGCCGGTGAGGCGATTCATTTTGGTCGGGCCGGAAAGGTCGAGGCACCACGCCACATTCGCGTAGCACTCGGTCACGTCATGGTCAAGGCCCGCAACGCTCAGACTCTGGAACGCGCCGCCGCTCCCGCCGGAGACTTTCAGGTTCTTGCCGTCCCACTCGGGTAGGGTCTTGACGAACTGGACCGCCCGCAGCGCGCGCAGGATGATCCCGTTCAGGTAGCTCGTCTCGGTTTTCTGGTTCTCCTCTTTGTTGAAGCCGAACCCGCGCAGCTCGCCCTGGAAGAGATTCGTGTAGTACTCCTGCGGCTGGCCGTTCAGGATCCCGTGAATATTGATGTTCAGCGCGATCCCTTTTTTGCCGAAGCCGACCGGCTTGTTCGCGCTGTTGCAACCGTAGCCGTGGAAGGAAACCTCCGCCGGGAGCGACTTTTCCTTCGCGTCCCTGGGCATGCACAAGTAGCCGGAAGTCGGCTTTCCGATGCACCGGATCTTCACATCCCAGCACAGAACGTCCGGGTCACCGCTTTCGACCGGGACCTTTTCGAGCAGCTCGATGGGGATTTCCGCCAGACGGGCTTTCTGACCGTCCCAGTAAGCGTCAAAGCCTTCCGGTTCGGGCGCGCTCTTGATCTGGTCCATCAGCACGCCCGCGCCGCCGTAAAACTCGACGTTTTTGCAGTACTGCGGCTCCGGTTCGCGCTTGAGCGGTTTGCCGTCTTCGCCGATCGCCTGGCAGAAAACGTACACGAAACCGGGGACTTTGAGCGACGTCTTGACGAGGAACGGCTCCGAGGCGTTGGAGACGGTTTCGCCCGACTCGGTGATTCCGTCGTCGCCTGTTCGCCGCCAGGTGAATATCACGCCGTCCACGGGCTGGCCGTCACGGAGCAACTGAATTTTGAACGTCATTTCCTCGCCCGGCTGGTATTCGAGCGGGTTTTTGTCGGTCTCGCCGTAAAAACTGTAGTTCGCGGCGAGCAAAACCGCGGCCAGAAGGAACTGGAACACAAAAGAAAAAGGAAGGATTTTTTTCATGGGATCATCAATGGATTAAAGTTACGAGGAGGGCTTTGGGAACGTTGTCCCCCCTCTTTCAAGAACAGTTTGGGCCTGGAATTTTTTTTATTTTCCAGCTTTTTTCCGCTCTTTTTCCAACTCTTTCTTCTCCATTTCGAGCATTTTCCTTTCGTTTTTGAGCCGGTCCTCATTGGTGGCTTTCAGATACGCGACGCGCTCTTTGTCGTTATGCTTTTTGGCCTCTGCGAGCTGCTCCTTATAGATTTTTTCAGCTTCCTCGATGTACTGTTCCCTCTCCTGGATGGCTTCTTCAAGGGTTTCGACTGGGGGTTTCTGCTGGTACTTTTTTTTGCCGCAGCCAGAAGCAAGGCCGAGGAAAAGCGGTGCAGCGGAGAGGGAAAGGAATGTTCTGCGATTCATAGGAATCTCCATGGAAAAGGAAAATGAGATGAATTCAGGCGTTTCGAGGTGATCCGTTCACGCTCAACGTTTTTCGATTATAGACGATTTCACTAATTAATAAAAGGGGAGGGGGAAGTAATTTTCTGTTTTTCGGGTTTAAAAAATGTAAAAAATTTTTCAAAAATAAGAAAAAAGTCAAATATTCCGAAAAAGCAACCTCTCCCCCCCTTCCCAAAACGCGCGGGTGTGTTATAATGTCGCTAACTTTTTGTAGTTGGCTACAAAGAGAGGGTTTGTAACTTTTAATTTATTTCACGGCGGCGTAAAACCTTCCGTGCAAAACAAGGAAAAAGAATCAGATGTCAATCACGAAAGAAACCAAACAGAAAACGATTCAGGATTTCAAACGCAGCCCCAACGATACCGGGAGCTCAGAGGTTCAGATCGCCCTTCTTACGGCCCGCATTAACTCTTTGACCGAGCACATGCAGTCCCACAGCAAAGACTACTCCTGCCGTCGCGGCCTTCTCCGCCTCGTCAGCCAGCGCCGTGGTCTTCTCGATTACCTCAAAGGGGTTGATGCGCAGCGTTACCTGGACATCATCAAGAAGCTGAACATTCGTAAGTAAATCATTTGCTTTCCCGTGTGAAATCAGACTCGGCCGCTGCAGGAATCAGCGGTTGAGTCTCCTTGATTTTAGCGCATTTTGTTTTTTCTTCAGATTCACGCGGGAAATGGATGAAAACAGGATCAGGATTCGGGATGGAAACCAGGAACGCGCCTAAGGTTCGTCTCTTATTTTTCTTTTCTTGAGTAATGATTCTGGAATTTTTTGTTGTGCTTGTTCCATTTGAGATTTTCATGAATTACCTCGAAGGTCATTGCTCTGCAAAGTGTTTCGGGGGCTTGCCGGAATCTTGAATGAGTTACGAAAGAGTCTGCTTTAGGAATCGTCATTGGTCGGTGAGAAAGTCGTTAGTTGGCGGATTTGCAGGTGTAGTGAGTATTCAAAGCAGGCAGAGTTTTTTTGTGTGCCATTTTTCTGTTAATCAAATTCTTGTCGGAAATTGAAAAGCCGGGAATGGCCCATGGAGTGAAAAGGAAAATTTAGAAATGTCGGAAGTTGAATCTAAGAAAATTCGTGTTGAAAAGAAGATCGGGAAAGAAACGCTCTGGTTTGAAACCGGCGAATTGGCCAAGCAGGCCGCCGGAAGCTGCCTCGTGGGGTACGGTGATACGATCGTCCTGGCAGCTGTCACAGCTGGGGATGCCGTCTCGGGGCAGGACTTCTTCCCACTGACGTGTGACTATCGCGAACGAGTCGCCGCTGCCGGAAAATTCCCGGGCGGGTTTGTGAAGCGCGAAGGCCGTCCCAACCTGAAAGAAACACTAACCGCCCGCCTGATCGACCGTCCGATCCGTCCGCTGTTCCCGAGCTGGTTCAAAGATGAAGTGATGGTTTTTGCGACGGTTCTGGCGAGTGACCGTCAACACGACGGTGATATGCTGGCGATGAATGGTGCCAGTGCTGCTCTTGCGATTTCTCCTCTTCCTTTCCTTGGCCCGATTGCTTCTGTTCGTCTTGCCTGTGTTGAAGGCCGTCTGATTCCGTTCCCGTCTCAGGATGAGCTTTGCGAAAGTGATCTCGATCTGGTCGTTTCCGGGAATGAAGAATCCATTCTGATGATTGAAGGTTTCGCTGACGAAATGCCGGAAGATCTCATGGCGCAGGCGATCGAGGCCGCTCATGACTGCATCCGCGAGATCGTCGGCCTCCAGCGTGAATTTATCGCCGCGGTCAACCCGGTCAAGAAAGAGTACCCGCCGGTTGAAGACGACGGTCTGTATGACGTCGTGAAGGAAAAGTATTACGATGCGTATTACGAAGCGAAGCATACGCACGGAAAGCTGGATCGTGCGGAAGCGGTAAACGCTCTGAAAGCCAAAATCTCCGCCGAGATGATCCCGGATCCGGAAGCGGAAGGCGCCATCCAGCAGGCGCGTCTCGACGCTGTGATGGAGCAGCTCGAAAAGCAGGTCGTGCGTGACCAGATCCTCAGCGGCTGCCGTCCTGACGGCCGTGGTTTGAAAGAAATTCGTCCGCTGGTCTGCAAGGCTGGCGTTCTGCCGCGTGTTCACGGCTCGGCGATTTTCCAGCGCGGTGAGACCCAGGCGCTCATCACGGTGACGCTCGGAACGACCCGCGACGAGCAGCGCGTGGATGGCCTGTTCGAAGAATACAGCAAAAAGTTCATGCTGGACTACAATTTCCCGCCGTACTCGGTCGGTGAGTGCCGCCCGATCCGCAGCCCGGGCCGTCGTGAGCTTGGGCACGGTGCGCTGGCGGAACGCAGCGTGAACCCGGTCATTCCGAACACGGAAGACTTCCCGTACACGATCCGCGTGATCTCCGACATTCTGGAGTCGAACGGTTCCAGCTCGATGGCGTCCGTTTGCGGCGCGACGCTCGGCCTGATGGACGCGGGCGTTCCGATCACCAACCCGGTGGCGGGTATTTCGGTCGGGCTCGTGAAAGAGAGCAACGAAAAGTGGACCCTTATGACCGACATCATCGGCGATGAAGACCACTACGGTGACATGGATTTCAAAATTGCCGGTACGCAGAACGGCATCACGGGCATTCAGCTCGACCTGAAGATCGACGGGATCACGAATGAGATGATCCGCGCGACGATGGCGCAGAGCCGCGAGGCCAGGATCCAGATCCTCCGCACGATGCTGCGTTCGATTCCGCGTCCTCGTACGGATATTTCCGAGTGGGCGCCGCGTCTGCTCCGTACGCACATCAATCCGGATAAAATCGGGCTGCTCATCGGCCCCGGCGGAAAAACGATCCGTGCGATTCAGGACGCCACGGGCGCAACGATCGACATCGAAGAGGACGGAACGGTCATCATTTCCAGTTCCAATCTGGACAGTGCACAGGATGCGCTGGGTCAGGTGGAAGGTTTGTGCGCGACGGTCGAGATCGGCCGTATTTACCGCGGGCGTGTTACGAGCATCAAGGATTTCGGAGCCTTCATCGAGATCCTGCCCGGTCGTGACGGTCTGTGCCACATCAGCGAGCTTTCGAGTGGTTACGTTCAGCGCGTTTCGGACGTCTGCCAGGTCGGCGACATCATGGACGTGAAAGTGATCGATATTGACGAGCAGGACCGTGTGAAACTGAGCCGCAAAGCGGTGATGATCGAGCGCGGAGAAGTTCCGGAAGAAGAGTAATTAACACTTCACTGAAAGGCGGTAATGGAGCGCGGAGCGCGGAATTACGCGTAAATGGAAGGCGGTAAAGAAGGCCGGAGGCCGGAATTACGCGCAGGTTCTATGGCGAGAGATTTTTCCAACGCGTAATTCCCTGCTTCGCACTCCATTACCGCCTTGCATTTTTTTACCATGCGTGCGTGTATTCAGAGAGTTTCCTCCGCGTCTGTGCGGGTCGATGGTGAAATCGTCGGGAAAATCGGCTCCGGTTTTCTTGTACTCCTCGGGGTTTCCGCGGCCGATACCGATTCCGATCGGGACGCTCTTTTGAATAAAATGGTGGGGCTGCGCATTTTCGAAGACGCTGACGAGAAAATGAATCTTTCTCTGGCGGACGTCGGCGGTGAGATCCTGGTCGTGAGCCAGTTCACCCTTTACGCGGACTGCCGGAAAGGGCGTCGACCGAGTTTTACGGACGCTGCCCCTCCCGAAATGGCGGAGCGTATGTACGAGGAATTCGTTGCGATCCTTCGGGAAAAAGGTTTTCACGTGGAAACCGGCCGATTCCGCGCCATGATGGAAGTTTCTCTGGTAAACGACGGGCCCGTCACGATTTGGCTCGACAGTAAGGACTTGGTGAAGCAATGACTCCCAGCGATTATTTCGATTTTTCCGTGCTTTTGTTTATCGGCTTCGGCGCTCTTTGGGGCTTCTTCCGTGGTTTTGTTTCTGCGCTGAAGTATGTCCTGATCCCGTTTTTAGGGGCCATGGTCGCTTATCGGTTCCATGAAGATTTGATTAAAGCCTGCGGCTGGGTTTCGACCATTCCGATGAGGTGGATCGCGGGAGTCACTCTTTTCCTGGCTACCGCGCTGGTCATTACGATTCTGGTTTCCTTGATGGAATTATGCCTGAAAAGGAGCCATTTGTCGCTCTGGAACCATCTTTTTGGCCTGATTTTTGGTTTGCTGCTGGCTCTCGTGGCGACGTGGCTCGTTTCGTTTGGAATGATTACTTTCGTGGATCAGTCCCTCCCGATGGTGGCGCAGTCCCGAAGCGCGAAATACTTGCTCAAGATTGCGGAAGTCAGCAAAAAGAGGCTTCCGGAGCCTTCCGAGGCGAAGACGGAAACGACGAAAACGGTTTACCAAATGCCGGAAAAGTTCATTCAGCGCGTGGAGGAAAACCGCGCTGCGGCTCCGGGTGGGGAAACGAGGGACGAAAACACCGGGATCCCGAAATTCCTTGATGATGTAGACTCACGGCTCGAACCGATTTTGCTGCCCGGGGAGAAAAAATCAGAGTGAATTTTTAGCGGGGCGGGTTTACTTTATTCGGTTTTGTGGTAAAATTTAAATTTAATGAATGAATTGAAGAGACGTGACCGAAAACTGCCGCGTTTCTATTCAAAAACCATTAAACCCATGAATCAAAAAAATGCGTTGCACCCTCCCCCTTACTTTTTTGTTCTTCTGCTTCATGGTCCTTTCGTCTTCTGCGGAAGATTTCTGGAACTCGGACGCCTGGAAAACCACGAATTCTGGCAAGTCGGCGCGGTTTACCCCTCTGGATTTCGACTCGAAAGATTTATGGTACGGCTCGCACTTCTTCCGCGGCGCTGACTGGACGCGCATCGGGAAAACGTGGATGCACCCCGGTACCAATGCGCCGGCGGTCCTGGTCTTTACAGCTCCGAAGGCCGGAAACGTTTCTCTGCGCGGCACGGTCCGCAAACTCCACATTTGGGGCGACGGGATCGAGGCCCGGATCGAGCTGGACCGCGACAAAATCTGGGAGGCCAAAATCGGCGGTCAGGACGGAACCGGTGCGTCCTATACGCTTTCTTACCCGGTGAAGGAGGGGAGCCAGATCCGCTTCATCCTTTCGAGCGGCCCGACGATCGAGTGCGACACGACGGCGTGGAACCCCGAAATCGCCTACGGGGACGAAATTTTCACCGCGGCCGAGGGTTTCGCGGAGGCCGAAAATGCGATCCAAGCCGGGAAAAAGCCGAACTCTCCGTGGAGCTGGTTCCGGGAAGACCCGTCGGTCGTGGCGGGCGAGGTGACGCAGGACGAGCTGGACCTTTTGCGCGAAACGCTCCGTCAGGTGGTCGCGGAGGGCTACGCGATGCCGACCGACGCGCATTTGTGGGCGATGCTCCTGCGCGAGTGGAAGCGGGACGACGCGCCGAATGGCGAGTTTGACGGAAACGCCCCGGCGATCCTCGGCGCCGCCGCCTCTCAGCTCGACGGAATGAAAAAACTGGCCGAAAAACTCGGACCCACGGCTGAAAACGGCGGCTTCAAGCCCGAAATGACCGCGACGCTGGAGTCGGAACTCCGGGCTTTGAAGGACTCCCCGACGGTCACGCCGGCCGACGCGGCGCATTTGTACTTCCGGATCCGCATCTGGAAGCGTGCGCTGGTCCTTTCCAACCCGCTCGTGAAGGCGTGCGGCCCGATTCTTTTCGTGAAGCGCCGCCCGACGTCTTACGACCACATCGTGATGCAATATTTCGGCTGGCGCGCCCAGCGGGGCGGGGGGCTTTTCGTCCTTCAAAATCCCGGGTACTCGCTGGAGTGCCGTGACATTCTGGACGGAAAACTCGCGGGCGGAAACGTCGCGGATCCGTGTGTTTCGTGGGACGGGAAAAAAGTCGTTTTTTCGTGGGTCGAGCTCAAGCCGGACGGGAAGCGCTACCCGTGGCAGGAGGCCTGGACCCCGTACGTGCATAACGAGGAGGAGGAAAGCCATCACGAGTACTACCACATTTACGAGTGCAACACGGACGGGACCGGCCTGCGCCAGTTGACGGACGGCTGCTACGAGGACCTCATGCCCGCGTACCTGCCGGACGGGAACATCGTGTTCGTTTCGAGCCGCCGCAAGGGCCACCCGCGCTGCTTCTGGTGGGGCTTTGGCGAGCGCTGGAGCACGTACACCGTCCACAAAATGAACGCGGATGGAAAGAACATTCAGCCGCTTTCGTGGCACGAGACGAACGAGTGGTACCCGACCGTCAGCCACGACGGCCAGATCTTCTACGCCCGCTGGGACTACATCGACCGCGATGCCGTGACGCACCAGAACCTCTGGTCCATGCGTCCGGACGGGACCAACCCGACGGCGGTCTGGGGGAACGCTTCGCTCGACATTTACGCGACGTTCCAGGCCAAACCGGTCCCGGGAAGCCGCAAGTGGCTCCTGACGGCCGCCGCGCACCACTCGATCACGGGCGGGTCGCTGGTTTTGCTTGACCCGTCGGTCGCGAAAGACGGCCCGCAGGCGATCGAGCGTTTGACCCCGGAGGTCCCGTTCCCGGAGGCCGAGGGGAATAATATTCCGACGTTCTACTGCTCGCCGTGGCCGCTTTCGGAGGATTTCTGCCTGACGTCCTACAGTCCGTACCGGCTTGAGTTTGAGCCGAAACCGACGCGGGACGAGGCGCTGGGAATTTACGTTTACGACCGTTTCGGAAACCGTGAGCTTTTGTACCGTGACCCGGAGATAGGCTCGGACTCCGCGCAGCCGCTGGCCGCCCGTCCGACGCCGCCGGTGATCCCGAGTTTCCTCCCGGAAAACGCGCCGAAAGAGGGCCGATTCTTCGTGACGGACATTTACCAGGGCCTCGGCCCGGACGTGAAGCGCGGCTCGATCAAGGCGCTGCGCGTCGTGCAGATCTTCCCCAAAACGACGATCAAGGGAAACGACCCGGCCATTGGTCTGGCGGGCGAGGAAAACGGCCGCGCGATCCTCGGGACCGTGCCGGTCGAGTCGGATGGTTCCGCGAATTTCGTCGCGCCGGCCTGCAAGCCGCTCCTTTTCCAGGCGTTGAATGAAAAGGGCGAGGCGTTCCAGACCATGCGCACGCTGACGTACCTCCAGCCGGGCGAGGAGATCGCGTGCATCGGCTGCCACGAGGACCGCACGAGCGCCGTGGGCGGGAATGCGCCGTACTCGATGGCCACCCGAGTGGTGGGGGGAAATGCGCCGATCGCCGCAGGCCGCGCCCCTTCCAAAATCGACCCCGGAAGGCTCGGCGGCCGCACGTTCTCGTTCAGCGAAACGATCCAGCCGATCCTCAACGCGAAGTGCGTCTCCTGCCACGGCCCGGCCAAAAACAGCACGCCGCCCGAGCAGCTCAAAGCCTTTGAAAAGGCTCGTGAGATCGACCTGACGAACGTCCCGGACGGCCAATTCTCGAAGGCGTACACGACGCTGATGAACCGGAAAGGCCTCATCCCGCGCTGGCCCCAGCGGAACCGGATCGAGGTGACCGAACCGGGCGGCGAAAACGGTGCGATCGGCTCCGGCCTGAAGAAAGTCCTGGCCGACGAAAACCACAAAGAAGTGAAACTGACCGACGAGGAGTGGCGGGACCTGGCGACGTGGATCGATTTGAACGCGATTTTCTTCGGAACGACCGAGACGGAGTTTCAGAAGGACCGCCTGACCGGGAAGAGGATCCCGATGCAGACGATTCAGTGAGGGAATGGGAGGCGGTAATGGAGGCCGGAGGCCGGAATTACGCGCCGGCCTAAACCACCACGGACAAATGGGAGGCGGTAATGAAGGCCGGAGGCCGGAATTACGCGCCGGTGGAAACGGCCCCGAACCTTGCGCGTAATTCCGCGCTTCGCGCTCCATTACCGCCTCCCAAATTTTAAAAAAGGTTAATTTTTATGCCCGAAAACGCAAGTGACAAATCGCGCCAGCGCCTCATTGACGAGTACACCGAGATCGCGCGTCTGGCCGGTGCGTTGGCGCACGAGATCAAAAGCCCGCTTTCGACCATTCGCCTGACGATGGAAGTTTTGACCGAGGACCTGGCGGAGCCGGAGACCGAACGCGAGCGCCGGACGCTTAATATGGCCAAAACCGTCGTGACGCAGTGCCGGCGGCTCGAGAATATTTTGAACCAGTTCCTGATGTTCGCCAAGGCCCCCGCCGTGAAACCGACGCCGACCGACCTGAACACGGAGGTCCGCACCATCGTGGACTTTTACCGCGAAAAGGCGAAGCAGAAGAACATCGAGATCCTGACCTTTTTCGCGCCGGAGCTCCAGCCGATCATGCTCGACAAAGACGCGTTCGGGTGCGTCCTCTGGAACCTCATTAATAACGCGGAGGCCGCGATGAAAGACGGGGGCGAGCTGATCGTCCGCACCTACCCCGTCCCGGAAGGCGTGGCGCTCGACCTGATCGATAACGGGTGCGGCATGGACGCCGAAACGCTCGAAAAACTCTACGACGCGTTTTACACGACCAAAAGCAGCGGCTTCGGCCTCGGTCTGCCGACCGTCCGGAAGATCATCGAGGCCCACGGCGCGATCCTGGAGGTCCAGAGCGAACTGCGCCGCGGCACGAAATTCACCATTAAATTCCCCGCCCCTCCCATGCTCAGCACGGAAAAGCCCGACCCGCTCGCCGGGCTGAAGCAGGAACTGGAAGAAGAGGAAAACCAGGCCCAGGACCAAAACCAGGACCAAAACCAACCAAAGGAAGAGTAGCCGGAAGCGCCGGCCCGCTCGTTCATTTCACGATTCATTTCACCCCAATTCCAAGGAAGATTTTATGCTCCACTCCATCCCTCGGCGTTCCTTTTTAACGGCGTCAGCGGCCGTCGTTTCCGCTCCAGTTTTCATGAAATACGCCCGCGGCGAAAACGCCCCTTCCAACCGGATCCGTGTCGGCTGCATCGGCCTCGGCGGGATGGGGACCGGCGACGCGAATGAGCACTCGCATCACTGCGAAATGGCCGCGCTTTGCGACGTCGATCGCTCGCATCTGGATCGGGCGGCCAGCCGGTTCAACGTCGCGCCGGAAAACTGCTGCGGCGACTACCGCCGGGTCATCGACCGGAACGACATTGACCTGGTGAGCTGCTCCACGCCGGACCACTGGCACGTGAAAATTTGCCTCGACGCCTTGCGCAGCGGGAAGCACGTTTTCTGCCAGAAGCCCCTGACGCTCACCGTCGCGGAGGGCTTTTTGATCCGGGCCGAGGCGGAAAAGGCCGGCAAGGCGTTCCAGGTCGGGACCCAGCAGCGCTCCCAGATGAATCTTTTCGGCCGCGCGGTGAACTTCTGCCGGAAGGGGCTTTTGGGCAAGATCCAGCGAGTGATCGTGGGACTGCCCTCCGGACCCGGTGCCCATGCCGCCGACCAGGGACTTTTCCAGCCCGAGCCGGTCCCGGAGGGGCTCGACTGGAACCAGTGGCTCGGTCAGGCGCCTTGGACCGAGTACATTCGCCAGCGGTGCCACGGCACGTTCCGCTACTGGTTCGAGTACGCCAGCGGCGTGATCGCGGACTGGGGCGCCCACCACATCGACATTGCGCTCTGGGCGCTCGATCAGGACCACAAAGGGGCCGGGCCGATCTCCATCGACGGGCGGAACGCGAAGGCTCACGTCGATTTTGACGAAAAGGGAAACCCGAGCACCGACCGAATGTACAACACGCCGTACGAGTTCGATTTCGTCTGCAAATTTGAGAGCGGCACGGAACTCCTCATCACGACCCATTCCGATAATGGATTGGTTTTCGAGGGGGAAAAGGGCCGCATTTTCGTCGATCGCTCGCGGATCACCGGGAAGCCCGTCGAGGAAAACTGGGACGAGGGCAAATACACGGAGGAAGACCGCGTCGCGCTCTACAAAGGCAAGACGCCCACGTGGCATAAGCAGAATTTGTACGACTGCATCCGAAACGGCGGCCTGTGCGTCTCCGACCCGATGAGCCACGTGCAGACCATGACCGTCGCCCACCTTTGCGGCATCGCGGCCCGCCTGAAGCGTGAGATCCGCTGGGACCCGGTCAACGAATGCGTCGTCGGCGACGATCTGGCGCAGTCGTTCCTGAGCCGCGAACAGAGAAAAGGTTTTGAAATCAACTGAGTTTTAAAGAGAAAAAGTGAGAAAGGAACGCTCACCATGCAATCATTAATGGTTTTTTTGTCGTTTTTGGTCAGCAGCACGCTGACGGTCGGCGGTCTGTCCGTTGAGTCGCAGGAAAACGCCATCGTGGACTGCGCCCAGCCGCGGCTCAGCTGGAAACTGGAATCGGATGCGCAGAACGTCCTGCAAAGCGCCTTCCAGATTCAGGCGTTCATCGACGATCAGACGGTCTGGGACTCCGGGAAAGTCGAAAGCTCTGAGTCGGTTTTGGTCCCGTGGACCGGCCCGGCTCTGCAAAGTTCCCGCGTGTACGAGTGGCGCGTCCGCGTTTGGGACCAGAACGGAAACGTGAGTGACTGGTCGGACGAATACGCCAGGTTCGTGACTGGGATCCTCCACCCCGAGGAATGGAAGGCGAAATGGATCGCGATGCCCGAAAAGTATCGGCCGGATCTGAACCTCGACGGCGCGTCGTGGATCGGCGCTCCGGGGGACGGGAACGAGATCGGGTTTGAGACGAAATTCACGCTCGGGGAGACGGAAAACGCCGGTTCCCGGTCGGTCCAGCTCGCGCTGGCGGCGGACCAGAAATTCGAGATCTGGCTCAACGGCGAGAAGGCGTACTACTCCATCGGAATGGTTTTCAATCCGGACCAGATGCGCTTTTTTGACCTCACAAATCGCGTGAAGCCCGGCGAAAACACGCTGCGCGTGAAAGTCTCGAACCCGAAGGCGAAGCCGGCCCTTTTGGCGCGTCTGGACGTTTTTCCGGTTTTGACTGCCGCGGAGACGGGCGTGAAGTCGCTCGGCGAGCCGGTTCAGACGGTTCTTTCCGATGCGTCGTGGCTCGCGTTTGGAAAAGGTTCCGCGGAGGGAAAACCGGCCGTGGCGCTTGGTTCGGCCGACTCGATGCCGTGGGGCAAAGTCCGGCGCAGGACCGAGACGAAATCGCCGGCCTTCGAGAAAAAATTCACCATCGAGCACCCGGAAAACGTTCAGGAAGCGATCCTGCACTGCACCGCCGCCGGGTATTTTCTGGGCATCCTGAATGATGCCCGACTGGATGATGAATCGTCGCTTTCGCCGCTTTCGCCCAACCCGACGAATTACGACTCGCGTGTTCTTTACCGCTCTTTCCCGGTAGACCTTCAGAAAGAAAACACACTGCGGTTTTACGTTGGTCACGGCTGGTACGACATGAGAACGGTGGCGACATGGAATTACGACGCGGCCCCGTGGCGGGATTTCCCCCGCATGATCGCGCAGCTTGAGATCCGCTTCAAGGACGGCTCGACGCAATGGGTCGTTTCGGACGAAACCTGGGACGCGGTTTCCAGCCCGTTCTTGTGGGACTGCATCCGCCAGGGAGTCATAATGGATCCCTCCGTGCCGCGCGAAACGCTTGGAAAAGCCGTGGTCGTGCCGGGACCCAAGGGGAAACTCGTGGCGGAGCGGTGCCCGGCCTCGTTCCCGTTGAACTTTTACCAGCCTGAAAAAGTTCAGGAGATCCAGCCCGGCGTGCCCGTTTTCAAATTCCCGAAAAACCTCGCGGGTTTCGTGGTGGTTACCTCTGCGAAAAACGTCCAGCCGACCGACTGGATACGTGTGCGGTACTCGGAAAAAATTCACGGGGATTGGACGCTCGACCGGGCCAACATCAATCCGTTCTTCCATTCCGGTTCCCCGGCGTGGATCACGGGCGAACCGGGTGATTTCCAGACCGACTGGTTCCGAGGGATAACTTGGACGTGTATGCCCATCTTCACGTACCACGGCTTCCAGTACGCCGAAGTCACGGTCCTGCGTGACGGGAAACCGGTCCCGGACGCGGAACTCACCATTGTGGCGTTCGGTGTGCGAAACGACTATCCGCAAATCGGCTCGTTCGAGTGCGACGTTCCGACGCTGAATAATCTGTTCGACGCGACCGTGCAGGCGTACATTTCCAACTTCGTGAACGGTGTGCCGACCGACTGCCCGCACCGGGAGAAAAACGGCTGGACGGGCGACGCCCAGCTCGCGGCGGAAATGGCCCAGTACGTCTTTGAAAACACGGCGTGCTACCGGAAATGGCTCGACGACCTGCGCGATGAGCAGCGCGAAAACGGCGACGTGGCGTGCATCATCCCGACCGGCGGCTGGGGCTACGCCTGGGGCAACGGCCCGGCCTGGGACAGCGCGTTGGTCATGATCCCGTGGTACGTGTACCAGTACCGCGGCGACCGCCGGATGCTTGAGGAAAACTTCGACGCGATGGCGCGGTACGTCGATTTCACCACGACGAAACGTCAGGCGGACGGGCTTCTGAAGCACGGTCTTTCGGACTGGTGCACGCCCGGCTCGTCCACGCCCCCGATCGTGACTTCGACCGCCTACTGGTACGCCGACGCGGTGGTGGTTTCCAAAGCCGCCGAAGTCCTCGGGAAAACCGAAGAGGCCCGGCGTTACGCGGCACTTGCCGAGTCGATCCGGCGTGACTTCCTCAAAGCGCTCGTCCATGCGGACGGCATAGTCTGGGAAGGGACGCAGTGCGCGCAGGCGTGCGCTCTGTACCAGGGCCTGACCTCCGACGATGCGGTTTTCGCGCGGCTCGTCGATGCGATCGCGGCCAAAGACTCTCACCTCGATTTTGGGATCCTCGGCTCAAAGTACGTCTTCCGCACGCTGAGCGACCGCGGTCGGACGGACCTTGCGCTGAAAATGATCCTGAACCCGACCGGGCCGAGTTACGTCGGCATGGCCAACTCGGAGCAGGGGACGCTTTGGGAGCATTTCAACGCGTTGAGCTCGCTCAACCACATCATGTTCGGCGACGTGACGGGCTGGATGTTCCGCTACCTGGCGGGGATCGAGTGCGTGGAGCCCGGTTTCAAGCGCATCCGGATCGCGCCCTGCGCCCGCCCGGAGGACCTGCGCGGCGTGGGCCTGCACACGGTTTCCGCCTCGGTCGATTCTCCGTACGGAATCATTTCGAGCGCGTGGAAGTGGGACGAGAAGTACGAGAAATTCGAGCTGAAAGTCACGATCCCCGCGAACACGACGGCCGAGATCGTCCTCCCGAACGGGCAGAAACGTGAAGTCGGAAGCGGAACGTTCAATTATGAATTTTGAATTATGAATTATGAATTATAAAGTTTTCAGTTGCCAGTGACTCTTTTTGACTGGCAGCTGAAAACTGATTTTCACTTCTTCAGAGACTTTTCCAGAATCTCCGCGGCCAGGGCGACCATCTCGACGCATGGACGTTTCTTGTAGTACGTCTCCGTGCGCGGCTCCGAGATCGGCGAGGGCGTTTCTTTTTTGCTCAGGCCGAGCAGCTCGCGGCAGATGATCGAGCCGGTTTGCGCTTTGAACTGGTTCGCAAGGTCCTGGATCAGCGTGTACTGCGCGTCTTTTCCCGCTTTGTCGGCCAGGTCGGTCGGACCTTTGAGCAGGTCGGCGACCAGGACCATTCCGGAAACGGCGCCGCAGACTTCGCGCATCCGGCCCATTCCCGCGCCGAAGCCGGAGGCCAGTTTGGCCATCATTTCGGGCGATTGGCCGCACTCATCAGCGAACGCACACGCGATGGCCTGTGCGCAGTTCGCGCCCTTCAGAAAGTAATCCCGCGCCAAATCCGCTTTACTCATCGATCTTTCCTTTCATTTTCAGGGTTTTCACGGCTTCCTCCGCCTGGTCGAGCCTCTCGAAGAGGGAAAGGGCCTGGTCGGAGAAAAAGTACTTTTTCCCGCCGAATTCACACAAACCGCCGCCGCCCTCGAGCCACTCCTCGCGGACGATGTACCCCGCCTCGCGAATTGCTTCGATCGCGGCGTTCCAGCGTTTCAAAATCGGGTCGGTTTCCATGGTTTCTTTTGTAATCCTTTATTTCTTCGGCAGCGGTTTCCACTGGAATTCATGACGTTTGGCAAACACTTCGGCCTGCGACCCTTCGGGGGAATAAATCGTCATATTCGGGGGGCAATTCTCGAACGCGCCGGTTCCGATCCGCGTTACACTTTCGGGAATCGTAACGGATGTTAAAGACTTGCAGTCCTTAAACGCTTCCTCCAGGATCGTCGTCACGCCTTCGGAAATCGTCACGGAAGTCAAAGAAGTGCAGCCGGAAAACACACTCCCTTCGATTACCGTCACGCCTGCGGGAATCGTCACGGCCTGCAAGGAAGTACAGCCCAAAAACGTCCCCACTCGAATTGCCGTCACGCCTGCGGGGATCGCCGCGGACTTCAAGGCACTGCAGCCAGAAAACGCCCCGCCATCGATCTCCGTCACACTTTCGGGGATCTCCACGGAGGTTAATTCACTGCAGCCAGAGAACGCCCAAATACCGATTTTTACCACGCCCTCGGGAATCGTTACGGACGTCAGGCCGCTGCATTCGGAGAACGCCTTATCTCCAATTTTCATCACGCCGTCGGGGATCCGGTACTCCTTTACAGACGCGATGCAGGCATAGAGGATTTTTCCGTCTTTTGAGTACAAACCGGGACCATCGGTTTTGAAAAAAGGATGGTTGGGGGAAATGGACCACTCCTTCAACGCCTTGCAGCCTGCAAATGCGCTGAACTCGATTTCCTCCACATTATTGGGGATCTTCACAGACGTTAAGGAACTGCAGCCGAAGAAAGTATTCGAAACAATGTGCTCCACGCCTTTGGGGATCACCACCGACTTTAAGGATCTGCAGTCATAAAACGCGGCCCATCCAATAGACTTCACGCTTTCGGGAATTTCCACGGACTCCAGGGAGGTACAGCCGGAAAATGTGGAGGGTCTGATTGCCGTCACGCCGTCGGGAATCACCACCGACTTCAAGGAACTGCAGCCAGAAAACGCCCCATTATCGATTTCCGTCACGCTTTCAGGAATCACCACGGTCTTTAAGTGAGTGCAATCCTTGAACGCACCCCATCCGATCTCCGTCACCCCTTTGGGGATCACCGCCCTGGTTCGCCACCAGGAATCCGTATATTGATCGACTCGCGTTCCATCGATTTGGAAGGGACTGGGCAAAAGGGCGTAGAACAGCGAAAACGAGGCGATCAGGAAAATCCCCCAAAACGTCCATTTCCGAAAAGCGCTTTTGGGCTTGCGCCTGGGGTCCGATAAAATCTGAGAGAGTGGATGGGTGATGAAGTCCGGCTTGATCGGCTTTCCTGAAGGTTGAAACTCCGGACGTTCGGTTTCCTCCTCCTCGGCAAATTCCCAGACTTCCTCGTCCTGAGCGCCGACCTTTCCCGACAAAGCGTCCACAAACTCCCGGCACGTGGCGAAACGCTGCGACGGCTCGTCCGAGAGCGCACGGTCCAGCACGGCCTGAATTTCAGGCGAGATCTTCCGGTACGCCAGCGGCGAGAGCGTCCCGGCAAGGAGTTCCAGCGCCGCAAGCGCCAGCGCGTATTCGTCGGTTTGCGCCGTCTGAAGCTCGCCCTTGCGCTGCTCCGGAGCCATGTATTTGTCCGTGCCCGAGGTCGAGAACTGGCCCTTCGTCGCCTGCGCTTCGGGGTGGAGATTCGCGGCAATTCCG
>JAFSMO010000065.1 GCA_017447865.1 Thermoguttaceae bacterium
CCCTTCGGGGCACCTCCCCTTTCAGGGGAGGCTTTTTTAATTTAAAAATCCGCCTCAATCCGCCTCGATCCGCTTAATCCGCCTAATCCGCGGGGCCTTTTTGGGGCCACGATTTCTTGCGGGTTTGGGGTTTAGCAGTGAGATTTTTATTCTCGTTCGGCTCGCGCCGAACTTGACCGGCGAGGACGCCGGCCCTCCGAATCTTTTTTAGAAGTAAGTCTCCAGCGGCTCAAACTCGTTTTCGCACGCCCAGACCGTTTTCAGGTCCGGGAACTCCGCGCGCAAAATCTCCGCCAGACGATTGCACGCGTACTTTTCTCCCGCAAAATGCGTCATCAGGACCAGCCCGATCTTCCGCGCCCGGGCTTCGAGGTACGTGTGGAAATTCGTCTCGCCCGTCAGGAAAACGTCGCAGCCGAAACGTACCGCATGCTCGATGAACTCTCCGGCCGCGCCGCAGCCAATCCCCACTTTGCCGACCGGGCGTTTGAGGTCCCCGACGTACTGCACGTAAGGAAGCCCGAAAAGCGTTTTGACCTTTTGAATGAACGTTTCCAGCGTGATCGGCTCCGCGTAAACGCCCATCCGGCCCGTTCCTCCGCCGCAGTCCGGGTTCGGGATGAACGGCTGAACGTCCTCCAGCCCCAGCGCATCGGCGAGCTGCTGGTTGATCCCGAATTTGGGGGCCGAGTCGAACGACGTGTGCGGGCAATAGAGCGCCACGTCGTTTTTGATCAGCGCACGCAGAAGTTTCCCGGTGGTCGTCCGGTCCGTCAGCTCCTTCACCGCCCGGAACGGCATGGGATGATGCGCGACGATCAGATCCGCGCCGCGGTCCACCGCCTCCTGAACGGTTTCCGGCGTGACGGTCAGGCAGGTCATCACGTTTTCGCAGTCCGCGTCCTTTTCACCGACCAGGAACCCGGTATTGTCCCACGACTCCGCCAGTCCTTTCGGCGCGAATTCTTCCATGAAACGGCAAACGTCACTAATTTTCATTTTGCTTTTCAGACTTTCTTTTGGGCAGATGCTGGATCACGAGGACCGACTGATCGCTTTTGGTTTTCGTGACGTGCTTTTCAAAGTAATTCGTCGCCTGGAGCGCGAGCAGACTGGCGGTCGGGTGCAGCTTTTCACAGAAACACTGGCCCAATTCCACGTCCACGATGTTCTTCATCATTTCAAATTTCTTCGAGGTCCGACATTTTTTCCGGCGCTCCGATTCATTTTCGTCAAACACCAGCGAGACGATCTCCTGCGAACTGACCCCTTCGAAAGGAGCCCCTTCTTTCTGATTCGCCGCGGTTTGAGGGTCTTTGATCCGGATCTTCTCCCACTCGACCCGCACATTGGAGGGGGGAATTTCCAGGGCGGAGTCCAGCCCGTCGTTGAAAATGACCAGCGACTCGCCGGGAGTCAAGTACAAACTATCGACGAAACAGTGGAAATCGGAGCTTCCGCCAAGAAATCCCTGCGTTTCCAGGGAAGAAAGGTTCACCCGCGAGAAGGAATTTCCATCGACCCGCAGCGCACGTAAAGTCCCCACCTGCGCAAAATGAAGGGCCACGTAGGAGCCTTCCTGGTTCAGTATCCCGCAGAAAAGCGAGATTCGGGCGCTCGCCCCCAACTGTTTCCAAAGCGTTTGGTGGACTTTCTCGAGAATTTCCGACGCCGAGGTCTGGTACTGGGCGTGACTTCTGAGAGCGGCCCGAACTGCGGCGGCCAAAAATGCCCCGGCAATCCCGCAAATTCCGACGCTTCCCAGAACAACGAGCGTTTGACCATCCGGCAGCGTAAACCAGTCGTAAAAATCCCCGCTGACGATCTCCTCGTTCAGGGAAAGAGACGTTTTTTGCGAGTCCTTGAACGGATTTCGTGCAGACGGAGCCAAACAGATGCGCCCTTTCAGCGCAAAGTTTCTGCGGCCGGGGACCTGAACCGGGGTCTGGATCGTTTGCAGGTCCGACGCTTTTTTCAGCTCGGAACGGTACTCCACCGTACGGCCGTAACGGCGCAGAAACGCCTCCCGCTCGATCGAAAGCGCCAAAAGCTCCGCAGTGAGCTGGCAGTGCTGAATCGTTTCCTCCGGAAAAACCTTTTGATTGGAGAAAAACCAGACGGTTCCGAATTTCGACCGATCCGTCCGCAGCGGCATACAGACACCCGACTCAAACGCTTCCGGCATTTGGAACTGGAGATCTTCCGGGATGGTCGCGTCATGGATCACAATGTGCTCGTGGTCGTACGCGCGCAGATCCGCCTGCGATTTCGAAAATTTGCGGCCCCCCTGCATGTACGAATCCATCGAAAGCCCCACGTGAGCGCGAAGCCGAAACTGCCGGTGCTTCGCGTCAAAGAGGTAAATCCCGATCGCCGCCAGATCAAGCGAATCGACCGAGAATTCCAGGAGTCTGCGGAAATTCCCCGCGAACATTTCGTTCTGAAACGGGACGGTTTTATCGAAAATCGGAACATTCGCCGCCGAGTTCACTTCCAAAAGCCAGAGGTGGATCCGAATGATCTGCATTTCCGCGATCATGTCCCGAATCGACGAGGCATAACGCCGGGCTTTTTCAAAGGAAATTTCTTTTCCAGCGTTAAAAACCGAATTGGAAACGGCTGACTTGGGAGTGTTGAACTGAATGCACGAGAAAGAAAGGTCCTTCGGGTTCGTGATCGTTGGGCCTTTCTTCCGGCGGGCAAGATGCAAAAAACCAATCGGCTGCTGAAGAAAACGCAGGGTCGGGGAAACCTTCGGCTGCGCTGACGCTTCGGAATCACGGGACGGATAAAAAATCAAATTCTGAAATTCCGTGTGTACGTCCACCGGAAGCCAGCACTCTTCTTTCTGATCGATCTCTGCAAGGATTTCCGGCGTAAGAGGTTCAGAAGTCGAACTGGCCGGTTTCGTGGAAATCTTTTTTCCCTCCCAATCTTCCGATTGAAGAAACGCAGGAACCGAATCGGCACAGTGGTACGTCAGCGACCAGCCGGTGGTTTCCTGAAACTGATTCATTACAGAATGAAGACTTCCTATACAGTGCAGTTCATGCAAAAACGGATGCTTCGAACACGCCTCAGATTGACGAAGCATGGACTGCTTTGATGATTTCTTGGGTTTCACGGGACTCTCACAATATATAAAATCTTTAAAAATTTTCCTTTTCTCTTTAATCGGTCGAGAATCATGTGGTTTTCAAAAATTTGTCAAATTGTGCAAAATACACAAAATACACAATTTGACAATTATTCCAATCTTGAGAATAAATCCAAAAAAGAGCCGGGGAAGGAGTTGACGTTTTTTGAAGATGGAGTAAAATTTAATCGTGAGCGTGAATTTCCCTGCCGTGCGCACGGAAACTCTAATTCATTCAATCCTCAAATTTTGCGGGATTGAACCGATTTTCCTTCCCATTTTTACGTAAAATCAAACTTTTTTCGGGATCACCTCATGAATCACCAATCCGCCCTTTCTTTTTTGGGAGTACTTCTTCTTTTGAGTTCATTCCTCCACGCGGAAACGCCGCTTCCGCCCTCAGTGCTCGGGAAATGGATCGCGCCCTCGTGGGACGGCGCCCAAATCCGAACCGACGACACGACGCTGAACGTTACGAATCCGGCCGACCCGGGAAAGCGCGTCCAGATCACGACGCAAACGCCGGAGCTCGCGCTGACGCTCAACCCGCGCCTGGAGAAAGACTGCCTCGTGCTCGACGCGTCGCGGCTGACCGGCCCCGGGCCCGAAAATTTGAAACTGATCTACTACTCGCTCCCGCCGGATCAGGTCGGGGAGGAATATTTCACGCTCCGGACGGAAATCCAAGGGCCAAACGGAGGTTCCGGCCGACTGTTTTTTGAGGGGCGGACCAAAGAAAACGTGCACTTTTTTCGCGAGCTGAAGATCCACCTCAACGGCCGGCGGCAGATTTTCGAAAACGAGGAGCTTCTGCCGAACAATCTGGCGTGGCTGACGCTCCGTTTCGACTTCATCCACCCGGGCGAGTACCGTTTTTACGGCACGACCGTCACCAACTCGGCCCTTCTGGAACCCGATCCGGAAGCCGCGAACCAGCCGGCGGAGCTGATTTTCAGCCTCCCGTTTGACGGAAGCACGGAACCGGCCCAGGCCGCGGGCGAGAAAAAACCGCTCGCCGAACGGGGCGTGACCTACGTCCCGGGCCTGAAGGGGCAGGCGGCCCAATTCAGCCAAAAGGACGCTCCGGTTTTGAAATTCGCGCGGGAAGGAAACCTTTGCGAGGAACGCGGAACGATCTCCGCCTGGGTCCGGCTTGACGGCGAAGTCCCGGCCGGCTGGCGCATGATCCTCTCTGAGCCGTGGCAGGACGCGACCCGCATCGGGTCCGGCGCGATCTGGTACTGGGTTTACGAGGGGTCCCTCCGCGGCGATGTGAGCGACATTTACGACCGGTACATCGTCCGACCGATGCCGCGCGACGGCGCCTGGCACCACGTCGTGTTCACGTGGGACGAGTTCAACCACAAATCGCTCTACATCGACGGCGACCGCAAGAGCATCCTCGAGCGGAAAGGGAATCTGGCCCAGCCGACCAAACCGGGCTCCTTCAACCGGACGCCCTACTCCGAGTTTTTCGTGGGCAGTTACCTCGGCCGCGCGCTTAACGGGGCGATCGACGAGCTGAAAATCTACTCCGGCCCGCTTTCCCCGGACGAAGTGACCGCGCTTTTCCACGAGTTCCGCTCGATCGCGTACCAGCCCAAGACCCGGTACTTTTTCGAGGACGAGCCACTGAAACTCGACGGCACGCTGAGCAATTTCGCCCAAACCCAGCAGACGCTGAGCGTCAGGGTGAAAGAGCAAACCGCGGAAGAAAAAGCCGGGCAAGACGCCGAACCGAAAGTCCTCTTTGAGCAGAAACTTACCGCCCAGCCGGGCGAAAAGGCGCTGGACCTCACGCTCCCGAAGCAGAAACCGGGCGTTTACCGGATCGAGTTCTACGACCTGGAAGACCGGCTGATCTGCACGTTCCCGGTCTGGATCTTCCACGCGGCAAACACGACGGGCCAGACGCTTTCCAGTGCCCGCACCACGACGAAGCAGCTCTGGAGCGAAGACCTGAAGCTGAAACTCATCGCAGAGATCGACCCGACGCAAGCGTTCCGGGAGGGCCCCGCCGGGGAGCACTACTCGCAGGTCGGCGAGGCGCACGTCGCGGAACTCAACGGCGTGAAGTACCTGGAAACCGCGCCGGACGCCGGGGACCGTTTCGCTCTACGCGTTCATTTCCCGAACCCGGAGGGGAAGTGCTTCGCCGTCGAGTACGATTTCCCGGACGATAAATGCCGCTCGGCCGACATTTTGCTCCAGCCGGTGAAGGCCGACCAAAACGACTACGACCTGCAGGTCGGCTACGTCACCGGCGACGAGTACCCGAACAGCGGACAGATGATGACCCAGCGCTACCTGATCTACCCACGCGGCGAGGATTACACGCTGATCGTGATGAGTGCCCGCACGATGGAAGCCGGCGCAGCCCTGGCGAAACTCCGGGTTTACGAGGTGGAGGGGCCGCTCCCGATCGCCCAGATCTCCCCGGCCCAACCGCGTGACGGCTGGACCCGCCCGGTCGGGATCTACTTCGAGGACCCGGCCGTCGGCTACGATTTCGGGAATTTCGGCTACATTCCGGAAAATTTCGAGTCGATGCTTGACCGGCTGTGCGCCTACATGAAATACTCCGGCCAGAGCATGTTTTCGTACCCGTTCGTCTGGTACGACGGCGTGATCGGGGACCGCTACAATCCGCGGAACCACCCGCCGCGGCCGGCCGAGGCTTTCGCGAAGAAATTCGACCGCGAAGGGCTGGACTTCATGGTGACGTTCAACCAGAATAATATTTCGTTCGAGTGCCCGGCGGTGACGCGCGCAGACATTCAGAAGGGCCGGCTTTACGACTCGATCTTCACGATCCACTCCACGGGGACGCCGCACCCCGGAGGATGGCACGACTCGCCGCCGATTTTCAATATTCTGCACCCGGACGTTCAGAAAATGGTGCTTCAGGAAGTGGACGAGATCCTCGACATTTGCGCGGATCATCCGTCTTTCAGGGGGATCGTGCTTCATCTGCCGATGCACTCGCTGAACTCGCTCGGCGACATTCGGACCGGCTACAACGATTACATGATCCGCGACTTTGAAAATGAAACGGGGATCACGGTGGACGTGGATAAAAAAGACCCGAAACGCGGGAAACTTTACTACGACTGGCTCATGAAAAACGCCCGGGAAGAATGGGTCGACTGGCGGTGCAGAAAACTCTCCGCCTGGTACAAAACGATCGCGAAGCGCCTGACCGACCGCCGCCCCGACCTGAAACTCGGGATCCACGCCATCACGCCGATCCTGTACGCCCGCACGGTGTACGACGACGTGGAGGGCCTGCGCGACTTCTGGGGCCAGGTCAACCGCGACATGGGGATCGACGCGAAGTACCTCGCCGACGACCCGGCCATTTTCGTCGAGCAGTCGGTCTTCCCCGCCGACTACCGCTGGATGCACGGCCGCAGCAAACCGGAAATTCGTGAACGGCTTCGCCTGACCGAAGAGTCGCGGGGAATGTACGCCTCGCTGCTCGACGCGCCGAACGCCTGGGTCCACCACTTCGACCGTTACTGGGAGTCGGCGATCGCCCGGGACGAGACACGAAACGGAAAGCCGAACCAGTTCCCCTCCCCATGGCTGAAAGAGTGCACGTGGCGCGTCACGACGCTGAACCCGAGCGGGATCCAGGCGATGAAGCACTACGTGATGCCGCTGCGGTACAAAGACGTGCTGGGGATTTCCAAGGGCGGCTTCCTCATCGGCTCGTACGGCATGGAACCGGAACTGATCGCGTTCACGCAGGCGTTCCGCGCCCTGCCCGCCGTCGAGTTCAACGACGTGAAAGGCTCAACCGAAACGGTGAAGATCCGCCGCTGGTCGGACGGAAAGAGCACGTGGTTCTACGCCGTGAACACGACGCTCGAACCGGTGACGGTCACGATCGCCAAGCCCGGAACGGTGCTCGACCTGGCGCGAAACGTGAAGATCAAGTACGAGAACGACGCGAAGATCAAGCTGGGCCCGTACGCCCTGCGCTCGTTCCAGGTCCCGGGAGACGTGGAGATCGTGGTGAAGTAAAATTTTAAGAACTCAATCAAATATTAAAAAGTTTTTGAGGAGGGGGACCCTCACGGAGGAACCATTTTCAAATTGTTTTCTCCCCAGACCCCTCTTTCAAAAACTTTTTGATCTTTTTATTCTTTTTTCTTTCTTTTTTTACCTCAGCCCATCTTCCAGCATTTGGCGCGTGCCGGACGGGTCGGCCGCTTCGCACGACTTGGTCAGAATTTCGATGATTTCTTCCAGATCGGCGCGCCACTCGTCCGGGTCCCCGGTCGGAAGCGGCACTTCGAGGAACTCGCCCAGAAGCAGGACCAGCCGGAGCAGGTGGCGGAAAATCATCCCTTCCTGCTTCTGAAGCCCTTTCGCGCTGATGTACTGGTTAAACTTTCCGTTGAAGCGCAGAACCTCCCCGGCCACCCAGCACGGCCAGACCTTCAGGTCCGTCACCAAGGGATTTTCGTGGAGGAACAGGCGGTAGAGCTTTTCCGCAAACGTGAGCGTGAAAACCGGCTCCAGGCCCGCTTCACGGCGTTCTTTGCGTTCGGCCGGGGTTAGCGCGATCAGTTCCGCCTCGGTCGCCAGTCCCAGATCGAGCAGACGCCCATCCAGCCAGCCGACCGCCAGCCGGCCGCGCGGCAAATCCTCCTGGTACGGCACGCGGATCGCCGGTCCCAGCGAGGAGGGAAGCTCCAGAATGCTTTCAAACGCCTGAAGCCGCTCTTTCCGGTCGGCGTGCGGCAGGAAATTCAGGATCCACGTCCCGAAAATCGGGTGAATGCCGCGCAGCTGCGCCATGGGCTCCATTTCCGGCGTGGGGATCGCCCTCTGGGGAAGGTAAACCGGCTTTTCCTCCTCCGGCTTTTCCACGCTCGACTCCAAAACCGCCGCGCCGTTGACGAAAACCCACGGTTTTTTCGCGGGTTCCGGCTCCGGTTTGGGAGGCTCGGCCGGCGTGGAAGGTTTCGACTCCGCCGCAGGCTGAACCGGCGCGGGTTTTGCCGGTTCCGGCGCTTTTTTCGGCTTCGGAGGCTGAACCAGCCCGCCGCCAAACGTCAGACCGGCGAGAATATCTCCGGCGGGCGCTTCTTTCGGCTCCTCTTTCGGTTCCTCTTTGGTTTCCGGTTCCTCTTCCAGCCCAAACCCGAAACCCATGGATTTTTTCGGCGTAGGAGTTTCGAGTTTGCGCGGTTCCGCGAGCTTCGGGACCGGTTTTTTCACGTCGAAAAGCGCTTGAGGTTTCAGCGCGCGGCGCTTGGTCACTTCGTCCTCCTCCGGATTTGGAACAGGCGGTTCATCCAGCAGATCGTCGAAAAGCCCCGCACCGAAACCCGTCTGCTTCGGCTTGGAAACGTGCTTCTTCGCGGCTTTCGGAACGTTCAGATCGGGCGCGTCCTTTTCCCGACCGCGCGTCGCCTTCCACATTTCAAGGCTTGGAACGTTTTTCTTCTGGTCCGGCTTCTTGACGGTCGGAATCTCAAGTTTCGGCGCTTCCGCAGAAGTTTCGGCCGGAGTTTCCACCACCGATTCCGGCGCGGCTTCCGCCGGGACTTCGTGGCTCACTTTCGGGCGGACCCGCTCCACGTCTGGCCGCGGGAGGGACGGGAACCACTCCGCCGGCGGTTCCGGCTCGAGCCTGACGTAACCGGCGCTCCAGAGCGTTCCGAGCATCCGGTCGAGGTCCTTCTGGCCCGCCTCCTGCTTGCGGCCGAAGAGGAGCCGCTTCTGCACCAGTTCCCGCAGGCGCGTGACCTCCGGCGAGGCCTTGAGCATGTACGCCAGCATCCGCCACGGGACCAGTCCTTTGCTTTCCAGATTTCCGGCCGGGGCGTTTTTCAGCTTCAGGAACTGCTGCTCCGTCCAGTACTGCAGATTGGGGTTTCGTTTCGGCTGCTTCTTTTTCAGGGCCTTTTTCTCGGCCAAAATCTTCGGGTCTTTCGAATCGGCCGGGAGACGGTTGAATTTTTCCTGCCAGCGGAGAATTTCCACGTCGTCCTCATGCGCCAGAACGAAAACGTGCCCTTGCGTGTCGTACTGGGGGCGGCCGGCACGGCCGAAAATCTGATGCGCCGTCCCCGGCTCGAGCATGGTCTGTTTCCCGGCGGGGCCTTTCATGATGCTCGGCAAAACGACGGACCGCGCGGGAAGATTGATCCCGGCCGAAAGCGTCTCGGTGCACGTGCAAACCGCCAGGAGTTTCTGCTGGAACAAATATTCGACGATCCGGCGGTACTTCGGGAGGATCCCCGCGTGATGAACGCCCACGCCGCGGACGAGGATCTGCTTGAGTTTCGGCCCGGCCCCTTGCGAAAAGTCAAACCGGCCCAGCTCGCCCATCAGCCGCGCCCGGGTTTCCGGCGTCACGAGTTCTTTCCCGCGGATCTCCTCCGCCACGCGCCAGCACTCGTCGCGGTTGAAGCAGAAAACGAGCGTCGGGGTCATGCGTTCGTCCTCGTTTCCGAGGCACAAAAGCTGGATTTCCTCCACGAGCGTCTGATCTCCCACCCACTGAAAAACGAGCGGGACCTTGCGCACGTCGCTCTGAACGACCTCCAGCTTGTGGTGGTGCTCGTACTCGAGCCAGTTCGCGAACTGGACGGCATTTCCAACCGTCGCCGAAAGAAGCAGAAGCCGGACGTGCTGCGGGAGAAGCGCAAGCGAGAATTCCCAGACGATCCCACGCTCCGCGTCGTTGAAATTATGGAACTCATCCATCACGACCGACTGAACGTCACGAAATTCATCGAATTCCTCCGGGTGGAGCAGCCGGTTGAAAAGGATCTCGGCCACAACGACCAGGATCTTCGCGTTCGGGTTCACTTTGTGATTTCCCGTCACCAACCCAATATCGTTCTCGGAAAAGCCCCAACGGACGGCCGACTCGCGCAGCTCGCGGAATTTCTGGTCCGTCAGCGCGATCAGCGGTGTGGTGTAGTACATGCGCTGGCCGGTCTGAAGGGCCTCGTAAACGGCGGCCTCGGCGATGAGCGTCTTCCCCGTCCCGGTCGGCGCGCAGACCAGCACGCCCTGCGGTGAGGAAAACCACGCCAAAAGCGCTTCTTCCTGCACCGGGTAAAGCTCGTAAGGAATCGTTGCCAAATATTTTTCCGCTATTTCGTCGCGAGTCAACATTTTATTGAGTGTGGAGTGTGGAGTGTGGAGAGTGGAGTTAAAGGGGAAAATGGCCCGTCTGATTTAAGAAAGTATAAACGATTTTCGATTTTTGTAAAGGGTTTCCCCCCTGAAAACGCCAAAAGTAAAAAAATTTCGTCTTTTTTATAAAATTTTATCCATTTAAGGGGTCCGCGACCTTTTGATTTTTTGAAAATCTGGTATAATGTAAAGACCGTTTGAAAGAAAATCGTATTTTTTTCCAGAAGGTGATGATCATGTGCGCAGAGTCCAAGGATCGCGTGTACCCGGTGCCGAGCATTCGTCGGCTTCCGCTTTACCTTTCTTTTCTCCGTCAGCTTCGGGAACAAAAAGTCGAAGTCGTTTCCAGCACACGCATCGCAGAAGAGCTTGGCCTGACCGGGATCCAGGTCCGCAAAGACCTCGCCATGACCGGGATCGTTGGCCGGCCGAAAATCGGGCACTCGATCAACGAACTGGTGAGCCACATCGAATGCTTCCTCGGGTGGGATAAATCGCGCCCGGCGTTCCTCGTCGGCGTGGGGCACTTGGGGACCGCCCTGCTCGGCTACAAAGGATTCAAGCAGGAAAACCTCGACATCGTGGCGTCTTTTGATTCTGATCCGGAAAAAATCGGCAAGACCATCCTCGGGAGACCGACTTACCCCGTCTCGGAGTTTTCGCAAAAGGCGAAGGAAATGAACGTCCAGTGCGCGATTTTGACGGTCCCGGCCCAGTTCGCCCAGGCGACGGCCGACATGATGGTCGAAGCGGGAATCGTCGGGATTTGGAATTTCGCGCCGGTTCAGCTCTTCGTTCCGGATTCCGTCATCGTAGAAAACGTTTCCCTTTCCTCCAGCTATGCCGTGCTTTCGCAGAGGCTGACGCAGATTTGAGGCCGCATGAATCTTCTTTTTCTCGCCCACAGTTCCCAGCGCGGAGGGGCAGAGTTTTGCCTCGAAACGACGCTGAAATGCCTGGATCGTTCTAAAATCGAGCCGTTCGTGATCTTCCCCTCCGAGGGACCGATGGCGGAGTCGGCCCGAAGTCTCGGGATCCACGTGGAATTTCTGCCGTGGAGCTGGTGGATGCTTTACGAGCCGTCCCTTTGGGAGTGGAAAAACCGGCTGGGGATCCCGGGACGGCAAATCTTTTTGCGGCGGTTCATCCGGGAGCATCACATCGACGCAGTGTACACCAACACGGTCTGCCTCTTTGAGGGCGCATTGGCCGCGCGGCGGGCCGGGATCCCGCACGTGACGCACATTCACGAGGTCCTCCAGGACGAATTCATGCGGCCACGGTGGTTTTCGCTCCCGAAAATCGTCCGGTTTTTCTACCGGAACAGTCAGAGCGTGATTTTCGAGTCGGACCCGGCCCGAAAAATCGCGGAGGAGCTCCTCGTTTCGTCGGTCCAAAAGCCCGAGGCGGAAAAACTTCTGCAGAAATCGGCCGTCGTTTCCAACTCGTCCCGGCTGACGCTCGAGGAAGTCGAACGTTTCGGCCCCGAGCAGGCGGAGCCCACGTGGCGGGAAATGGCGCCGTACGGCGTGGACCCCGCCCGCTGGACCGTGCTTTGGCTCGGGCGTTTCTCGGAGCGTAAAAATCCGTTCCTTCTTCTGCGCGCGGTGGAGCTCCTTCCCGAAAACGTCCGCGGCGCGATCCAGGTCGTTTTTGCCGGCGCGGGCCCGCTGGAGGAGTCGCTTCGGGCGGAGATCCAGGCCAAAAATCTTGGAAATGCGTGCCGTATCGTGCCGTTCCAGACGGACATTCGGCCGCTTCTGCGACTGGCGAAAACGCTGGTCCTCACGTCGCACGAGGAATCGTTCGGGCTGGTCCTGATCGAGGCGGGAATGTTCGCGCTTCCCACCATCGCGGTGAGGTCGCAGGGGCCGTGTGAGATCGTTCAGGACGGCGAGACGGGTTTTCTCGTACCGGATGAAGAACCAGCGATCCTGGCCCAAAAACTTCAAACTCTTTTCCAGTCTTCCGAACTCTGCGAGTCTCTGGGCTTTAAAAATCAAAAACGGGTCATGGAGTTTTATGACCCGTGGAAAAATACGGCAAAAATCGAAAAAGAGCTCGAAAAAATCGGTCTCAATTAATGACTTTACGGGGACGACGGTTCCAGCGTCGTTTTTAAAGCCTCCCTCTGTGAGGGGGGTGGCCCAAAGGGCCGGGGGGAGTCGAACGGCGCGCCACGCAACTCCCCCAGTCTCGCTACGCGAGCCAGCCCCCTCAATGAGGGGGCCTTTCGTTGCGGCCGGGCCGGCCGCGGACGGCGAGCCGCCGTCCTTCCGTATTAAGCCGTCCCCGTAAAACTACTTCTCCACCTTCTTTCCCTTGGCGAACATCTTGCCTCCGCTCACGGTGAGGATCGACGGCAGGTAAACCAGGTCGCCGAACAGAGCCGCCGAGAGCAGCATCAGCATCATCACACCGAAGTAAAGGGTCGGCGTAAACGTACTGAACGCAAAGACCGAAAGCCCAAACGCCGAAACCAGCGTGGTCTGCGTCATGGCCGTGGCGCAGCGGCGGTAAGCGGAAAGGGCCGCGTCTTTGTGAACGAGACCTTCGTCCAACGCACGCCGGTACCAGGTCAGGTAGTGGATCGTGTCGTCCGTCGCAATACCAAGCGCAACGCTTGCAGTCATCATCGCCCCGAGGTCGCACAAGACCCCCAGCCACCCCATCGCGCCAAACACGACGGCAACCGGGAAAATGTTCGGGATCATGGCGCAAAGTCCGCCCGTGAAATTCTTCAGAAGAATCATCATCACGAACGAAATCGTGAGGAAGGAGTAAATGATACTTTTGTACAAACTCCTCATCAGTTCGTGCTGGGTCTTGTAAACGATCGGGACGGAACCGGTGTAAATGGTCTCCACCGGCGCTTTCTCGCCCAACGTTGCGAGGTCATTTTCCGCAAGCCAGCGGTTCACCACCGGGTCGATCGTCTTGCGAAGTTCGTTCACGAAATCGCCGTAGTCCACGTCCGTCAGCGCCTTCACACGGCAAGTGATACGGAACAGTTCATCCCCATGGTCCACCTGCCAGCTATAAACCGCCTTTTCCAGCGTGGTCTGTTCTTCTTCATCCAGCGGAATTTTCTGTTCTCGTGCTTCCAATTCCTCAGTTTTCTCGCGGAGCTCCTGAAGCGTCGTAATATTCAGGGGGTTAAGCTTTTCCAGAATCGGCTCAGGCACTCCAATTTCCTGAAGAGTCGGGCTAAGATTTTCCTGCCCGGCCGCCCGTGCGCGTTCTTCGTACTTGCGTTCCGCGGCAAGAAGGTCCTGCTTGACGAACTCGCCAATTTTATTGTAACTTCGTATCACCTGGCCATTCCAGCCGGAACGCTCCATCAAACTGCCAACATTCGGATCAGGCAGAAGCATGACCGCAGAAAGCACCCCGCCGACCTGCTTTTCATCCGTCACCGTGGTTTTTCTTTTATTGAAAAAGAGTTTACGGCGCGGCCGGGCTGCGCGGCTCGCCTCCGTTCCAACATCCGGGTCCACCAGTTCCTTCTTGACGGCATTTACCGCGTCTTCCACCAGAAGCATGCGGTCACGCATATTCTGCGGAACCTTTTCATTATCGAAGCGGATCACGACTTCCATCGGCACAAGCGGCCCCAGATGGTCTTCCAGCCAGGCATAGTCGTGAATGATCGTCGTGTCCTTCTTGAAGAAGTTCATGAGTTTCACCGACGGGATCAACTGCGGCAAACCCGCGAAACCGGTCAATAAAATCAACGTACAGAGCGTCAAACTGACGTACGGGTGGTAAATCAGGATCTTACCGAGCTTTTGCCAATGCGCACCGATCACGTCCTTGCGCTTCATCTCTTTACCAGCCGCACCGAGTTTGGCCATTTTGTCCGCGAAACGGTGGGACGGGAAAAGCTGCAGGGCCGAGGTCACGAAAAGGAAAAGAACGAAAATCGAAATCCCGACGCCCACACCTGAGTAAAAGCCGAAATTCCGGATCGGGACCAAGTTACTCGTCAGGAGCGAAAACAGACCGAGCATCGTCGTAATGGCCGAAACGCAGACCGGCGCAAACGCGTGCTGAACGGCTCGTTCCACGGCACCATGGACGCCGCCCTCTTCTTCCAGAGCATCGTGGTAGTAGTTAATGAAGTGAATTGCGCCCGACATCGTAAGGACGTAAACCAGAGGCGGCATGGAAAGCATGATCGCATCCGTACTGGCCCCGGTAAAGTTCACGATGGCCAGCGCGTAACCCGTCGCAAACAGAGCCGCGCAGAACACGATCAGAACCAGACGCACACTGCGCAGGCAGAGACTCGCGATGGTGAAACCGATCACGGCCGCCATCCACGCCAGACGCATAAGCGTACGATTTCCCTCGACGTCAATCGCCACGTTATCGACGGGCGGGCCACCAAGATGAAGATCGGAAGGCTGAAGACCATGCAAAACAATCAAATCCTCCGGCGGAATGGACCGGACGTTTTTCTCGTCCTCTGTCAATTTCTCCGGGATTTTCATCGTCAGTTTGCGTTCCAGAAAGTTTTTTGGTTCCTTTACAAACTCATGGCTGAGCTGTTCCTTCTGGATCTCTTCCACGGCGGCGAGCTGCTGAGGGCTCAGTTTCCGGCGGTCAAAGACGAAATCCTGACGGGCCAGGCGGTAAATCTCGCCAATAGCTCCGCGCATGTTTTCCCCCTCGCACCCCGGGCGCAGGTAAATCATCACGGAGGTGAGTTTTCCGTCCACACCAATGAGCGTCCCCTTGAGCCGGTTGATGGCCTCATCACGCGTCATTGAGGTCCCTTCGCTTACCTGCTCGGCCAGTTCAGGACCAGTGATGTACGATTCATAAAAACGGAGGTTGAAATCTTCATCAATAACATTTCCATCCTCATTTTTACGCGGAAGAAGTCGTACCCTCATGACCTCCATACGCGGGTCGTTCAGCGTACAGCCCTCCCAACTCATCAGGATGAACTGCTCGTTCGGGAAATTCCCCTGGAACCACGTATGAAGCACGGACTCCGGCGTTCCTTCGGGGAGCCACTCTTTAATATTGTTACGAACGTTTTCCAGTGTACGCTTTACGCCCATCCCAACAATTGGAACCGTAAACGCAATCATCACCAGAAGCAGAAGGGCGTATTTTTCGTAAAATGTTTTTTTCATGTTGTTTCCTGAATCGAAGAACGCATCCTCTAAATCAAAAATATTTACTAAAAAATATTTTCTCTAGTATAACACTTTCTTGCCTTTGCGTCTATTGGTAGTACCTGAAAAAAAGCTAAAATAATTTAATTTTTCAAGAATTTTATGTAATGTTTCAGGAAAATCAACCCGCAAAGTTTGCACAAAATTCTCATTTTCCCAAAAAGAGAAACACGGCAAAATAACAAAATTAAGGTTTTTAAAGCAACTAAAAAAACCGGAGAATTGAGGGGAATCTGATCCATTCAGGTCTCATTCCTCAAAAATATTCCTTCTTCCAGGTGATCGTCGGAGAAAAACGAACATTCGGGTTCAGGACCGCGGCCCGCAGCCGGGTCAGAAACTCTTCCCGCGGCACAATGTGCAGATTGAACTGCTCGGTATGCGAATTCGCAACCTGGGCATCAATAAGAGTGAAACCAAGCGTTTGAAGATGGCGCACCAGCCACGCCAGAGCGACTTTGGATGCGTCAGTTTCGAAGTGGAATTTCGACTCGCCGACAAAATAGCTTCCCAGTGCCTCGCCATACAGTCCGCCGACGAGCCGGTCGTCATGCCAGACTTCCACCGAATGTGCAAAACCGGCCTCGTGAAACTCACAGAAACCGTGGATGATCTCGTCCGTGATCCACGTTCCATCCTCATCGGGACGCACGACCGTCGCGCAATTCGTAATGACCTCGCGGAACGCCCGGTCGATCGTCACGTGAAATTTTCCGCTTCGGAGAGTCTGACGGAGCCGGCGCGAGATGTGAAAAGTTTCCGGCTCGATCAAAGCGCGTACGACCGGAGAGAACCAAAGCGTTATAGCCTCAGAAGAATCCACATAAGGCCACGGGAAAATCCCATGTACGTATGCATCCAAAAGCAAATCCGGTTCCAAAACCCCACCCACGGCCAAAATTCCATCCTCACTGGTGTCACGTGGGTCCGGGAAATGGGACCGGTCTATAATATGCAAAATTCTGGTGTACTGGGACATTACTCAAAAAGGACAAACGAAAACTAAAAGCCGAAAAGATTTTTTTGAGAAGCCAACTGCTCAAAAACATCACCGGCATTTTTCCAGTCCGCCCAACCTTCACGCCAGACCAGAGTATCCTGGGCGATGCGGTTTTCTGCAAGCCAACGCTTGATAATATCGCGGTCCACCGGGCCAAGCTGCTCACCGGACGCGGGACGCACGTACCACACGATATCGGCCGGGCCCTCAAACGGATCGGGAAGTCTCGGCACGACCGGCTGCGGCATGGGCTGCGGTACGGGCTGAGGGTCGTGACTTGCGGCTTTTACCATGGCTTCCGTCGTGATGATACCCGAATGTCCGGCAGCATTCGCTTCCAGAAATCCCGGCACAAGGTCAACATCATTCGAAAGCGCGTTCAGGTTAATATTATCGAGGGAAGGTTTGGTCTCTTTTTTGTCAAACGGGAAGAGTCCCTCCGCTTTGGCTTTTTTCTCCCACTCTTTCGCAATCGGGAGGTCTTTGCTTCCCGCTTCACGAGTGCTGGCGAACGGAATATCGAATCTGGCGTGGCACTTGGGGCAAATCCCGCGCTGACCGGCCTGAAATTCCTTCACGTTCAGTTTGTGACCATTTGGACAATAAAAACGAATCCCCATAATTGACTCCCAAAAAAAATCCGTGGAAAACAATTTATTCTATTATACACAAAAAAGGGACTTTTGAAAAGACGGGGTGAAAAGATTTTTTGAAAAAATTTTCCGCCCCAACGAGAAATTTTGCCGGAAGATCCCCCTAAAACAAAGGAACACAGACCCGTCATCGTGATCTGTGTTCCTTGACCATCAGGATTCTTTCCCCAAACTTCCCTCAAGCAAAATTCCGTTTGAAAAGGATCTCACTCTTTAGGGGAAACGTCCTTTTATTTATTCTGGATCCCTTTCAGGTAAAGGGCGGAGTTCGTGAAGAATTTGTTCAGGTTCTCTTCGTTGGCGAACATGAAGAGCTTGCCCTCAAATACCACGCAGTGGTCCGCGTTTCCGGGGGTCTTCATGCCGGTTTCGGTAAAGAGGACCGGGTCCGCGCCATCCATCACAGGCGTATAGGCGTCCGGATCGGCCAGGAATTTCTGTACCTGCCCGGCATTGGCCAGATGGTACGTCACACCGTGGTTCATGACCGTCCATTCCTCCTTTCCTTCGACCCATTCTTCAGTTTCCAGAAGGGTCACCGGACAGAAACCTTCCAGACCGACCTTTTTCGATTCCAGCGTCATTTCAGGAGTCGCAGGAGCCGGGACCGTTTCCTGAACGTTCTGCACTGCCGGAGCCGCGTTTACTACTTCGCTCGGGATCACAGCCGTCTGGAACGGGTTCAGCGTCTCGACCGATTTTTCTTCTTTGGAAACCTGAACCTTCTCTTCGTGAGAGGCCGGAATTTTCTCTTCGTGAGAGACCTGAATGGCCGCCAGATACGGATCCGTAGCCTGGTCGTAAGGATTGATGCCCCGATCACGTTTCGAAACGATGATGGAATGTTCTTCATTCTGGCTGCCCTTTGAAAGCGGCAGACTCAGCGAATCGTCGGCTTTCTCACTGGGTTCAATCAACGGCGAGTCCTCTTTCGGAGTCGGCGGAGTCAATTCTGTATCATCCGAAACGGGAGCCGCGTCAAGAGCCGGGGCCGCGGCAGGGGCTTCCTCAAGAGCCGGGGCCGCTGCAGGGGCAGGAGCCTCTTCCAGAGCCGGGGCTGCCGCCGGAGCCGGAGCTTCTTCAAGAGCCGGAGCCTCCGCAGGAACAGGAGCCGGAGCCGATTCAAGGGCCGGAGCCGCTGCAGGAGTGGGCTCGGACGTTGGGAATGGCATCAAATTCGATGAATTGTCAGGCGTATTGGAAATGGCTGGGGCCGTTGAAATGCCTGGAACTGAGTTCTTGCTGTAATCCAGCAGCGGGTCCACTTTCTGGGCCGGTTCAGTAATAATCGTCGTGGAAGGCACGGGGCTCAAACCTTCGAAATTCCCCATGGCAGGAGTCGGTTCCGGATCGTCCGGAATCGTGATCGAATTCGAATCCCCCTGCTTCTTCTTCAGCGATTCGAGCATATTCGAGGCTGGATTCGGAGCGGACACGGCTTCTGTCGTGGAAATCGCCGATTTTTTCTGGTTGATCGGGTACGAATTCAGCGCCTCCGGGAATTTCTGGTCGTAACGCTGCTGAGTCGGCCACTGCCGCCAGGTGGATTCGTAGTAGCCGTAATCACGGGCGTTCGGTGTACACGTGACCCCACCCACACACGGGGGGAGCTGACACGGACCGACTTCGACCACGCCTCTTTTATCAGATGGAACGATGACCGGCGTTTGCCGACTCGGCGGCATCCCTGCATTTGCCGAGGAAGCGAGTAAACTGACACCTAAAACGACCAGAGCCGCACTCGCCATCCGTGATTTTTTATTCATACTCATGATTCAAACCCCATTTCTGTGTTTGGGAATGAAATATCGTGTTTTTATTTATACTCGTACACTTGAGTTTATCAGGCCGCCAGGATGGAAAACTCCTTTTTTTCTCCGGTGACGGCCCGGAATTTCCAGTTAGTTTTTCTCGGGAGGAGTGCACGCGGTGGTCCTGTTCACGCGCATTCCATCCAATGTTTATTCAGGCCGGGCAGTGGATCAATAGCCGCCGTAATCCTGATCCCAGTTGCGGATATTTCGTGCCGTATTCGCCCCGAGGGAAAGAACACCAGCCGCCCGTTCAAACGGAGCCATGACTCGTCCGATCCAGTTGGAGGTCGCCGTGAAATTGTCCTCGACGATGAACACTCGGTCGTTCGGCATGATCTGGTAGTTCGTGGCGGTTGAGGCGCCGCTCGAAATGGCCGCCCAGTCCACCGGGAGACGCTGCTCGCAGGCGTAGTTTCCGGGAGCCGGACGCGCGATCCAGATCTTCTGGCTGGAGATCTGCGACATTCCGCCGATGTTGGCGATGGCGTCCAGAACCGTTTCGTTGCCCGTGATCGGGATCTTGCGCACGTTGTCGCCATTGCCCGCTCCCTGGGTGATGACGTAGTAGCTCTTGCTGTTGTACGCGACGACATCCATGGAAACGACCGGCGAGGTCAGGTAGTGCGACAGATGTTTCTCGATGGCGAATTTGGCTTCCATCAGCGTCATGCCTGCCACGTGAACCGTGCCGTAGAAACGAAGATTCACGGTACCGTCCGGGCCGATCTGGTACTGGCCGTTGATGGGCTGCATCGCGGACATCTGGGCCAAAGAAACCGAAACTTCCGGCGCACGCAAAACCTGCGTCAGGTGCGTACGGATCGCATCCCTGGCGCCGTCCACCGTCAATCCCTCGACACGAAGTTTTCCATAACTGGGTCCGAGGTCCACCGTTCCTTCGGCGGAAATGACGTAGTAATTGTCGATCGGCTGGTCGTACAGTGTCCCTATAACCCGCACGTAAATTACATCCAATGATTGAAGGTAATACGGTGGTTTCGGAATCATCTTCTGAAGCTCGATCGTCACCACATCAGGCGGCGCAATACGATAGGCCGGGAGTGACATCATGCTCAACTCCCGCGGAGGCTCCATTTCTTCTGAGACCTTCTTCCCAAGAGGGTCATCATAGTGATCAAACGGGCGACAGCCGGTGAGAAGGACGCTCACCATTAATAGCGCCAACAGCCCGTTTAAAAAAGGTTTCATCTTACTACACTGCAACATAACTGGAACCTAATCTTCCTTTGTACTGGATGTTAGTTCGAAACGACTGGTACGCAATCCGGGCATTTTCCCACCAGCGTATCCTTACGCTGTTTATTTTCGGGAAAATACGCAAATTACGCAAACGGAAAAGGCATTAAAATACATAGCAATATTTAAAAACCTATAATCCGTATAGTCGGTTTATTGTAATAATCGACAAATCCCGCCTTAAACCTTATATTCATTTCGGGCTTTTTCCTGATTTTTTGGAAAAATCGGAATTTTTTCAACAATCAGACCAAACGGAAGAATCGTTTCAAAGAGTCCAGAACAACAGAAAAGAATGCCGCCCCCAGGGAAACGAGTCCCTCACAGAAAGAAAGGGACTCGCGGAGAGGAAAGCGTCATTTATGACCACTTAATTCATTCATGATCGGGTTCGTCAGGAAATTCGTAAACACCAGAAGAATTTCATTTTCCGGATTGATCAAACTTTTCATGACCAGTTCCGTAAGAAACTCGAATTCCAGCTGACGGGACATATACCAGTCCTTTTGCTCGGGAGTTTTGGCGTCTTTACATTTCTGATTCAGAATCTGCCCGACCTCCATAAGCTGTTCGAAGAAGAACGCCCGATTTGCCTTGTAACGGATGTGGTTTGCCATCGGGATCGCAAAGTCCAACCCCTTGGGGACGTCCGAACTGCGGTTTCCCCCGGAATTGTCGAGTCGTCTCTGAAAAATCTCGGGACAATTAATTATAATAGGCGGTTTAAATTCAAACTCTTTTTCGCCCTCGGACTCATCCTCCTCAGGAACCGACTGGGCCCGCAATTTTTCCTCGTTCCACAGCTGAAAAACCCACCTCAAAAAGTCGGAACCCTGCTCGATCTGCGCCGGTGTTGCAGGCTTTTTTTCAGCCTCATCCACATAAACCAGATCCAGGTAAGTCAAAGAGAATTCGACCGGGTATTCCGATTCATCGCCCATGGAAACTACCTCATTCGGAGAATCCGTCTCATTTCCATCCGCAAATTCAAATTTCGGCCCCGAATTTTTGTCGGAGTCTGCCTCAATCTGAACATCGAAATTTAATTGCTTTTCGAGCCGCAAAAAATCCGAATTCAGATATATGTATCCGTCTTTACTATCTACAAAATTATCGATTTCTTCGGGGAATTCATTTAAATAGTCTCCCCAATTGAAGTCCCCTGCCCCATCGTCATTGGCATCAGGGTCCCAATCGACGTCAAAGTCATCATCCCAATCGACATCAGAATCGTCGTCCCAATCTTCATCGGAATCGGGCGTCCATTCTTCCTCGGACTCCGGTGTCCATTCTTCGTCCGAATCGGGTGTCCATTCTTCGTCCGAATCGGGCGTCCATTCTTCATCCGAATCGGGCGTCCAATCGTCGTCAGAATCATCTTCCAAGTCTTCGCCGAAATCGTTCCTGTCCTTTCCTTTTTTCAAAAACCGGAACAGGCCTTCCCAAAAATTCGAGTCGTCGTCGCTGTCCTTTTCTTCGTCGGAATCCTGATCGTTCTCATCCAGAAAATCGTCTGGATCGTCTGGATCGTCTTCGTCCCCAAGGTCCTCGTCCGAATCAGAGTCACCCAGGAAGCCGGCATCGCGAATCAGCTGCAAAGTCTTCAGTCTTTTGCTCACTTTAATCGCATCGACCAGCAGGTCCTCATCTCCGTCGGCTTTTGCGATTTTCAGAGCCATCTCAATGTCTTTTTCCGCTTCTTCCAGGGAACGGATACTCAGGTAGATCATGGCCCGATTCAAGTACGGCCTGCCCCATTTACTATTATACTGAATGGCGAGATTCAGCGAATCCAGTCCCTTTTCCCATTCACCGAGCAGCATTTGTACATGGCCCAGATTACTCAATGCGGGCACATTGTCCGGCTGAATTTCCACGGTTTTCTGGAAGGCTTCCATTGCTTCTTTTATACGGCCTTGAATGCTCAGAACCATCCCTTTGAAATTCAGGAGGCGCGTATCTTCCGGCGTTTTTTCCAAAACTTTATTCAAAAGTTTCAATGAAAGATCCAAGTCCCCCATAAATGAGTAGGTCATGGCCTTTTCAGAAAGCGCGGGGATGAAATCAGGGCGAATTTCCAACACACGATTCAGCGCTTCCATCGCTTCTTCGTAACGGAAAAGTGCGTTCAGGGCCAATGCACGCGAATAATGCGGTTCAACCGCTTCGCTGTCGTGCTCGCAAACCCATTCAAACTCGGCAAGAGCCTCCTCCGGATGGCCTAAATTGAGCAGCATCGCTCCGTGATTGTAGTGAATCGAAGGGTTTTCGGGAAATTGCTTCAAAATTTCCTTACAGTACTTTAACGCTTCTTCTTCCCGGTTGAGTTTAATAAGAATCTGAAGGTGAAGAACCCGGACTTCATTGTTTTGCGGCGCGAACCCAATCGCACGTTCTACGTCGTTCAAGGCCGATTCCAGAAGGTTCAGCGTCACCTTCGCCTTTGCACAGTGCATCAGAGCCTGGACGTTTTTCGGGTCTTTTTCCAATACTTTCTGAAAAAGCACGATCGCGGCTTCCGGTTTTTTCATTTCAAGACGAATTTCCCCAAGGAGCAAAATCGCGCGGATGTCATCAGGCTCGAAACTCATGTAATATTCGCAATCATGAATTGCCTGCTGGAAATTTCTCAGATTGGCCGCGTAAACCGCACGATGAAAGGAAAACCTCTTAATATCTGGAGCGGCCTGGATCGCCTCGGAAATATCATTGTAGGCGTTTTGCCAGTTTTCCTCAAGTTCCCAAACTCTCGCGCGGCCAAGGAGCGCAATGGGGTGCTTCGGCTGCCGCTTCAGCGCCCTGGAATAGTTTTTCCTCGCTTCTTCGAAATTATTTTGCCGGGAACATAAATCCCCCTTCAAAATCCACTTACTCACCGGATCCGAAACGTTTTTGATCAACTTTTCAATCGTCCGGACCGCTTCTTCGGGACGGTCCAGAATGTCCAGAGCCTGGACCCGAATTAACCCCGCTTCGATCATCCCGGGCTGGATTTTCAGCGCACGCTCCGTCGCGTCCGCCGCCTCTTTCAGACGGTCTTTCTGAACGAAGATTTTGGCAAGCGCGAGCCAGCACTCCGGATTCCGCGGAGCCAGACGTACTGCTCTCTGGAAATCCGCCATGGCATCATCAATCCGGTCCTCAAGAACAAACATGGAGCCGCGAATGAAAAAAATCTCAGCGGCCTTGATCCCATCGGCAATCAATTCTGAGCAGAAATTGAAGATTTCTTTCTCTTTGCCCAGTTCACACATACAGCCCAGCGCAGAGTGGAGCGCCTCCGTAAAGTGCGCATTCTTCTCCCGGACTGCGGTCTGCAAATGCGGCAGAGCCTCGGTGAAATTCTTCTTTTTGTAAAGAATCTCCCCAATGAACCAGTGCAAAGCAGGAGTTTCCGGTTGAACGTCCAGAACCTGGTTAAAGAGTTGGAGCGCCTGGTCCAGTTCCTCCTTTTCCATCATCACCTGCGCCAGAAGAAACCTGGCCCCCAAGTTTTCCGGCCAGAAATCAAGGATCTCCTCGCAGACTTCGCGCATTTCGTCCAGTTTCAACTGCCGGAAAAGCGCAATCATCAAATCCGACAAAATGTTGAAATAGAACTCCTTCGTGTCACGAATCTGTTCCAGCGTGGGCTTTTTTTCCAGAAGCGCCTTCTTTTGGGGGACTGTTTCATACGCGTCCGCCGAAGAATCGGCCAATTCTTCCCAGAATATTTTTTCGATCTCCCGGCACAAATTCTCCGCCTCCCCAAATTTCTCGTGGTGAAGGAGAATTTTGACCATGGTCATCTTGCCGATGAAACTCGGCTGCAGTTCGTTTGCCCGACGAATATACAGATCCGCCTGGTCCATTTTTCCATTATGAAACGCCATCAGGCCGGCATTCAGCCAGGGTTCCACCCGAGTTGGGAAACGTTCGGAAATCTGGATCATGTCCGCCAAAGCAGACGCGAAATGCTTCTGCTCAACCTCGGCCTGCGACCGCACGACCAGCGCATCCGAGCAGTTCGGATCGAGTTTCAGCGCACAAGTCGCAGACCAGACCGCTTCTTTATTTTGACCTTTGAGGAACTCCAATTTCGCCTTCAAAAGCCAGGCAAGGGCGAAAAGCGGGTTCCACTTCATCACGAGCTGAATCTCTTTTTCGGCTTCTTCCAGGTGGTTCTGGTTAAAAAAAGCGAGCGCCTTCTTATCGTGTCGGCGAGCAAAAACGTCCGCGATTTTTCTCCCGATGAAGGTTCGAGTGAAGAAATCGTTCCGAGGGTTCTGCTTTTCGGCTTTTTTCAATCGTTTTTCGGCAGTATGCCCATACTTTTCCAACAGGTGGAGCGCTTCTTTCTCCATAGCCGTTGAAAAATAGCGAATTTTTACGTTTTTATTCTCTCTCTTCGGATCTGACGACATGAATAGCACCGTTTCTATAGCTTGAAAAGGAGGTTGATTTTCTTTTTGCCGGAAGATTTCTTTTTACTTACTAATTAATATTAATGGTCCAGTTAAATTTTACCTTATTTTTTCCAAAATGCAAGGGGTTTAAGAAAAAAAAGGGATCTGAGGAATCATTTTCTTCTATTTCAAATACGAAAGAATGTTTCTGCAAAACCGGAAAATTTCACAGTATTTTATAAAAAACAAAATAAAATCCTGAAAAACTTTCTAATCGCTCTTTCTTTTTTTTAGAAAATTGCTATAATCTACGAAGAAGACTTTAGAAGTACTATTAGAAAGGAAAAGTCATGGCCAATTCTGTTGAAGTTTCACCCTTGAAAGGTTTTTGGGACCGGCGCGAATTTCTTGCGCTCCCATGGAGAATCTACAAGGGTGACGAAAACTGGATTCCGCCGCTGCTTTGCACACATAAAGGCCTCATTGGATTCAAGAAAGACGCTTACTACTTACGCAACCAGATCCAGACTTTCCTTGCCCGTCGGAATGGGAAAGTTGTTGGCCGAATCGCCGCGATTTTGAATCAGGGCCACCTCGATTTATACAATGACAATCGTGGTTTTTTTGGTTTTTTTGAATGTGAGGACGATCAGGAAGCCGCCAACGCACTGTTTGACGCTGCCCGAGCCTGGCTCCGGGAGAAGGGCATTCACAATATTCGCGGCCCGATGAATCCGTCCATGAATCATGAAGTCGGTCTCCTTATTGACGGATTCCATAATTCCCCGATGTTCATGATGACCTACAATCCGAAGTATTACGAGCGGCTGATCGAGAACTATGGCTTCCAAAAAGCCCAGGACATGTACGCGTTTGTCGGTTACCTCGATATGCTTCCGGGCATCATTAGCAAATACACGCACCTGGCGGAAAAGATCAAAGAGCGTTTCAACGTCAAGATCCGCAAAATGGATGAATCCCGTTTTGACGAAGAAGTCCTGATGTTCCTGGACGTTTACAACCGCTCCATCTCGAACACGTGGGGCTACGTTCCCATGTCACCTGAGGAACTCAAGCAGGAAGCTAATGGACTTAAAGCCCTCCTGGTTCCTGATTTGGCCATTTGTGCGGAAATTGACGGAAAACCAATCGGTGCTCTCATTTGTCTTCCGGACTTTAACCCGGCCATCAAGAAAATCAAAGGAAGACTTTTCCCGTTTGGTTTCATTACGCTCCTGAACACCAAAAAACACTTTCAGGAAATTCGTTCCATAAGCGCGAACGTTCTGCCGGAGTACCAGATGATGGGGATTCCGCTCCTCCTGTTGCAGGCACTCATTCCTGCGGCGGAAAAATGGGGAATCAACAAAGCCGAATTTTCGTGGGTTCTGGAATCAAACCATTATTCCCGCGGAAGTCTGGAAAAGGGTGGAACCAAATGCGAAAAGACCTACCGCGTGTACGACATTGGAGACTGATGTTAGTTTAACCCTTTTTTAAGGATTAAATTTCCTTAAAGGAATAAATTTTCTAATTTTCCGTTTCCGAAAAACCGTTAAAGAGAGTATAATGCGTTTGTTTTAAACCCTTATTCCCTTTTTAAATCCGAAATTGAAAAGGGGGGGCGCTTGAATATTTTTGGAATTGAAGTATAATAGACTGAAAAGCGAGTTTTATGCGCGGGTCGTTCCCCTGCCATTGCAACAATTGTTTGCTGTCGAACGCGGTGTTTTGTTTCCTGCGTTGAATTGAACGGATTTTGTTATGGAAAAATCACCTGAAATCGTAATTACCGGATTAGGCGTAGCTTCTTCGATTGGCTCTGGAATTGAAACATTTTGGAACGCTTTGATGAACGGAGCTTGCGGAGTCGCGCCTTTTGAGGGCTTTGATGCGGAAGAGCTTCTGGATGCCGGTCTTAAAAATCCGTTCGTAGGGGCAATTAAAGAACTGGACAAAAAACGCATTCGTCCCCGTAAAAGTATTAAAGTTATGGCGCGCGATATTCAAGTGGGGGTTGCGGCTGCCGATTATGCGTGGGAAGATGCTCAGCTTAACGAAAAACCAGTTGATCCTGAACGGCAGGGTATCGTTTATGGTGCGATGATGCCTTTGGCGGACCCTTCGGAGATCGTTCCTCTTTACAAAGGCGCAATGGACGAAGAGCAGAATTTTGTTCCTTCCCTCTTCGGAAACAAAATGGACGCCATGTACCCGCTTTGGATGCTCAAGTACCTGCCCAATATGACCGCCTGCCACATCGGAGTCGCAAACGATTTGCGCGGCCCGAGCAATACGCTCGTCGTGGGTGATATGGGCGGTGTCTCGGCAGTCATTGAGGCGATTCGGGCAATCGAGCGCGGCGCGGCCGACCTGATGTACGCCGGCGGCTGTAACGCCTCGACGATGCCTCAGAACCAGACCCACTTCCAGATGTTCCCCGAAACGACTGAGAAGTCCGATATTACCAAGGCCTACCAGCCTTTTGACGTGAACCGGGATGGAATGGTCGTTGGAGAATGCGGTGGTACGCTCATCCTTGAAACTCGTGGATCGGCGGAAAAACGCGATGTTCCCATCTACGGGAAAATCCTGGGGTACGGTGAAGCCGCCGAAGCCGTCTGGAACTCCAGTACGGATTTCGCCCCGCAGCAGGAAGAAGTCAAAATCAACGTCAAAAAATTCACCGGAAAGTGCATTTCCAACGTGATCAAGCTCGCCTTGGAACGTTCCGGCCTGAAACCCGAAGACCTCGCATTCGTTATGGCGCACGGTCTGGGGTCCCAATTCCACGATCAGAAAGAGGCGGAAGCGATTGCCGCCGTCGTGGGAAGTGACGTTCCGGTCACGTGCGTCAACAGCGCGACGGGCTACGCGTTTTCCGGTTCCTCGGCGGTTTCCGTCGTCGCGGCCGTCAAGGCTCTGAAAGAGAACACCATCCCGGCGATCGTGAATTGTGTCGAGCCTGACCCGGCCCTTCCGGTGAATCTTGTAACCGGCTCGCCCAAACCGATCGAAGCGGGCAAAAAAGCCGCACTCGTTGTGGCGTATAATTACTACGGTCAGGCGGCCGCGCTGGTCGTCAGCAAGTAACCGCCCTTAAAATTCCAGGTTTCACTCGGGATGACGCTTCCTTTTCAGGTGGTTTCATCCCTTTTTTTGGCAGTATGCGTTTTGAAGAAAAATCATGTCTTTATTAATCTGCCCGACGTGCAAAAAGCAATTTGATCCGGAAAAGAGCGACGCGATGCCGTTCTGCTCGAAGCGCTGCCGACTGGCCGACCTGAACGGCTGGTTCGACGAACGGTTTTCCATCCCGATGGATGTGGAGGGTGAGCTGGAACGCCGTGCGAATGAATTGAACGAGCAGAACGAACTGAACGGCGGAGAGGAGGGGCGCCCATGATCGAAGTCGGGATCATCGATTACGGAATGGGAAACCTGAATAGCGTGCAGAAGTCCGTCGAGCGGCAAAACGTGCACTGCGCTCTCATCACAAAACCCGAGGAGGTGCTCAAAGCAGAAAAGCTGATCCTGCCCGGCGTCGGGGCGTTTGAGGACGCGATCCGATTCCTGAAGGCCAGCGGGCTGGTGGAGCCGATGCTCGAGAAAATCAAGGCCGGAACGCCGTTCCTGGGGATCTGCCTCGGGATGCAGATGCTCTTCGATAAAAGCTGGGAAAACGGCGAGTTCGAGGGTTTGGGACTCTTCCATGGCGAGGTCCGGCGGTTTCAGTTCACGGAGGCCCAGCGCGAGGCGGCCGGAGAAAAGCTTTCCATCCCGCACATGGGCTGGAATCAGGTGACGGTCGAGCAGCCGAACCATCCGTTCTGGAAGGGAGTCGAGCCGGGAACGTACTTCTATTTCGTGCATTCGTACCACGTGGTCCCGACGGAGCCGGAGTGCATCGCGACGAAAACGACGTACGGCTACGAGTTCTGCTCGGCCGTGACGCGGGAGAATCTGGTCGGAACGCAATTTCATCCCGAAAAGAGCCAGGGAAACGGCGCGCGCCTGCTGGAAAATTTCGTGAAGCGCATGTGAAGAAAAAGAAAAATAAAAGGAAGGGTCCAGAGGAAACGCCAAAAACGTTTTCACCCTGGACCCTTTTCAGGAGAAATTCGAACGACTGAGTCGGTCTTTTTACATTCTGCGGAAATGGCTGTAGTCGTGATTCCGCTTGCGCAGCACTCTCATTTCAATGATCTGCGTCTTCTTCTGGCCCGGGAACATGCGCTCCGGATCTACGCGCTCGATCTTTGAAAGCGTGTCGAGGCCTTCAACCACGCGGCCGAACACGGTGTACTGACCATCCAGGAACTGCGTCGGAAGGAACGAAATGTAGAACTGCGAGCCAGCCGAGTTGGGATCCTGCGAGCGAGCCATGGCCAAAGAGCCGCGGAAGTGCTTGCGCGCGTCTGGTTTGGAAAATTCTTCGGGGAGTTTGTATCCGGCGTCACCCGTTCCGTCGCCCTTCGGGCAGCCGCCCTGCGCCATGAAACCGGGCAGAACGCGGTGGAAAGTCAACCCGTTATAGAAGCCTTTTTCGACCAGCGTGATGAAGCTGGCGACCGTGTTCGGCGCCTCGTTTTCGTAAAGCACGACTTTCATGTCGCCGGCGGTCGTGCGGATCAGCACTTCCGGCAGATTATTCGCCTGGGCTTCCTGCTGCTCTTTCTGAGTTTCGAGCATCCACTCTTTTTCGTAGTAATTGGTGATGGAATCCCGGTACATCTGCGCCTGCTGGGAAAGCGGAGTCTTCGTCTGGGTGGCGTAATTGAAGCACTTCTTGGCTGCGTTGAACCGGTTGCTCCCGAACGCGGAGATGCCCGCCATTTCGAAGATTTCCGGGTGGGCTTTGTGCATTCCTTTGCTCAGGAAAGAGGCGAAAAGCTGGTACGCCGCGTCGTAATTATCGACCGTCAGAAGGTAATTCGCGTACATGAGCATGAACTGGCTCAGCTCTTCGTTCGACCCATCGGTTTTGGAGTACAGTTGAACCGCGACCGGGACCGCGTTCATGAAAGCCGCTTCCGCCTGTTTGAGGATCACGGGAGCCTTGGCCTGAATTTCCTTGATTTTAGCCTGATCCTGATTTTTGGCCGCTTCCTCAAAATCCTTCTGAAGCTGCTCGATTTGTGAGGAAACTTCACGGTAGGCGGAGAATTTGGCCTGGAAATCTGACTCGAGCGGATCGTATGACGCCGGGGCCTGAGCCTGCTCCGCCGAAGTCTGAGCCGGAACCTCGGAAAAGCCCTGAGCGAAAATCGTCCCGGCCACCAAAACGGCCGAAACAAATGCCAAAAGATTGAGTGAGTGCTTCATTTTTACCTTTCTGAAATCTGAATATTCAAGATTTATGGGTTCAAAATTTTAACGCTTAAAATCTGATCGGGTTTGATTCCCGGCTGGTTCTTTTCCGGCTGGCGCTCGTTGACCCGATTCAGGGCCGAAACCACTTCCATGCCACGTGTGACCCTGCCGAAAACCGTGAATTTGCCGTCCAACTGAGGCGCGGGAACCAGCATGATGAAAAACTGTGAACGGCCCGAGTCTTTTCCTCCACCGTGCATCATGACGACCGAACCGCGGAAATGCTTCCGGGCCGACGGAAGCTGGAACTCGTCCGGAATCTCGACCCCCGACGCGACGCGGCTCGTTCTGGCGAACAGACCGCTCAAAACCGTCGAGAAGGAATCCCCGTCGTAAAACCCCTCATTCACGAGCTTCAAAAACGCCTGAACCGTTTGAGGGGCGGAGTCTTCAAAAAGCTCGATCTCCACCTCGCCGCGTGTCGTCACCAGCAGGACCCGGGGAGCCGTTCCTTTTCGGGTTTCCTGACTCCGAAGCGCCTGCTCGGTCTTCCACGCCTGCGTGTAGTACGGGATCAAATCGAGGTAAACGCCCGCCGTTCCGGTGAGCGCGTTGCGATTCTGCGCCTGAGTGAAACAGTAGCGCGCCACGTCGAATTTGCTCATCATGAACGCGGAAATGCCCGCCATTTCGTACAAAACCGGGTTTTCCTCGTAGGCTTTCCTCGCCATGAGCTCGCCAGCGAGCACGTACGCCGCCTCGTACTGGTCCCCTTCCAGCGCACGCGCCAGAAGGAAAAACATGAATTGCTTCACCTCTTTTTTCTGAGGCGCCAAATGCCAAACCGGACCGATCCAGTCCATCATCTGGTGGTACAAAACGTGGATCTCAGTCTCCAGCTTTTCGATTTCCTTCGTGGAAACACCGGTCTGCGGGCTTTTCTGAAGCTCCGCGACGGCCGTCAGTTTTTCGTCGATCGCCCGCCACGACGCGCAAAAAGCCTCGATGAGTTTTTCCTCCGGAACTCCTTCCGGAAGCTGACGAAACGTTGCGGGATCAAAAATCGACTCGTAATCCGGATTCTTCTGGCATTTCTCGCACGAGACCGGGCCGCCGGCACTCTGAGCGGGCAGATTTTCCCCAAACGTTGCAAACGCCAGGAGGAAAACCCCTGAAATGAGAAGAAAACGGGTCATGAAAAAGTCTTTCGAAAAGGTTTGGTTTAACTCGAAATGGAATCAGAGAGATTTTACCAAAAAAAAGGGTTTCGCGCAAGAGCAGAAAAAAATTTCTAAAAAATCCAAAAAATTTCTGGAAACCCCCTTGAAATTTCAAATCAATGTGCTATACTTAAATCGTGGGTTTTAATCCCAGTGAAGGAATTAATTGGGATTTTTTTGTGGGTTTTACGCCCATTGCCGAAGTTGAGCAAGGATTTAAGACGCGGCGTTTCGTTTTTCGTTAAACTCAAATTATTCGAGTTTTGAACCATGGATTCCGCCGTTGATTTCATTCTGGGTGAGCACCTGCGCACGCTCGATGAACGGAGCCGCGTTTCGATCCCCGTCGAAATGTGCGACGCGCTGACCCATTCCATCGAGGGCCAGGAGTGCATCCTGACGAAAGAGCGGCCTGGCTGCCTGAGCCTCTGGAACTCGGCCCTTTGGCAGGAAAAACTCACGCAGGGCGTCAAGCTGATCCAGGACAAAATGGCCGCCGGTCACATGAACGGCCGGATCGACCAGCTCCAAATGCTCGGCCGGCTCCTTTCCACGCGCCAGCGTCCCGTTCAGTTTGCAGGCCGCGGCCGGCTCGTAATCCCGGAGGGGTTCCGGGAATTCCTCGGCGTGGACCCGGGCGGCGAAGTGGTCGTCGTCGGCGCGGCGGTCTGCATCGAGCTTTGGAAGCCGGAGCGCTGGCTCGACTACCTGGAGGGCCGCATGCCCAAATTCCGCCGTTTGTTCGACCAGCTTTCGCGCTGAGGCGCTTTCAATCGATTATAAATAAAAAGTCAAGGAGGATTTCAATGTCGTTTCTAACCCGCCGTAATTTCTTGACCTCCACCGCGCTGGCCGCCGTTTCCGGGGCCGCGCTCGCTGAGGAGGTACAGCCGAAACAGACCGTCAAATTCTGCCTTTTCTCTGATATTCACCACCATCCGGCCTCTTTTTTCAGCGAAGCGCCGAAGCGTTTGGCCAAAATTCAGGCGCGCGCTCTTGAGGAAAACTGCGACTTCATCATTCACTGCGGCGATTTCTGCCACAATCCGGCCAAAATGGGCGATTTCGTGGCGCAGTATAACGATTTCCAGATCCCCAGCCATCACGTGATGGGAAACCACGATTTCGACGGCTGCGGCTTCGAGGAAACGTTTGAGGCGTACAAAGCCCCGAAAGGCTACTACTATTTCGACTGCAAGGGCTTCCGGTTCGTCGCCATCGACGCGAATTACTTCCGGAACGAGGACGGGACGTTCACCCATTACGACCACGGGAACTACTTCAAGTACAAAGGAAACGCCATTTCGATCATTCCGCCGGAAGAATTCGCGTGGCTGAAAGAAACGCTCGAAACGTCGCCTTACCCGTGCCTTCTTTTCAGTCATCAAAGCGTGGAACGCGAGGTCGGCGGGATCGCGAACTGGGAGGACGTCCGCAAGATGCTCGAAGCGGTCAACGCCGCCCATCCCGGCCGCGTCCGCATGTACATGAACGGCCATCACCACCGCGATTTTATGCGGCTTCTGAACGGAATCGTTTATTTCGACGTGAACTCCGCGTCGTTCGACTGGGTGGAACGTTTTCACGACAAATACCCGAAGGAACTCTGCGAAAAATTCCCTCTTGCGGCGCACACGGTCATTTTTGAGGACGCGCTCTACGCCATCGTGACTCTTGATTCGGACGGTCTGATCCAAATCGACGGCACGGAAACCGGAATGCTTTACGGCGTGACGCGCCGGTCGGCGGGGCTTTCGTTCGCCGATTCTTCCGGACGGCCGGTTTTCCCGAAGGTTCAGAGCGCGAAATTCCGGATGATTTACGACTGATTCGTGCCGGGGCGGTTTCATTTGAGTACTCAATTTGACCGCGCCCGGTGACTCGAACATTTTCCAGTTTCAGGTTTTATTTTTTAATCAACCGGGACGCGGTGTTCCGGCTGGAAGTGCAAGTCGTTAAAACGAATCCGTGAATTCGTCCTGGAATTGGAAAATCCACACCATGGTGAGCTTTCGCCATGGTGTTTTTTTTGTCCCTCCCCCTTGCAAACCTTTTAAAAAAGGGGTAAAATTCGGAAAATGTTTTTTTATCATTTCCTCTTTCCGAGAAAGGTCCTTTCCAAATGACTCTTCCAGTCGAAACCCTGGCGATCAATACGATCCGCACGCTCGTAATGGATTCCATTCAGGCCGCCAAGAGCGGTCACCCCGGCACGCCGATGAGCATGGCCCCGGTCGCGTACCTGCTTTACAATGAAATCATGAACTACGATCCGGCGCATCCGCTCTGGTCCCAGCGCGACCGTTTCGTTCTTTCTTCGGGCCATGGTTCCACGCTCCTTTACTCGGTCCTTCATCTGGCGGGCGTGGAGCAGTACGAAGACGGAAAGCCGACCGGTGAAAAGGCCGTGCGCATCGAAGACCTGAAATCGTTCCGTCAGTTGAATTCCCGCTGCCCGGGCCATCCGGAGTACGGGCACACGTCCGGCGTGGAAGTCACGACCGGGCCGCTGGGGCAGGGCCTCGCCATGAGCGTCGGACACGCCATCGCGTCCAAGTGGTTCAGCGCGAAGTACGCCTGCGACGGCAAAGACCTCTTCGGGTTCAACGTTTACTCCCTCTGCGGCGACGGTTGCATGATGGAGGGGATCTCCTCGGAAGCCGCCTCGCTGGCCGGCCATTTGAAGCTCAGCAATCTGTGCTGGATCTACGACTCGAACAAAATCACGATCGAAGGCTCGACGGATCTGGCGTTTTCCGAAGACGTGCCTGCCCGGTTCAAGGCGTACGGCTGGAACGTCGTGCAGGTCGAGGAGGACGTGAACGACCTGGACGCTCTGCGCCGAGCATTTGCGGCTTTCAAGGCCGAGACGGAACGCCCGACGCTGATCATGGTCAAGAGCGTGATCGGCTACGGCTCGCCGAATCTCGCGGGGACCGCCAAAGTCCACGGCGCGCCGCTGGGCGAGGAGGAAATCGTCCTGACGAAGCAGTTCTACGGCTGGAACTACGAGAAATTCGCCGTCCCGGAAGAGGTTTCGAAACTTTTCGCGGACGGGATCCAGGCGAACGGCGCGAAAGCCTACGCGCAGTGGGAAAAAGACTACGCCGACTACTGCGCGAAGTACCCGGAAAAGGCGGAAGAACTGCGCCAGATCGCCGCGGGTGAACTGCCGGAGGGGTGGGACGCCGGGATCCAGCAAATGTGGGAGCCGAGCGAAAAAGGCGACGCAAGCCGAAATTCTTCCGGAAAGGTTTTGAACCAGGTCGCCGCGGGGATCCCGTGGATGATCGGCGGCTCGGCCGACCTTGCGCCGTCCAACAAATCGAACCTGACGTTCGAGGGCGCGGGCGATTTCGGCCCCGGGAATTACGCCGGGCGCAATTTCCACTTCGGGATCCGCGAGTTCGCCATGGCCGCCATTTGCAACGGGATGGCGACGTGCGGGATCCGCAGCTACTGCGCGACGTTCTTCGTCTTCTGCGACTACCTCCGCGGCGCGCTGCGTCTGAGCTGCCTGATGCGCCTCCCGGTCCTTTACATTTTCTCGCACGACTCGATCGGCGTCGGCGAAGACGGCCCGACGCACCAGCCGGTCGAGCAGTTGGCGGCCCTGCGCTCGATGCCGAACCTGGTCGTTTTCCGGCCCTGCGACGCGAATGAGGTCCGTTTCGCTTACCGCTGGTACGCCGAAAACCAGAAAAGCCCGGTCTGCATGATCGTCACCCGGCAGAACCTCCCGACGCTTGCGCGGGCGGTGGAGCCTACCGGCGACGTCTGCGCGTGCTCGTGCGGCGTTTCGAAGGGCGCGTACGTGATCCGCGACGCGAAGAACCCGGCGACCGGGACCTGCGACGCGATCCTGATGGGAAGCGGCAGCGAGGTCCACGTCTGCCTCGACGCGCAGAAGATTTTGGCCTCGAAGGGGGTTTACGCCCGGGTCGTCAGCGTGCCGTCGATGGAACTCTTTGAACGCCAGAGCGCCGAGTACCGTGAAAGCGTGCTTCCGAAAGCCGTCACGCGCCGCGTCGCGGTGGAGGCGGCCCTCCAGTTCGGCTGGGACCGTTACATCGGCCCGGAAGGGAAATTCGTCGGAATGACCGATTTCGGCGCCTCCGCCCCGTACAAGCAGCTCTTCGAGTACTACGGGATCACGGCGGAAAACGTCGCCAAGGTCGCGATGGAGTAAAAAAAGTGAGGAGTGAGGAGTGAGGAGTTGACGCTTCGCGTAATGTGGGGTTCAGAAAGATTTCACCCCTCCTCGCTCCACTCCTTTTTGGATCCGTGAAAATCCGTGTTTAAATGAGGGTTGGAAGCACGCGGTGCTTTCCCATAGGAAACGGGCTTGAGTTTTGAGGAAGGATCTTCTTTTGCACCAACGTACACCATCCCCTGCGCCCGTTTTTTTCCTCTCGTGAGGATTTTTGACCATGACTGACCCATCGACCTCACGCTGGTTTCTTCTGTTCCCGTTTTTTTCGGTGGTCCTCTACCTCATGTCGAGCATTTGCATGCGGCAGCTCGCGGGGGCGCAGGTGGATCCGGTGCTGATCGTCGGGATCCGGGAGGGGTTTTCCGGCCTGGTCGGGATGGTCATTTTTGCGTGGCTTTTTCTGAAAGGGAAATCGCCGCTCCCGTCCTGGAAGCACCTCGGCGTTTTCTTCGTCGTGGCGCTCGGACTGCAGTTCATCGGGAACATTTTCCAGCAGCAGGGGCTTGAAGTGATCGGGATGGGCCTGACGACCGCCTCGTTCTGGTCCGGTCAGATCCTCTGGACGCCGGTCCTCGGCTTTTTCCTGCTTCGGGAGAAACTCACGCCGCGGCTGGCGCTTTCGCTCGTTTGCGCGCTGGCGGCGCTCGTTTTCCTCGCGAACGGGGCTGAGGTCCAGAAGTCGGCGCCGGCCGTCGAAAGTTCCCGCTTTCTCGCGGCCCAGTACGTCTTCTGGACGCTGCTGGCCGGGATTTTGGCGGCTTCGTCGAACTGCGTGGTCCGGTGGATCAACAAATCCGGCGTCTCGCCGTTTTTTGCCGTGATGTTCCTCCCCGGCGTCGGCGGCGTCGGGCTTTTGGGAATGGACCTTTTTCAAAACGGGACCGCCTCGTGGGAGGCGATCTCCACCGAGCACCTGCAAATTGCCCTGATGGCTGGCGTGACGAATCTTCTTGCGTTTATTTGCCTCACCCTCGCGCTGCGCTATTTGGATGCGGTACGTGTTTGCCTGATCATGATCCTCCAGCTCGCGCTGGCGCCCACGGTCGGCTGCCTGGTCTTCAAAGAGCCGATGAACGCGGTGCTTTTGACCGGCATGCTGCTCGTCGTCGCGGGCGTTCTGGCTTCGGCCTCCGAACCGCAGAAGGACTAAAACCCAAACTTGGGGCGGGCGAAGTGCATAATTACCGGAAGTCGCAGTCGGATTGCAAGCCTTCCGAAAAATGAAATTTTTGTCAGTTTTTAAGACTTAAAGGAGAAATGAAGATGAATCGTTGGTTTCCGATGCTGGCCGCGGCGCTGGCGCTTGTTTTTGTCGTGAGCGGATGCAGCTCGAAAAGTGTTTCCAATTTGATGCGTAAAGCGCAGGAAGGCGACGCCCGCGCGCAGTGCGATCTGGGCCTCTGCTACCTGAAAGGCGAAGGCGTCGAAAAAGACCCGGCCAAAGGCGCCGAGTGGCTGACCAAAGCGGCCGAGCAGGAATTCCCCAAAGCGCTCTCCCGGCTGGGCGAGTGCTATTACGACGGCGAAGGGGTCGAACAGGACCTCGCCAGTGCCGTGGAATTGTGGTACGAAGCCTCCGAAAAGGGCGACGCCAACGCGCAGTTCAACCTGGCCAAATGCTACGCGGCCGGCGAGGGCGTCGATGAAGATCCCGACCAGGCGGCAGAACTCTGCAAAAAAGCGGCCGAGCAGGGTCTTGCCCGCGCGCAGTACAATCTGGGCGTCTGCTACCAGAACGGCGAAGGCGTGGAAAATGACGCCGCCAAAGCGGTCGAATGGTACCGCAAAGCCGCCGCGCAGAAAGACCTCGACGCGCTGTACAGTCTGGGCCTTTGCTACGAGTCCGGCGAAGGGGTCCAGAAAGACCTCGCCCAGGCCGCCAAGTGGTACCGCAGAGCCGCCGAACTGGGCCACGCCTCGGCGCAGTACAATCTGGGCCTGCTCTGCATGAACGGCGAAGGGGTCAAAAAGGACCGCGCCAAAGCCGCCGAGTGGTTCCAGAAAGCCGCCAATCAGGGCGATGAACTGGCACAGTACAATCTGGGCGTCTGCTACATGAGGGGCGAAGGGGTCAAAAAGGACCTTGAGAAAGCCGTCGAATGGTTCCAGAAAGCGGCGGAGCAAGGGCTGGAAGACGCGCAAACCATCCTGGAAGAGATCTACTCGGACGAGGAGACCGACGGGGATGAGGAGAGCGACTCGGACGACGAGTACTACTACTCGGAGGACGAGGAGGACTACGCGGATGAAGACGCCGAAATGAACGAAGAGGCCGACGCCGGCGAAGAGGCCAGCACGGATGAAGACCCCAACGCGGCCGTAGAGACGAATCCAGCCGAAACGCCCAATCCGGCCGAAGCGGCCAACCCGACGCAGGAGTAAAACCGCCGGGCGTTCTTTCCCGTGTTTCCTGATCAAAAGGAGAAAAGCTGATGAATCGCTGGTTTCCGATGCTGGCCGTGGCGCTGGCGCTTGTTTTGGCCGCGGGTGGGTGCAATTCGAAGCACCACTGGTCGGACCTGATGCACGACGGCCAGGATGACGGGTCCCCGGAGGCGCAATTCAACCTGGGCGTGAATTACTTGCGAGGGATTGGCGGTGTGGAAAAAGACCCGGTCAAAGCCGCCGAATATTTCCAAAAAGCGGCCGACCAGGGCCTGCCCGAGGCGCAACTCCAACTGGGCGTCTGTTACATGTTCGGCAACGGAGTGGAAAAAGACCCCGCCAAAGCCGCCGAATGGTACCAGAAAGCCGCGGATCAGGGGCTGGCCGGAGCGCAAACCCTCCTGGGCCTCTGTTACAAGGACGGCTCCGGGGTCGAACAGGACCAGGCCAAAGCGGTGGAATGGATCCGCAAAGCCGCCGACCAGGGAGAGTCTGTCGCGCAAGCGACTCTGGGTCTTTATTACGAAAGGGGTACAGGGGTCGAAAAGGACCTGGTCAAAGCCATCGAATGGTACACCAAAGCCGCCGAACAGGGCCGGGAAGTGGCCCAATATAATCTGGGCTGGTGTTACTATCAAGGCAATGGGGTCGAAAAAGACCCGGCCAAAGCGGTGGAGTGGTTCACAAAATCCGCGGATCAAGGGTTTGCTCTTGCGCAGCTTGCGCTGAACTATTGTTACCTGCGCGGGGACGGAATCGAAAAAGACCTCACCAAAGCGATCGACTGGTGCCGGAAAGCCGCGGAAGGGGGAAACCCCGTGGCGCAGTTCAAAATGGGCATTTATTGCCACTTCGGTATCGGCGTGGAGAAAGACCCCGTCCAGGCCGGGGAGTGGTACCGAAAAGCCGTGGAAATTTGGCCCCAAGAGGCAGAAAAGGGCGATACCAACGCCCAGTTTGGTCTGGGAAATTGTTACCGCTATGGCCTGGGAGTCGAAAAAGACCCGGTCAAAGCCATGGAATGGAGCCGGAAAGCCGCCGAAAATGGATTTCGCCCCTCCCAGCTGGATCTGGGCTTTCGTTACCTTTACGGCCTCGGCGTTGAAAAAGACCTCGACAAAGCGGAGGAGTGGTTCGAGAAAGCAGACGAACATGAAGCGGATGAATTGAAAGAGCTGGAAGCCATACAAGACTCCGCGGAAATGGAATGCCCCTTCACTCTGTTTGGCATGGGTCTGCGTTACGCGACCGGCATCGACTTCGAAGAAGACCTCACGAAAGCCGTCGAGTTGCTCCGGAAGGCCGCGGAACAAGGGGTCGAGGACGCTCAAAAGGTTCTGAACGAGATCAACGCCGACCAGAAATAAAACCGTCCCGACGCTCCGGGGAAAAGGGACTTTTGCCGGTTTTTTACGATCAAAAGGAGAAAAGACGATGAATCGCTGGTTTTCGATGCTGGCCGTGGCGCTGGTGCTTGTTTTCGCCGCGGGCGACTGCCGGTCGGAGAACGTATTTGACCTGGCGCTAAAAGCGCAGGGAGGCGATGCCGTGGCGGAATGTAGTTTGGGCGATTGTTTCCGGAAAGGCATTGGGGGGGTCGCAAAAGACCCGGCCAAAGCCGTCGAATGGTACACCAAAGCGGCCGAAAAGGGGTTGGCCGAGGCACAGTTTGATCTGGGCTGGTGTTACTATTACGGTGAAGGGATCGAACAGGACCAGCTCAAAGCGGTCGAATGGTACCGCAAAGCCGCCGATCAGGATCTGGCCCACGCGCAGTACGCTTTGGGTGGGTGTTACCTTAAAGGGACCGGCGTCGAAAAAGACCCGGCCAAAGCAGTGGAATGGATCCATAAAGCCGCCGAACAGGAACTTCCCGAGGCGCAGTATTTGATGGGCAAGTGCTGCGAACTCGGCGAGGGGGTCGAGAAGAACTTCACCCAGGCACTCGAATGGTACCAAAAAGCCACCGAACAGGGGGACGCCTCCGCGGAGTTCTGCCTCGCCTCGTATTATATGAAGACCGATTTCTCCAAAGGGTTCGAATTGCTGCAAAAAGTCGCGGCAAGGGGACAGTTGGAAGCGCAAGGAACTCTGGGAGCTTATTACCTGTACGGCCTGGATGGGATCGAAAAAGACCCGGCTAAAGCCGCCGAATGGTTCACCAGATCCGCCGAGCAGAACCATCCAACGTCGCAGGTCTTTCTGAGCGGCATGTACGAGTGCGGCTTGGGCGTTGAAAAAGACCCGGCCAAAGCGGACGAATGGTTCCGGAAAGCCGTCGAACGGCAAGGGGCCGCCGCCTCGCAAGTCGGGCTGGGCCTGTTTTACCTGAATCTTGACGATGCAAAAGAAAAGGCCAAGGCCATCGACTGGTTCGCCAAGGCCGCCGAACAGGGGGACGCCGATGCGCAGTTCAATCTGGGCGAGTGTTTTCGGAAAGGTGAAGGCGTCGAAAAGGATGCGGCCAACGCCATCGAATGGTACACCATGGCCGCCGAACAAGGGTATGCCAGGGCGCAATTCACGCTGGCCGCCTGTTTCATACTTGGCGAAGGGGTTGAGAAGGACCCGGCTGAAGCCATCAAGTGGCTCACCGAAGCCGCCGAACATGGCTTCGCCGAAGCGCAGTTCTATTTGAGCCAGTGTTACGGGAATGGCGAGGGAGTCGAAAAGGACCTCACGAAAGCCACCGAGTGGCTCAGGAAGGCCGCGGACCAAGGGCACGAAGGCGCTCAAAAGGCGCTGGAAGAACTCGAAGCCCTGAAAAAAAACGAATAATGAAAGGACTTCCACCCTCTCATTATTCGTTATTGGTCAGGTGCAAGCATAAAGCCCCCACCTAAGCGCAAAATTTTTGTCATCGAGTGGGGACTTTATGCTTGCACTTGATGAACGTTTTGAAAATTAAATGTTAATCGGTTTGTGGCCTGAAAATCC
>JAFSMO010000005.1 GCA_017447865.1 Thermoguttaceae bacterium
CGCCGGCCCTCCGTATTAACGGCGCGTAATTTCGGCCTCCGGCCTCCATTACCACCTCGCATTCAAGATCAAGAGCAGCCGCTCGTCGAGCCGCAGACGTGGCAGAGGTAGCAGCTTCCATTGCGGACCATCACCGAGCCGCAGCAGCTGCACAGCGGCGCGTCATCCTGGAAATTCTCGAACATTTTCATCCGTTCGGTGGCCAGATCGACCATCGGCTCGTCCAGGATCGAAGTCGAGGAGTTTCCTCCGTCGTTGGCGGCTTTCCTGGCCGTTCCGCTGCGGCGGGCGTAGAACGCGCGGACTTCTTCTTCAAACCGGCTGGTTTTACGGGCCACGCTGCTTTCCAGATTTTCCGGAAACGCTTCGCGTATGGCCGCGGAACTGGCCGAAGCTTTCTTCTTCATCGAGGCGGACGCATACGCCGGGGCGGGTTCCGGGTCCGCTTTCGGGGCTTCGTCAGGGACCGGCTCGGAAACCGGGGCCTGGGCCGGAGCGGCTTCCGCGACCGGAGCGGTTTCTCCAGCCGTCGCGGAGGTCTTGGCTTCCACTTCTTCCGGGGCGGTGGGGAGCTGCGGCACCACTTTCGGCGTTTGCAGGGTCGTGCCCTCGTGGGGGATCCCCGTGTCGGTTCCAGGGGTGGACGGGCGGTTCAGGAACGTGATCCCGAGCCAGCGGAAAATGTAGTCCACGATGCTATTCGCGATCCGAATGTCGGGGTTCTTCGTCGCTCCCATCGGCTCGAAGCGCGTGTGGGAGAATTTGTTGACGTAAACCTCAAGCGGGACGCCGTACTGGAGGCTCATGGAGATCGCCGTGCCGAAGCAGTCCATCAGACCGCCGATCGTGCTCCCCTCTTTCGCCATCGTGATGAAGACCTCGCCCGGGTTTCCGTCGGGGTACTGGCCCACCGTGACGTAGCCCTCGTGGCCCGCGATGCTGAATTTATGCGTGATCGAGGGGCGCGTGTCCGGCAGACGGCGGCGGCGCGGCTTGTAAATGATCTTTTCCCGAATGATTTCTTTCGGAGCTTCGGTCGTCTCGTCGTCCTTTTTGTCTTCGCTGCGGCTGGTCGAAAGGACCTGGGCGCCCTTGGACCCGTCGCGATAAATGGCCACGGCCTTCAAACCGATGCGCCACGCTTCGAGGTACGCGTCGTAAATGTCCTGCTCGGTTGCGTCTTTCGGAAGGTTGACCGTCTTGGAAATCGCGCCGGAAAGGAACGGCTGGGCGGCCGCCATCATGCGGATGTGCGCCTGCCACGGGATGAACCGGGTACCATTGCGGGCCTGGAACGCGCAGTCGAAAACGGGAAGGTGCTCCGGCAGGAGGTTGGCCGCACCTTCGATCGTGTCCTCTTTGTCGATGTACGCCAGGATCGAGTCAATGTCTTCCTGAGAGTAGCCCAAACGCTTCAGGGCGAGCGGAACGGTACGGTTCACGAGCTTCATGTACCCGCCGCCGGCGAGCTGCTTGTACTTGACCAGCGCGATGTCCGGCTCGATCCCCGTCGTGTCGCAGTCCATCATGAAGCTGATCGTTCCGGTCGGGGCGAGCACCGTCGCTTGGGCGTTTCTGAAGCCATAGCGGCGGCCGTTGCTCAGGACTTCGTCCCAGATCTTGCGGGCGCCTTCACGCAGGTAGCGCGGCGCGCTGTGGATCTTTTCAACCTCGTCCCAGTGGTTCTGCATCACGCGCAGCATATCCTCTTTGTTCTTCTCGTACTCGTCGAACGTCCCTTTGGCGCGGGCCAGCTCGACGCTCGTCCGGTTCGCGGCGCCGTGCATGATCGCGGCGATGGACCCGCAGATCCCGCGGCCTTCGTCCGAATCGTACGGAAGCCCCAGAGCCATCAGCAGGCTTCCAATGTTCGAGAAACCAAGGCCGATCGGGCGGTAGAGGTGACTGTTCAGCGCGATCTTGTAGGTCGGGTAGCTGCCGCGGTCCACGATGATGTCTTGGGCGATGAACATGATCCGGCAGGCGGCGGCGAAGCGCTCAATGTCGAAAATGCCCGTCTCGTCGTCGAAGAAGCGCATCAGGTTGATGCTCGAAAGGTTGCACGCCGAATTGTCGAGGAACATGTACTCGGAGCACGGGTTGGACGCGTTGATCCGGCCGGACTTCGGGCACGTGTGCCACTTGTTGATCGTGGTGTCGAACTGAACGCCCGGGTCGCCGCAGAGCCACGTGCCCTGCGAGAGCTTGTGCAGCACTTCACGCGCCGGCCAGGAGGGGCCTTCTTTGGACGGGTCGGTGACCCAGTGGGTAGTCCACTGCTTGTCGTCCACGACCGCCTGCATGAAGTCGTCCGTCAGACGGACCGAAAGGTTCGCGTTCTGGAACATCGTGGAGCTGTACGCCGCGTCGTAGTCGTAGCCGTTTTGCATGAGGAGCTTCGCCTTGGCTTCCTCCTTGACTTTGCACTCGATGAAGTCCATGATGTCCGGGTGCCAGACCTTCAGGGACTGCATCTTCGCGGCGCGGCGGGTTTTTCCGCCCGACTTCACGACGGCCGCGATCTGGTCGTAAACTCGCATGAACGAAAGCGGTCCCGACGGACGTCCGCCGCCGGAGAGTTTTTCGCGGCAGCTGCGCAGGGTCGAAAGGTCCGTACCCGTGCCGGAGCCGAATTTGAAGAGCATCGCTTCGCTGCGGGCCAGCTCCATGATGTCCTCCATGTTGTCATCGACGCTCTGGATGAAGCACGCGGAGCCTTGCGGGTACTCGTAGGAGTTTTCCGGCTGGAAGAGTTTCTGCTCGTCGCGGTTCCAGGCCCAGTTGCACTGCGCGCCGTGAATGTGGTACTGCGTGTACAGACCGACGTTGAACCAGACCGGGCTGTTGAACGCGGCCATCTGGTGGAGGCAGAGGTAGGTCAGTTCCTTATAGAAATTCTCGCCGTCCACTTCCGAGGCGAAGTAGCCGTCCTCTTTCCCCCAGTCCGTGATCGTGCGGGAGACGCGGTGGATGAGCTGGCGGACGCTGTGCTCGCGCTGCGGCGTGCCGTTCTCCCCATAGAAGTACTTGCTCGCAACGACATTCGTGGCCAGCTGGCTCCAGTTGACGGGGAATTCGCAGTTCTTCTGCTCGAAAATCAGCTCGCCTTTGTCCCCCTTGATCTCGGCGGTACGAAGATCCCACGTCACCGTGTCGAACGGATCGGCGACGTCTTCGGGACAAAAAACGGACGGAACGTGAAGTTTGGACGCTAGCGAGTCCTGGAACGGGACCTGTGACATAATGACTCCTAATGAAATAAATGACTACTTTTTTTTGAGTTAATGATTTCAGCAACCCGGGAAGCACGAACACGAGCGAAACCGCGTAGGGGTCTTCCCATCATGCGGCCCAAGGCAAGGCCGACGGTTCAACCGATTTGGAAATGATGAAAATCGAGTCATCCCGGCAAAAAAAGGATGAATTTTGCCGTTCCCAGATGTTGTGGATTTAATGGGAATCACCACAACATCGTGTTCGATGATTTTAGAAGTTTACCACTAAATTCACTTTTCGTCAAGTAGCCCTCCCCAAATCAGAGAAAATCCGTAAAATCCGGGACGTAAAGATTTTTGGAACTTTAATTCCGTCTGTTCATGCTGAATGAAACATTACTTAAACCCTTAATTTTCAGCAACTTACGCCTGATGAAAAATTTTCCTGGACGATCTGAAATTTTTTGGAAATTTTTTTGGGCGGTGTGTTAAAAAGGAAAAATAGAGAAAATATAGCGGCGAGACAGTTGAGAGTTTCGATAAAAAACTAACGAAACCAGAATGGCAATTTAAAACCACAACATACAGATTTCAAAAGAAGAAAAATAAGAAAAAACCACAATATATGGAAAATCTGCAAAAAATCACCCAAAGAGTAACATTTTTTCTGGACGATGAAATAGAAAAAATGAGAGATTCCGAAACTTACCGATTTTAACTTTTGAAGACCTTCAGGGGGGCGAAAAAATTTTTCAGGGAAATAAAAATATTTGACGAATGATGACGGTAAATCTTCAGTTTTGAATAAAAAAGAAGGTCTTGGGAAATTTCCGATGGTGACCTGAAAGAAGAAACGGAGCCTTGCCGCCCTGAGAGTTTCAAAGATTTTGGGCTCTTATTGGCAAAATTGCCAATAATTCTGGTTTTAAGGAAATTTTGCCAGTCAAGGTTTTCCTAAAGCGTAAACTTTCTTTAATTCTTTAATTTTGATTTAACGTTTGCTGAAAGCGGTCGGGACCCCTTTCCCGTCTGTTTTTTCTCAGAGTTCTTTTTTCAGCCACTCCAGCCCCGACTCGTGGGTCTTGAAAGCGCCGTCCAGCTGCGCCTCCCACGCTTTTTTGAGGATCTTCCCCATTTCCGGGCCTGGCTTGATCCCAAACGCTTCTAAATCCCGGCCCTGAAGGATTTGCGGGGGCTGATGCTCCGAAATTTCCAGCGTTTCGGCAAGCTCGAGCCACTCGTCCCAATGGGTTTTCGCTTCGGGTTCAGCCGTGCCGCGGCCTTCTTCGTCGGCGGAAACAAGCAAGTGCCAGAGCCGAATATTCGAGGGGGTGAGGAGGACCGAGAGGCGCCGCACGTGCGTTTCGGAAAGCTCCCGGTGGGCGTGGAAACCATGCGCCAGCACCAGCGACCGGACCGACTTCATCACCGCCATCGGCGCACGGAGTCTCAGAAGAAAATCTTCCGCGAGCTTCGCGCCTTTTGGGGCGTGTTCCGGCTCCGGCCTTCCCACATCGTGCAGGAGCGCGGCGAGCATCAGGTTCAGGCGTTCCTCCGGGTTCAGTTCGAACCGTTCGGCCAGCCGGGCGGCGGCGATGCAGACGCGGCGAGTGTGCTCCCAGGCGTTTCCTTCGGGATGAATTTCAGGGTTCAGCTCCGCTTGCGTCAGGCGGTTAAGCGTGGGGAAGCACTCCAGCCAGCCCGTTTCGCGCAGCAGGTCCAGCCCTTTTTCCGGCCAGTGGCCTTTCAGCGCCCATTTTTCCCACTCGGTGTAAAGGCGTTCGGCGGAAAGCGTCCCGAATTCCGGCAAAACCCGGCGGCAAAAATCGACCGTCCGCGGTTCCATCGTGAAGCCGAAACGGGCGGCGAACTGCATCCCGCGCAGGACTCGCAGGGGGTCTTCGCAGAAGGCCTCGGTGGGGGCGCGCAGGATCCCGCGATTCAGGTCTCCCACCCCGTCATAGGGATCCACGAGTGAACCGTCGAGCCGTATCCCGATCGCGTTGATCGTGAAATCCCGGCGTGCGGCCGCTTCGCGGAACGTCATCGTAGAGTCGGGGACCACCTCGAACGCTTTGTGCCCCGTGCCGGTTTTGCGTTCCCGGCGGGGGATCGCCAGATCGATTTCCTGATCGACTTTCAGGACGCTGAAACTCTGACCGACCTGATCGATCCGAAAGGATGGACGGAGCGCGGAAATGATTTGTTCGTAATCCAGACCGTAAATTTCCAGATCGAAGTCCTTGGAGGGGATCCCGAGAATGCAATCCCGAACAAACCCGCCGACGAACAGAACGTCGGTGGCTCCGGCGGAAAGCAGAAGCTGGTGGATTCGGCGGATTTTCCTGGGAATATTAATATCTGGCATAAATCAGGCCGGTGATTTGGTGAAAAGCGGGGGTTGAAACTCAAAACTTCGAAATGGGCGGGGCGGGGATCGCGCCGACGAGACGCTGAACGATCGCGTCGTTGGTCATTCCTTCCGCCTGCGCCTGGAAATTGACGCTGAGGCGGTGACGAAGGACCGGAACCGCCACGCGCCGAATGTCCTCGATCGCCACGGCAAACCGGCCGTCCATCGCGGCGATCGCTTTGCCGCCCTGGATGAGGAACTGACCCGCACGCGGACCGGCGCCCCAATCGACCAGATCCCGAATGAACGGCGGGGCCGACTCGTCTTTCGGACGGGTGGCGCGGACCAGCGACGTCACGTACTTCACGATGTACTGGCTCACCGCCACGGAATTCACGAGTTTCTGAATGTTTGAGATGGCGCGGGCCGAGAGGATCTTCTTCACCTCGACCTTTTCGGATCGGGTCGTCTGCGAAAGGATCCGCTCTTCTTCTTCCTGCGTGGGGTAGTCGATCTTGATGTTGAACATGAACCGGTCGAGCTGCGCCTCGGGAAGCGGGTACGTGCCCTCCTGCTCGATCGGGTTTTGCGTCGCGATCGTGAAAAACGGGTCCGGGAGCGTGTACGTGTTCTGGCCGACCGTCACCTCGCGCTCCTGCATGGCCTGAAGCAGGGCCGACTGGGTTTTCGGGGGCGTTCGGTTGATCTCGTCCGCCAGCAGAATGTTCGCGAAGATCGGACCTTCCACGAACCGGAAATTCCGGTGGCCGTTTTCGTCTTCATCGAGGACGTTCGTCCCCGTGATGTCCGACGGCATCAGGTCCGGCGTAAACTGGATCCGCTTGAAATTAACGTCCAGAATCCGCGAAAGCGTGCTGACCATCAGGGTCTTCGCCAGGCCGGGAACCCCTTCGAGCAGGCAGTGCCCACGCGTGAAAATGGCGGCAAAGAGCTGCTCGATCACATCATCCTGTCCGACGATGATTTTCTGCAGTTCTTCCTGCATGAGTTTGCGCTGCTGGGCGAATTCCTGCAGCAAATCGGCTAAATTGCGGCTTTTCTGAGGGGGAACCGGAGGAGTTGGAGGAGGAACGGATGGCATTTTTTCAAATTATGAATGATGAATGATGAATTATGAATTGTTCGTTAGGAGTGAGGAGTTCGGAGTTGGAAAGGCCTTCGGCCTTTTATGGGTTAAGGTCTTTCTTCGACCAACGTTACGCGAAGCGTCAACTCCTAACTCCTCACTCCTAACTCCTCACTTTATTTCACCGTCATTTCGCCAGCAGCGCGGGAAGGAGCGTGATCAGTTTCTGGAACTGGGCCTTGCTCATTTCGTGCGGGATCGTTGTGAACGTGCAGCCGGTCTGCTTCGAGGTGGCATAAATCATCAGGAACGGCGGAAGGTCTGCAGGGATCCCCTCACGGATTTGCTCCGGAATGTCCACACCGTACGTTTGACTGGCAATTTCTGCAATTTTGGCCGCTTCTTTGGGAGAAAAGATCGACGCAAAACGGACTTGCAGCCGATTGGGAGCGGTAATTGCTTCACCAATCGTTTCCCAGCTTTCAAGCCACTTGGCCTTTGGTTCATCCGGGGAACGAGGTGGAACGGCGGTCCCAAAACTTGGTTCATACTTGGGCATACGTTCGCGGTCTTGCATTTCTTCCCGAGTTTGCTCCGGGATTGGGAGCTGGTATACGGCCTGGGTCAGTTTCCAACGGCGAATCGCGTCATAGAGCACGAAGTCGTTGCCCGGAACGATCAGGAGGTGGGTCGGGTCCAGCATCACGATCAGGTTTCGCTCCGCCAGGAGGGGGGGATCGTCGGCGTCTTCCCTGCTTACTTCTCCCAAGATTTTATCCTGCAGATTGACGTTTGCTTCACCCGTTGAGATTTGCTGGATCAAAAGACCGATGAGACTGCTGGGCAGTCCATCCGACAAAATGGGGGAAGCGATCCCCTGCTTTTTCTTGAGTATTTTTTTGATTTGAGCCAGCTGCACGAGGTCAGAGGCATACAGGTCGTAGCCCATGTAGTCCTGAACCTTCAAGGCTTCCTTTTTGGCCATGGTTTTTCCAATGAGTCCACCCACCAGACCACCAAGGTTTTCTCCAAGCGCAGCCGCTCCTTCCGGATCCGCGGGGAGCAGTGACGGGAATCTCCGATTGGCCTGACGATTGAGGCGGCGTTCTGCAGTCTGCTGCGCGATGTCTCTCCCGATTTCGCCCAACGTGTTGGAGCCTAACTGACCGCCCACCGCCTCGGCACGCGGAATCAAAAGTTCCCTGATGAACGCTTTGGAGTCATCGACCTCCAGGAAGAAGCACCAGCCTTCCGCCAGACGTCCTTTTTTCGGCGGAGTCATGAGCGAAAATTCCACGTGACGGATCCGATTAAACGGAGCCTGGAGTTTCTCGGCGGTGAGCGGAGGAATGTCGGCCTGACCACAAAGCGGCGAGGGCCACGTGGGAACCACCTTCAAAAAGCTCCGATTGTCGAGCCGGGTGGAAAGGAGCGGGACGTACGGGTCCAGAATCTTTTCAGCGAGCGGCGTGTCTGGCTTCGGAAGAAAAGACGTACTCAGCACCGTGCTGGAATCCTGAACCGAAAGGTCGATGCGGGCGCTTTGTACATTGGCGCCCAGCCACACAATGGAATCATTGATGCGGTCGAAGTACTGCCGGGCCAAGGCCATCTGCTCGCTTCCTTCCTGAATTCCGAGCATTTCAGGCGTGAAAACGGGGGTGAATTCTTCCATTCCGATCCGGCCGCGCTGAACCAGGAAACGGATCAGGATGTTCGTCAGTTCGATGCTGATCGTTGATTCTTTGACGGCGCAGGGGGTAAAAGCCACGGCTCCGCTGAATTTGGGCGCCGCCATCACTTTTTTCAAAATCGAAGGATTGGGACCGAAAAGGGCGTAGCCGCTGAACGGAGCGACGAAAAGCGTTTCGGAAACCATGGAAACCGTTCCTTCCGGGACGTCATCCGCGAAAGAGACCGTATTCACTTTCAGCAGGGTGAGGAATTTTATGTAGTTTTTCATCGGAACGAACGCCGCCCACTGGAAAGTGCTCCCCTCGGGTAAAAGCACGGCTCCGAGCGGACTGTCCGGTGCGATCTGCTTCGCGTAATCGCCTTTTCCCAGATTTTTCAGGAGCAGCAGGAAGTTGGTTTCCGTGAGTTTTTCAAGACGTTCGTTAAAGTCCCGAAGTGAGGACGCGCGGAGAATTACGGCCGAATTGACCGGAAGGACCGTTTCAAGCGGAGGAACATCAATTTTGGCTTTTTTGCTGGTTTTTTCAGCTTTTTCTGCGGTGTCTTTTTTAAATAATTTCCCGATTCCGGACTTGACTTCTTTGGCAGAATTTTGGGGAGCGTCCGCGTCGGTCTTTTCGAGAATGGATTTGGGAGCGGCGGAAGGTTTATCCGAAGGAGCCGGTTCCAGGATGGATTCCGGTTCCTCTTCCAGTTCCAGTTCAATTTCGGGTTCCTGTTCAGCTTCAGGCTCCTTTTTTTCGGAGGCGTCGTCCGATTTGTCTTCGGAATCTCCTTCCAAAATTTCGGCGTCGAGTGCGTCAAGGTTCAGGTCCTCGTCCTCATCAGCGACGGCGGTTTCCGCGGCTTGCAGAGGGGGTTCCAATGAAAAGTTTTCCCGGTTGGCCGAAAGGAGGAAAAGAAGCATGGCCGTGGTGCTCAAAAGGACCCAAATTTTTGTTCGGGGAAAAAATTTTTTGATGAACGTTTTCATTTCGTAAATCCTTGAATGAAAAGGGGGAGAGATTCCTGATTTTTTTGTAATAATTTATTTTTTTTCTTTACCTGCACTGGCAAAAAAGAAAAAATCTATTATAATAAATACGATATTTCCCTCCTTTTGTGAAGGGGTGAGGTTCGTTTTTTTTGAAAAATTTTAAACTTTTTAATATTTCAGGCGTACCATGCTGGTTTATTTGCTTTCCTCAAATTCAGCCTTTCTTCGCCAGATTCGTCAGATTGTGGAGTCGATTGACCTTACGCTTGTGAGCAGCTGTTCGACGAGCGCTCTTCTGACCTCCTGTTTGCGAGGGGATGGCTGCGTTTTGATTCCAGCGATGGAATTTTCGGTTTCCGATGTGAAAAAAATCATCTCGAAACTTCGGACCACGGGATTTCCGCATGCCGTCCTGGTCGTGGATCAGTTTCCCACGTTTGAGAAAGCGCTGGAATGGTCGAAAATTCCGATTTGCGACTACTTCCAGCTTCAAACGATGCCCGACTCCCTGAAAAAGATTTTTAAAAACGCGAAAATCTGGACCGAGAAAAACGGAATGCGTGACGTCCTGCGCGCCGCTCTGATCCAGCGCTGGCGGTCACTCGACGATGGTCTGAAAGAGGTGATGCGGCTTTTGTATGAAGGCTGGACCAATCGGGAAATCGCGGAGCGTCTGTCACTCAGTTCCAGGACCGTCGAAAACCGCCGCGCTCGCCTGCTGGAAACGTTCGGCGTTAACTCCTTTGCAGAACTGATCCGGGTTGCGACCGACTTCATGGACGTGGACCCACTGCCGGAATCGCTTTTGAAAAGTGAGGAGTTAGAAGTGAGGAGTTAGGAGTTGCGCTTCGCGTAACGTCGCCTGCAGAAAGACTTCAACCCATAAAAGCCGAAGGATTTTTCACCTTCGACCTTCTAATTCTCAATTCGTAATTCATAATTCATAATTCATAATTTCCACCGAAATGCGCCTTTTAAAACTTTGGCCCGGCCTTGATTATTTGGTGCGCCATGGCTCTTTTCGAGCGTGGCTTGGGGCGATGTTCTACGCATTTTTCGCGATGGTGGTTTTGTGTGTGACGCTGGTTTGGGACGATATGATGCCGCTGAAGTCGCAGAAAGTGCTTCTGGTACTTTTCGCGTTTTCGTGGCTGCTGGGGATTTTTGTCTCGCACCAGTTTGAAAAGGCGTTTCAGGAGAGCCAAAAGCAAAGAAGTAAAGATTCCAAGGCAAATGATATTTTGCCGCTGGCGCAGACGGAATTTCTGCGTCAGAATTTTTACGAGGCGGAAAAACTGCTGCGGGAGCGGCTTTTGAAGTTTCCCGAGGACGTTCCTGCCCGATTCCTTCTCGTTTCCGTCCTCCGCCATCAGAAGCGGATGAACGATGCTCGCGAGCAGCTGGAGATTCTGGAGCAAAACCCGAATCTGGGGCTCTGGGCGCTGGATCTGTTTTGGGACAAAGAAATCCTCCAGGGGGATTCGGACTGAAATTTTATGGTTGGGGATTCCAAGGGGCGGCCTGCATTAATAAAATGAAACGTTTCCTTTTGATTTCGTTCTCGTTCTTTCTTTGGGTTTTCATCGGCTGCACTTCGGAAAACGCCCGGCAGAATGTGCCGTCTGAGCAGGACGCGGAGCCGCCGCAGCGGGTCGTTTCGCTTTCGCCCGCCATGACGGAAATCATGTACGCGCTCGGACTGGAAGACCGGCTGGTCGGCGTGACGATCCACTGCAAGTACCCGCCCGAGGCGCAGCAAAAAACGCAGGTCGGGACGGTTTTCAAACCAAATCTGGAACTTCTGGCCAAGCTCAAACCGGACCGGATCCTGATGAACACGCACTACGCGGAACTGGAGGCGACGTTTCGGCGGTTCGGCTGGACCCCTGAGCCGATCCATGACGAGCGGGTCGAGGACGTTTTTGCCTCGATCGGGCATTTGGGCCGGCTTTTTCAGGTTGAAGACCGCGCGGAAGAACTGAACGCCGGGCTGAAGCAGCGGCTTGAAAAACTCCGCGAAAAGACGAAAAGCGCTCCGAAGGTCCGCGTTCTGCTGGTCGTGAGCCGGAACTATGCGAGTCCGCGCCTGGAGGACGTTTACGTCACCGGCCACGACGGGCTCTGCGAGCCGCTTCTGGAAGCCGCGGGCGGGGTGAATGCGTACACGGGGAAGTCGCTCTTTCCGAAAGTTTCGCCCGAGGGGATTCTGAGCATGAACCCGGACGTGATCCTGGAAATCATTCCCGACTCGGTGCGGGCAGAAGTCTCTGACGAAGAACTGGACCGGGCGTGGCAGACGCTCCCGGGGCTTCGTGCGGTTCAGAATCGTAAGATCGTGCGTCTGACGGAAAGCGACGCGGCGCTGATCCCCGGCCCTTCGATGGTGGATTGGGCGGAAAAAACGGCCAGTCTTTTGAGCAAATGCACCGATTTGAAAGAATGAAATGAAAGGCGGTAATGGAGTGCGCAGCACGGAATTACGCGCCTTAGATTCGGAGGGCCGGCGTCCTCGCCGGTCAAGTTAATGATTTAATTCCTTCCGCTCTTCACTGGTATTAA
>JAFSMO010000066.1 GCA_017447865.1 Thermoguttaceae bacterium
AAGCCTCCCCTGAAAGGGGAGGTGCCCCGAAGGGGCGGAGGGGTTCCGGAACTGGTGAAAATCCGTCCTTAGGCCTGAACCCCCCAGCCTCGCTCCGCTCGGCAGCCCCCCTTTCAGGGGGGCCTTTAAACACTCCATTCTCCGCCTTAATCCGCTTAATTCGCCCAATCCGCGGGGCCTTGTTCGGGTGAACTCTTTACTGGATTTGGTGCTTTAGGAGTGGATGAAGGAGCGTTCGGCTGGCGCCGAACTTGACCGGCGAGGACGCCGGCCCTCCGGAGCTTACCCTCTCACGAACGGGTTCGTCCGCTTCTCCTGGCCGACCATCGTCGCAGGGCCGTGGCCCGTGTAGAGGACCGCGTCGTCGGGCAGGGCGTAAACCACCGAGCGGATCGAGTTTTCCAGCGTCGCGGGATCCCCGTCGAAAAAGTCACTCCGGCCGATGCTCCCGTAGAAGATCACGTCCCCGACGAATGCCGCAGTTTTGGCGTCGGCTCCGACCCCTTCCAGCACGTAAATGACGTGACCGGCCGAGTGCCCCGGCGCCTGCAGCGCTTTGAATTGCAGGCCGGCGTACTCCAGCGTCGTTTCCGGCTGGTCGAGCTTCACGTCGGCGCGCGGAAGGACGAGGTGGATCCCGAAGTGGTGGGCCAGGTTCTTCTTGGAGTCGGTCAGTTTATCCGCGTCTTTTTTCCCGATGACGATCGGCGCGTCAGGGAACTGCTCCCGGAGCTTCAGGATCCCGCCGATGTGGTCGGCATGGCCGTGGGTCAGAAGGATGGCCGCGACCTGCGTCAGGTTTTCTTCGGCAAGAAATTCCAGAAAATCAGTGGCGCCAAACCCGGGGTCGATGAGCACGCAGTCCGACGCGCCCTCGTTCCAGACGACGTACCCGTTTTCTTCGCAAATACTCGAAACGATGCACTTGGTTTTGATCATTTTATCTCTCCTTTTTGGGGGGAGTACTGACTATTTCTTCCCCATCTTTCTCTTCTGCTGGAAAAACTCGCTCAGCAAGGCCGCGCACTCTTTGGCGAGGACGCCGGATTTGGTCTCGCAGACGTGGTTCAGGCGGGAGTCGTTCAGCAGGTTGAACAGCGTATCGACCGCGCCGGCTTTGGAGTCGGAGGCTCCGTAAACCACGCGCGGGACCCGGGCCTGAACGATGGCTCCGGCGCACATGGGGCACGGCTCGAGCGTCACGTAAAGCGTGCACTCCTCCAACCTCCAGCTTTTCATCGAGGCGGCCGCCTGGGTGATGGCGATCATCTCGGCGTGGGCGGTCGGATCCTTGAGCTGCTCGCGCTGATTGTGCGCCCGAGCGATGATCTCGCCGCGGTACACGATCACGGCCCCGATCGGGACCTCATCCTCACGCTCGGCCCAGCGCGCCTCCTGGATCGCCTCGCGCATGAAATGCTCGTCGATCTGATTTTCGTCAATGTGCGGGAACATGAAATTTTCGTCCAATATGAGTCGGAATGGATTCTACAAAAAAAGCCTCACGCGGCAACGCAAGGCTTTAACGGATGAAGAGGGACTCGAACCCCCGGACCCGTGAAGGTCAACGGTTTTCAAGACCGCCGCAATCGACCACTCTGCCATTCATCCATCAGTGATTTCGACCTTAATTTTAGCGGAAATTTTCTTTTTGTCAAGCCCTTTTCGGCGCGTTTTCCGGTAAATTTTCGAGAAAAAACCGGGTTTCTTCCGCCGCCTTGCTGCCGCTGCGGACCGCGCTTTCCATCGTGGCGGGAAGGCCCGTCGAGGTCCAGTCGCCAGCCAGAAAAACCGTCGGGAAAGGCGTCAGGACCGTCGGCCGCGCGTGCTCCATCCACGCATTGCACGAAAAAACCGCCGCTGGGACCCGGGTGACGCGGAACCGGCTGAAAGTCGCCTCCGGGAAAAGCATTTGAAGCTCCGCGTGAACGATCTGCTCGATCGCCCCGGAGTTGGTCGAGACGCAGCGGTCCGAGTCGCTCAAAAGGGCCTGGAATCCGTGCTCCTCGCGGAGGAAAGGGACTTTGAAAAGCCACTGGATCGTTTCAGAGGGGAAAACCAGATTTTCCTGGGGAAAAAGCTCCCGGTCCGCGAAAAAGTGCACCGACGCGATCGTCCGCGGCTCGAAAACGTCCGGGTTGAACGTCTTTTGCGTCACGAGCTCCGGCAAAATCTTCCCCGCCCGATGCCACGGAACCGCCAGGATCGCCGCGTCGAACGGAAACTCCGTTGGCGCGTCCGTTTCCGACGGGGAAAGAACCAGCCGATCCGCGAAAAGCCGTTTGACCGAAGTCTGACGATGGATCCGGATCCCACGTTTTTCGAGCGTGGGCGTCAGCGCCGAGTCGAAAATCTCCCTCAGCGGGGCCTGCGGGACCCACATTTGCCAGGCGTCGCGCGGGCCGCAGAAGATCTGGCGGAAAACCGACTGCGCGATTTGGGCCGAGACGTTTTCCATCTGGTCGCTGAAGGCCGAAAGAATGACCGGGCCGAAAAAAAGCTCCGCGACGCGGTGGGGGCAGAGGAGTTCCTCGAGCCAGTCCCGAAACGGGACCCCGGGTGACGGCGAGCCGTGCCGGATCTGGCGCAGAATGCCGAGCAGTTCAAAGCGTTCCGTCAGCGTGAGGAATTTCAGCCCCCAGAGCGACGGCAGAAGGTGAAGCGGTTTCGGAAGGATCCGCGAGTTTTTCAGCGGATAAAACGCGAGTTTACCCGACTTTTTGCCGGTCTGGCGCACGCAGAACGTCATTTCCGGCTGGAGCTTCCAGAAGCGCAAAAGGTCTGTCCGACGCAGAAAGTCCAGCATTTCCGTGCAGCAGTTCATCGTGACGTGCTGCGCGGAGTCCAGCAGAAGTTTTTCGTCAGGGAACCAATTTGAAGACGCGCGGCCGCCGAGATGCGCCAGCGACTCGAAAAGATGAATTTCGGGCGGATCTTCCATTTCGCTCAGACGAATCGCGGCCGAAAGACCGGAAAGGCCAGCGCCGATGATCGCGACTTTTCGGGAGATTTGTGGCATGGCTCACCGCGAGAAACTGAAATGGATCCGGGAATGAAAAGGTTTAAAAGGAACCGGAGAGGAAGCCATTAAAACGCCTCCCCTCCGCGGGTCTTTGACTCAAAGAAAGACTAATACGCCGTTCTGGCCGCGGGTTTTTTGGACTTTTTATTCTTGCCCGCCTTTTTCTCGGCCAAGGCTTTTGCCGCCTCGGCCTTGGCTCTTTCCTCTTCAGGATCGACTTTCTTGATGACCTTCGGGCGGTATTTGTGGTCCCGCTTCGTCATCGCGGAAGCCTTTTCGATCTGGTCCGGCTCGGCCATCGGGTCGGGATTGGTCGGATCCATGATCTGGAGCTTCGTCAGGACGTCCATCCCTTCAATGACGCGGCCGAACACGACGTACTTCCCGTCGAGGTCCTTGATCGGCGAGAACGAGATGAAGAACATGGAACCGGCGGAGTTCGGCTCGCCGCGCATCATGCTGATGGTCCCACGGTAGTGGTTTCGGGAGTTCGTCGCGTCAAACTCGTCGCGAATCGTCCAGCCCGGGCCACCGTCGGGATTTTCGAGGGACCGGCCAGCCACGGCGCCTTCACCCGGGATGACCTGCTCGAAGAACATTCCGTCGTAGAAGCCTTTTTCCACGAGGTATACGAAATTCGCGACCGTGTTCGGCGTCTGGTCCTCATAAAGCTCCAGAACGATCTTCCCCTTGGTTGTGTCGAGCGTCACGCGCGGCAGATCCTTCTTTTCGGAATCCTGCTGACGGAAAACGGATTCTTTCGCCCAACTGCTGCGGTAGTACGAAAGATCCTTTTTGAACCCGGCGCAGCGTTCTGAGAGGACTTTGTTCTGCTCGGCCAGCTCGAAGAACCGGGCCGCCTGCTCGAAGTCGTTGAGCATGAAGGCGATTTCGCCCGCCGCGTCGTACAGATCCGGGAGAATTTCCGGAATTTTGAGCGAGATGAGCCCCTGCATGATGGCATTGGCGCGCTCGTACTCACCGACGGTCATGCGCGTTTCAAGGACCTGAATGATGAAATTCAGGAACTCGCCGTCTTCACGGGAGGGTTCCTCAAGCCACGCTTTTTCTGCCAGATCGAAGAGCTTGGGGTGGATCTTCGAAACGACTTTGGAGATCTTTTCGAGTTTTTCACCAATTTCCTCTTTTTCCTCGTCGGTCGTTTTGATCCCGAGGTACTTGCGCTGGAGCTCCGCCGCTTCACGCAGTGCGCTCTTCAGGTCGGCTTGAGCCTGGCGGTATTTCGCCATTGCGGGTTTCAGACCGGCATCTGCCCCTTCCGCCGCTTTGGGAGCCGGGGCCGCCTTTTTCTCAACTGCCTGAGCCAAAACGAAACTGGTGGCTGAAAAACTCAGAATGAAAACCACCGCGAAAAAAATTCTGGAAAATCGTTTCATGGGAAACCTTTCTGGAGAAGAAAAATCCGAAGGAAATACTTTACCTTTAATATAAAAAATTCTTTCAGAATTGCAACCCGTGGGTCCCGTTTTTTTTCAAAATTTTTAAGAAATTTTACATAAAATCGAAACAATCGGCCGGTTTGATTTTATCGATTTAATTATCGTTCCAGTTATAAAGTGAATTTTGTGGTGCTTTTTTATTTTTTTATTATTTTTATGACGATGTTCCAAAATGATATGCGAAAATATTTACTCAAGGAGGAAAGTATTTATGAAATCAGATCCAGCGAACTGTCTCGAACGTGAGTCCGAATCCAAACTCATGAGCGGGATGGACATGTATTTGTCGGACATTCACGACAAAGAACTGCTTACTGCAGAAGAAGAACGCGCGTTGGCCGAAAAAATTGCCGCGGGAGACGAAGACGCCCGGAACGAACTGGTCCAGGCGAATCTGCGTCTCGTGGTGAATATTGCCCGGTCGTACGCGAACAAGGGGTGGCACATTGAGGATTTGGTCGAGGAGGGAAATCTCGGTCTGATTCGCGCCGCCTCCAACTACCGTGTGAATGAAGGAACCCGTTTTTCCACCTACGCGAGCTACTGGATCAATCAGGCGATCCACCGCGCGATGATCAATTCCTCGAAGTTGATCCGCCTGCCGGCCTACATGGTGGAGATCATCAGCAAATGGCGCCGTGCGGCGGTCCTGCTCGAGGAGGAACTGCACCGCCAGCCGTTTTCCGAGGAAATCGCGCGCCGTATCGGCCTGCCCCGCAAGCGGCTGGTCCTGACGCTCAAGGCCCTGAATGCGTACAAAGTGGCGCCGGGGCCGGAACTGGCGGACGGACTGGGCCTCGATGGGACGGTCGTCGATGAACGCGAGCGGACGCCCGAGGAGATTTTCATCGAGCAGAACACTATCGAGAAAATCCAGGAAGAACTGAGTAAACTCACGGAACGCGAAGCGATGGTTTTGCGGCTCCGCTACGGGCTGCTCGATGGCCAGGCCTACACCCTGCGCGAGGTGGGCCGCAAGCTGCAAATCACCCGCGAGCGTGTCCGTCAGATCTCGATCGACGCGATCTCCAAGCTCGGAAACAAATTCGAGTGATTCCTGAAAAACCATAAAAAAAGGCGGGCATTTCTGTCCGCCTGGTTTTTTTCTTGAAAGATTTTACTTTGCCTTCTTCACAAGCTCCTCAAACTCTTTCCTCTGGTCCGACTCACCCACCGCGGGACGAATCATTTCCAGCACCGTGTCGAAGTTGGCCGTTCCGGTGTACGCGCTTTCACGCAAAAGCATCGCGAAAAGTGCCGTTCCGGAAGCCCACTGGAAGTTTTGACTCACCGGCTGCTCCTTGAACTCGACCGGGAACGTTTTGAGCGTGCTTTCGTTCTCGTTCGGCTGCTTCCAGCGCAGTTTCACGAAGAACCATTCCGGGGAATCATTCGCCGGTTTCGCTTCTTCTTTTTTCGGCTCAGCAGCAGGTTCTTCGGCTTTGGGTGCATAGCGCGACTCATCGACCTGCTCCGACTGCGGGATTTCAGCCCCAACCGGGACCAGTTCATAGAGTGCGACCACACTGTGCCCGGCGCCGAGGTCACCCGAGTCTTTCCGGTCGTTGTGGAAGTCTTTCGCTTCCATGTGCCGCGTTTCGTAGCCGATGAGCCGGTACGCCGCGACTTTGGCCGGGTTGAAGTCGATCTGGAGCTTGACGTCTTTCGCAATCGTGATCATCGAGCCGCTCAGCCCGTCGCAGAGCATCTTCTTCGCTTCGGCCCGGGAATCGATGTAGCCGTATACACCATTCCCGTGGGAGGCGAGGGCTTTCATGCGATCGTCCTGGAAATTGCCCATCCCGAAACCGAGGACCGTGAGGAAAACGCCGCTTTTCGCTTCAGACTCGATGAGGTTCTGCAGCTCGGAAATGTCGGTCATTCCCACGTTGAAGTCGCCGTCGGTGCAGAGGACCACACGATTTTCTGCCTCTTTGTCGAAATTCTTGCGGGCGAGCTCGTACGCTCTCTGGATCCCTTCGCCGCCATTGGTTCCACCGTAGGCACGGAGCTCCAGGATGGCTTTCTCGATCTTGCTTTTTTCGGATCCGACAGTCGGTTCCAGTTTAATGTCGGTCCCGTTCGCGTAGGTCACGATGGAAACGTGGTCTTCCGGCTTCAACTGGTCGAGGAGTTTCATCATACCGTCCTTGACCAGCGGCAGTTTGTTCCAGTCGCTCATCGAGCCGGAAACGTCGAGCAGGAACACGAGGTTCAGCTTCGGGCGTTTGTCGGCGGGAATTTCCCGGCCTTTGAGGGCGACCATCGCCATGTAGAGGCCCTCACGCCACGGGTGCTTCTGGATCTCGACCGTCGTTTCAAACGGGCAGTCGGAATTTTCCGCAGGGGTTTTCAGGTCGTACTTGAAGTAGTTGATGTACTCCTCGACCCGGACCGATTCCTTCGGCGGCTTGCATCCCTGATCGGTCAGGAACTGACGCATCAGAGTGTAGGAGGCCGTGTCCACATCGACTCCGAACGTCGAGAAAGGTTCTTCTTCCGGCTTCTGGAACTTCTGCTCCTCCATCATGGAGAAGGAATTCCGGTTCTGGGGCGGAGCGATAAACCGCTCCGGTTCAGGCATTGGTACCGGTCTGGGCATTGGAACCGGGCGGATATAAGATTCTGGAGCCGGCGAAGCGATCATACGATCCACCCCGAGATTCGCAGAGCCTACAGGCACGGCCGAGCCGGGAAGGGGCATTGCCGCAGGAGCAGACATCGCAGGTGCTGGAAGTGCTGCATTATGCCTGAAGAGCTGCCGAGGAGCTTCAACGGCTTTACGCACGCCATTCTTGGCCGCTTCCGCAGCGGAACTCCAAAAACCTGGTTTTTCTTCGGGCGCAGCCGTTTCTTCGGCCACTTCCATGTCGGCGTCATCGTCATCGTCGTCGCCGACCGCATCCGCATTGGCGTCAACGGCTTGCGCTTCTTCGACCACGACCACTTCTTCGGTGGTTTCAGCCGGAGCTTCGGCAGCGGGAGCTTCGACCGCCGCGACTTCAGCCGGAGGATCCAAGGCAGTGGTCCGATTTTCTTCAAACTTTTCGTACAAAAGGGCCGCTTCTTTGGCTGATTCGTTTGTTGCAAGTCCTTCGGAAAAATCTTTCTTGCTGGGAAAAGAATCTTTGACTGTTTCCACGCCGTCCATAACGGCTTCGACGGCAGTACCCACGATGCCAAGAGATGAACTCTCCATGGCCATTTTACAAGAATAGTTCGAGCCGGGCCAGAACAGCACACCAGCCGAAACGATCAGGAGCAGGGAGCAGACGCACAGGACGGTCCGCATCATCCAGGACCACCGTTTTTTCGGGGCCTTTTCGTGAGCAGAAAGGATCACCACGCTGGGGTACTCGACGTTTTCGGGGAGCGGCTCATGAGCCAAAGCCTCGGTCAAAAAGTCGCCCATGCGGCGGATTTCTTCCACCTCCGCGCGCAGTTCCGGGTCGTTTTTCATCTGTTCTTCGAGCTTGGCGCTCTGTTCGGGAGTGGCTTCTCCCAGAGCGAAAGCAGTCACAAGGTCGTAATTATCTTTCCAGTTTTTCATTTTTGGGGTTCCTTTATTCGTTCATCATGTCACGGAGTTTCTGGATCGCTTCGTTGAGCAGGCGGTTCACGCTTGAGCGGGATTCGCCCATCACGATCGCTATTTCATCGAAGGTGAGCTTTTCCTGAAATTTTAGCCTCACTGCTTCCCGATGCCGCTCTGACAGTTGATTGAGTTTTTGTATCAGCATTTCTTCATCTTCTTTCTGCTCTGCAGCCGCCGCTGCCTGTTCCGGGATGGAATCACGGGTCGTGGCCGAGAGATGCATGAAAATTTCCTTTCGTTTTTTCTGGCGGCGCAGGAAGTCGAAAATCATGTTCCGGATCGTTTGGTAGAGCCAGGCGCGCTCGTTTTGAACCGTTTTATGTTTCGTTACTTTTTCTTCCCAGAGCCGCAGGTAAGTTTCCTGGGTGAACTCCTCCGCCAGGGCGAAGTTGTGAACCAGACGCAGCGCGTAAGTCCGCAGCTTGCCGTACATTTCGTCTTCCGACGCTTTTTTCAGGTTTTCTGCTTGTGCTTCAGTCATATTTTCTCATACCGGTTTCAGGGAATTGTGACTTCTATCTACTTAGACGAACGAGAAAAAAAATATTCCAAAAAAAAAGAAAAATTTTTTTTAGTTGTCAGTTTTCAGTTGCCAGAATTAACTTGTAACTGAAAACTGGGAACTGGGAACTTAATTTCGGCGCAGCCGAAACACTGACTACTGACCACTAACAAACGTCACCCGACGGCCGGTGCGGCCGCAGGCACAGGGGGCGGAATTGATCACGGCGGTCAGGCCCGTCCGGAAGCGGAGCAGGGTTTGCGCCTCGCGGGTCAGGTCCGTCACGACCAATTCACCTGGCAGACCATCTTCTACGCATTCAAGAGTCTGAGGGTTCAAAATTTCGAAAAGAAAAACGTCTTCCTGAAGATGCAGGCCGCAGCGCAGGTAGCACTCGTTGGCCATTCCCGCCCCGAAAAATGCCGGGTGGGACCAATTCAGCCAGATTTTCAGATTCCAGCGGTCTTCCAGCTCGCCGCGCCGGTTCAGAACTTCGGGCCCCACCGGAACATGGGCGTAGTCGAGCGAGAGCGACTGGCAGCCGGCGCCGGAAAAAACGTCCGCGAGGCACTTGGTATCGGCGCAGATCCCGTTCACGTTCAGCGAGTTCAGAAAATCGGTCGGGGCGCTCAGAATTTCCGCGTTTTCGCCCCCCTGCGGGATCGCGGCCGCGCCGATACTCTCAATGCCAGCCTGGTACGCAAAGCCGGCCCCGGCCCGGTCAAAGTTGAGCGAGATCTGGACGAAATGATTGCTCCGCGTGCCGGTCCCGTACATCAGGCGGGCGGTCAAATCGGCCTGCGTCTGGACGTCCTGCCGGGTCAGCGCGGTCAAAAGGCCGTTTTTCTGGGCGTACAACCGGGCGATCTCGTGACGCGGGACGGTCCACAAACCGGCCGGGTACTGATCAAGAAGCTGCGTCTCGGTCGTCAGCGGCAGGCGGCGAACGTCTTCGGGAGACTGAAAATCCGCGTCCGAAAGCGGGTTTTTCGCGAAGAAATCCCGATAAAGGGGCAGTTCTTTCGCACGCTCCACCGCCCGACGCAGGCGCAGCGTTTGCAGCTCGCGCAGCTCGGAAGGGGGGAGCGTCTCCATTTGATTCCAGTACAGATTTTCAAACGGGAGTTTATCGAATAGTTCTGCCATAAACGCAATTCCCGAAAAAGGGCGGCCTAGGTTTCTCAGCCGATCTGGTACAAATCCACGCTTCCGAAGACGTTGACGCCTTTTTCGTGCAGCAGTTCCACCGCGGCGTCCGGATCATTGAAGCGGAAAACGAGGATCGCTTTGTCCCGCACGTGCGACGTGAAGGCGTACATGTACTCGACGTTGATCTTGGCGGCTTCGAGGATGCTCAGAATGTACGCCAGACCGCCGGGCTGGTCGGGGATCTCCGTCGCAACGACGTCCACGGTCTTCACCATGCAGCCTGCGTCCTGGAGGAGTTTCATGGCGGGTTCCCAGTCTTTGACGATGATCCGCAGCATGCCAAACTGCGCCGTGTCGGCCAGGGAAAGCGTCAAAATGTCGATATTCGCATCGCCGAGGACCTTGCACACGTTGCTCAGGTGGCCCGGTTCGTTCTGCAAATAGACGGAAAGCTGTTTGATTTTCATGATCTGCCTCGTGGGGTCTGAATGACAAGCGGAAAAATGACTTCTTTCAATCATCATAGCCGGTTTTGGGATTTTTCGCAAGGAGAGGGGGCCTCTTTTTCAGGAAATTTTCAAAAAAAATGAGGAATGCCCTGTTTGAAGTGACGCATTTCCAAAATAATCGGGTAAATCCTCAAAATCCCCCTCCCGGAATAAAAATTTTAAAAATTTTTATTTTTTTTTGGCCAAATGCTTGAGATTTGAAGAAACTGACGTATAATATTCCATGATAAAGAAATTTTACCACTAACTATATAAGGAATTCCATTATGTTGAAACGTGCGAACTGCCTGATCTCCACCATTCGTAAAGCAACTCGCGGGCTGGCTTTGGGGACGGCCTTCCTTTTGACGGCCATGTTTACTGTTACCGCACAGGCGCAGACCGATTTGGACGGCTCGGACGTGATAGTTAATTCTCTGGGACCATGGGACATCCCGTATACCAACTCAAACGTAGACGTACCGTCATATATTGTGGTACGTCCTCTTAACAACGGAACGCGATACACCTATTCCGGCGCGTTAACAGGCAATATTTTTGTCGATATTACGCACGCGGGAAATAACAACAACGAGAACCGCTTTACCATCTCGAACACGGGGAACACTTTTACCGGCGGTCTTGCCATGCATACCGGGATCCTGCACGTGACGAACAGCAATCAGCTGGTCAGTTTCAGCGGCGGGCTTACTCTCGATAATGCCATTTTTATGGCGTATGGCGCTTGTGATTTCGTGGTTACTATTGCGGACAATTCCTTCGGCGCTTTGCGTGCCAGCGGAACCGATAATCTTTCCTTTTCTAACAAAATCACCGGCAACGGCGACGTGATCATCGTTCCGGAGGGCGGAAAAACCGTCATCATGTCCGGCGCGAGCGACTATACCGGCGTGACGTCGATCGGTACGTTCCGGGGAGGAAGCGGCGGAACGCAGGCGCTGCTTGTTATGGGCGCTGATAATGTGCTGCCGGCTACCACGGTCGTAGAAATTGGCCAATCGCAGAATCCTGCCTATTCCGCTACCACAACGACGGCAAACCTTAACCTCAACGGCACGTCGCAGACGATTTCCGGTCTGTACGGGGGCGGGACGGGGTCCTCCATTACCAACGGCGCAGCCGCTCCGGCCAGCCTGACGATCAACCTCGCGGATGGCGCTTCTTACGAATACTCCGGCACGATCTCCGGAAACAGCGCGACCAATCTGACCACCCTGACCTTTACCGGCGCGGGAAGCCAGACGCTTGCCGGGAACATCACCAACGCCAAAATCGTCAGTTCCACGACGGGCACGCTGGGGCTCGGCGGCGATACCGTCACCCTTGCCGGTCTTGAGGTCAGTGCAGGAACACTGACGCTTACGCCCAACGTGAATATGACGGTCAGCGGAAAAACGACGTACGGCTCAGCGCTGGACCTGAACGGCGCCAATTTGACCTACACCTCCAAAACGGGAGCCGACTTCACCAACGTCGATATTACGAACACCAACACGGAAACGCAGTCGGTCCTGACGTTCGCCCCAAGCGGGGACGTGTCCCTGGATTATGGTAAAGCGATTTCCGGCAATACGCGCGTGGTCGTCAAACTGCCGACCAACCAGAATAACGGCGACCGGTTTGTGCTCAGCGGAACCAAGGACTTCACCGGCGGTTTGTTCATCGAGCAGGGAACCGTCCGCGTCGATAATTACGCCTCCATCGGAAGCAGCAAGCAGATCGACATGAAGAACGGCAGCCTGATGACGAAACTGGCGTTTGATGACTACACGATCAACCTGGTCGGCGACGTCAGCAAGAACGAACGCGGCGCGATCCGTCTTTCCGGCGGAAACGGCAATTTTGACGCCAAAATCACTGGCGTCGGCTCTTTGGAAATCGTCAACGACGGTCCCTGCACGCTTACCAACACCGGGAATGATTATCAGGGCAAAACCTACATCGGGAACCTGGGCTGGAGAAAAGGCTCCGGTCAGGACCTGACGAAAGAGACTACGCTCAACCTGGGCGCCAGCGGCGTCTTGCCGGACACGACCGTCGTGGTGTTCGGATATGACGGTTCCAACGCGTTGGGCGATGCTCCGACCGGCACGCAAACGCTCGACCTGAAGGGGTTCAATGAAACCGTGGCGGGAATTTCTGATCAGCTGGGCAGAGGCGACATTACGTCTTCGACTCCCGCGACGCTGACCGTGAACGCGAACGAAGATTACTCCTACGCGGGCAAAGTCACCGACTCCGCGACCCTGGAAAAGAAGGGGACGGGTACGCTGAGTATTGCTGGAGCCAATACCGGGTCTTTGGCGGTTAATGAGGGAACGCTCATTTTGACCGGCGACAATTCCCAGCTTTCGGAAGTGACCTTGAATGGTGGAACGCTGGATGTTGTCAAGTCTCCTCTGACAAACACGACTCCGATCAATGCGACCGAAGGCGATTCCACCCTCGTTCTGGGCCAGCCGGCCGGGACGTACGCGAGGCAGCGCTTTACCGGGACCGCCAGAGATATGTCCGAGATGAAGAATCCGGAATTCATTTCCAACATGGATAAAATCGCGAATACCGCGTATCCTTCAGGTTCCTACGATGCCGATGTATGGGGGAATAAAGGTGGTGATGAAAACAACACGAACCTCCTGCAGACCAACATCGTCAACACGACCGATTCGCCCATAACGCTTGATTTTGCTTACCAGTTCCACAACGGCGCGTATCTGGCGATCGTCGATTCCCAAGGGAATAAAACCGTGGTGATGGATTGGGCCGATACCGGTGCGCATACGGTCGATGGAGGAAGTTACAGTTTCGCAGCCAATACCGGCTCCTTTACCTTTGAACCGGATGAAATCTATTCGATCGAAGCGCGTCTGTTCCGCTTTAACCGGACCATTGGCGCCAACGGCGGCGGAGTCAACGGCTTTGACGGAACGCTCGTCGGTTTGGGCGCCAAAGTCAGCGGGACGGAAGGCGAGTATTTGCCGCTCAACTTCACCGACAATAACTGGACGTTCGACGACGGCAGCTTCGTGTTCCGCAATCCGACCATGACCTGCGACGCTCCGATCACCATCAGCGAGGGCGCGTCCCTGACGCTCAGTTCTCCCTCTGCCGACCTTGACGTGACGTCAACCGTCAGCGGCGGGGGCACGCTGGTCTTTGATCCGGAAGACGGATTCCTTCACTCGGTTACCGGCGACATCGGCGATTCGATCGCTCTGGAAAAAACGGGCGATGGCACGCTGGCGCTTTCCGGCGCGAATACCTATACCGGCGGGACGACCGTTTCGGCTGGCGTTCTGCAGCTTACCGGCGACGCGGTGGCGGCGAACGGTCCGACGACGATCGATGAGAGCGGCACGCTGGAATATAACGTTCCCGCGGAGCAGACGAAAGCGCTGACGTTCACCGAAGCGAACAAAATCACCGGCGCGGGCCAGGTCACCAAGACCGGCGAAGGCACGCTGCAGGTCGAGGCCGCTGACGGCGCGATGGAAGTGGGTGGCTTCACCGTTTCCGAGGGCCGGCTCGATATGGGCGGCTACCTCACGGGCGATCTGTTCATCGGCAACGGCGCGGAGTTCTCTCCCGGAGTTTCGGTCGGCTCTTTGGACATTACGGGCGGCTTCATCCTTGGTGAAGCGGACGGCACCGGCGCGAGGATGATCGTGGAGATCAGCGGTTCGGACATCGACCAGAACGACCAGCTGATCGCTTCGGGAGAGCTGATCTTAAGTGAAGGAAGCCTGATTTGTCTGGAAATGGCAGAAGACTGCGGCCTGAAACCCGGGGACAGTTTTGAAGTGGTTTTCACGGGAAGCAACAGCGAAGATTACAATTTCGACGATTTCATTGAAACGTTCGTTGAAGCGGGCGATTTCATGGATGTGAAGTTCAAAGAACTCAGAGGGGGCCTTTGGGGCTTTACGGGTACTTTTGGCGAAGTTCCCCCTTCCCCATCGGTACCGGAGCCGTCCGCGTGGCTTCTGCTCCTTCTCGGCGCTGCGGGCCTGCTTTACACCCGGAAGCGCAAGTAAACCGGAATCCGAAATACAGAGTAAGAATTGAATAACGCTGTGGGGACGACGCTTCTCGTGTCGTCCCCATAAAATTTGACAGTGTAATGAGTTGAAAAGTTATTATTTTTTTAATTTCTTTGCCCTAAAAATATCCCGACATCTTGACAAATACTTTTAGTAATATAAAATATAATTAATTAGTGTACGGTGACCCAATAGAGTGATAATTGGGTTAAATGTTTTTAGTTCTCTGTATATTGAATGTTGTATCAAACAAGGATCCATTTTCTGGATCGTGTATAAAACAAATTTTCCATACTCCTTTTTATTATAGGATATTAAGATAAACGAGAGTGTGGATTTCATTTATGTCAAGTTGTCAATGGGGTTGAAGACGAACCTTTAGGAAGATATTATTAGCCAAGAAACTTTTGTTAAAATAAGAAAGGAGGTGAGAAAATGGGCAAGTACGTTAAGCCGTCAGTAACAATTGTTACAGCGAGTCAGTTTGTCGGCGCTGCATCAATGTGTAGTGGTCATTGTGGCAATGGTTCCAATTCCAAGGTGTATTAGTGAGTGAAATGGAAATGACTTTTCGCATAGGCGATTGGGTCTTTTCACCAAAACGACTCATCCTGTGGCATAGTAATATGCCTCAGGATGAAGTCCTGACTTTGGTTGAAAAGATTGACGAGATTTCTGGTTTACAAAAAGCCAAAGAAACATTGTTTTCTTACGACTGGCGGCAAGTTCTTATTAATCCATTTCAAATCAATAGAATCGGAATATGTGTTGCCAAAAATTGCAATCTTAGGTGTAGATATTGTTCTGAGTGTTCTACAGAGGGAATGGGGGAAGAAATTCCCAATGAACATATTCTATCTTATGTTAGCGACCTTATGATTAAAAAAGTTGCTAATTCGTTAATCACAGGCGATAATTCTCCTGTAAAAGTTATTTTTACTGGAGGTGGCGAACCAACATACGATTTTGAAAAATTCTCCCAATTAGTTGTATCAATAGAAGAATTAGCCAATCGAAATAATATGCCATTGTATTTGGATATTACAACTAATGGGGCGTACGATCTTAAACGAATTGATTTTATCTGCCAGCATTTTCAATCGATAATGGTTTCGTATGATGGCATGCCTTCCATACAAAACTATAACAGACCAAGCCCATATTATGCATTAACATCTCCAATGGTAGAATCTTCAATAAAAAGAATTCTCGATAATGGAGTTCCATTGATAATACGTTCAACCATTGCGGCTAGTGATGTGGGAAAGATGAAGGAGATGGCGGACTTTTTGTTTGGCAAATTTGGAATTAACTATAAATGGAGTATATTTCCAGTTACGCCTAAAGGAAGGGCTCGTAATTTCAGGGGTAATGTAAATGATAGTCCGGATTTCTTTTCAGAGTTTTTTTCAATGAAAGAATATGCTCAAAAGAAATATGGTGACGTTCAAATCAGTTCTCCTTTGTTTTTCAGCAATGAAAATGATTTTTACTGTGGGTCCTTGGGTTTTTTGACCAGAGTTGCTTGGCTGCGAGCCACAGGTGAAATTGTAACTTGTCTCGAGATGGATAAAGATCAAACTGTTATAGGGACCCTTACGGGCAATCAGGTTGTTTATAAAGACATCTGCGAAGATCCATTAGTCAAAATTACCCAGGAAAAATTCCATGAATGCGAGAATTGTATTGCTTTTCCTTTTTGTAGAGGTGGATGTCCAGCAGATCATCGAGCCAATAGAATTGCAGGGGAAATGAATGTTTCTTGGGCATGTCAGCAAACCATAAAGTATTGCCAATATTTTTTGGAAAAGATTGTTTCTGGTGAACAAGGGTTAGGATGGAAACTGTCCGAAATTCCTTTGGAAGTGAATTATTCGAAACCTGTATATCGTTTAGTTAAGGAGGAAACGTGAAACTGGAAGGAAAGACACTAACACTTGACGGTGACTATTGCTCTCGTCAAATTGAATCACAGCTAATAATCCAAAAGGGGGCTGATCAAGTATTTGTGCTCAATACAACCGCAGCAAGTATTTTGAATTATTTAACCGAGCTGGCAGATTTCAATAGGGATATTACATATTTGGATATTGCCAAATATCTTATGTCAAACTTCGATACGAATGAAATTGAAATGAGTGAGTTAGTTGAAGACATAAAGAATACAGTTAATGAACTAATTGTAATAGGTTTAATTAAGATTGACGAAAAAAGTTAGTCAATATGTTATAATTGAATTATTTGCCCCCTTTGAGATGGTTTTTTCAAAGGGACATTTGGGGGCTGCTTTCCCTGCATATAAGATTTTTAGAATTCAAACCGGGAAAAGACCGGGGAGAAAGTAAATTCATAGAGAGTAAAAGAGCCCCAAAGAACAACTGACTCCATTCGGCAAAGGAATCGTTAGAAGTCGTAAAATACGAGTTAAAACGCATTTTTACGGGGTCAAACAAAAAAGGCAGATAACACGTCGTTACCTGCCTCAATAGCCTCGAAGGGAGTCGGAACGGCTCGTAAAATAGCGGGGTTTTTCTCTCTTTTTGAATAATTCGGGTCAAAATACCGGTCGAATCTTCTTTCTTTGCTATATTCTATATTTTTTCTGTGAGTTTTTATAACTGCCTTGG
>JAFSMO010000067.1 GCA_017447865.1 Thermoguttaceae bacterium
GGAGTTAGGAGTTAGGAGTTTGCGCTTCGCGTAACGCTGCCTTCAGAAAGAGTGCGACCCATAAAAAGCCGAAGGCTTTTCTCACTCCTCACTCCTCACTCCTCACTTCTGGGAGGTGATCGCCCGGGGCAAAAAGCGTAAAAGGTCCGAGGCGATGAGTGAGCACTCGCCCAGTTCCGCCGCGGCAAGGTCGCCGGCCCGGCCGTGAAGGTGGACCGCCAGGCGCACCGCGTCGAGCGGAGTCACGCCCCGCGGCAGGAACTGGGCCAAAAACGCCGCGGTGATGCCGGTCAGGACGTCGCCGCTGCCGCCCGTCGCCATTCCGGGGTTTCCGGAGCCGTTCAGGAACGTCTGCGTGCCGTCCGAGATCTGCGAGTTTGCCCCCTTCAGGACCACGACGCAGTCGTTCCTTTTCGCGAAAGCCTGCGCGTTTTTCCGCTGGGTCTCCACGTCCTTTGCCGGGGATTCGGGCATTAATCTCGAAAACTCGCCCGGGTGCGGCGTCACGACCCGCAGCGCGGCGTGGGGCGGAAGCTGACCGCCGTTTCGGGAGGAAATTTCCGCCAGGACGTTCAGCGCGTCCGCGTCAAAAACGGCCGGGACCGGAAGTTTCTCCCAAAGCGCTGGAATGAGCTGGTCCAGCGAAGCCGACCGACCCAGACCGGGGCCGATCGCCGCGACCGTGGCGTTCTGCGCCTGCGCCATCAGCGTGGAAAAAGCCGCTTGGTCGATCCGCGCGTCGGGCGTTTCGGGGAGCGGGACGGTCGTGTACTCGAGGCCCAAACCCGCCACCGTGGGGAGGATCGAGCCGGGGACCGCCAGCCGCACGAGCCCCGCGCCGCTTCGCAGAGCCGCCAGACCACAAAGGGCCGGGGCGCCGGTCATTCCGAGCGAGCCGCCGACGACCAGGACGGTCCCGAACGTTCCCTTGTGACCGTCGCGGGGCCGGGCCGTCAGGATCTCACGCAGTTTTTCCAGGGACTCCGCGCTCATTTCTTTTCCTCATTGAAACCGAAGATTTCGACCTTTTCGATCCAGTCCGTCTCGCCCGAGATCACGGCCTCCTGCGCCGATTGGCCCTTCTGCACGGCAAACGTTCCCGTGCTTCCGGGCGGGATGGAGTTGGACTCGCGGAACCCGCCGAATTGGACCTCGAAACGCTGGTCCGACGGCGCGTCCGGTTTCAGGCGGATCTTCATCTGGTCGAGCAGTTTCGGCTGGTCGAACGTGAACGTCAGGACCTTTTCTTCCTGCTTCTTTTCGGCGGTCGGAACCTGATCGGCGTACGGATCCTGATTTTCCGCCACGCACTCCTCCGGGGCGTTTTTCGCCCACGCGGCGTAGTTCCGGGCGTCCCGCGCGTTGGTCGTTTCCCGTTTCGCGGTGAAATATTCGTTCAGTTCCTGCTCGTTCTCCTTCCAGTTCGCGAACTCGGTGTAGTCGCCGCAGAACGGGACGAGCAGATCGATCCACGCGGCAATCAGATCCTTTTCCTTCTGAGTGAGCTTCACCCCGTTGTGCGGGTCCGGCTCGTTGAACATCGTGCAGAGCGAGCTGGAAAACGCCCCCGCGTTGTACGGCTTGAGCATTTGCGGCGACTCCTGGATCCCGATCCAGTTCACGACGTGGGTCTTGCGTCCGGCCGCCCGCTGCTCGAACGGCGCGCCGACGAGGTTCATGTACGACTCGGACCAGAACCGCCCGGCCTCATCGTCCTTGAACTTCGTATTCTTCAGGCTGAACGGCTTGAAATCCGGATCGGCGGCCAGCGTTTCCTGGGCCTTTGCCGGGTCTTTCAGGGAGTAGATCGCGAACGAAAGCCCCTGGCCGCCGCCGGTCTGGACGCAGTGCGCCGCGATGACGTTTCGACCCGCGCGGAACGGGTTTTTGTGCAGCGCCCGGCCCTCATGCTTCACGTTGAAGCCGGTTTCTTCGAAGATCCGCGTCCCGTTGACGTAGATCTGCACGTCCTCGTCGTGGAAAATATTCATGAAAAGCGGCTTCGTCTCAAACCCTTCCGGAAGATTCAGCTCGGTCGTGAGCCAAATCTCCGGCGTTTCCCACGAGGATTTCGCTCCCGGCGCGTGCTGGAAACCGCCGCGGCCTTTTTCCGAGTTGGGAAGCGGGTACTGATTCACCCAGCTCTCGGCTTTGTTCGGCTCGGCCATTTTTTCTTTCTCGGTCACGAAACTCCACTCGCAGTCCTGCGGGAGCAGAAGGTCCATCTTTTCCGGATCGACTTTCCGCTCTTCCCGCTTCGAGGGCATGAACATCGGCGGGCGGCGCTCCGAATTCTCGTGGCAGCGGACGCAGTTCCGGTCCAAAATCGGCTGGATCTCTTTCTCAAACGAAAACCATCGGGCCGGGCCGTGGAACGGCTGGAGTTCCTGCGGGCCCGCCTTCATCGCCATCGACGAGGAACCGCGGGCGGCGATCGAGTTTTTGTCCTCGTGGCACCCGACGCAGGAAAACGTTTCGCCGGGCTGGAGCGTGCTCCACGAGCGCATCGTTTGAATGACGTGCCCGTCCTGGTTCACGATCTGGAAGTAAACGGGCGTTTTGGCCGGCACGCGGAAGCAGGCGGAGCCGTCCTCGTAGATTTTCGCCTCGCCGAGGATCCGCTTCGGGTCCCACGCGCCGCCGCCGATGGAGGGCGGGGTCGAGGACATTGCGCCGCCGGCCGGGCCGGAGTTTCCGTTCGAGCCGATCCAGACGGTGCGGAAGCCGATCTCCACGACGCGCAGTGAGCGGACGTCTTTCCGGTCCACCCCTTCGAGGCCCGGGCCGTAGAAAACGTCCTGGAGGTAATAAACGCCGGTTTCCTGCGACGGGTCCACCATCGACGGACGCTCCGTCGCGATCGTGGCGGTGCCCGGTTTGGAGTCCTGCGTCAGGAAGAACGGCTGGGTGCAGGAGCGCTCGTCGTTTTTGTAGTCCACGGCCAGCAGTTCCCGGCGGCCGTCCAGGTTCATGAAGTAGATCCCGAAAGGCGCGCCGTCGTGCATGGTCTTCGGACGGTCGCGGACCCACTCCTGCGGGTTCGCGTTCGGCCGGTACGAAACGAGGAATTCCGTCTCCGTGACCGGCATCGGGTAGCAGAACTGCTCGCCGCTCTGGCCGTAACCGTCCACGTGGACCGGTTCCGTTTCGCGGAACGGGGCGGCAAGCGTCGCGCCGTCCGCTTCCTCCCGGCCCTGATTCGGGTCCAGAACGCCGAGTTTCCCTCGCTGACGAGTGTGGTGGCCGCTGAAGACGCAGAGGATCTTCCCGTTCGTGTTCGGAATGGGCCGCGAGTGCAGGATCGTGGTCGGGAACCAACTGTTATTTCCGTAAAGGGCGGTCTGGGCCGTTCCGTCCGGGTTCATCTGGAAAAGGCCCTGGGGGAAGATCTGCCCGCGGTCGTTATAGTCCCAGCGCGTGTAGATCACCCGACCGTCGTTCATCAGGACCGGGTAATTGTCGTGCACCTGGTCGAAGCTGACGCGCCGCAGGAAACGCCCCTCCGAGTCCATCCGGTACAGGTTGGAGACTTCCGTCGTGAAGCAGTCCACCGCCTGCACGCACCGCGACGAGTTGAACATGATGTCGCCGCTCGGCAGCACGCATGGCTCGTAATCGGCCCAGCCCAGTCCGAAGGTCAGCTGCTTGAGCTCGCCCGATTCGAGGTTCATCCGCCAGAGGTGGAAATCGTCGAGGAAATCCGAGCGTTTCCAGGCGAAAACGACGTTTTTCCCGTCCCGCGTCAGGTCGGGGTCGCGGATCATTCCCGCCGGATCGTCGATCAAAACCCGCACCGTGCAGACGCCGGCGTCGTTGAGCTGAAGCTCACAAAGCTGCGAGCCGGCCCAGAAGTGGCGCTCCGCCCGCGCGTCGGAAAGGGCCTCCGTGTAGGCGTAGTGGGAACCGCCCAGATTGTGATGCTTCGTGAAGAAGATCCGGCTCGTATGCGCTTTGAGCGAGGCCAGACGCAAGCCCCGGCGCACTTCCGCGGCCTTTTTGTAGAGCTCGAGCAGACGCGCGTCCCCGGCCGATGCGCCCTCCAGCGTTTTCAGTTCGTTCTGAAGCTCCGCGAGCCGATTTTTCGTTTCGTCGTTCTGCGCGGAGGTCTGAATTTCGTCCAAAACCTTCTGAACGGTCGGGGGCGTAAGCTGGGCGATGAGCGCGTCCAGGATCGTCTGCCCCTCCGCCGGGCGCTCGACGGAAAGCTGCCCCTGCGCCGGGTCGAACGCGAGGTCCTGCAGGAGCCAGTCGATCACCAGATCGTCGTACGTGGACGCGTCATGCGTCGGGTTTGCCGGAGTGATCCAGAACCTTCCGAAAGCGGAGGAAAGGAAAAGGAACCAAAACGCGAAAGTGAAAAAGGTGGGCTTCATGATCGGTCAAGGGGAAAGGGGGAAGGGGTTGAACAGAAAAATTGAAATCTTAAAGGCCGATTATACCTGATTCCCCTCGAAAAATCAACCCCCCAAAGGAAATTTTGAAATATTTTTAAAAATTTTAAAAAATTTGGAAAAATTACTTGCGAAAAACGCAAACCAGCGTATAATTTAATACGTTAAAGTGTAAACATCGGAGTTTAACTCCCCTTTTTATTCCTTCCTGAGTTTTTTCAGGAACCCAACATTTAAGATTTTATGTGCAAATCAATGAAACGTTTTCACTCATTGCTGACGTACTTTTTCCTCCTTGCGGGAGCGGCGCTTCCGTGCGCTTCCGTCTCCGCGGCGACTGTTACGATCGATGGAGGAACATACACCCAGGAAAGTCCCTACACGGTTGACGCCACCACTTCGGACGATTTTGTCTTTACTAACGGCGGCTGGCTGTCGGCTTCAACCGCGATCGCCATCAACGGCACGATTTCCGGCGAAGGCAATGTGATTCTTAATCCTTCGAGTGGCCGCCCCCAGATCCAATTTAACAGAAGCATGAGCGGTTTCTCCGGCACGGTCACCACTACCAACCAGGCCTGGTTTTCCATTCGGGAATCCAACTACGGCAGCGAGAACGCCGATTTTGTCATTAATTCGACTGGTACGGGGGACCAGGTGACCGGTATTCTTTTGGACAACATTAACACGACCGCGGATAATCCGGTCAAGTTCGGCTCCATTTCCGGGAATGGCTGGATTCGTCCGATGGGGAATCAGGGGAAGGATTTCTACATCGAGGTCGGCGGCACGAACACCAATGCCTCTTTCAGCGGCCTGATCCCCACACACAACAATGACAGCGTTTACATCACCAAAGTCGGGACCGGCAACTGGACGCTCTCGAGTTCCGGCCTGGATCTCAAGCGTCCCTTGACCATTAAGGAGGGAACGGTTACGATCGGAAACGGCGCCAACGATGGCAAACTCTCCGATACCACGCAAGTCATCGTGGAGGAAAACGGGACCCTGCAGTACAGCCGCACGGCCTACAATTACACGATCGACCGTAACGAATCGATCCTGCTGAAGGGCGGGACCCTCAAGAACATCGGGCCGCAGAAGTTCACGTACACCCATCTGACCGTGGAAAATGCGGGAACGCTCAGAAGCACCACGGAAACCACTCTTAAAGACCTCGTGCTGACGGGCGAAGCCGAGGACGCACGCTTCACGATCGACGGCTCCGGTTCCAAGGTTTACATGACGGGAAGTATCACCGGCGGTGACAATCAGGAGATCTACTTCACCTCCGTCCGCGGGAATTTCATGTACATTCAATGCGATGACGTGAGCGGTTTTTCCGGTACGATCACGGCCGGTCCCGCAACGAATACCACCCTCGGGACGTGGATCTCGCTCAACGGCGCGACGACCGATTTTTCCACCGTCACGCTCAATCCCAACCCCGGAAAGATCAAAGAGGGCGCCGACGCGGGCAAATCCATCGACTCGGGAATCCTCCTTGAGTTTGATCCGACGGGCAAAACCCTGCAAGTCGGCGCGATTTCCGGCGATGGTATTTTCCGTTCAAACGGACAGGCCGGAAAAACATTCACGATCCAGACCGGCGCGAAAAACATCGACACTACTTTCTCCGGCAGTTTCTCCCGCTACGAAAATTCCAACTACGCCATAGAGAAAGTCGGAACCGGCACGTGGACCATAACGTCTGACTACGAGCCGTACTACGCCTCCTCTCCCATTGGAAACAGCTACAAGAATAACTACACCGGCAATACGACCATCACCGAAGGCACGATCCAGATCGGTGACGGCGGCGAAGTCGGCCACCTCGGCGCGGGGAACGATCCGTCCAAGATGACCAAAATCATCATCGGCGAGGAAGGCACGCTGGCGATCAACCGCACCGGCGCGTTTACATTCTACAATAATATTGAGTCCGCCGGCAAAGTGGCGGTCGTGAGCGCCGAAGAGGGCGACTCCACGAAACTGGCCGGGACCGTGACGGGCACCCTCGAAAAAACCGGCGAAGGGACGCTTCTCGTGACGGGAAACAACCTGACCGGCGTGACCAAATTCACCGTGACCGAAGGCAAGCTCCAGTTCGGAAACGGCGAGGCCTCCAACACCTGCGGCTACACGAGCAACGCGCGCAGTTTCGAGATCGGAGAGGGCGGAACGCTGGCGTTCAACTACGTGATCCCGGCCGGGGCCGATCTGAGTCTTTCGGGAAACCTGACCTCGAACGGCGGAACCATTGAAGTGGACGGCGATCCTGCGGGGCACGTGGCTCTGCGCGGCGCGGTTAACGGTTCCTTCATCAAAACGGGCACCGGTGCGCTGGCCATGGGAAGCAGCAACGGCGCCAATCTGACGAAAATCACCATCAAGGAAGGCATCCTGCGCAACTATGCGGCCGATCGGTTAGGAAACGGCGCGACGGAAATCGTAATGGACGGCGGTATTTTCTCCGAACAGAATGCCGTGACGCTCGGCAACAAGTTCACGGTCCTGTCCGACAGCCGGTTCGAGAACCCGTTAGATGTGATCCTTACTCATGATAAAGGATTCACTGGTACAGACGTCGTCCTGACGAAAACCGGCGCTGGAAAACTCATCATTTCTGGCGGCGCCGAACTGTCCGGCGGGTACATCATCGACGGCGGTACGATCCAGTGCGGCAACAACGACAACGGGCACATTAATAATAACGCGTTCGTGACGGTCAACTCCGGCGCGGCCTTTGGTTACAAGCGTGCGGCAAACGCTTCCACTGTGAAGCCGACCAACGTCGTCACGGTCGATGGCGGCAAGCTCTTCAACTCCGGCGCGCGTAAGATCGAGTTCCAGGACGTCACGATGAAAGCGGGCGGTCTGACGCTTGAAAACACCGGAACCTCGACTCTCACCGCCAACGTGAAATCCACGGAAAACGGTGTGCTGAGATTCAATGGAACGACCGACGGCGACATCACGGCCAACGTGAACGGCTCCGCCGCGGCGCAGACTTTCGGCGGCCTGGCCTCGGCCAATGACGTGAAATCGACCATCAATTTCACCTCCTCGAACCGCGGTAATTTCATGAATCTGAACGGAAGCATGAGCACGTTCAGCGGCGACATTAACATCAGCGGGAACTGCTGGTTCGCGTTTAATTCCGGCAATGCGCTCGGAAGCGAGAAAGCCTCGTTCAACCTCAGCATGACCAAAGACTGCGGTCTTTTGATCGAGTCCGGCAATTTAGATGGCAAAACGATCCAAATGGGCGACCTGACCGGAACCGGCTGGGTCCGTGCCGGAAATGGCGGAAGAAATGTGACGCTGGAAATCGGGGCGCTCGGAAACGACAGCACTTTCTCCGGCTCGCTCATCAACTACCAGGGCAATTACGGCCTGACGGTCAGGAAAGTCGGCGACGGGAACTGGACGTTCGCCAGCGATAATCAGGTCAGCGGCGTCAATTACAATAATACCGCGAACTTTATCGTTGAAGACGGGACTCTGACGCTGAACCGGACCGCCAACCAGCAGTCGGCGAATAACCTGACGGTCGAACCCGACGGGGCGCTGGTCATCGCGGCGGACGGGCAGAAAATCACCGGAACGCTCCTGATGAAAGGCGGCTCCCTGACCGTCGCGGATGGAAAAACGCTTCCGAAGGACGTGACGGTGACCACCGCGGACGTGAGCACCATCGCCAGCCTGAGCGGAACGGTCGATGGAAACATCACGGTCACGCAGGGCACGATCGCCGTCGGGACCGATCCGGAACAGACGAGTGAACTGACCGCGAATAAACTGACGCTCAGCGAGAATTCCGCCATCAACCTGAAAGTGGTCGGAAATGAGACGGACCGTCTGACGGTTGACGAGCTGCTCCTGCAGAATGGGACGGAAATCGTCGTGGACACGGAAAAGGCCCAAGGCAGTGAAATCGAGTTGAAATTGAACGCCGATTCCATCAAACTCAGTGAAAGCACGATCAATCTCAGGGACCTCGCTCCGTTGATCGATGCGGGACCATACGAGATCGACTTCAGGGATGGCTCTTTGTGGCTCACCATGGGCGCACCGGGCAGTGATGTGCCGGAGCCCGCCACGTGGGCGCTCCTCCTGCTGGGGCTGGGCGGAATGCTCGCCGTCAGGAGATCAGCACGCAAAGCGTAGAAAACCGCGGGAAACACGGATCCGGACCGAGGGTCCGTGCTTCCCTGAAGTGAACCTTTCCCTCGCCTTCTTTTTAAGTATTTCTTAAAAGGAGGCCCTTAATTTTTTGTTACCTCCCTTTCCGGGGAGGGTTTTATGTTTTAAATCTTTCACCTGACTCCCATGAAAAAACGTTTCCTCACCGTTTCGTTCCTGCTTGCATTCCTCCTTTTTGAGCCGTTTTTTCCCGGTCTTTCCCCAGTTTCCGGGCAGATGATCCGGCGGCCGCTCCCCGGGCAGATTTCCTCTAACTCCGAAGACGAAAATGAAAACGTACAAAAGCAAACGATTTTCCCGGCTCCACCTCGTGAATTCCGCCGTGCGATGGAAGACGCGAAGAAGCTGATGGAGATGGAGCGTTACGCCGAGGCCGTACGGAAACTGGACCAGATCCTGAGTTCCGACGAGGATTTTTTCTACATGGCTGAGTCTTCTCCGGATGGGAACGCCGAGGTTTTCCGTAATTTGAAGCAGGAGGCGGAGCAGATTCTGGAAATGCTTCCCCCCAAGGGGCTTGAAATCTACGAGGTGGAATTTGGAACCGCGGCCCGACTTTTACTCAACGACGGGCTGGAACAGGGGAAAATGGGATTGGTCGCCCAGGCGGCAAACCGCTTCTTTTTCACAAAGGCTGGTTCCGAGGCCGCTTTTTTACTGGGGCTGGACCTTTTGGACCGTCAGAAACCCGCCGCTGCGCGTGAGATTTTCCTGAAACTGATCGCCCATCCCCGGCTGAGTAATCGTTTCGAGCCGATCCTGACGCTTTACCTCGCTTCGGCCGATTTCGCGGTCGGGCGTGGTGATGAGGCGGTTCAAATTCTTGAGGAGGGAAAGAAGTCGCGGGCGGCTGCGTGGAACGCTTTGAAAATCGGCGGAAAACCTCTGGCCGAGGCGATCCCCAACGGGGCTTCTGCCCAGGAATTCGCCGCCTGGCTCAAGAGTCAGGTCCCGGTTCTGGCGGGTGCTCTTCCGGAAGAAGCTTCACGTGCCTGGACGCTCCTTTTGCAGAACCAGGCCCGCTGTGCGGACGCGGGAAACTTTTCGATGCCGATTTTGACCCCGTGCTGGCGTGTTTCGATGATCGACGATCCGGAAGGAACGGTCATTCTGGCGCTTCTGGCTCACGTAAATTCCATTCTTCCGGTTCACGCGCCGCTGGTGGTCGGAAACACGGCACTGATGCGTACGGCGTGGAATCTGACGGCCATTGACCTTCAAACCGGCAAGAAGCTCTGGGCCGTTCCGACGATGGATTACGAGGGGGTCCGTGACCGGCTCAACCGCCTGGAACCTTCCCAGAAAGGGGCAGTTCAGGGGTACACGCCCGACGCGGCCGCGCACCAATTAATGGCCGGGCTTCTGAAACACCAGATTTTTGGCGAAGAGGTTTTCGCGACGCTCGCAAGCGATGGGAAACTTGTTTTCTGCGTGGAGGACTCGATCCAGCGTTTTCTGCCGGCGCCCGATTCTTTGATGAAACAGCGATTTAACCCGGTAATTCAGGCGCAGCCCATTCAGATCCGTGCGGGCCAGGCGATTCCGATTCAGGGCCGCATTCAGATTCAGGGTGGAGGTAATATTCAGATTCAGGGAGGAGGCATCATCGGCCCCGATGATCCACTGGACACGACCGACCGGAACACGATTCCAAACCGGCTGGCGTGCTACAACATTCAGACCGGGAAACTCGTTTGGCACGTGGGCGGTCAGACGCTCGCGCAAAGCGGCACGATGTTCCTCGGCGCTCCGCTTTGCGTCGGCGAAACGCTTTACGTACTGGGCCAGCGCGCGGGAACGATTCGGCTTTTGGCGCTGGAAAGTCAAACGGGAAAACTCCTTTGGTCCCAAATTCTTTGCCTTTCATCCTCTGATCCGGGCCCGTCGCCGATTTCCTGTACGCCCCGGCTTACGAATGGAATAATCGTCTGTCCCACTCCCGTAGGCGCTTTGATCGGAGTGAATTCCGTCACGCACGCGCTCATTTGGGGAAACATCTGCGGGAAAACTCTGGAAACGAATGGGCGCCAGGTTTTCGATACCCGGGCGGCTTCGCTGATCACGGGCGATTTCCCGGAGGGGCATCTGCGAGAAGTCGTTACTTCGGAAGAAAAAATCTTTTATTTAACGTCCACTAACCAGTCCAATCGTTTGGTCTGCCTGGATTCCGTGACGGGCAAAACCCTTTGGTCGAAAGAAAATCCCGTCCCCTACGAGTCGATTCTGGCCGTGAATGACGGAGGGGTGACGGTCAAAACGCGCGACAGAGTTTTCAAATTGAACCTTGCTGACGGTTCAGAAATTGGAAATTTCCAGATTCCTCCAACCAGCGGCATGGGGTTCCGAGCCGGGAACTCGCTGATTTTCCCCCATGGGGATGCGTTGGTCCGCTACTCCCTTGAAACGTTGAAAGAGGAAGCGCGTACTGTTTGCTATGAGCCGAATCGGCTTGGAAACCTGATCCCGGTCGGAGAGTTTCTCCTTTCCCAGAACGCTGAGGCGCTGGAAGCCTTCATTCAGAACGACGCGGCGGATGGTTGGCTGAAACGGACGCGCGATGCGGATCCCACCTCCCCGGAAGCGATCCAGGTGGAGGCCGTTCGTCTGTGGAATGCCGGGAAACTTCCCGAGGCGATTACGCTTTTGAAAACCGGCGGGGTTTACACGCACGACCTGATGAAACGCGCGATTTTAGCCCTCGCTCAGTCCCCGGCTTCGGCTGAAGCGATCGTTTCCGGCGCGGATCCAGGTTTCGACTTGAACGAGTTTTACTCCCAAATGGAAACGCCGGAGGAAAAACTGCAATTCAGCACGCAGATCGCGCGTTCTTTCCTCACTGCAAAACGCTGGCCAGACGCACTGGTTTGGACGCGCCGAACGGTGGAACTTCTAAAAGATTCAGAAGCTGAGGAAGTTTTGATCCCGGTGGCCGAATCGCTTTTCGCCAGCGATCCGGAAGACAAGCAGAACCAGCAGGCGGCAAGCATACTGCCCCAGGAACCGGAACAAAAGCAGAACCAGACGCCGGACCGAAAGCTGAAGCAGGCGCCGGACGCTTGGCTCGCCGCGACGCTTGACTGGTTAATGCGGGAACTTCCCTCTGACGACCCGACGCGTACCGAGTTGAAAAACTGGGCCGAGGCGGAGTACGCGTCTCTGCATAAAGAGTTTGAGGATTTGATGGCGGGAAAACAGTCGCTGGAGATTCGGAGAAAAGCGGAAGATTTGGTGAAATCGTTCGCCCGGTTCCGGCTGCGTTTTCGATTCTGGGATGGAATAAAAACGACGGAGAGCGAGTTCTTCGAACTGCTGAAACTTTCCCGGAATTTTACCCTTTTGGAAACGTACATCATTCAGAACGCTCCCTCGGACATGGAAGCTGGGGCGGAACTGTTCCGTGTGTACCGCGAGCTTCACGAGGATTCCCGGGCGGCGCTGGCGCTTCGCTGGCTGGAACGCAAATTCCCGAACGAGGCGGTTCTGGATGGGAAAACGGCGCATGAACTTCGGCTCGGTCTTGCGGAAAATGATCCGGTGCGTCAGATTCTTGATCCGGAATTCACGGCTTTCCCCGTTGGGAAAATTGAGGTGAAAAAAGCCGACGAACGAGGAAAAGGAACTTTAAAAAATGAAGGCGAAATTGCACGCTTTGGTGAATATTCGGGCGTTTGCCTTCTGGAGGGGCTGGCGTTCCGAAATTTCAATTTCATTCAGGCTGACAGTTACCCGGTTACCTGCGAGGATCCGCTTGGGCGTACTTTGTTCAGCGTCAATTCACTGCCGGATTCCGTTGCCGCCGCCAAAAAGTCACCGCGGAATAATCGGGTTTCGTTCAGGATCATTTCACGTTCAGGCGCTGGGGAATTTTGCCAGGGGTCCTCGTTCCAGCATGACTGGCAGATGCTTGCAAGCTCGTCCCTGTACGCGCCCACATTGCGTTCGGCTTCAGAAATTGCGCAGCAGCACGAGCCTGGGAATTTTCAGCAGGTGGATCCGACCGTTACGTTCCTGGAAAGACCTGAACCCATGGATTTGGGACTGGAGCCGTATTTAAAACCGATCCAGAAACAGTTGGAAGAAGAAAATCTTTCCACGCTGAGTTCCGACCCGATGAATTCGCCATGGACTTGTGAGTGGGACTCTCAGGGTGGAAATTTTGTTTTTTCCTTCAAGGATTTTACGCTCCAGCGTTTTGGGCTCTTTGAGGGCGAACTGCTCTGGAAAGAAGGGCGTAAAACGCGGTATGTACTGGACCCGGAAACGGTGAAAACCGCCGCGAGCGCGGAACCTTTTGTTGAGGTTTTCAAGTGCTATGGCGTACTGATGGATGAAGCAGAGGAAAATGAGGAAGACGAGGAAGACGAGGAGGTCGCGGATGGTTCCGGGGAGGCCGACCCATTCGATTCCGAAGTGGCAGATGATTCCGGGTCGGACGGCGATTCAGAAGCGGATTCAAAGCCGCAGCCTTCCGAAAAGGAGTCAGAAGATGGAACGGAAGCCGAACCCGCGGTGGATCTTGCGTCTTTCGTCCCGTTCCGGGTGCTGCGTGACCTGACGCTTGAGGAACTCCAAAAGGAAGTTTCACCGGAAAACCAGGTTTTCCTGAGACCTGAAAATTTCTTTGAGAAAATTCAAACCGTGGACCCGCAAACGGGGCTTTATGTCGGGAAAACCCAGCTTCCTTTGCAGCGCAGAACGGTCGCAGGGGATCTGGTTTGGGGCACCATCGGGAACTCGCATAGTTCGTACCTCTGGGACCAGAAAACGCAGAAATTCGTTTGGGTCGCCCTCCAGGATCCCCGTTTGATCAAGGAGTCGGTCCCGTACTACCTGGAATCGTGGAGCCTGAAAAATACTTCCATGGGTTCCTCTTTGTGCTATGCGTTGAACTGGAAACACCAGATGGAAGTCTTTAATTCGAGGACTGGCGTGCATCTGGTCCTGGACTTCCCCCCCGCCGCCAATCTTCCGAAAGGCCGGGACGGAAAACCGTTTGAGTGGGACCCGAGGCACGTCATTTCCTGCGGCATCCTCCCGGACGAAAACGGATGCTTTACGGCCGTCCTTTCCTACGATGAATACTACGAGGAACCCAAGGAGAAACCTAAAGATGAACCCGGTAAAGAGTCCGACGAAAAGTCCGGCGAAAAGTCCGGCGATGGATCGGGAGAAAACTCGGGTGAAGAATCGGGTGAAGGCTCTGACGCGGAGTCCGGAGAGAATCTGGACGAACTGCTCGAAGAAACGACGAACTACAGCGGCGACGGGATCATGCTGAATCACGCGCTCGTCTGCCGGTTCGACGCAAACGGAAAGCCGCTTTGGGAAAAATCGCTTTTCGTGACGCGCTCCTGGCTGCTCGAAGACCTTCCTGTGGGCATTCCGGTTTTGTGCCTGCTGCATCAGGAATCCAGTTACGTGGAAAGTGCGTCGCGTGACACGACCGACTCGCAAGTGATCCGGTTCTTTGACCGCAGAAATGGCCGATTGATTTTCGACGGGAAATTCCCGGTGGACCAGCGTCTTTCGATGGTCGGGGACCCGATCAAAGGAACCGCCCGAATGAGTTTTCAGAAATTCTGCATTGATTTCGGTTTCAGCTCCGATCCGTACAATGAGGAGGAAAAGATTCTGACGGACGAATCGTCGTTTTGGGAGGATCAACTGCGTCAGAAGGAACACGCGCTTGAAGTTTTGAAGACTCGGTTTGAAAACTACAAAAAGCAGATCGAGCAGGAAAATAGTAATTACGAGAAAGCGCAGAAAACTCCTGAGGTCGAAGAAATGCACCAGAAACGGGTGAAGGCTCATGAAATTCAGACCGAGGATTATAAGCGCCAGATGGAAAAATTGGAAAAGCAGATCGAGGAACTGAAGAAGAAAGTGAAATAAAAAAGCACTTTTTCGCTTCCGATCGGATTTGGTTTTCGAAAATCCCCTTGCGTTTTCGGGATGGACCTGATATAATAAAGGGGTTTCCGGGAAGTTTTGCCCGGAAAGTGAAAAGATTTCCTTTTTGCCCACTTTTTCCCATGAACACAGTCCACTGGAAAACACGATTCCGCGCTTTTGCTGCGCAGCTCCAGGCTCCCTTGACGGCCCTTTTACGCGGCCCGGCGGCGGTGCGTTATGCCGCTTACGACGAAGCAGAGCCCGAAAAAATCGCCGGTTTTACGTTTTTCTTCCGGCTTGTGGGGGAGAAGATCGCGCCCGGGCTGGTGCTCGGCTTTGAGTTTGAACCGGCGCTCCTGCTTGGCGTCCTGGACCGCCTTCAAGGGGGCGACGGCGTGCATTTGGAGGAAGATTCGAACTCCGCCCGCCCACTGACCGGCCTGGAAAAGTGGCTCACGTCCAAGTTCCTCCTCCTTTTGAACGACGCGATCCGGCAAACCTGGGGCCTTGAGGAGCCTTTCGACTTTGAACTGACCGGCCCGCTGGACTGGGGTGGGGAGGTTTTCTTTGCTGCGCCGATTTTTCAGTTGAACGTCGGGCCGCTCGATGGGAACTTTCGGATCCTGATCCCGCGTCTGCACCCGCAGCCGATGAGAAACTCGCAGATTTCCCGGAGTGTTCGCGCTGAGGAAGACGAAGAAGACGCCACGGACGCCCTGGCCTTGACCCCGGTGAAAATTTCGGTCCAGCTCGCTGGGTCCCGGATCCGCCCGCAGGATTTGCTGCGCTGGAAAGTCGGCGACGTGGTTTCGCTTGGCCGTCCGGAGGATTTTCCGTTCAACGTTTTGGTCGAGGGAATGGAAAAATTCACCGCTGCGCCCGGACGGTTCAAGTCGCGGAAAGCCTTCCGGATTTTGTGACGAACGCCCCAATTTCCTCAAACGTTTTTTCTTTTTTTCTTTTCCCATGCTGCACTGGTCCCTGGAATTCCAATCCGCGTTTCCCGCCTGGCTGAATCTTCTTTTCGGCCTGATTCTGGCGGCTGGTGCGTTTTTTCTGAACCATCGGGACAAAAACCCGTCCCGGCTTCGGCGTGCGCTCCGTTTTGCCGCGGCGTTTCTGCTTTTTCTGGGCGTTTCCCAGCTCGCGCTGGTCGAGCGTAAAGTCCCGGTCCCTGGTCTGGCTTTGATCCTGGACGACTCGCCGAGCATGAACCTCCCGGCGGGTTCGGAGGAAAGCCGGCTCAAAACGGCCGAAAGTCTCGCGGAACGCCTGATTCAGGTCCTCCGGCGTGCCAACGTCCCGGTCCGAACGTTCCGTCTGAGCGAAATCGTCCCTTCGGACCCGGCCGGCACGCCGCTCGGAACGGCGGTTTTGAGCACGCTGCGGACGGACGTTTTTTCCGGCTCGGATGGCCGCGAATGTCTGGCCGGTGTCGTTTTGCTGACGGACGGCATTTCGACCGACGGAACCGCCGCGGAAACCATTGGATCTGAGGCGCGCAAACGCCGCTGCGCCCTTTTTCCGGCCGTGATCGGGCCCACCGACGGCAAGGAGGTCCCGCAGATCTACGCCGAGTGGCAGAACCCCGCCTCGACGTTTCTGGCGGGCGAGACGTCCGAGTTGAAATTTCGGGTTTCCGCGCTCAATCTTCCAGAAAATCATCCGGTTTCCGTGCGTCTGAAGGCCCCCGACGGGCGGACGCTCGCCGAAAAAACGGTCCTTTTCCCCGAAAAATCCGGCTCGGCCGCGCTGGTTTTCAACTGGCTTCCCGAGGCGGAAGGCCCCCAGACGCTCCGGCTTGAAACCATGCTCGATCCCACGGCGCTAAACCCGGCGCTTTCACTCCCGCTGACCGTCGCGGAGCGTTCGTGCCGGGTCCTGCTCATCGCGTCGGGGCCGGACTGGGAGTTTCGGAACCTTCGAAACCTTCTCGCCCGGGAGCCGTCGATCCAGCTGGAAACCTGGGCCCCGGCTTCGTCGCCGCTTGCGATGGATTCGGAGCAGGACGAGTTTTTGCGGGCGGATTTCCCCCCCGCGGACGAACTGAGCCAGATCGACGCGGTGATTTTCGACTCGGTTTCCCCGCAGGACCTCGGCACGGAGTACGTTTCCCGCCTGCGTTCCGCGTGGCTGGATGAACCGGCCGAAACGGCGCGTCCGCACGGTCTGGTCGTACTCGCGGGCCGGAATTTCCGCCCGGAGTCGTGGCTTCGGTCCGAGCTGAGCCCGCTGCTTCCCGTTTCCCTGGAAGGCGCGGCGTTCCAGAACATCCCGGCGGGCGCGGAGGCGGTTTTCCTCCCGGCTGGTCAGGCGTTTTGTGCCGCGAATGGGGTCCAGCTTCCCGAAAAACTCCCGCCGGTTTACTCGTACTGGACCGTTCCCGCCCAGACCCGAAACGCGCAGACGCTCGCCGAGATCCGGACCTCGGCCGGGGCGTTCCCGCTTCTGATTTTGGGCCGTTCGGACCGCGTTTCCGTGCTTTTCCACGCGACCGATAATTCGTGGCGGTGGCGCAAAAACGACGACTCGTTCTTCCGCGCGTACTGGGTCCAGACGCTCCACGCCCTCCGGAGGAATGAAACCCGGGGCGAAAATCAGCCCGCGAAAACCCCGGAAATCCCCGAAATTCCCGGCGAAACTTCGAAGGTCGAGCAGGTGACGGCCGCGGAGAAACTCCCGGTCGAAATCCCCGCCCAGCCGGTCGATTTCCGCCGGACGGTCCCGGACCGTGCGACGATGGCCGAGTGGGCCGAGCGCAGCGGCGGAAGCGTTTTGGACCCGGAAAATCAGGACGCCCAGCGCATGGCCGAGGAAATTCTTCTGACGCTCCGTTCCCAGCCCGCAGCGCCGGAGACGGTGGAGACTTCGCACCGGTTCATCACGTGGCCACTGGTCTGGCTCGCCCTTTGCGCGGTCCTGGCCGTTTTGTTCGCCACGGAGGGGAAACGCCGCTCCGCCTGACCCGGATCGCGTAGCTTCCCCCAAATTTCTCTCTTTTTTGGTCTTTTTCCTGAAATATTCTTGCAAAAAATTAATTCCCGCGTAGAATGGAAGTCAAGTAATCAGAGTTTTTTTTCGAGGGGATTTTTTTATGTCACGTAAAACGTTCGGCCCGGTTTTGACTGCTGCGATCATGACGCTTTTCCTGTGCCTGGGGGCTCAGGCCGCGACGATCGATTCTGACATTACGGACACCGCGGACAATCAGTACGCCTGACCGAGGCGACCGAGATCACGAACGGTGCGACCGTGACCTTCACGCACACGCAGAACCTTTCCGGCGCGATCACCGTCACGGACGGTACGCTGAATCTGGGGAAGGAAAACGGCTTTACGTCCATCACCTCGATCACGGTCGGCAGTAACGGGATCCTCAATTTCGCCTCAAAAAGCCCGTTCGGCACGGACAGCAATCCCCGAAAGTTCACGATCGAAGAGGGCGGCGTTCTGGACTTCACGGCCAACAACGGCCAGTTCTCGAATATCGCGAAAATCGTCCTGAACGGGCGGAACCATCCAGTGCTCCTCCACGAACGTTCACTCCAGCTACGGCGCGTTCCTTTTCCGGGATGATGTAACGGCCACCAAGGATTCGTTGATTTCCGCCCCCATCACCATTCGTGCCGTTTGGGGAAACGTTGAATCCAAACCGACATGGACCGTGTCGGAAGGCGCGACGCTTACCGTTTCCGGAAGAGTACGGTACCACGATACCGGGGCCGATTCCAATGGTCAGCAATATGCGGAAATCACAAAAGCCGGGGACGGGACCCTTCTGTTCACCAATTCCGCCACAACGGTCCATAAAAACACCACGTACACCATCACCGGCGGTACGCTCAAATTCACGAACGTGAACGCTTTTCAGGACGGCACGAACGCGATAGCGATCACCGTGACCAACGGAAAGCTTCAGTTTGAGGGGAAATCGGGAACTCCCATCCGAAACAATATTTCCATCGCGGCGAATCAGAACGTTGAATTCAAGCCAACCGGCGGCACGGTCGAGTACTCGGGCAGCCTGACCGGAACGGGAACGTTTACAAACACTTCGGGCGAGTGGCAGCAACTCATTTTGAGCGGCAACAACTCGACTTTCCAGGGGACGATTAAAAACTTCACCCCCAACATTCCCGCAACCGAAACCACCCCTGCAGTTGCGGGGACTAACGGTCTCATGTTCTTCAACGGCGTGAACTCCGCCCTTCCGCAAGGAAAGTTCGCAGGCGGCGGAACGGTTTGCTTCCTCCCCGCAGACGCAGACAATTCGGTCTTCCAGTTCGGCGAACTGTCGGGCGGCGGAACGCTCCGTCCGAGCACGAGTACCGCCGCGAATTTCACCCTCGAGGTCGGTGGGTTAAACTCGAACTCGACGTTCTCCGGCTACCTCACGGACTATATTAATGACGAGCAGGGGAATTACTCGAAGAGTCTTGCGCTCAAGAAGGTCGGGACGGGCACGCTGACCCTCACGAACAGCGGCAACAACTACCGCGGCGGAACGGTCGTAAGCGCTGGGACTCTCGAAACGAAGGCCCTCGGAAGAGGCGCGGTCTCCGTCGAGGGCGGGACGTTCAAGTACAACGGCGGCACCACCACGTTCGCCAGCAATATAGCCGTCGCGGAGGGCGGGACCTTCCAGCTTGACAAATCGGGCACGACGCTGACCGCCACAGGTACGCTGACGGGCGCCGGGAAAATCGACGTTCAGAACGGGACGCTCTCCTACACCGGCACGTCGACCACCCTCGCGCAGGATATTAATATCGGCGCCAACGGGAAATTCCAGTACAATCACGCCTCCACGCTTTCCGGCGATCTGACCGGTTCCGGCGTCATTCAGAACTCCGGCGGCTGGTCCTACTACACCGGCAATAATTCCGCTTTTGAGGGAACGTTCCAGCTCAACGACCTGGCGTTCTTCCAGAACGGCGAAAGCTCCAGCGGCAAGGCGACCTATCAGGGGGGCGGCCCGATCATCCTGAAAGTCACGGACGCGGCGAAAAATACGTACGAATTCGGCAAGGTGACCGGTTCCATACTCATTCGTCCCAGTAACACTTCCATGAGCGATCACTACGTGAAAATCGGCGGCACGAATGAAGATTTCATCTACTCCGGCGTGGTTTGCGACTACGTGGACAAGACGACGGGCCTGATCAAAACCGGAACCGGTACGCTGACGCTCACGGCCGATTTCTCGAAGGCCGCGACGATCACGAATGACTCCAACGCGAAACCGTACTCGCTCGGCACGACGGTGGAAGACGGCCGGCTCGTGATCGCGTCCGGCGCCGTCATTGGGACGGGCGCTGGCGACCGGCTCGTCGTGAACGCGGTTTCCGAAACGGTCCACCCGGCCATTACGCTCAGCTGCACGATCAACGGCGATTTACAGATCGACGGCCTGCTGACGCTCGACTTCACCGACGCGAATGATCCGGTTGGAATCGTCACGGGCAACGTCCTTTTCGGCGACTCGGCCGGCCTTCAGGCAATCTCCGGTGATGCGGGCTGGAATGCGGGAATGACCTACACGCTGAAATCCGCCAATTCGGACGATACGCTTGCCGCGATGACGAGACTTTTGAGCGAGGCGATCGAGGCCGGGACGCTTTCGGACATTTTTAACGTCATGCCGACGGAAGGCGGGGTGATCATTGCGGTCGATGGAAACAAAATACCGGAACCGGCCACGTGGGTTTTGATGGTCCTTGGCCTGACCGGAGCGGTCTGCGTCGCCCTCCGCCGGAGAAGGGGCAGGTAAACGTCCCCGCCTGAAAATCCGTTTTAACTCGCTTTCTGAAGCGGGACCGAGGTAGAGTTTCGTCTGGATCTCCACCTTTCCCCCAATTTTTTCTCTTTTTTAGGACTTTTTCCCACTTTTTTTCTGAATTTTTCTTGCAAAATCGGAATTCCCGCGTAAAATGTAAATCAAGTAATTAGAATCCTTTTTTTCGAGGGGAGTTTTTTATGTCACGTAAAACGTTCGGCCCGGTTTTGACTGCTGCGATCATGACGCTTTTCCTGTGCCTGGGGGCGCAGGCAGCCACGATCGATTCTGACATTACGGACACCGCGGACAATGAGTACAACTGGACGGAGGCGACCGAGATTACGAATGGTGCGACCGTGACCTTCACGCATACGCAGAAACTTTCGGGCCCAATCACCATCACGGACGGAACACTGAATCTTGGGAAGGAAAACGGTTTTGCGTCCGTCACCTCCATCACGGTCGGCAGCAACGGAACCCTCAATTTCTCCTCGAAAAGCCCGTTCGGCACGGACAGCAATCCCCGAAAGTTCACGATCGAAGAGGGCGGCGTTCTGGATTTTACGGCCAACAACGGCACGTTCGCGAACATCGCGGAAATCGTCCTGAACGGCGGAACCGTCCAGTGCAGCTCCACGAGCATTGACGCCAATTACGGCGCGTTCCTGTTCCGCGACAGTGTGACGGCGAACGCCGACTCCGAGATCACCGCCCCCTTCACCGTCCGCTCTGGCTGGGGAAATAACGGTGGCAAACCGACCTGGACCGTGGCGGAAAACGCGACGCTCACCATTTCCGGAGGCGTGCGCTTCCAGGATACCGGGGCGAATCCGGACTACCCGATCATCACGAAAGCCGGCGCCGGAACGCTTCTCATCACCAGTGCCGCCAAAGCGGTCCACGCCTCCACCGAGTTCATCATCTCCGGCGGTACGCTCAAATTCACGAACGTGAACTCTCTCCAGAGCGGCTCCAACGCGATGAAGATCACCGTGAACAACGGGAAACTCGTGTTTGAAGGCTCTGGCGGAACCATCAAAAATAATATTGTGATCGCGGAGGGCCAGAACGTTGAATTCAAGTCCACGAGCGGCGAGCTTGCGTACACCGGCAGCCTGACCGGGAAAGGGACTTTCAGAAACACGCAGACCGAGTGGATGACGCTCAACCTGAAGGGGAACAACACCGCGTTTGAAGGAACGATCCAAAACACCGGCCTTATGTTCTTCACCGGCGTGAACTCGGCCGTTCCGCAGGGGAAGTTCGTGGGCAACGGAACGGTTTGCTTCCTCCCCGCTGACGCGGCCAATTCGGTCTTCCAGTTCGGCGAACTGTCCGGCAATGGCACGCTCCGTCCGAGTATCAACAGCGCCGCGAATTACACCCTCCAGATCGGTGGCTTAAACACGGACTCGACGTTCTCCGGCAAGCTCGCCGACTATGACGACGGCAATGGCCAGGATTACGCCAGGTCCATGAAGATCGAGAAAGTCGGGACGGGAACGCTGACCCTCACGAACAACACCAACAATTACCGCGGCGGCACCGTCGTTTCGGCTGGAACGCTGGCGTTCACCGCCGTCGGCGCACTGGGACGGGGCTCCGTCACGGTCGGCGCGGATCCGACGACGGACGTTCCGACTCCTGCGGCCGCCAAGCTTTCCTTTTCCACCTCGGGTGAGAGCAGGATCACGAAGGACATTCTGGTCAACCAGTCCGGAACGTTCGAGATCGTGACGAAAAACGGCCAGGCGATTTATGCCGGTTCCCTTACGGGCACTGGAACGGTCACCGGGGACACGAGCAAGGCGTTCGTCCGCTTTACCGGCGATAATTCGGCCTTTGCCGGCACGGTGAGGATGAGCGGCGGAAACCACACGTTCTTCAGCGCCCCACAGAGCGCCAGCGAGAACGTGGCTTACATCATTTCCACGCCGACCGTTTTCCTGAACACCGAGGCGGATCAGGTTTACAAGTTCGGCGCCCTCCAGATGACCGGCTGGGAATGGCGGTTCAGCAATGAAACTCCCCAGGGCATGTATTCCGCCACGCTCCAGATCGGAAATCTCGGTCAGGATGACCTGCTCCAGACGTTCCTCCAGGCGAACATCAAGCTGGAAAAAGTCGGTGACGGAACGCTGACCATCAAGCAGAACGGGACGAACAACAACACGTTCTCCGGCGGAACGGTCGTTCATGCCGGGACGGTGGACGCGACGTATCCGAAGGCGCTGGGCAGCGGCGCGGTTTCCGTTGAGGGCGGGACGCTCAAGTATACCGGCGGCACCACCACTTTCACTAATAATACGACCGTTGGTACGGACGGAACCTTCCAGCTCGACAAAGCGGGCACAACGCTGACCGTCACCGGCACGCTGGCGGGCGACGGGAAGATCGACGTTCAGAACGGGACGTTCTACTACCAGGGCAAAGAAGGCGCGGTCACGACCACCTTCGCGCAGGACATTAATATCGGCGAGAACGGAAAATTCCAGTACGACCACGGCTCCACCCTTTCCGGCGATTTGACCGGTTCCGGCATCATTCAGAACTCCGGCGGCTGGTCCTACTACACCGGCAACAATTCCGCCTTTGAGGGAACGTTCCAGCTTAACGACCTGGCGTTCTTCCAGAACGGCGAAAGCTCCAGCGGCAAGGCGACCTTCCAGGGGAACGGCCCGATCATCCTGAAAGTCACGGACGCGGCCAAAAACACTTACGAGTTCGGCAAGACGGCCGGCTCTTTGATCATTCGCCCCAGCGGCAGTTCCATAGGCGAACACTACGTGAAGATCGGCGGCACGGGTGAGGACTTCACCTACTCCGGCGTGCTTTGCGACTACACGGACAAGACCTCGGGCCTGATCAAAACCGGGGCCGGGACGGTGACGCTCACGGCTGATTTCTCGAAGGCCGCGACGATTGCGAATGACACGTCCGCGAAACCGTACTCACTCGGTACGACGATCGAAGACGGGCGGCTTGTGATCGCGGAAGGCGCCGTCATTGGAGCGGATAAAGGGGACTTGGTCCTCGTGAACGCGGTTTCCGACGTGGTCAACCCGGCCATCACGCTCAATGGAATGATTCGCGGCGATTTGCAGATCGATGGCCTTCTGACGATCGACTTCTCCGATGCGAATAATCCGGTCGGAACGGTCACGGGTGACGTCACTTTCGGCGACTTGGCCGGCCTTCAGGCCATCTTCGGCGATGACGGCTGGGATCCGGAAATGACGTACACGCTGAATTCCTCCAATTCCAATGAAGTGTTTGCCTCGATGACGAGACTGTGCGCCGAAGCGATCGAGGCCGGAACGCTCCCGAGCGAGTTTTCGGTCATGGCGACCGCCGGTGGAGTGATTTTAGGACTCAACGGCGAAGCTGGCGGAGTGCCGGAACCGGCCGCGTGGGTTTTGCTGGTCCTCGGAATGGCCGGAATGGTTTGCGCCTCCCGCCGTCAGAAACGGGGCAAGTAAACGAAACGTTCCGCTTGAAAATCTTCTGAAAATGAATTTCGTTGCAATCGATTTTGAAACCGCGAACGGCTACAAGGACAGCGCGTGCGCCGTGGGGCTGGTGCGGTGCGTGGACGGTGTGCTGACTGAGGAGTTTCAGACCCTCATTCGGCCGCCGGTTCTTTATTTTTGGTCCCGTCACATCGAAATTCACGGGATCACCCCCGCGGATGTGCGCCCCTACGGCCTCTTTAACGCGTACTGGGACCAGATGCGGGATTTCATCGGCGACTCGCTGCTCGTCGCGCATAACGCCCCGTTTGACCGCGGCGTTCTGAACGCCTGCCTGGACCATTTCGATCTTCCGCCGATTTCGAACCCGTGGAAATGCTCGTGCAGTACCGCGCGCAAGTATTTCCCGAACGTTCTGCACGTCCAGCTTCCGAACTACCGGCTTAACACGGTCGCGGACTACTTCAACATTCAGTTCCATCACCACGACGCCCTGGAGGACGCGCGCGCCTGCGCCCTGATCATGGCCCGGATGGAAAAAACTGAAGGTTCACCTTGACAGTACAATTTTTTGTGCTATAATAGAACAGAAATTGGAGGTGGGAAAATGTTTCGATTAAATGAAGAAGCCAAAAAAGCGATTCAGCGAACGGTGGGACTTTCTGTAGAAGAACTGGCTCAGAGTTCTTTTAATGAAGAAGAATTCATTGCGAAACAAACGGGAGCGCCGCTTCATTTCCCAACCAGAATGGATCAACGAAAGCGTGGCCGTGGAAATCCTTATTTAGCTTTGGGAAGGATCACCAGACCGGAAGAAATTGAGAAAAAAGCAAAGGCGATTCGTTGATGGTTCGAAAATCTGGTCCTGCGTCCATTTACGAGACGTACCTCGAGGTCGTTTGTCCGCTGGTTACGACCTACGAAGTACTTACGGGAGAATATCCTGTTCCAATCGCCAACGAAATCCGGGCGATTTTTACGCATTTGGCCCGCTGCAATCGTTCGGAATCTTCAGTTTCTTACCGTCAAAAGGAGAGTCGAAACGCCCGCCGTCACTTGCAGAGAGTCCTTCGTGACTGCTTCAAGTACGTGTGTATTGCCTACGACGACGCGTACAAAGATTTTTCCCGTTTATATTGCCGCGTTGATTTAACTACGGTCGATAATGGGAACTTTTTGCCCGAATTAAGTGCGGCTTATGCGAAAGCCAGAAACTCTTTTATTGCCGCGCGTCACGAAGAATGTGCGATTCGGGACGATCTTAAGGTTTTGAATCTTTATCAGGACGCAATGATCGCTTATGAAAAGGTCTATAATTTAATCAGTGGGAAGAATCTTGAAAAATTTGTCAGGTTGAAACGCCGGCGGTTTTGGTCTGAAGTGATAAAAACTTTTTTTGCCTTAATCGGCGTGGCCGCCTCGATTATTACGATCTTTCAATTCATAATTGGTCAGGTGCAAGCATAAAGCCCCCACCTAAGTGCAAGCATAAAGCCCCCACCCGTTGACAAAATTTTGGCGTTCAGTTATACTGGAATTTTTCAAAATTTTGTTTTTGGAGTGGTTGATTTATGAAAAAA
>JAFSMO010000068.1 GCA_017447865.1 Thermoguttaceae bacterium
ACTCCTAACTCCTCACTCCTAACTGCAAGAAAGGTTCAACGTGCGCACTCTCATCTTCACCCTTTGCATTACTTTCCTCGCTTCTTTCGCCTGCTCGCAGGAGATCCTCCTTTTCGGGACCGGTCCTGACGGCAAGCTCATGAACCGTTTCCTCTCGAAAGAGGGCGCTCCGGCCGACTGGCGGGTCGAGAACGGTGAGCTGATCTCCACGTCGCGGCCGGTGGACGAACAGAACCCGGTGCGGTCGAATCACGTTTACTCGGCCGAGTTCTTCCGCGACGCGCTGATCCACGTCGAGTTCATGGTCCAGCCCGAGGCGCACGGGAACAGCGGCGTGTACATCCACGGCAATTACGAAATGCAGATCTACGACTCCGCGGCCATGACCGAGCTGAACGACCAGGACCTGACCGGGGCGATCTACCACATCAGCGCGCCGAAGGTGAACGCCTCGAAGCCGGTGGGCGAGTGGCAGACGTACGAGATCGAGTACCACGCGCCGCGCCGGGACGCCGACGGGAAGATCATCCGCCCCGGCCGCATTACGGCATGGCTCAACGGCCAGCTCGTCCAGGAAAACGCCGAATTTGGCGAGCCGGTCTCCCAGTTCCACCCTTACCGCTACGGAGCGACGGAGAATCTGCGCAAGATTTGGGAAAACCAGATCCGGACCGGCTATGGACCGTTCTTCCTCCAGGACCACCAAAGCCCCACAAGATTCCGGAACATCTGGATCAGGAAACTTGACGATTAAAGGGACGCGGGTCGAGAGCCAAACATCTTATGCACCACTGGAAGCAAAACCTTTACGTCGTCTGGCTGACGCAGATCCTCGTCATGGCGGGATTCTCCGGCGCGATCCCGTTCGTCCCGGTGTACATCCGCGACACGTGGGGGATCACGTCGGAAGCCGAGCTGGGGGTCTGGATGGCCGCGTTCACGTTCTTCGGAATGTTGAGTTTCTGCCTCTTTATCCCGGTCTGGGGCGTGCTGGCCGACCGGTACGGCCGGAAGATCATGCTCCTGCGCGCCTACTACGTGGACGCCCTGCTCTTTCCGTGCTTGCTGCTCGCGCCCAGTCCGGCGTGGCTCGTCGCGGTCCGGTTCGTCGTCTCGGCCTTCACCGGAACCGTCTCCGCCGCCCAGACGCTCGTCGTGACCAACACGCCCCAGGAACATCAGGGTTTCGCTCTGGGTCTGCTCTCCACCGCCATCTGGAGCGGGAACCTCGTCGGCTTCGCCTGCGGCGGCCTGATCATGCACTGGTACGGGTTTTCCGTCGCGATCCTGACCTGCGGCGCGCTGTTCCTCCTGGCCGGGATCCTCGCCCACGCGTTCATCCATGAAGATTTCGTCCCGCCGCGTCCCGAGGAGAAAATCAGCTTTCAGAGCTCGTGGTCGGGCCTTTCGCTTGCGGTCTGGCTGAGCTTCTGCGTCATTCTGCTGATGGCCGTCTCGCGGCGCTTCGACGAGCCGTACGTTCCGCTGATGGTGGAACGGATCCACGGCCCCGAGAATACGGCCCTGCATACGGGCTGGATCAGCGCGCTTGCGGCGTTCGGCGGCGTGCTTTCGGGCGTGATTTTGGGGAAACTCTGCGACCGGTTCTCCCCGCAGCGCGTCACCGTGCCGGTCCTGGTGCTCTGTGCCGTCACGATGTTCCTGCAGAGTCTGGCGCCGACGCTGGCCTTTTTCGCGGCCTTCCGCTTCGCCAACTTCCTCTTTGCCGGAGGTTTGGAGGCCGGAATGCTTTCGATCCTTTCCCGCATCACGCCCCAGGAACGGCGCGGCGCGATTTTCGGCCTTTCCTCCTCCATCCGGATGAGCGGCGTGCTGGTCAGCTCGCTCGTCAGCGGCGGGATCATTTACTGGACCGGCGTCCGGAACATTTACGTCGTTTCGGGCGTCCTTTTCCTCCTCACCATCCCGGTGTTTGGGCTCGCGGTCGCGAGGATCAGAAAAGAACGAATAATTAATAACGAATAACGAATAACGAATAATGGGGAGAACGGGCGACGTTTTCTCCGATTTTTTTAATTTTTAAATCCTTTTGGTCCGACTATGAAGCACATTTTTTCCATCCTCGTTTTGTTTGTTTTCGTCGCTTCGCTGAGCGCTCAGGAAAACTTCCTCCGCACGCCGGGCGACGCCACCGCGACTTCCTACGCCCCGGTCGAGATCCTGGACGCCCAGATGAACCGCGCGGTTTCCGAGCTGGCCCCGCTGATGGCCGCCGGTGAAGCCTCCTGGGAGCAGAACGCCCCGGTCGTTCACCGTCTCGGCGCCGAAATTGCCGCTTTCGGCCAGGTCTGCGGGCTGCACGACCAGTACTCCGAATTCAAGATGGGCGCGTCCCGGATCATCCTCTCCGCCTCCGGCCTGAGCGCGGCCAAGGATTTCGCCTCGGCCAGCGAGCACTGGACCGCCCTTCAACCGGCTCTGAAGTCCGACGACACGAAACTCCTTTCGTGGGACACGCCGGTCGCCGGGACGAAAGAACTCATGCAGGCCGCCGCCTTCCACAAACGCCAGATCGGTGCCAAGATGGAAAAACTGCGCGGTCTGGATGCCGTGGCCGGGGACGGCGTGGCGCTTGCGGCCATTTTTCAGGCGCTGACCGCGAACCAGCCGTCGGCCGAGTGGAAGGAGTTCTGCATGCAGGCCCGCGACGCGTCGTACAATCTGTACATCACGCTCGAGGCCTTCGACCGCAAGCACTCCCCGAAGAATTACGACGCGCTGGGCGAGAAGTGCGCGAACTGCCACAAAAAGTAAAACCCTCAAACCACCCGAAAGGACGCCAAACCATGCCACGATTCAAGCTGATTTCTCTGTTCCTGCTCGGCTTTTTACTCTTTTTTGGAGGGTGCGGCCAGCCGAAAAACGACCCGGCCAGTTTTCAAATTGAGGAAAAGGGGGGCTATAAAGTCCTCACAAAATACACTGGTTCCGATAAAACCGTGGTGATCCCTCAAGACGTGGCCTTTATCGGTTCTTCTGCGTTCGCGGATTGCGACTCCCTCGAGTCCGTGGTGATCCCCAAAGGCGTGATGGTGATCAGCGGCTATGCGTTCATGAACTGCGGCAAGCTGAAGTCCGTGAGGATCCCCGGGACCGTGACCCGGATCGGAGACGGCGCGTTTGTTGCCTGCAGTTCCTTAAAGTCTTTGACCATTCCCAAAAGCGTGACGGATATTGCCCCCGATGCGTTCACGGGCTGCGAATCTTTGAAAAAATGGAAGATCCCCAAAGACCACTCCGAATTTAAAACCTCCGGGGACTGTCTGCTCTCTAAAGACGGCAAAACGCTCATCATGTGCCCCGCCGCGTCGGGGGATTACCGGATCCCGGAAGGTGTGACCGAAATCGGGGAATTCGCTTTCAGCTTCTGCACTTCCTTAACTTCGGTGGTGATTCCCAAAGGTGTTACGAAAATTGGCGAAAACGCTTTTTCTGGCTGCGAATCCTTGAAGTCGGTGGTGATTCCGGAAGGAGTGATGAGAATCGATCATTTCGCATTCCTGAACTGTAGTTCCCTGGAGTCCGTAGTCATTCCCGAGGGAGTAAAAGTAATTGGATCCAGCTCATTCGAAGGTTGCGTTTCATTAAACTCCATCACGATCCCCGAAAGTATGGTAAAGATTGGGTACCAGGCGCTGCAGAATTGCCCGAAGCTGACTATCCGCGCGCCGAAGGGGTCGGAGGCGGAGCGGCTAGCGTTTACGTTCGATATTCCATTCGAGGTTTACCCGAAATCCGAAGAAGCGCCCGTTCCCCCCGCCGAAACTCCGGCAGAGGAACCGCCCGTCCTGGCCTCCGCGGTCAAATCGTACGATCCGGCCAGTTTCGGCATCCTTCGGATGAAAGGCAAAACGGTGCTGAGTAAGTACCTCGGTTCCGACGCGAACGTGGTCATTCCCGAGGGGGTGGAAGCGATCGGTTCCAAGGCGTTCTTTGGGTGCGGTTTCGTGAAATCCGTGACGATTCCCGAAACCGTGACGGAAATCGGCCCCTGGGCCTTTGCGGGCTGCGGCGCTCTGGAGTCGGTGAATATTCCTCCGGGCGTGACGAAGATCGAAGCCGGGACGTTTTCGGGCTGCAAATCCTTAAAAAACCTGGAAATTCCTGAAACCGTGACGGAAATCGGCGCCGACGCTTTCAAAGACTGCCCGAGCCAGAAGATCCGCATGCCCAAGGAGGGAACGGCCGCCGCGATCGACGTGGGAAACGTTGAGATCGTTCAGCCCCAGGAGGCCGAGCTTGACGTTTCAGGCCCGATTGAACTCCCCGAGCTGCCGAATCAGGGGAAACCGGGCGCCAAGTTCCAACTCTCGGATGACAAAGAAGTCTTCATTCTTCCCGGCCAGAATACTTTGAAGCCGCAGGAGAAACCCGGAAACGCGTCGCCGTATGAAGACCCGGCGGGTAATTTGTCACCGATCCAGACGCTCCAACCTCAAAAGCCGGAAGGAACGATCGAGGTCCCCGTGGATCTTCTTACCCCGTAAAAGCCAAAGGCTTTTCCAACTCCTAATTCCTCACTCCTAACTCCTCACTAATAGAAAGCGCCTTTTTCCCGGTGGTTTGGTCGCCGCCGGTGAAGTCGCCGAGTTCGGCGTCCCAGACGCGCAGCGGCTCGCCGGGGCAGTACGCGACGCATTTCCCGCAGCCGGTACAGAGGTCGGGGTTCACCGTCGGGATCTTGGCGTACTGCTCCTCCGACCAGACCTCCTCCATCGCCCCGAACGGGCAGGTCTGGAGGCAAATCGAGCACTCCTTCTGGTACGCGCGGCGGCAAAGGTCGAACGTCATTTCGCACCGGGCGATCCGGACGTTTTTCTTTTCTTCGGGCCGGATCTTCTTCAGCGCACCCGTCGGGCAAACCGTCATGCAGGCCGTGCAGTTTTCGTCGCAAAAGACGCGGTCCTCGGCGTTTTTCGGAGTGAAATCCAGCGTCGGCGTCCCGTAAAGGGCCGGATTTTTCAAATCTTTCAGCGTCGTGATCAGCCCAGTCGGGCACGCGCCCTCGCAAGCCCCGCAGCGGGTACAGCGGGCCAGAAACGCCGATTCCTCAACGGCTCCCGGCGGACGAAGACGCACGACGGTCAGGATCTTTCCGACTGAGTGTTTCATCAAAGCCCACGCACCGGCGCAGACCCCGACCGAGGCGGTGACGAGGAACGCGCGGCGGGACGTGGAGACCGTCGGAGCCGGCTGGGTTTCGTCCTCCAACCCGGTTTTAGCCGGTTTTCTCCACGCTTTCGGGTTCAGACGAAACAGAATTTCCTGCGCGCCGCCGCACGGGCAGACGGTCCAGCACCAGAAATTCGGCGAAAAGAGGACCAAAATGCCGATCAGCCCCAGAAGCCACCGCGCCCAGGGGACGTGATGCGCTCCGTCCAGCACGACGAGCGGCTCCAGAAAAAGAAACGTAAACCCGCCGAAAAGCAGGCCCGCGAACGTAAGAAGCGCAAGCCACGGCCCGAGGGTTTTTCGGGTGGGTTTTACGGCCGGAGCGTGAAGCATTCGGCGCACCAGCCGCAGAACGTCCTGAAGAAACCCGAGCGGGCAGACCCACCGGCAGAAGAAACGCCGGTTCCAGACGCAAAGGCCGAGCATCACCAGCCCGACCGCAAGTGAAACGGCACCGAAACCCGCGACCGTCCACGTGAAGCAGTTCGCGAGGAACAAAAACGGGTCGGCCGCCCTCACCCCTTCAAGGACTGAGGGGTGAAGCGTCCCGACGTGCAAAAGCGCCATGAAAACGGCAAAAACCGCGATTTTCAGAAGCCAGCGTTTCACGGTTTGGGTCTTTACTCCTTACTTGAAAACTCCCGGATGCTCCGCGAAAAAGACCATCGCGCGCTCCAGAGATTTGGGGAAGAAATAGTCCATCCCCTTCATCACCTTGCCGAGGAAGAACGGGACGATCTCCATTTTCCCCCTCCGGATCGCCTTGAGCATCTGCTTCGCGACGTAGGCCGGAGTGACCCGATTATGGTGCGGCCAGGTCGGCTCGCCCGAGTTTTCGATGTAATCCGTGAAGAATCCCGTGTCGGTCGAGCCGGGGCAGACGACCAGAACGTCGATCCCGTAGCGGTGAAATTCGGTCCGGATCGACTGGCTGAATGCCCGGATCGCGGCTTTTCCCGCGCAGTATTCGCTGTAGTGTGTCACGCCGCGCAGACCCACGACCGAGCTCAGGTTCACGATCATCGGCGGGATGGGCTTCCCCTGAGCCGCAGGAGCCTCTTTCCACTTTTTCATGATCGGGAGCACCAGTCGGATCATTTCCACCGGGGCGGTCAGGTTCAGCGCCATGACGCGTTCCAGACGGTCAGGCGTACCGGTTTCAAACTCTCCCGACGCCGCCGCGCCCGCATTATTAATCAAAACGTCCACGCCTCCGAAAGCCTCGACGCACCGGTTGACCACCGCCTCCCGGGTTTCCTGGACCGTAATATCACCCACGACCAGTTCCACCGCGCAGTTCCCGCCGGTTTCCGACTCGATCTGGGTCTTGACCTCCTCGAGGAGCTGGACCCGGCGCGCGGTCAGGACCAGTTTGGCCCCGGCTTTGGCGGCCTGGAGGGCCAACTGACGGCCGATCCCGCTGCTGGCCCCGGTGAGGATGATGCGCGCATTTTTCAGTTCACGCTTCAAAGTTCACTCCTTTCTTCCTCGCGTTTCATCAAAGACGTTCCGAAATGGCCTGAGCCTGAGCTTTCGTCTCGGCATTTTGCGTCGTTTCGGCCACTTTCTTCAGGATCGCTTTGAACTCCTCGGATTTTCCTTCGAACTTCTTCGCGATCGCGATAACGGCGCTGTACGCCGCCTCACGGAAGGCCGGGTCGTCGGCGTAAGTCATGGCCGCCCGGGCGCTCGCCACGTCGATCACGCGGGTGAAGACCTCGAAGACCAGCATTTTGTCCTCGGCCCGTTTGGCGGTTTCGAAGGCCTGGCGGCACATTTCGAATTTCTTCTCTTTCGGAAGGTCGAACTGGCGCGGAATGCGGATGAAGGACCGGATCGCTCGGATCTGGAACTTTTCGGTCGGGCACTCTTTCGCCAGTTTCAGGCACGCGTCGGCCACTTCGAGCGCATCGTCCGGCGTGTTCCACGTCCCGAGCGTCTGGGTGGCGGCGTCGGCCGTTTCCCCGTTCCAGCACGCTTTCACGACGCAGGCCAGCGCGGTTTTCCCGCCGATCTGCTTCAGAAGGGTCAGGAGCTTGGCTTTCTCGGCCGGATCGGATTCCGCCTCGAACATTTTGACCACGGCCGCGGCGCAGTCCTCACGCGGCAGACGGGTGCAGGCCGAGCGGAGGATCCACTCCACCTTGGCGTCGTCCGTTTCACCGTTGAGCGCCTCGACCAGTAGGTTCAGGCTTTCAAGCGTCACGATCTCCGAGAGGGCTTCGAGGACACGGTCGCGAACGGCCGGCTCGATCCCTTCCGTACGGGCCGCTTTCACCAGAGCCGGGCCCATGGAAACGATGCGGCGGTTTCCAACGATTTCGAAGTAAGCGCAGGCGCGGAGCCCCTTCAGCTCAAGCGTCGGGAGCGTTGCCGAAATGACCGCGTCCAGCGCCGGAGATTTCAGGGCCGAGATCGTGTTCACCTTGGCGGCGTACAGGGCCGCGAGCTGCTCCTCATTGAACTGGCTAGTCGGCATGGAGCTGAGGATTTCACGGGCACCGACCGGGTCGAGCGTCCCGAGGCGTTTCATCCCCTGAATGACCGCGAGCTGAATGGCGAACTCGGTCGATTTGCCCTGCTCCTTGAGGGCCTCAAATGCGAGCTTCCGGCTGGCGTCGTCCTTGCGGTCGGCAATGGCGCGGATCACCAGCGCACGGGGATCCACCGGGAGTTTGGGGAGCTCGGCGATGCACGTTTTCGTGATGGTTTCGCCCGCTTCGGCCGAGAACTCGCGGATGGTTTTCAGCCCGCCGGTGAAGCAGCATTCCTTGGGGGATTCCAGCTTCGTGACCAGCACCGCCGCGCTAGCGGCCTGACGGCAGAGCAGAGCGTGGTACGCGCCCGCTTTCTGGGCGAACGTCGGGAAGACCGGGACCACGACGGCCTCATAAACGCCTGCGGCTTTTTCCGGATCCCCGGCTTTTTCAAACGCTTCGGCGCAGTCGAGGATCGCGTCGGCCAGGCGTTTCCGAACGAGGAAATCCGCGTCTGTCGGCGTGGTTTTGGCCTGGGCGAGCAGGAACGCCGCGGCGTCATCGGTCGCGATCATTCCCAAGGCGGCGTAGGCGGCTTTCAGGTCGCACGTCGTTTTCGGGTTCAGCGCGATTTCCTTCAGAACCGGAACGGCGGCTTCGCATTTCCGCACGCCCAAGGAAAGAATGCAGCCCAACCTCTGGTCTTTCGGCTCGATGGTTTTCGCGCCGTCGATCAGGACCGGGTTCACGTTTTCGTACGGCATCATTTCAAGCGCATACCGGGCGAAGAGACTCAGCCGAATGTCGTCGCCGAGCATTTTCGCCAGGGCGGGCACTGCCTGAGCGTTTCCAATGACGGCCAGACGCCGGCAGGCGATCCCTTTCATGAAGATCTGGTCCTCGGTCGCGCCGGGGGTCTGGATCACTTCAAGCAGGACGGCCTGATCGGTGGTGGAGAGGATCTCGTTTTTCTTTGCCTCATCGATTTCCGCGGATACAAACGTCCCGAAAACGGCAAAAAGGAGGAGGGTCAGGAGGGGAAAAAGGATTTTTTTCATGGAAAACTCCCTGATTTGGTGTGGAGTGTAAAGGTTGAAGGGGGGAAAGTAGTCAGTGGTCAGTAGTCAGTAGTCAGCGTTTCGGCTGCGCCGAAATATGGGATTCGATTTTTTTTACTTGCTTTCCTCAATTCTGCCGAAGGCAGAACGCTGACTACTGGCCACTGACTACTGACTACTAAAACGGACCACTAAAAACTATAGGGAGCACGTAATGCGCGGCTCTTCATCCGGTTCGCGTCCGGATCGTTCGGGAATTCTTCTTTCACCGGGTCGAACTCGACCGTGCGGCCGAGCTGCCACGCGATGTACGCGCAGTGGGACGCGATGTGCGACTGCGCCGCCACGTTCACGTTGGCCGACGGGTTCCGGCGCGTCTTGACGCACTCGCAGAACTCCGCGATGTGCGTGGTGGGTGAAGTCCCCGGCATTCCGAAGTACTTCAGCTCGCCGCGCAGCGCATCGCTCGAAACGGCCATTCTGCCCGAGTCACCGGTCTCGACCCAGCCTTCTTCGCCGACGTAGCGGGCGGAGCAGGTTCCCAAGCCGAGCCACCCTTCCGAGCGCATGACCAGTTTCAGACCGTCCTCGTACCAGGCGTAAACCTCGCCGCCCATAGAGCCGTCTTCTTTGATCTGGGGCGTGTATTTGACCGGGGCCGTGTGGTCTTTCTGCGCCGCCCACTGGCAGAGGTCCACCGTGTGGGAGCCCCATTCCAGGATCCCGCCGCCGTGGAAGTCGAAATGCCCGCGCCACTGCCCGGCAACGTACGCGGAATTGTACGGACGCCACGGGCACGGACCGAGCCAGAGATTCCAGTCCACGTCATCCGGCGCGGGTTCCGGCTCGGCGGGGAGCCAGTCGTGACGCGTGGCCGGCCAGAGCGTATTGGCGTGGACTTCGGTCAGTTTGCCGAGTTTCCCCGACGCGGCAATTTCCGCGGCAAGCTGGAAGTTCCCGATGTTGCGGCGCTGGGTGCCGGCCTGGTAAATGATTCCGTACCGGTTGACGGCGTTCGCCAGCGCGCGGCTTTCGTCGATGGTCAGGGAGAGGGGTTTTTCGCAGTAAACGTCTTTTCCGTACTTGGCGGCGGTGATGGACGCCATGGAGTGCCACCGGTCGCCGGTCGCGATCAGCACCGCGTCGAGATCGTCACGCACGAGCATGTCGTTCATGTCCCGGTACATGGCGCACGCCGAATCGCCGTAGTTCTGGTCGGCCATGGCCTTGATGGCGAGACGCTGCTTCTTCTGAATGTCGCAGATGGCGATGAACTGAACGTCCGGCCGGCGAAAGAAGACGCCGAGGTCTTCCAGCCCGCGGTGCTGGATCCCGATGGCGCCCAAGGCGATTTTGTTACTCGGGGCGACCTGACCGTCCAGACCCAGGACCCGACCGGGCAGGACCGACGCACACGCGACCGCGCCGCCTGCTCCCAGAGCCCGTTTCAGAAAATCACGACGTTTCAAAGAACGGTGAGACATAAAATTCTCCTTGTAAGAGGGTGGGGGGAATAAACCAAAAACTCAAAAACCTGATTCAGCCATTTTAGCAAAAATCCCCCGGGAGCGCAAGAGGGGCCGAAGAAAATTTTGTCCCATAAAAAAAGTCTCAAAAATGAGACTTTTTTATTTCAATTCACTCCGCCTCGCTGACGAAGCAAACGACGCTTTGCGGGGCGATCTCGACCCCCTGCTCCGTATCGACCGGGGCGGCTTTCAGAAGCGGGTCGATGTCCGCGGGCGAAGGCTGGGCCGTGTTCACGAAAAGGCGCCACGGCAGCTCGCGCACTTCCTCCGGGAAGGTGAACGTCGTGGGGGTCGGCTCCCCATGGTAGATCACCAGCAGGTGACGGCTTTTCAGGTTTTTCTCCCCCGGGTTTACGGGGTCATTACTGACCCCGCTCGCACTGGCCGCCGCGAGCATGCAGACCAGCGTCGAGGTCGAAGAGTCGGACCAGTCGAACGGCTCGCCATTAAACCGGAACCAGCTCACGTCGGGAAAACGCGCATCGGGCCCTTCCGGCTTACCCGTGAGGAAATGCTCCCGGCGAAGCGTCGGTTCCGAGCGGCGGAATTTGACCAGCGCCGAAACGAATCGGACCAGCTCGGCGTTTTCCTTGACTTTCTCCCAGTCGAACCACGAGACGGGCGAGTCCTGGCAGTACGCATTATTGTTTCCGCCCTGCGTCCGGCGGCACTCGTCCCCCATCAGGAGCATCGGCACGCCTTGGCTGAAGAGGAGCGTCGCGAGGAAATTCTTGATCATGCGCAGACGCACCGCGTCGATCTTCGGGTCGTCGGTCGGGCCCTCTACGCCGTAATTCCGGGAAAAATTCTGGTTCTCGCCGTCGCGGTTCCCCTCGCCATTCTTTTCGTTGTGCTTCCGGTCGTACGAGACCAGGTCGTTCAGGGTGAAACCGTCGTGTGACGTGACGAAGTTAATACTGTGGTACGGCGCGCGTCCGCCCGCTTTGTAAAGGTCACTCGACCCGGCCAGACGCGTGGCGAGCAAGTTGGTCATGAACGAGTCCCCGCGCCAGTACCGCCGAAGGTCGTCGCGGCACCGGCCGTTCCACTCCGCCCAGCGCGAGTCGCTGAAACTCCCGACCTGGTACGCGCCCGCAGCGTCCCACGCCTCGGCGATGATTTTCGTCTCGGAAAGAAGCGGGTCCTCCGCGATGGTCTCGACGATGGGCGGGTTAATCATCAGATTCCCCCACCGGTCGCGGCTGAGGATCGACGCCAGGTCGAACCGGAAGCCGTCCACGTGGTAATTATGCACCCAGTACCGCAGGCAGGTAAAAATCAGCTCGCGCACGATCGGGTGGTTCCCGTTCACGGTGTTCCCGCAGCCGGAAAAGTTTTTGTAGCCGCAAAGGTCGTGGTCCAGAATGTAGTAGATCGGGTTTTCCAGGCCCTTGAACGAAAGCGTCGGGCCGTACTCGTTCCCCTCGGCCGTGTGGTTGAACACGACGTCCAGGATCACCTCGATCCCCGCGCGGTGCAGCTCGCGGACCATTTCCTTGAACTCGCGCACCTGCGAGCCGGGCTCGGCCGGGTTGGTCGCGTAGCCCTGATGAGGCGCGAAAAACGCCACCGGGTCGTAGCCCCAGTAATTCACCCGAGGCGGAAGCTCCGCGTGCGTTTTGTACTTCAACGCCGGGTCCTGCGGGAGAAACTCGTGCACCGGCATCAGCTCCACGGCCGTGATCCCGAGGGATTTCAGGTACGGGATCTTTTCGACCACGCCCTGGTACGTGCCCGGGAAACGCGCGCGGCTCGAGGGGGATTCGGTCAGGCCCCGGACGTGCATTTCGTAAATGACCGAGTCGGCCATTTTGTAGCGTAAATGCCGGTCGCCGGCCCAGTTGAACGCGTCGCTCACCACCACGCACTTCGGCGGGACCAGGACCCCCTTGGAGTTGAACTGGTACGGCCCCGAAAGCGCCCGGGCGAACGGGTCGATCAGCCGCGCCTTGCCGTCGAAGCGGAAACCCATCCCCAGGTCGAACGGGCCGTCGGCCTGCAGGTGGTAGAGCGTCCCCTCCTTCAGGTTCGGGACAAAAATCGCCCAAACGTCCCCCCAGCGGTTCGAACCGGCTGCCAGCGGGATCGTCTCGCAAGGTTCCAGCGCGTCGGGGGAGTCGTACAGCAGGATCCGCATCGCCGTCGCGTGACGGCTGAAAATGCGGAACAAAACTCCGTTCGATTTAACCTCCGCGCCATACGGAAGGACGTAATTAAAGCAGGGCGCAAACATAAAATTATGAATTAGGAATGATGAATGATGAATTAAATGAATAATGAATAACGAATAACGAATAATGGAAGGAAAGACTTCCACCTTTTTCCTGACAAATGCTTGAGGTCAAACTCTTTCTCCTCATTATTCGTTATTCGTTATTCATTATTCATTCCTCGTCCAGGTAGTACAAAGCGTGCGGTATCTGCCTGTGGTGTTGGGTGAAGTCTTTGCCGCAGGCGCGGCCCGTGCCGCAGGAACGATCCAGGTAGTCCGGCATCGTGCGGCGCAGGAAGTCGATGTAGCGCGGATTCCCCGTCACTTTTCCGGTGTACGCGATCCCCTCGGTCACCAGGATGCAGTACCACCCGTGATTCTCGTACTTCGGGCAGCCGGTCTTGTAACGGAAGCCCTTCTTTTCCTCGTTCCACGAGTAATCGAGCAGCCAGTCGGAGCAGCGCACGATCGCGTGCTGGACCTTTTCGCGTTCTTCACCCTCGGGGAGTTCCTCGACTGCGCGGATGAGCGAGTGCGTCAGGATCCCGACCGCAAACGCTTTGCCGCCGCGGTGGTTCTTTTTGTCCGGGCAGTCGCATTCGGTCTGGTCCTGCGGAAGGTCGAAGCAGCCGGTCTCGGGGTTCTGCTTGCTCAGGACGCACTCGACGTAAAGCCGGGCCGCGTTCAGGAAGTACGGATTGTGCGTGAAGCGGTGCGAGTACGCCGCGTTATTAATGCACCAGCCTGCCGCGCGCTCGATGCTGAAGTTGAAGCTCGGCGTGTACCGGGTCGCCTGGGTCCAGCACGTCTCGTAAGCGGCGTCCCAGATGTACCGGTCGCCCGTCAGGCACGCGATGTAGTAAAGCCCCGGCGTGAACGTGTGGCCGCCCGAGCCGTCGGACTCCCAGCGGAACTCGCCGCCGTACTCGATGTTCTCGAGCAGCGTCGCCACGCGCGGATCGTCCTCGGTGAAGAAGTAATTCACGTGGCCGTAGCAGTGGCAGTACTGCAGCTCGCGCATCTTCGGGTCCCACAAATATTTCTTGTGATCGACCGTCGAGTAGTGCCGGGCAGCCTCGACCCCGCGCATGAGCCAGTCGGTATTTCCGGCGCGGCAGAACGAAAGGGCGCAGACGTACGCCAGGTCGTACTCGCAGTTCCCCCAGTTGAATTTGCGCTCGCCGAACCAGTCGCCGAAGTTCATCCAGCCGTACTCGCCGCGAAGCTGGCGGCCTTCTTCGAGCTGGACGAAACTCTTGCGCAGGGCGTACTCGTAGCGGTCCCACTTCCCTTCACGCACCGGATGGACCGGCGGGAAAACGCCCGTGGCGCAGTAGTATTCCGGGTCGGCGACGGCAAAGAGCGGGTTCTGAAGCCACTCGGCGCTCGTTTCGTGGCCGAGCTTCACGACCCAGAAGTCATGAAGGAGTTCCATCCCGCGCTTGAACTGGTACGCGCCGTCCTTGAGCCAGTAGTAGTGCATCATGATCTCGTCGAAGTCCTGCGACTCTTTCTCGGCGTAGCCTTCCGGAAGGGCCGGGAGGATCTGGAAGTTGACGGTCCCGTCGCCGCAGCTCAGGCCTTTCGGCCACGTCTGCCAGAAGTCGCGGAACCAGAACGTCCCGTCGTTCGTCACGACCTGGCCGTTGAAGTGTTCCATCTCGGAGGTCTCGCCGCCGTTGGAAACCAGCGCGTGCTTTTCCGTGTCCTGCAGGACCGAAACGCTCGGCGTGCATTTTCCGCCCGGGACCGTGATCGTGGCGCTCCTGACCAGCGTGTTCGGCGTTTCAAGCTCGCGGTTCCCCAGCGTTGCGCGGACGCGGATGAAGTCCTCCCCGAAGAACGTGATCTCGTAGCCGGTCACGAAGTCTTTCTCGCCCTCTTTCGGCTGGAAGTCGTTCACGCTCCGGATCGTGGCGGCCTGCGCGCCCTGCTGGACGAGCTGGAACGCGGTCGGTCTGGCGGACGTTTGGGTCCCGTCGGCAAACTCGACCTTCGAGCTGAGCGACTTTCCGAACGCCTTCATCTCGTCTTCCGAAACGGCCGAAACGCCTGGCTCCGACCGGAAAGAGGCCGAGGTCTTGAGCGTGTACCGGACGGGCTCCTCCGACTTCGCGCGGGTCGTGGCCCGGAACGTGACGGTGAGCCACTTCACGCTTCCGTCTTCCCAATCGGCGAATTTCTCGAACTGGGCGGGGACTTCCTCCCCCTTTTCGTCGAAGAGCTTCACGTTCTGCGGCGAGGCCAAGACCCCTTTCGGGAAAGGCACGCCCGAGGTGAGCGGCCAGTCGGTGCGCGGGCGGTCCGTAGGCTCTTTGACCGTCAGCACGACGGACGTTTCCTGGGTCGCTCCCGGGACCGGAACGTCGCCCGCCGTGAAGTCGAGCGTTTCCTTTGTGACCGTTCCTTTGCGATTCACCGCGAACTGAACCGACGCGGTGTACTTTTTGCCCTTTTCCAGACCGGCGATCGTGACCTGATGGTTCCTCATTCCCGTTTCGGCCTCGGGGTAGGATTTCCCGTCGATCACGACCTCGGCGGTCGGCGTCGGGTACGTCGTCAGCCACGAGATTTGCGTCGAGCCGTCCGGCAGAGTGAACGCTTCCACGTTGGAAATCTGCGGAAGGGCCTCCGCGGGCATCATGCGGATGTAGTCGTAGTACGCCCAGCCCGGATCACCGGGTGAAGCGAAGCGGTCATCGACCCAGATCCCGAAGGTGCCGTCCTCGATTTTGAAAACGCCGAGTGCGGTTTCACCCCGGTCGAACTTTTCCCACGTTTTTCCCTCATCGAGAGAAAACGCAAGCGGACGGTGAGACGGCCCGACGTAAACCGAGTACAAACCGTTCGGGATCCCGGTGATTTTCGTGTGCAGGACCGGCGCGCCGTCTTCGGGCGTTTCGCGGTCTTTGTCCTGCGGAAGAGGCGGCGTGGTGATGGACGCGCCATTCGACCGTTTGTTGATCACGTCCTCTTCTTTGGTCCAGATCTGCCATTTGTCCGGGTTGATTTTATCGACCTCCCAGGCCTTGGGCGTGGTCCATTCCTCGACGTCGAACACGAGGCCCTGAAGGTGGTCGCGGTACCCTTCCGCCCACGCCGTCACGGCGCAGAGCAGGATCAAAACGAAAAACGAAATTTTAAATTTTAAGTTGAGGTGAGGCGTTTTCATGGTTTTTTTCAGGAAGGAATGAAAGGGGTGGAAGGCCAGGAGCCTCCCGGCCCGACTGAGGAAATACGAAAATATGGAGGGGCGGCGGCTCGCCGTCCACGGCCGGCCCGGCCGCATCAGTTTAAAGCCTCCCCTGAAAGGGGAGGTGGCCCGAAGGGCCGGAGGGGTTCAGAAATGGGGGAAAGTCCGTCCTTAGGTCGGAACCCCCCAGTCTCGCTTCGCGAGCCAGCCCCCCTTTCAGGGGGGCCTTTAAACGACGCTTCCAACGTCGTTAATGCGGAGGGACGGCGGCTCGGCCACCGGCCTGAATTACTCCCAGTCCTCCGGCAAATTCCGCGAGTCGCGGATCTGGCACATGGTTTCGTAGCGGCGCAGTTCGATCAGACCGTCGGCCACAGCGTCGCGCACGGCGCAGCCGGCCTCGTGCGTGTGCGTGCAGTCCTGGAACTTGCAGAGCGAAATGAACGGCGCGATGTCCCTGTAAAAGCCGCAGACTTCCGTCGGGATCACGTCCCAAAGGTCGAACGAGCGGATCCCGGGCGTATCGACGACGTACCCGCCCGAGGAAAGCCGGATCAACTCCGCGGCGGTCGTCGTGTGGCGGCCCTTTTGATTCATCTCGCTCACGTGGGAGGTTTTCAGCGCAAGCCCCTCCTCGATCGCGTTCAGAAGCGAAGATTTCCCCACGCCGCTCTGACCGGCCACGACGCTGCGGAGGCCTTTTTTCTGGACTCGCTGGCGAAGGCGTTCGACGCCCTGCCCCGTTTCGGCGCTCACCATCAGGACCTCGTACCCCATCCGCGTGTAAACGCCCAGGTCGGGCACGATTTCGGCCGGGTCGCCAAGGTCGATTTTGTTCACGCAAATGACCGGGCGGATCTGCGCTTTCTCCGCCATGATGATCATGCGGTCGATCAGATTCCACTTGATCGTCGGTTCCGCGAGGCTCGTCACGATCAGAAGCTGGTCCACGTTCGAAACGATAACGTGCTGACGCCTCCAGCTCGTGCGGCTCAGGCAGCCGGTTCGGGGTTCCACGCGCTCGATGATCCCTTCGGGAAGACCTGCCGTCCCTGCACTTTCTTCAGAGGTCGTTCCCAAAGAAGGCGCGGGCCGAAAAAAAACACGGTCCCCCGCCACGACGACGTGACGTTGGTCCGTGCTTAGAGTTTTAAGAAGTCGACGGACGGCACAGACGTAAATTTTCCCGGTCGCGTCGTCCTCGACAAAAGTATTAAGACCGTGCACCCGAATGACCAGGCCGGGACGCGCATCCCCGGCGACCGCGATTAGGCCGTCCGAGTCCTGGTCGAGCTGGATCGTCCGCTGTCGGGTCATGGAGCCTTTTCCGCTGATCCGCTCCGCGCGTACAGTCTGATCCTCATCCAGCGTTTCCTGATGAAACTCGCGAGTTACATCAGTTTTGCGAGTTTTGGAAAGGCGGTTTTTGCGGAATTCTGCGCGGACTTTCTTCATGCTTTCAAAAAAACGTGGAGATTACTCTGGAAGCGTCGCGACATGCCCGTCCGCTTTCTTTCCGAGGTACGAGTTGATTTCCTGGTCGATGCTGTACGCAACTCGGTGAACGGAACCATCCGCGAGCGTCATGCCGCACGAACCGGCGTGAGGACTTCCAAAGGGGGTACAGACGTTGTACCCGGCGCGGTCCTGCTTCGGAATATCGGCCGCGTTATTGCGTGTGTACCGGACGTTGTCATTGTCGCAGCCGGCGTAAATGCCGTGGTCGTCCCCCTGGCCGTCTTTCGAGTACGCCTCGTAATATTCCGGCGCCAGGTATTTCTCGCCATAGAGGTACGTATTCGACGTGCCGTCACGGATCTCACCAATCGTGACCTGGCTCATGTGGTCGGTCGTCCCGGTGGTTTGTCGGGAGAAATTATTCGCCTTGTTGATCCCATCCGTATATGAGCTCGGGTAAACTCCCGTGTCGCTCATGTAGCCGTCACCGCAGCAGCCGCAGTAATCCGATTTCGCGCCGACACCACCCAAGTCGTCGCAGTTGTAGGTGTAAGCCCAGGCGTAGTACGTTTTGCACGCACGGCGTGAGGGGCAGTTAAAGAATGTAAGCGGCGTTTGGGCACGGACTTTGTTGGCCGCCTTGATGTTCGCGTCCTGCTGCTGGTTTCCGTCTTGCCCCATCGCCCAGAGTGCGTTCTGTTCGAGGAATGGAAGCACCGAGTACCTCCACGCAGCCGGCTGTTTCTTTCCGAAACCCAAGTCCGGTTCACCTTCCCAGTAGGCTCCCCAGCCTCCAGAAGGGAACGATTTGTATGAGGACTCGTGGTTCATGGCCGCCAGACCCATCTGCTTCAAATTATTGTTGCATTGCATCTGACGCGCAGCCTCGCGGGCTTGCTGCACGGCCGGGAGAAGCAGACCAACCAACATTCCAATGATCGCAATGACGACCAGCAGCTCGACGAGCGTGAATCCGCGATAGGTGATTTTTCGTAAACTCATGGCTTTCCCCTAAACTAGAGACAAAATTCATTTTTACTTATTATACGCAAATTTAAAAAATTTGCAAACCTTTTTAAGACGTTTTTCGGAAATTTTTTGGAAAAAAGAGAAAGAAAGGAAAAAAAGAGCCGCGTCAGAACATGAACTCCTGATTCATCAGCGAGCGGAACCACGTCACCTGGCGCTTGGCCATTTGCCGCGTGTGGGTTTTAATCTCCGTGACGAGCTGGTCGAACGTCTGCGTTTCCTCGCCGCGTTCCTGAGCGTCAAGCCACGCAAGGACCTCGCGGTAGCCGACCGCCATCGCCGCCGTTTTGCTCAGAGTGTGGTACTTCGCGCGCAGATTTTGGACTTCTTCGAGAAAACCGGCCTGGAACATTTGGTCCACCCGAGCCTCGATCCGAGCGTGAAGGTCCGGACGCGGCAAATCGATGATCCGGATACGCTCCTTGAACTCCGGCGGGACCTCGTGCTGGAACTGGGTCTGAAACTCGTGGATCGGGCGACCGGTCAGCTCGTAAACCTCCAAGGCGCGAATGATCCGCTTGGCGTCGTTGGGGTGCAGGCGTCGGGCCGTCACGGGGTCCACGGCCTCCAGTTTCCGATGCAGGAAAGTCAGGTCCCCGGCTTCTGCGGCCTCTTTCGCCTGGGCGTACATCGAGGCGCGAAACGCTTCGTCCCCCTCCGGGCCCTCAAAAAGTCCGAAAATAAGCCCTTTCAAATAGAGCGGTGTCCCCCCAACGAAAAGCGGCTTTTTCCCACGGGCGAGGCAGTCCCGGGCAACGATTTCTGCCTGGTGAATGTACTCCACGACGCTGAATTCCTCGTCGGGGTCCACCAGATCGATCAGATGGTGCGGGGCTTGCGCCTGTTCTTCCGTCGTGGGTTTCGCGCTTCCAATATTCATGTCACGGTAGATCGCGACCGAATCCATGGAGAGAATTTCCGCCCCCTCATCCCGTGCGAACTGGAGCGCAAGCGCCGTCTTTCCGCACGCGGTGGGTCCCGTTAAAAAGAAGCAGTTTTGGGCGAAAAAAGTGGCCACTAAAGTGTATGAGGAGTTAGGAGTGAGGAGTTAGGAGTTCCTTATAAGTTTTCAGTTGCCAGTTTTCAGTTTTCAGTTAGAAACTTTTAACCCAACTGATAACTGAAAACTGACAACTGATAACTCAACATCAGGCCTCTTCCTGTTTCGGCGGGTTCTTGCCGAAGAGGAGGAAGATCACGAATCCCAGACCGATCATGATCATCGGGACCTTGTAGATCTTGGCCCAGTCGTTGCACTGGATCTTCTGGTACTCTGCCAGAGTCACTTTAATGTCGGCGTCAGCGACATCTTTTGCATCCGGATTCACAACGGCATAAACCTGACGAAGCATCGACTGAAGCATTTCCTGAGTGTAAAGCGTATCGCCGAACTGGATCCCTTCTTCCGGGAAATCCGCCAGAGTCAGCGTATTATCTTTCGCATACTGGTTCAGGTCGGCAGCAGGAGCAGCGTCCGGGGACTTTTTGGACACGTAGCGGGAAAGGTCCAGCATCTGCCAGGCCGATTTCGCAAGATCGGGGTCGGTCCAGGCCGGGAGCTGGAAAGTCTGCTTTCCAGCAGCAACTTCGACCACTTCAGTCACTTCCACTTGAGCTTCCTCTTCCACGTCGCTGGTGGATTCGGATTCAGCGGCGGGTTCAGCTGGGGCAGCCGGTTCAGCAGCGGGTTCTGTAGCAGGCGCGGCTTCCTCAACAGCCGGAGCGGCTTCTTCAGCAGCCGGAGCGGCTTCCTCAACAGCCGGAGCGGCTTCTTCAGCCGGAGCAGCTTCTTCAGCAGCCGGGGCGGTTTCCTCAACAGCCGGAGCAGCTTCTTCAGCCGGAGCAGCTTCAGCGGCAGGGGCTTCAGTCTGAGTGGCTTCTGGTGCAGCTTCTTCCGGAGCGGCGGTCGGAGCGACTTCCTCAGCAGTGGCTTCCACCTGAACGGCTTCCGCGACGACGGCGGCCGGGGCGTCAAATTCGAAGGAGGTCATTTTGGCCGGGTAAGCGGCAAGAAGATGACCAGCCAAAACAGAACCGCAAACCTGACCAACACCGAGGATCAGACAGGCCAGAAGACTCTGAACGGACGCTTTCATGTCGTCCGAAGCGACGCGGTCACCGTACATGTAAGCGGCCACATACAGGAAAGCGTAGCAAAGACCGTGAAGAAGAAGACCGGCAAGCGCGAACGTGAAGGTCTGTTCCATGAAGCAGAAGTAACGCAGGAACCACGCCGCGGAACCAATCAGAATGACGTTTTTCAGGCCGACACGCAGCGCGAAGATCGGCAGCAGGGCCATGAACAGGACTTCGGAGAACTGGTTGATCGTGGTCAAAGCCAGCGGAGCCGGGTAGCCACCCTGCATGAGCATCGGGACGCAGAGGGTGAAGAACAGACCGCAGCCCGGAATTCCGACAAGCAGCAGGGTCAGCACGAAGACCACAAACGACGGTTTCTTGAAGAGCGTGAACGCTTTCAGACCCAAGGCGTCGCCATCCGAAGCGCCTTTCGGCGGAGTATTCGGAAGGGTCAGGGCGTAAACCGCAAGAATGAAGCAGCAGGCAGCACCGACGAAGAAGAACTGGTTCGTCTCACCACCGCCAAAGAACGCCTGAATGAACAGAACGATCGCGATCCAGCCGATGGTCCCGAACATGAAGACGCGCGGAGCGTTGTCGCGGTTCGGAATGTGTTCAAACACGATGGAGTTCATCAGCGCAATCGTCGGCATGTAGCACATACCAACGGCGATCATGGCGATCAGCATCGGGACGAATTCCTTCTGCACGCCGGCGAAGCACAGAAGCAAACCGGCCACGATGTGAAGGAACGCCAAAACTTTCTGGGCTGCAAAATAACGGTCCGCGATGGGGCCAACGATCAAAGGCGCGATGATGGCGCCGATCGGAATCGCCGCTCCGATCCAGCCGACCTGAGCGCCGGTGAACTGGAGGTACTTGGCCACGAAGCCTGTCAGGGCGAAAGCGTAGCTCGCCCAGATGGCGAACTGCAGGAAATACGCAATGGAAAGCCGTGGATACGCCGCGGCTACGGGTTGCTTATCGGACATAATTTTTTCCTTTTGGTTAGGGTTGAGTTTTTAGTAGTCAGTAGTCAGTGGTCAATAGTCAGTGTTTCGGCTGCGCCGAAAAATGGGATTCAATTCTTCACTTGCATCCCAAATTCTGCCGAAGGCAGAACGCTGACTACTGACTACTGACCACTGACTACTTAAAATCGGTCAGTCTTCTTTAACGCCAAAGCGGAACACGGTTCCGGTGCGGTATTCTTCGCCCGGCTTCAGGATGGTGCTCGGGAAGTTCGGCGTGTTGGGCGAGTTGGGGAAATGCTGGGTTTCGAGGCACATGCCGGAGCGGAACTGGTAGGCCTTTCCGCCTTTTCCGATCAGAGTACCATCGAGGAAGTTTCCGGCATAGAACTGAATGCCCGGTTCGGTCGTGTAAACATCCATCACGCGGCCCGTGGTCGGCTCGTAAAGCGTCGCGTCCGGGGTTTCCAGGAATTTCTCGGAATTTTTCCCAACCACGTTTTCCGTTTTGTTCAGGACCCAGTTGTGGTCGTAGCCGTTCCCGAGTTTGATCTGGTCGTAGTCGGTCTGACCGATGCGCTCGCCGATCGCGGTCGGTTTGCGGAAGTCAAACGGCGTGCCTTCCACGTCGCGCAGGTCGCCCGTCGGGATGAGCGTTTCGTTCACCGGCGTGAATTTGTCGGCATTGATCGTCAGAACGTGGTCGGTGATCGTATCCGCGCCCGCGCCCTTCAGGTTGAAGTAGCAGTGCTGCGTCAGGTTGATCGGCGTGGCTTTATCGGTCTTCGCGCCGTAAAGAACGACCAGAGAATTCAGCTTCTTGGGCAGAATGTAGTGTACGATGACGTCAAGATTCCCCGGGAAGCCTTCTTCGCCGTTCGGGGATTTGAGCGTGCACTTGAGAATCATCGCGTCGTCATTTTCTTTCGTCTCGACGTTCCAGATCTTGCGGTTGAAACCGATTTTCCCGCCGTGCAGACAGGTGATGCCGTTTTCGTTCTTGGTGACCTGGTAGGTTTTGCCGTCAATGGTGAATTTACCGTCGGCGATACGGTTCCCGTATCGGCCGACCAGTGCGCCGAAGTACGGGCAGGAATCGGCTTCGTAGCCGCTGACTTCGTCGAAGCCCAGGGCGACGTCGGCCATGTTGCCGTCTTTATCCGGGACGATGATCGCGTTGATCACGGCGCCGAAATTGGAGACTTTCACGACCATTCCGTTGTCGTTGGTCATGGTGTAAAGTTTGACTTCTTTTCCGTCCGAGGTTTTACCCCAGTCCGAAACCTCGATCGCCGCTGAGGCGATGCTTGCCGCACAAAAAGCGGTCAGCAGGGCGAGACTCTTCATAAAAGAGGGGATGCGTGACATTACGTGCTCCTTTCAAAAGGTTCATGGAATAATATTACTTTCTTTCAATATACACCGAAAAGAGGGAAAATCAAGAGGCCCCAAGGGGGTTTTGAGAAAAAAAGAGAAAATTTTTGGAATTAACCCGCCGGGGACGACGATTCGGAGGGCCGGCGTCCTCGCCGGTCAAGTTCGACGCCAGCCGAACGTTTATTAATCCAATCCTAAAGAACCAAATCTTGTAAAGAGTTCACCCGAAAAAGGCCCCGCGGATTAGGCGGATCGCGAAGAAGCCTCCCCTGAAAGGGGAGGGGGACCACCGAAGGTGGTGGAGGGGTTCCGAGGCGGGGGAAAATCCATCCTTTGGCCTAAACCCCCCAGCCTCGCTTCGCTCGGCAGCCCCCCTTTCAGGGGGACCTTTTTAAATTTAAAATCCACCTCAATCCGCTTAATCTGCGGGGCCTTTTTCGGGCCATGATTTCTTGCGGGTTTCGTGATTACGAGTGATTTTTACTCTCGTTCGGCTGGCGCTGAACCTGACCGGCGAGGACGCCGGCCCTCCGGATCTACCGCTTCATCCGGATCCGGCCATTGACCAGCACCATCACGGCGCGGCCAGTCAGCTCCTGCCCCAGCCACGGGCTGTTCTTGCTGCGGGAGCGCATTTCCGATTCGGTCACGGTCCACTTCAGGTCCGGGTCGATCAGCACGATGTCCGCGTCAGCACCTACCTGGAGCGTCCCTTTGCCGTCCGGGAGGTTGATGATCTTAGCCGGGTTGGTCGCCATTTTCTCGATCAGCTGCGGCCAGGTCATGCGCCCTTTGAGGATCAACTCTGTATTCAGGACGGCGAGCGAAGTTTCCAGCCCGACGATCCCGAACGGGGCGAGGTCGATCTCCCGCTGCTTCTTCTCGGCCGAGTGCGGCGCGTGGTCGGTCGAAACGCAGTCGAGCGTCCCGTCGAGCAGCCCCTCGATGCACGCATCAACGTCCGCGCGGGTGCGCAGAGGCGGCGCCATTTTCAGGTTGGAGTCGAACGATTCGAGCAGGTCCTCGGTCAGCGTCAGGTGGTGCGGAGTCACTTCCGCGGTGACGTTCACGCCGTTTTTCTTCGCCTCACGAATGAGCTGGACCCCTTTGGACGTCGAGATGTGCATCAGGTGCAATTTCCCGTGCGTGTACTCGGCGAGCATGATCGCCCGGGCCGTCATGACGTCCTCGGCCAGAGACGGGATCCCGCGCAGACCCAGCCGGGTGGCGACGATCCCTTCGTTCATCACGCCGCGGTTCGTCAGGTTCGAGTCCTCCGTGTGGCACATGATCGGGAGGTTGAACATTTGCACGTACTCGAACGCCCGGCGCAGAAGCTCGGCGTTTTCAATGTCGGAGCCGTCATCGCTGAACCCGATCACGCCGGCCCGCGCGAGGTAGCCCATCTCGGAGAGTTCTTTCCCTTCGCGGTTTTTGCTGATGCAGCCGATGACGTAAACGTTGCAATGGTCGGCGCGGGCGGCCTGGTCCTGGATGAACTCGACGTCCGCCTGCGTGTCGATCGGCGGGTTCGTATTCGGCACGCAGCAGATCGACGTGTAGCCGCCGTTCAGGGCCGCGTCGGTGCCGGTGAAGATGGTTTCGCTTTCCTCAAACCCCGGCTCGCGCAGGTGCGTGTGCAAATCAATGAGCCCCGGCGCGACGATCTTCCCGGTGGCGTCGATCTCGCGTTCCCGCCCGGTCGGCTGCATTCCAAAGCCGGTAATTCGTCCATTTTCGATGAGTACGTTGGTCACGCAGTCCATATTCTGCGACGGATCGATCACGCGACCGTTTTTGATTAAGATTCCTTGAATCATGGCGTTTCCTTTTCAAATGAATAATGAATAACGAATAACGAATAATGGGGAGAAAGACCTTGACCTTTCTCCGAAACCGCTTGAGGTTGAACTCTTTCCTTTCATTATTCGTTATTCGTTATTCATTATTCGTTAATTTTCTCGCGCCGTCGGTCAGCCAAAGCACGGCCATTCGTACTGCCAGGCCGTTCGAGACCTGGTCCAGGATCGCGCTTTGCGGGCCGTCGGCCACTTCCGGGGTCAGCTCCACGCCGCGGTTGATCGGGCCCGGCGCGATGACCAGCAGGTCCGGCTTCGCCCGGCGCAGGCGGTCGCCGTCCATCCCGAACAGAAGCGAGTACTCCCGAATCGACGGGAACGGACTGGTGTACTGCCGCTCGAACTGGATGCGGAGCATGTTCAGGACGTCCACCCGGGTCAGGATTTTGTCCAGACTGTGCGAGTACTCGACCCCCATCTCCTCCCAGCGGGGCGAAACGAGCGTCGAAGGGCCGCAGACGATCACGTTCGCGCCGAGTTTTTTCAGGCCCCAGACGTTCGACCGGGCCACGCGGCTGTGCGCAATGTCGCCGACCACGCCGACGGTTTTCCCCTCGAGCGACCCGAGCCGCTGACGCATCGTCAGAATGTCGAGCAGCCCCTGCGTCGGATGTTCGTGCGCGCCGTCCCCCGCGTTGATGATCGAGCAGTGAACGTTTTCAGAGAGGAGCTTCGGGATCCCCGGCGTCGAGTGGCGGACCACCATCGACTCGCACCCCATCGCCTCGAGATTCTTGGCCGTATCGACGATCGATTCCCCTTTGCTCAGACTGCTCGTCGAGGCGGCAAACGCGACGCACGACGCACCGAGACGCTGGGCGGCAAGACTGAAACTGGTTCGGGTTCGGGTAGAATTCTCAAAAAAGAGCGTCACGCTGGTGTGACCGGGAAGAATGGAAAATTTGCGTCGCCCCTGATCGAAGGCGTCGCGGAAGACCTGCGCTTTGTCAAGCAGAATGAGCAGTTCCTCTCGGGTCAAGTCTTCAAGTCCCAAAAGGTGCTTGCGTTTCCAGGCCGCTGGAAATTCGCCCAGTTCAGGCAAATCGTTAAACATGGTTCCACCTCGTTTTGTTTGCATTAATCCATTATGACCATTCTACCACTAATTTTTCAGAATAAAAGCCCCCCCTGCGAAGTTTTTGGAAATATTGAAGATTTTTTTCCCGGGGCCGGTTGAAATCCGACCGGTTTGGGAGTATAATCAGAATCAAAGAGTAATCAGTTTCCGGTTTTCAATTTTCAACTCTCAGGTGGTCCCATGCGCAAAATGAAATTTTACCTCCCGTTCCTCCTTCTTTTAGGAGTTTCCATCAGTCTGATCTCCGTGCCGGCTTTTGCGGAAGAAGCCGACGATGACGAGGCGGTCACCGGCCCCGCGATCCTGCCCGGTCACGAAGGCAAAGACGCCACGCAGGTCGAAGCCTCGCCGTTCGAAGTCCAGGGCGCCCGCAAGCGGATGAAGGGCCTTTACGCCGACTCGTGGCTCTTCATGCAGGTCCCGATCCTGAACGAGAAGGGGGAGATCCAGCCCGAGACCGACGAAACGGCCGAGATCCCGACGACCGAGCGCCTGAAGGGCTTCCTCAAGTTTCAGGAGTGGTACGGCAAACCCGCGCCGAAACTGGACGGGAAATTCGTCCTGGTTGAAGTCTGGGCGACGTGGTGCCCGCCGTGCCGCCGCTCGCTGAAGCTCCTGAACCACTGGGCCGAAAAGTACGGTGACGACCTGGTCGTGATCTCGATCTGCGAGACGGACCGCAAGGCGATCGACGAAATGCCCGGCGCGCTGAAGGGGAAAGACCTGACGCATTACGTCGCGATCGACACGCAGCGCCGCGTTGCGAACGCCCTGAAAGTCTGGGGGATCCCCCACGCCGTCCTCATCGAGCCGAAATACGGCGGAGTCATTTGGGAAGGAATGCCCAACCAGCCCGAGTACGAACTGACCGACGAGATCATCGATAAAGTGATCGCGATCGGGAAAATGAATCGGTAAAAAAGTTAGGAGTTAGGAGTTAGGAGTTGACGCTGGCGCGTAACGTTGGTTTCAGAAAGATTTCAACCACATAAAAGCCGTAGGCTTTTTTAACTCCCAATTTAATTGAAATGTTTTTCACTATCCCTTTGTTTCTTTTGTACAAAACAAGAGAAACAACTATTTTCTAACCATTAAGGAGATTTAACTATGAAACGTGTTCAGATTTTGCTTGTTTTTGTTCTTGTCCCTGTTTTTTTGAGTACAGTAGCATGCAAACGCAAATCGGTTTCAGTTCCGGATGATTTTCCAACCATTGAAGCCGCCTATGCGAATGTGCAAACTGGTGGGACCATTACTATTAAGCCTGGAAAGTATGAACTTTCCGATACGATTGATGTAAACCGTACTGTTACCTTCCTTGGGGATTCAGAAGATATGGATGATGTGGTCATTGATTGTCCAGAAGCAGATGCTTTTCATATAACCGGTGGCAATCCATCATTCAAAAACCTTTCCGTCAGTAGTAAAAAGGAAGAAGGTGAGGCATTCTATGTTTTTAGAGGTGCTCCACAATTCATCCATTGCACGATTACCTCCCGAATGGGAAATGGAATGATCGTTTTAGGAGAAGACTGCAATCCTTATTTAGAATCATGTGTCATAAAAAATTGTGGCAAACAGGGTCTTGAGTTCTCTACATCTGCACGAGGAACAGTTCAGAACTGTGAGTTTTATGGGAATATTGGTGCTGGAATCTGGGTTATGTCTTCTTCTGATCCAACCTTCATCGGGTGCAAAATTCATGACGGGAAAGAAGTTGGCCTGGTGGTTGGGTATGGAAGCTTTGGTGAATTTAAAGACTGTCAGATTTATGGAAACGCTTCTGGAGGAATAAATGTTATGGATTCTGGCACGAATCCGACTTTCATAGAGTGTAAAATCCATGATAACGAAAGTTATGGTGTGTTCATTGTAGATAATGCTCTTGGCGAGTTTAAAGACTGTGAGATTTATAAAAATACCGGAACCGGAATAGACGTGATGACTGGAAATCCGACTGTCACGGGATGCAAAATCTATGATGGAAAAGAGGCTGGTGTACGCGTGTTCGACAGAGGTAAGGGGACATTTAATAATAACACGCTAAAGAATAATGGAAAAAATTGGGTAATTCGTGACGATGCTGGCGTAGTGAAAGGCTCAGGAAACAATCCTGAAATTCCCGAACAGTGACGACTTTTACCGTGAGTTTTACTCACGGCTATTAACATTCAATCCCTACGGGATTGCTGCGGCCGGGCCGGTGTCGTTTAAAGGCCCCCTCCTTGAGGGGGCTGGCTCGCGAAGCGAGACTGGGGGAATTTCGTTGACGCGCTGATCAACTCCCCCCGGCGCTAACGCGCCACCCCCCTCAAGGAGGGGGGCTTTCATTAATGTGAACGCCTTCGGCCGCGGGGGCGCTTTTCCGGTTTCACTTCCGAGACCGGCTTTCCCACCGACTTTTTCAGAGCCTCGAGACGGTCGCGAATCGCGGCGGCGCGCTCGAATTCCAGCTTCCCGGCCGCTTCCATCATTTCCGCTTCCAGCTCCGAAATGAATTCCTGCGTCACGATCTCTTCTTCGCTCTTGCGGCCCACGGCGGCATTGGCGCGGCGGTAGGCCTCCGCCTCTTTTTCGATCCCGAGGTCAATATTCTTGCGGATCGTCTGCGGCGTAATGCCGTGCGCCTGGTTGAACTCGTTCTGCATCTGGCGGCGTCTGGCCGTCTCGTCGATGGCGTGGCGCATGGCCTCCGTCATTTTGTCGGCATAGAGCAAAACCTTCGCGTTCACGTTTCTCGCAGAACGCCCGATCGTCTGCATCAGGGACGTTTCGCTCCGCAGAAAGCCCTCTTTATCCGCATCGAGGATCGCCACGAGCGAGACTTCCGGAAGGTCCAGCCCTTCACGCAGGAGGTTCACGCCGACCAGGACGTCGAACTCACCCTGACGCAGCTCGCGCAGAAGTTCGACCCGCTCGAACGCGTCCAGCTCGCTGTGGAGCCACTTGCACCGGACGTTTTTCTTGAGGAAGTAGGCCGAAAGGTCCTCGGCCAGCCGTTTCGTCAGAGTCGTGACCAGGACGCGCTCCCCTTTGGCCGCCCGCTCTTTGACCTGCTCGAGCAGATGCGGCACCTGGCCGGGAGAGGCGATCGGCGAGACGGGCGACTCACCCGCCTTGCACTCGGTCGCGGGGATCACCTCGATGACCGGGTCCAGAAGGCCCGTGGGACGGATCACCTGCTCGATGTACTTCCCGCCGGTCTTTTCCAGCTCGTACGGCCCCGGCGTGGCGGAGACGTAGATCACCTGATTGACGCGGTCCTCCCACTCCGCAAACGTCAGCGGCCGGTTATCGAGCGAGCTGGGAAGCCGGAAACCGTGCTCGATGAGCGTTTTCTTGCGGTTCCGGTCGGCCGTCTGCATGCCGCGGATCTGCGGGACCGTCACGTGCGACTCATCGACGAAGAGGAGGTAATCCTCCGGAAAGAAACTGAAAAGCGTGTCGGGCGGCGTCCCCGGCTCGCGGCCGGAAAGCGGCTGGCTGTAGTTTTCGACCCCCGGGCAGTAGCCGACCTGCTGGAGCATTTCGATGTCGTACCGGGTGCGGGCGGAGAGGCGCTGGGCCTCCAGAAGTTTCCCTTCGTCCTTGAACTTTTCGAGCTGCTGGGCCAGTTCCTTGCGGATCTTGACCAGGGCGTTGGCGACTCGCTCCTCGGGGAGGACGAAGTGCTTGGCCGGGAAAACGTCCGCTTCCTCCATGCGCTCGACCACCTCGCCGGAAGTCGGGTCGATGATGGAGATCTGCTCGATCGTGTCGCCCCAAAACTCGAAGCGGAAGGCAAATTCCTCGTAGCTGGGAAAGAGTTCCACGCAGTCGCCCCGGGCGCGGAATTTCCCGCTTTCCAGGTCCGTGTCGTTGCGCTCGTACTGGATCTGAACGAGCCGGCCGAGAAATTCGTCCCGGTCGAGCTGGTCGTTCACGCGGATCTTGATCATCATGTCCTTGTAGTCGGACGGCGACCCAAGGCCGTAAATGGAGGAAACGCTCGCCACGACGATCACGTCCCGCCGGCTGACGAGCGAGCTGGTCGTCGCCAGACGCAGGCGGTCGATTTCCTGATTGACCGAGGCATCTTTTTCGATGTAAATGTCGCGCTGGGGAATGTACGCTTCGGGCTGGTAGTAGTCGTAGTAGCTCACGAAATACGTGACGGCATTATGCGGGAAGAACTGCTTGAACTCGGAGTAGAGCTGGGCGGCGAGCGTTTTGTTGTGCGACATGACGAGGGTCGGGCGCTGAACCGCCTGGATCACGTTGGCCATGGTGAACGTTTTGCCGGAGCCGGTCACGCCCATGAGCGTCTGAACTTTTTCACCGGCACGAAGCCCCGCCACCAGCTGCGCGATCGCCTCCGGCTGGTCGCCCGAGGGCTGAAAAGGAGAAACGAGTTGAAAATCCATTTTACGAACGAAGAGTAATATTTCCTTTAATTTCCCCGAAAGACGAGCCGATCCCGCCGTGGGGTCCCATGAAAAATCAAAATACTAATTCTACCACGTTTTCAGATTTAAGAAAGCCCCCCTCCCGGATTTTCGTTTTGCCCTTTAAAACGCGAATGAGTTCAATTAAGTGTTAAGTGTTGAGAGTTGAGAGTTGAGAGTTGAGAGTTGAGTTGAAAAAGCCTTCGGCTTTTTATGGGTTACACTCATTCTGAAGCCAACGTTACGCGCCAGCGTCAACTCAACTCTCAACTCTCAACTCTCAACACTATTCAGAAAATTCCCGCCCATTCTCGAATCCTCCGAGTCTCCGCATCTCCGCGTGAGTTCAGAAAGTGGCGCAGAGTTTCCACAAAATGGCAATCAAGGACAAAAAGCCTGCAATATAAAAAATCCAAAGATAGATTTTGAGCGCATAATCACTAAAAATTATACGCTCAATAAGGATATGAAGGATAAAATCGATAAAATACTGAAACATGGCAACTTCTCGCGCTATTATTGGGTCTGGATTCGCGAAGTCTGAAGTCACACATCAACGAAAAAATGAAAGCACGCGCCTATGCACGAGGATCAGGCGGAGTTCGGGAGTTGGTTTCCGAAGGGGTAGAAGGCTCTTCAATATATTCCCATTTATTGTTTGGGTTATATCCTTCTGCCCGTGGTTTTTGGTCGCGTTCCCAAAGGCGATGGGTCCAGATATTGTCACTCAATGCTCTCGCCAGTGCTGAAAGGAGCATGAAACCTAACAGGGACCAAAAATAAAAACGACATGTAGGTTCCGCCAATGGGAAGATTATAAAGAGAAAAATCCAGACCAACACGTTACAGCAACCATAAACAGGATAGCTGATCCCATAGCATTTTTTTGGATCGACTCCCATCATGAAGAGACCTGCACGAATTGCGGTCCCAATGACATAAATAATAGCCATGATCCACAGGTATTCCTTATGGGGTGTTTCCATTATGGTTAAATAAATGGCCGTTCCTACCATAAAATAATCCGGGATGTTTATTATTGTCATTTTTTTGCCTCCATTTTTAGAAGTAACCTGACATTTTTTAAATTTTAACTCGATTTAATTTATTTTCAAGGGGTGGAATAAAAATTTTCAAAAGAAATCAATTATTTTTTGTTATTTTAGACGTTTCACAAGTTAAATCGCGCTATTCTTTCAGAGGAACCAATCTTAAAATTTTCCGCCCCCCCCTCTTTTCAAACGCGCATAATCCTTTATAATACTGAAATCGTATAGTTTCCATTTCCTTAATCCTTAACCATTCAAACGACTATGTTACTGATCTGGCTTTTGACTATCCTTTTCATCTTCATTACGATCTGCGTCGGCGTGTGGGGAATGAAACGTTCCCGGACGCTGGGCGACTTCTTCATCGGCGGGCGGACGCTCGGGCCGTGGGTCTCCGCGTTCGCTTACGGCACGAGCTACTACTCCGCCGTCATGTTCATCGGCTTTGCCGGTCAGCTGGGGTGGGGTTTCGGTTTGAACGTCCTCTGGATCTCCTTCGGGAATACGTTCCTCGGGTGCCTGCTGGCCTGGTTCGTGCTCGGGTACAGGACGCGCCGCATGACGCAGCGTCTGGGCGTGATGACCATGCCGGAGTTTTTTGACCGGCGGCTGAACGCGCCGATGCTGAAGATCTTCGCGGCCGTGATCATCTTCCTCTTCCTCCTTCCGTACAGTGCCGCGGCGTTTACGGGCCTGGCCTACTTGTTCAAGGTCACGCTCGGGATCGATTTCGCGTACGCCCTTATCGGGATGTGCGTCGTGACGGCCATTTACCTCATTCTGGGCGGCTACATGGCGATCAGCCTGAACGACTTCATCCAGGGGACGGTCATGCTCGTCGGGTCGATCCTGATGTTCCTGATCCTGACGCACAAAGTGGGCGGCTTCTCCGAGGCCATCTCCACGATCCAGACGAATTACCCGGCCCACCTGGGCGGCAAGCTCCCGCCGTGGTACGTGATTGCCGGCGCGACGTTCATGACCTCGTTCGGGGTCTGGGGCCTTCCGCAGATGGTCCAGAAATTCTACGCCATCAAGGACGAGAAGCAGATCCTGCGCGCGGCAATCGTCACGACCGCTTTCTCGTTCGTCGTGGTTTTTGCCGGCTACTTCAACGGCAGCATGATGCACATTTTCTACACGAACCCGACGGTCGTCACGACGTCCGAAGAAGCCGCGGCCTATGAAAAAGCTCTTCAGAAGGCCGGGACCGTGAAAGACGAGAACGGGAAGATCGTCCCGACGCCCGCGCCGTACGTCACGAACGAGGACGGCAGCCAGAAGAAAAAGGGCGACAAACCGATCATCGCGTACGACGAGCTGGTCCCGCGTCTGCTTCAGACGCAGCTTCCGCCGGCGCTCATGGCGGTCATCGTGGTGCTGGTCCTTTCGGCGACGATGAGCACGCTTTCCTCGCTGATCCTGGTCGCGTCGAGCGCCATCGCCATCGACCTTTACAAAGAACACGCCGATCTGGACGAATCGTCGCAGAAACCGCTCTACCTGATCCGGTTCCTGAACGGGCTTTTCATCCTGATTTCGGCGATGCTCGCGCTTTTCAAGTTTTCGTTCATCGTCGCGATGATGTCGCTGTCGTGGGGCTGCGTCGCGGGTGCGTTCATGGCGCCGTACCTCTACTCGCTCTACTGGAAGCGCCTCAACAAATACGGGGCCGTCGTCGGGATGGTGACCGGCCTGACGCTGAACATCATCCTGTTCATGTGCGGCGTGAACTCGACGCTGGCCGCCTCACTTTCGATCCTCGTCCCGTTCATCGTGATCCCGGTCGTGACGATTTGCACGCCGAAACCGGCTGAGGAGCTGGTGAGCGCCGCGTTTGAGAAATAGGGTGGAGTTTGGAGTGTGGAGAGTGGAGTTGACGCTGGCGCGTAACGTCGGCGGCAGAAAGACCGCAACCCATTAAAAGCCGAAGGCTTTTCCAACTCCACACTCCACTCTCCACACTCCACACTAAAAAAAGGAGACCCCATGAAACGATTTTTCATTTTTGCCATCGCGTGCTTCATCACGCTGACCGCCTGCGCGGAGGAAATGACCCGCGATCTGGCGTACTACGGGCCCGAGGCGGAGATCACCGGCGACGCGGAGTACGCCCGGGAACGGTGCAAGCTCGACGTTTACCGGCCCGAGACAGTCGAATCCCAGAACGCCCCGGTCGTGGTCTGGTTCCACGGCGGCGGTCTGTCGGGTGGAAACCGCCACGTTCCCGGCCAGTTCAAGGACCAGAAATTCCTGGTCGTCCCGGTCAATTATCGGCTTTACCCCAAGGCCCACTGCCAGGACGCCATTTTCGACGCGGCCGCGTCGGTCGCCTGGGTCTTCGACCACATCGCCGAGTACGGCGGCGACCCGAAGAAGGTTTACGTCTCGGGCCACTCTGCCGGCGGCTACCTCAGCGCGATGGTCGCTCTGGATCCGCGCTACCTCGCCAGGTTCGGCAAGAGCAACATGGACCTGGCCGGTGCGTTTCCCGTGAGCGGCCAAATGACGACGCATTTCCAGGTGGTCGGTGAGCGCGAAGACCCGACGAAGACCCACGGCGCGAATAATCCGCTCCAGATCGATGAGATGGCGCCGCTGCACTACACGACGGCCGTCTGCCCGAACATTCATTTCCTCGTCGGCGACCCGGAACTGGAATGGAAAGGGCGCGTCGAGGAGAACTACCTCATCGCCGCGATGCTGCGCACCGTCAAGGACCACAACGAGGTCGAAATCCAGTCCTACAAAGGCACGAACCATGGCACGGTCGCAACGCCTGCGTGCGAGTACGTCCGTGACTACCTGAACCAGAAGTGAGTGTGGAGTTTGGAGGGTGGAGTGTGGAGTTGGAAAAGCCTTCGGCTTTTTTCAGGTTGAATTCATTCTGAAAGCAGCGTTACGCGAAGCCTCAACTCCACACTCCACCCTCCACACTCAAAAATTTTTCGCCCCCCCTCTTTTCAAAACCGTTCAAATCCTCTATAATGGACCGTAGTTGAAATTTTCCCACCTTTTTCTTCAGGATTTGACTCATGAAAACTGCAATCATCACCGGCGGCGCGCGCGGAATTGGCCGCGGAATCGCCGAACATCTCGCTGTAGAAGGCTGGGCGCTCGCCCTGTGCGGCTCGAAACCCGCTGACGAGCCGAAAGTCGCTCAAGCCGTGGCCGAGATCGCCGCCCTCACTTCCGAAAAAGTCCGCTACTTCAAGTGCGACGTTTCGTCCGTGTCGGACCGTGCCGCTTTCCTCGACGCGGTAGAAAAGGAGTTTGGAACGGTTCAGCTCCTCGTGAATAACGCGGGGGTCGGCGCCCGAGTGCGGGCCGACGTTCTGGAAATGACCGAGGAAAACTACGAGTGGCTCATGAAGATCAATCTTCAGGGGCCGTTCTTCCTGACCCAGGCCGTCGCGAAGCGGATGATCGCGGCCCGGGAGGCGGGAAATACCGAGCCGTTCACGATCATCAACACGTCGTCGATCAGCTCGACCGTCGCCTCGATCAGCCGCGGCGAGTACTGCATTTCCAAGGCCGGGATTTCCATGGCGACGAAGCTCTGGGCGGTCCGGCTCGCCCCGCACGACATTCAGGTTTACGAGATCCGGCCGGGCATCATCAAGACCGATATGACCGCGGCCGTGACCGAGAAATACGACCGTCTGATCGCCGAAGGGCTGGTCATTCAGAATCGCTGGGGCTTCCCGGACGACATTGGGCGCGCCGCCGCCATGCTCGCCCGTGGGGATCTGCGCTACAGCACCGGCCAGGTCATCATGGTTGATGGCGGAATGCAGATCGAACGCCTTTGAAAAGAATGAATAATGAATAACGAATAACGAATAATGGAAAGAAAGACCGGGACCATTCTGGCTTTCGTTCACCTTTTTCCCCACCACTTCCCATGAAAACTCGCATTTTATCCTTCATTTTCGTTTTGTTTGCCGCGTCGATTTCCCTCGCGCAAGAAGGGAAGACCGCAGGGATCCTGCTCGACCAGCCGGCCGGAAGAGTTCCGGAGCTGGAAAGCTCGTTTGCGCTGGAAGTTTCGTCCCAGCTCAACGGCGTGACGGTGAAACCGTTCTTCACGCAGGACGCGGATGAGAAACTTCAGGTCGCAGCGGCCGGGGACCTCCCCGACACGCTCTGGATCCATCAGGGCGACGAGGCGGACGCCGTCGGGCCGCTTTACTCGCCGGAATGGACCGAGGCGCTGCAGAAGTACACCGAGGGTGCGACCGCCGAAAAGCCGCGCGTCGTTCTGCTCACGGGCGGAGCCGTCCGGATACTGAAAACCATGGGTTACGCCGAGGTTTCCACCCCGCCGCTGACCGTCATGAACGACCGTTACCAGGTCGGCCTGATTCCGATCGACGGCGGCCAGAACGCTCTCTGGAACGGCCTGACGTCTGACCGCGACATTTTCTGGTTCACCAACGCGGTTTACCAGGCGTTCGATAATTGCGACATCAAACCCAACGAGGGGACGGAAGTCCTACTGGCCGGCGACGTGCCGGGGCGCCCGCATACGCCGCTCTTCGTCGTGAAGCGCGGGAACTGCGTCTTTTTCGTTTTGCCGTGGTACTTCTCGCAGCTGTACGACTACGCCGCCGACCAGTTCCGCGTGAACACGGAGATCCTGCTCGCCAATCTGCTGAAGTGGGAGTTTACCCCGGAAAACCTCGAGGCGCTGACGACCCGCGTCCACCCGAACATCGTGAAGCTGGACACGCTGATGAAGGGGATCGCCTCGCTGCGCGCCATGATGGCCGGCTACAAAGAAAAGACCGGCGCGGCCTACCCGAACGAAGAAACCTTCCTGAAAAAACTGGGCGATCTGGAAGGCCAGTTCGCGCAAAACCCGGACGCGCTTCAGAGCGATGAAATTCCGAATCAGTTCGAGGCGCTGAAGCGTGAGATCATGCTCGCGCACCCGGACCTGAATTTCGACCGGCTCCTTTTCGTGAAGCGCCGCGGCTCCGGTCTGAACCTCCCGCAGAACTACAACAGTAACTGCGTGTTGGCCAAAACCATCCCGGCGGGCCTGAGCCTTCCGAGGAACTCGACGAGTAACTCCTCACTCCCGAAAGAGGGACACGGGAACTCGATCTGCGAGCTGAATCTGCGCACCGGCGAGCAGCGCACGCTTTACACTCCGCCGAACGACTTCTGGGTCGGTGACCTGGAGCTCCATTTCGACGCGGACCGCGTGCTTTTCTCCATGCCGTCGCCGACGGTGCCCGGCTCACGCTGGAGGATCTGGGAGCTTCCGGTGAGTGAAGCCGCAGCTGCCGACCAGCCCGCCGCGGAGCCGAAGCTCATGGAAACGGTCGAGGCGGATGACGTCGATAATTACGACGCGTGTTACCTGCCGGACGGGGGTCTGTGCTTCTGCTCGACCGCCTGCTTCACGGGTGTTCCGTGCATTGGCGGGTCCGGCCACGTCTGCAACCTCTACCGCAAAGCTCCGGACGGGAAAATTTCCCAGCTGACCATCGAGCAGGACCACGACTGGAACCCGGTTCTGCTTCCGAACGGCCGCATCCTGTACCTGCGCTGGGAATATTCGGACCTTCCGCACTGCTTCTCGCGCATCATGATGCACGCCAACCCGGACGGCACGAACCAGACCGAGTACTACGGCAGCGGCTCGTACTACCCGAACACGATGTTCTATGCGCGGCCGATCCCGGGCACGTCCCGCTTCGCCGCCATCATCAGCGGCCACCACGAGATCCCGCGAGTGGGCGACCTGGTGATCTTCGACCCGTCGAAGGGCCGTAAGGAAGCGGAAGGCGCGGTCCAGCGCATCCCCGGGGCGGGCAAACCGGTCCAGCCGATCCGCCTCGACTTCCCGATCGCGCAGACCTGGCCGAAATTCAGCCAGCCGTTCCCGATCTCCGAGACGCTTTTCCTGACCGCGTGCCAGCTCAACGGCGGGAGCCCCTGGTCGATTTACCTCGTGGACACTTACGACAACATGGTGGAGATCGCCCGGCCCGAAAAAGACGAAGCCGGAAACGTTTACACTTTCCAGGAGCCGACCCCGATCCGGAAGACCGAGCGTCCGCCGGTCCGGCCCGACCGCACGAACTGGGAACGGAGCGACTGCGACGTTTTTATCGCGGATATTTACTACGGCCAGGGTCTTCCCAATGTTCCACGTGGAACAGTCAAAGCCCTGCGACTCTTCACGTACGAATTCGCGTACCAGGGAATGGGCGCCGAGCCGCACAGCGTGGGGCTTGACGGTCCGTGGGACCCGAAGCGCGTGATCGGCGTGGTCCCGGTTTACCCAGACGGTTCCGCGAGCTTCCGGATGCCGGCCAACACGCCGGTGGCGTTCCAGGCGCTCGACGCGGAAGGCCGCGAGATCCAGCTCATGCGCTCCTGGACCACCGCCATGCCGGGCGAGCAGGTTTCCTGCACCGGCTGCCACGAGGAACAAAACTCCGTGGTCCCGACGATGCCGAGCCCGATGGCCTCGCGCAAGCCGCCGGTCGATGTGGTGCCCGAGTTCGGCGTTGATGCCGGGGCCTTCGAAAAAGTCCGCGGTTTCAGCTTCCAGCACGAGATCCAGCCGATCCTCGAGAAACACTGCACGGTCTGCCACGACGAAGACTCGAAATCGGAGCACAAATCGGAAGTTTCGTTCCGGAACGGTCCTCCGGTCCCGGCCTTTGACTCGACGAGCGGGTACAACACGCAGTCGCGTTTCTCGCCGTCGTACTACAATCTGCGCCGTTACGTCCGCACGCCGACCAAAGAGAGCCAAATGCCGGTCCTGAAACCGTACGAGTTCCACGTCGAATCGACCTTCCTGGGCCAGATCCTGCGTCAGGGGCACTTCGGCGTTCAGCTTTCGGCAGACGACTGGGCGCGCCTGAACACGTGGATCGACCTGAACTGCCCGTACTACGGAAGCTGGGGCGAGTCGCGGAACTACGCCATCGCGCCACAGGTCAAGCACCAGTTCGAGCGCCGCAAGGCCCTGCGTCTGCTCTACACGGCCGCGACGGGCACGGACGCTGACGACCCGGTTGAATTCCCCGTGGCCCCTGCTCCGGGCGAGGCTCCGAAGCCGCCGCACAAAGACCACTTCGTCGACCGCACGCAGCCCACAGCCGCGCCGATCGCTCCGGGCTCAATTCCGGCCGAGTCGGTAGAAACGCTGGAAATCGTGCCCGGCGTGACGCTCAGTCTGGTCAAAGTCCCCGGCCAGTCGTGGAAGATCGGCCAGTTCGAGGTCACGAACGAGCAGTTTACGGCCTTCGACCCGAAACACGACTCGGGCATCGAGTACGGCGACTTCATCCACTTCAGCCCGAACGAGGCGGGGTGGCTTTTGGCGCGCAAGCGTCAGCCGGTGGCCCGCGTCTCCATCGCCGAGGCCGAGGCATTCTGCGCGTGGCTCAGCGCCAAAATGGGCAGGAAATTCAGCCTTCCGACCGCCGACGAGTGGCGTTTCGCGGCTTTGGCCGGCAAAGCGGACGGCAAGGATTTCTGGTTCGGCGACCTGAATGCCGACTACTCGCGCTTCGAAAACCTTTCGGACATTCAGAACCAGCTCATCAATCCACGCTCGTGGAAGGGCCGCATCGACGCGATCCCGCCGTGGCGCATCGCGGACGGAAACGTCAACGACCGCTGCCGCGTCAGCGCGCTGGTCGGAAGCTATAGTCCGAACCCCTGGGGCCTTTACGACGTACATGGTAATGTGGCGGAGTGGACCTCCAGCAAAACCCCCGCGGGTGAAAGCATCGTCCTGGGCGGCTCGTGGTACACGCCATCGCGGTACTCCGGCGTTCAGAGCGAGCGTCACTTCTCGGCGGGTCAGGAAACTTTCGACGTTGGTTTCCGCGTGAAATGTGAATGAAAGTAAGTAATCCGAAGTCAGGAGCGGATTGGAAATGATCTTCCATGAACCTCCTGATTTTAATGCAGCAAAGACTCATCAGCCTGACATCAGTTTCCATCTTTTTCAAAGGAATGAACCATGGAACAGCCAAAACCAGAACCTTCAAAACCAACAGATTCCACGGTAATTATTCATCGTACCGGAAACGAACTGGAATATACAGCAATTCCCCTTGATCGAAACACCAATCTCCTCGCAGAAACGGCCAACGCATCTTCCATCAACTGTGGTGAGTCCGTGAAGAAGTTGGTCCATGAATATTTAGATCTGCTTAAATCGAAAACCATTTCCAATCCTGAGCCTCTTTCCATCGAATATGAACTCGGAAAAGGAAGCCAGGGCGTCGTGTACTACAGCAAATGCCACGGAAGTGACAGTTTTCAGCTCCCGGTAGCGCTGAAATTCTACTGTCCTGAAGGATTTGGAACAAAAGAAAAGTACGCGGAAACCATGAACTTTAACGCCAAAGTCGCTTCCGCTATTGCGCAGATTCAGCACGACAGCCTTCTCTCCGTTCGTAACTGGTTCATGTTCAAAGACATTCGAGTGATGGAGATGGAGTGGATTGACGGTTACGATCTGGCGCGGCTCATGAAAAATTCGACGATTGATTGGATGCAAAAAAATCTTCCGGAAGATGAATTTGCCTTCCGGATGAACGTCGTCATTTCCCCCGGCAAACACCATCCCGCGCTCAAAACCGGCATCGCTCTGACGATTATTCGTCACTGCCTCGACGCACTTTCGGCCCTTCATGAGCACGGGATCGCTCACGGGGACATCAAACCGGCCAACATTATGCTGAAAAGGACCGGCGGCGTTAAAATCATCGATTATGGTGCGACGATTTTCTATCAGGAAACCCCTCCTCCGGAAAATCTCTGCACGCCACTTTATGCAGCTCCCGAAATTCTTCAGGATAGAAAAAAACGCCCCACCCCGCTGTCAGACCTGTCCAGTTTGGGTTACGTCCTGATTGAACTTCTTTCCGGGCAGATCCCGTTTGAAATCTTCAAAAGTGACGGAACTCCCGTTACTTACGAAGACCTGGCGGACCAGAAAATTACCCTGATCCACCGCCTGAACGAAATCCTTCCCAATGACGTGCAACGAAATTCAAAACTGGTCAACTGCCTGACCCGGCTGATCCACCCCGATCTGAATTCCAGATTTCAATCTGCGAAAGAAGCAATCGTCAGTGAAGATGGAATCAGCGAGATCTACCGCAGCCTGGTAAAGGGTGATTTGGTCAGCGAGTACGACGAGGACATTAAATACTGGATCAGAAGTTTGAGATTTTAATGAGCCTCAATTAATTAAAAACCTTTAAAATTTGACGATTTTTCCTTTAGCTAAAACTTTACCTTTCCGATAGTGAATAAATAAACCCCAATTTATTTACAGGGAGAAGTAAAAATGTTTTCACTGCGAAAGGATTCGTCAGTCAGAGACATAATCGTTGGGATCATCAGCGCCGCGTTGGTCTGTTTCCTCGGAAATCAGACTTTCGGACAGGAGTCTGTAAATTCGCTGACTCTTGCGGAACTGGAACAGACCGCGCTGCTTAATAATCCGGCCATTCAGGCTTACGAACAGAAAATCAACGCCCTGAAGGGTTACTGGACTCAGGCCGGGCTTGGTCCCAATCCCGAAATTGGTTACGTCGGCGAGGAAATGAGCAGCGCGAATCCCGGCGGCCGGCAGGGATTTGAACTTTCTCAGGAAATTCTCGGCGGAAATCAGCTGTATCACGCCCAGCAGGTCGTCTGCCAGCAGATAGCAACGGCTCAGCAGGAGCTGGAAATTTCGAAGACGCGCGTCCTGACCGACGTCCGCGTCGCGGCCTACGAGTACCTCGCGATCCAGAATAAACTCTTCCATCTTCGCGAGATTCTGAAAAATGACCAGCAAATGAGCGCCAGCCTGGAAACCAGTTACAAAAACGGGAACGCCTCCCGGCTGGATTACGTCAACTCACGTATTGCAGCCCGGAAGTCGGAGCAGCAGCTTTGCGCCGCCCAAAACGAACTGGATGCCGCGTGGGACCGCCTCGTGTGCCTCATCGGCCAGCCGCAGCTCGAACCGCAAATACTTAAAGCCGATCTGAACCAGACGGCCGAGCAGAAATCCTGGGAATCCTACGCGCATAACCTGATTCTTTCCAGCCCGGAAGTGGTTCGTGCCGAGGCCAAAGTCGCGGAGGCCCAGAAAAAGGTCAACTACGAAAACTCGAAGAACAGCCAGAACTTCACGGTTTCCGGCGCGGTCATGTACAACACGGAGGAGCACGTGATCGAAGGTTCCGTCGGAGTGAGCATGCCGCTGCGGATCCGTGACCGGAACCAGGGCAATATTTCCGCCGCGTGCAGCGAAGTCATTCAGGCTCAGAAGGATCTGGAGCGGGTGAAGCTGAATATTCAGCACCGCCTGGCGGACGTTTACCGGGAATACGCCACCGCGTGCGAAGACCTCGCGATGTACCGTGAATCGCTGCTTCCCGAGGCGGCCGAGGCGCTGGAACTGGCCAAAAAAGCCTACGAGAATCAGGAAACCAGCATGCTGGACCTCATTTCCGCGCAAAAGACCTACAGAGAAACCAATATTGAATACTACGACGCGCTGTGCAAGTACTGGACCTCGCTGACCCTTCTGGAAGGAAAACTGCTCGACGGGTCGCTGGAGGATTCGTCCTTATAATGAAGAAGTCCGTGGTCAGCCGCAACACCGACCACGGACTTCTTCATTAAATCTTAAAACTAATTCGGAATCGTCACGACCTGACCGTCGCGGCGGTTTCCGAGGTGTTCATGCACCTCAATGTCTATGCTGTACGAGATTCTTTGCACAGAAGCATCGCACATGACCATTCCAAAGGAACCGGCGTGGCAGGCTCCGAAGAGGAAGTGCGAATCGTACCCCGCGCGGTCCTGACGGGGCAAACCACCGCTCTGGTCACGGGCACACGTCCGGCTGTTATCGTCGTCGAACCCGGAATAGCAGCCCAAATCGTCGCCGGAAACGCTCACTTCGTAGCACGAAGCGTTGATCCCCTTCTCACCGACCAGGTACGTATTGGTCGTTCCGTCACGAATGTCTCCCATGCGGGTCTGGCTCATCGAATACATGATCCCCGTGATTACGGCCGAATCGTCCGTGGGCTTGAACGTTCCGTTGGCCACCGCGCTGTATGACGAGGTGCGCTGGTACGTCTGCGGGTAAGAAAAATCACCCATGCAGGACGCATAATCCGACTTGGCGCGTTCGGTGATGTTCGTGCTATAGTTGCTGGCCGTTCCGCTCGTACTGGGGTAATTTTTCGGCGAACGGCGCGACGGGCAGTAAAGAAATGAGAGCGGCGTCTGGACCATTACGTCCGCCTGGTTTTTGCTCATCGTCTCAATGGAACCATCCGCCATGATGTTGTAAAGCGCGGTCTGTTCCATGTACGGGAGGAGCTGGTACTCCCAGCTTCCCGGCTGCTTTGGCCCTGCTCCGAGGTCCGCGTCCCCGACCCAGTAGCATCCCCAGCCTGCGCTCGGGAAAAACTGCATGGCGGTTTCATGATTCATCGTGGCAAGCCCGATCTGCTTCAGATTGTTCGAGCACTGCATTTGACGCGCAGCCTCACGAGCCTGCTGAACGGCGGGCAAAAGCAGACCGACCAGCATCCCGATGATCGCGATGACGACGAGCAGCTCGACGAGTGTAAACGCGGAGGTTTTACGCATTTCAGGATCCTTTCCAAAAACGGACGATGGGGAAGGCACGGAAATCTTATTCCCCCAAATCTTAATTTATTGTAAACCGAACCGTCGATTTGTCAAGACAAAAATTTAAAAAAACGCAGAAATCTTTCAAAAAAAATTAAACCCCCGGGACGGAACATGGCGCAAGGCGCTTTTGGTGCCGTCCCGGTGATCTCTTCGAAGAAAAACCTCAACGAAATACGCTGCTCACATGCAGAACTCCATGACGCGGCTCAGCACGTCGTAGCCGTCGAGTTTCAGGCAGTCCTGCAGGCAGACCAGCGCGTCGTGGCCTTCCGGCAGAAGCTCGTACTTGCGGCGGACGGAGCCGATGCAGAAGTCCATCCCGAGCGGGTTGGTCAGCGTAAGGAACGCGCTTTCCAGCGGCGTTTTGACCAGCTCGCCATTGGAGCGGCGCGGCGGGAGCATGACCGTGAAATTGCTCAAACCGACCGAGGCGTGGAAACCGTTGAACGCCGGATCGTCGTGCATCATTTGCATCGTCTTGTACAGACGGGCGAAATTCCCCTCCGTGTCGGTCCCGATCGGCGCGACGCCGGGGTCGAAAATGCAGTCCGTGGTCGGGATCCCGGCCTCGTGCGCCTTTTCCAGCATGTAGCGGGCGGCGTCGTACGTTTCCTCGGCCGTGTGGCACGGAATGTCCTCGCCGTTGACGCGGCTTTCCGTCACGAGCAGGATCGGCCGGAACGGGCAGATTTTGTAAAGCTCGAACATTTCGGTCCGCAGCGGCGAAATCGAGTTCAGGATCGGCATTCCGCGCGACGAGTCGTAAACTTTCAGCGCCGCCTCGGCCATCGCCATGTCCGGCGTGTCGATCGAAATGGGGAGCGAAACGGCCGACTGCACGAGCTGGACCATTTCCGCGAGAAATTCGGCGCTGCGCACGCCAACGTTCACGTCGATGTACGCCGACTTTTCGGCCTGAAACTGCGCCAGGGCGCGGATCCCGTCCAGATCGTTCGCGTCAAAAAGTGCCTGTGTGGACGGCACGGAATCATTAATGGACTCACCGATGAGAGAAAAATTCGGAATCATAAAATCTCCTCAAAAACGAATGAAAAGTGAATGGGTTGATGTAAACTCAAGCGGTGAAGAACGAATGCAAGAGGTGAACTCTTTCCCCTCATTATTCGTTATTCGTTCTTCATTATTCGTTGAAAAAAACTAGTGTTCAAGGTCCCAGTATTTGCGGTCGGTTTCGTAAGGATCGATCGGGTCGCCTTCTTTGTAGTCGGGCGGAAGGACGCCGTAGCGGACCATTTCCCGCGTGTACCACGGATTCGGGTGGAACGGTTTCAGGCTGAAGTGCGTCCGTTCGTCTGTGATGTACTTCTGCGCGCGCTTGATACAGGCCAGGATGATCTGGTAGTCCGGGTCATTTGTGTCCTTGAAAATGATTTCGGGGACCCATTTCCCGTTTTCGTCCTGACGTTTGCAGCGCTGGAACCCTCCCGCCTCAGCCGCCAGCGGGCAGCGGATGAAGTTCGACTTTTCCGGGAAGGAAAGGTTGAACGCCCACTGACTGCTGTACTTCACCGAACCGCGGGAAATGGAGCGTGGAAGCGCGCGGGCACGCTGCTGATCGTCCCATTTGTGGCACTCGACGCACCGGCGGTTGAACATTTCGACCATAGTCTTGAGCTCCGGCCAGTCCACGTCCGGGTCCGGGATCCGCCCGTAATCCAGGTTTCGCTCAAGATTGTACGGCGAGTAGCCCCAGACGAACGACCCGCAGGCGTCCGCGGCGTACGTTCCGGCATAGTTCGCGCCCACGTTGAGCCAGTACTGCACGGTCTTGAGTTCCTCCGACGTCATGTTGACGCGCCGGTTCCCGTCTTGATCCGGGTGGCCGCTTTCCATGACCTGGAAGAGCGTACTCGCCTGGCTTCCGATCTCGTACGGCTCGAAATTACTCATCGGGCGGTTCCGATTATCGCCGAGCATCTTGCGGTTACTTAATGCTCCGTACGAGTTGACGAAAACACTCGTGCGCAGGTCGGAATCCAGGTTCAGCCCGCCATCGCGCCGCGATTCGTTGTGGCACTCGAGGCAGTTCTTGTTCAAAATCGGCACGATGTCGCGGAAATAGTCGAAAACGTCCGGGATCCCGGCGATTTTTTCGGGCTTGGCCGGCGGCGTTTTCATGGCGTTCATGAGCTGGAGCCGGTCCTCCGCAGTCGGCGTCATGGTGCGGTCTTCGTGGCAGCCGATGCAAATATTCACCTCGCCCGGCATCAGGCTCGTGAAACTGTGCATCCGCTTGACCGCGTTTCCTTTTTCGTCGAGCGCGATGAAGTAAATCGCCCGTTTGGCCGGCAGTTCCATGTAGGCCGAGCCGTCCGGATTGACCGGCACGCGGCCCAGAATGCGCGGGATCGCGAACGTTCCGCCGCTCGAAACGCTCATCATCCCTCCGTTGTAGTGGACCGGGATCGGCGTCGCTTCCAGAACCAGCAGTTCCTTGACCGTCCCCTTCGGAAGGTCCTTCATTTTGCGTCCCTCGTAAAGGTTTGCCATCGCGAAGACGCCGGTTTTCTGCGTCGGGTCGGTCGTGTCGGCGATGATCTCCTCGCGCGGACGCTTGATGATCGGCTGAACGTCCGAGCACCAGCGGAACGGCTGCTCCTCGGCCGTCGGGAGCGTGTAGAGCACCTGCTCGCGCCCTTCTTCATCCAGCACGACGATGGAAGCCCGCCGCACGCAAAGGAACGCCCGCTCGCCAAACGCCCAGGAGTCCGCGTGCTCGTTTCGCAGCGAAATCGGCCGCGTCGCGTTCGGATCGTCCGGCCCGTTTTTCGGGTCCACGAGCGTGATGGTGCCGTAATGCTCGCGCATCCCGTGACCGGGCGAGAACGTCGCGCAGACTTCGTACCGGTTGGGGTCTTTCGAAGCGACGGCGTTTTCGGACGGTGCGCTTTCTGCCGCGCCTTCGGTCGCACGTCTGTAAATCGGTTTCGCTCCGAGCATGCAGATCCCCGGCGCCTGGTTTCCGTAAAACGCCTGATGCTTCGTCCCGTCCGGATTCGTCGTCCAGAGGTGGTGGTAGTGCACCTGCGAGCGGTCCACGTACTCCCAGCGCATGTACAAAATCTGGCCGTTCGGCATCACCCACGGCGTGTTTTCCTGCTCCGGGTTGGCCGAGATCGAGTGAATATTCTCCCCGTTCGGCCCGCAGCGGTGGAGGTTGGCCACGCCCGTGAGCCAGCACTGGACCCAGCGTTTCGCGCGGCTCGACGGGAACACGATGTCGCCGTTCGGCAGGTAGCACGGCTCAATGTCGTCCCAGTCCCCGGAGGTGATCTGGCGCAGGCCCGTCCCGTCGAGGTTGATCTCGTACAAATTGTAGTGCTTCGTCCCGGCTTTCAGGTATGAAAAAATGCACTTCTGCGCGTCGTAATGGACCTGGGGGTCACGAATATTGCCGTGCGGGTCCTCGAAAAGCGTGCGGACCTCGCCCGAGTCGAGATTCAGGATCCTCAGCGCGCCGCCGCCCCCCAGCGGGAACGGGAAATTATTCGTCTCGCACGCGTAGTAGCCGAAATTGGCGTACCAGTGCCCGTCGTAGCTCGCCTCGCGCTCGGCAAAGAGGATTTCGTGCACTTCCTCCATGGGTCCGCCGGGAGCGCGGAACTTTTTGAGCAGATCCTCGACCGGATCGGGCGGGAGCGGCTCGTCCTTCTCGCGAAGCGCCAGGTAGTCCCAAATCGCCCAGCTCCCGTCGAACAGGCGTATCTTAATGACGTTTTTGCCCTTTTTCACCAGCCCGGCCGGGATCGTGATGCTCATATTTTCGGGCCAGCCGCGCTCGCGCTCCTGATTCCACTTCGGAAATCCTGGAGGCCCCGGCACGACGCGCTTCGGTTCCAGGACCGTCCCGTTGACCGTCAGCTCGACCTGAGAAGGCTCCGTCGGATGGCCGTAGCACGTCGCCACGATGAAATAGAGCGGCACGTCGTAGTCCTTCTGCGCGTCAAACTCGATCATCGAGTAAAACGAATGGCCGGCGGCGTGCCACTCCCGCGTCGAATTATGCCACCGGTACCAGTCTCTCGGCCGGCTTTGCCCTACGACGTAATACGCGATCGGCTCGTCTTTTTCGAAATAATCTTCCCACTTGATCCCCTTGCGGAATTCGGCCGCGTAGCCGTCCGGGAAGCCGATCTGGAACAAAACGTCCGGCTCGCTGGGAGTCTGCGCCTCAAGGGTAGAGCAAAATGAACACAAAATCAGGCAGAAACAGAGCGCGGCGAGTCCTGCCAGCATCGGGCAGAAATTCAGGATCGATTTTTTCATTTCGGGTCCCTCATGGGAAGGCGGGAATAATGGGTAAAGTGCGCAAAAAAGCGGCTGCACATCATTTTTTTATTATACTAAAAAAACGCAAAAAGTCAAGAAACCGAAAGGGGGGATTCAGAAAAAAAACGAAAATTTTACAGACCCGTGCGAAAAGTGCCCCTGGGGCTTAGTGCCATTTCCGCCATTCATCGCGGGTCACGACCCGTAGTTTTCCATCCCGAACGGTGAAAATCACCGCTCCTTCGCGTCCCGTGTGAAAGACCTGCACACCCATCGAGCGGTAGAGGTCGGTCGTGAGTTTCTGCTCATTCCCGAACGACTCACAAATCACGAAATATTTCGGGCGGGACCAGAGACCAAACTCCCGCGTGGCGCAGGTCTTTCCGCCGTGATGCGGAGCCTGAACGACGTCGCAGGCAATCGGCGGGCCTGAAATCAGGTAACCCAGTCCGGGAGGCGCCAGGTCGCCCGTGAGCAGAAACCGCACGCCCTGATATTCGACCAGAAGGACCAGCGAGTTCGCGTTCGTCCGATCGGGTTCCGCCTCCAGACACGCTCGCGTCGGATGAAGGACCGTGATACTGCAATCCTCTGTGACAGGGATCCGGTCCCCAGCGACGAGCATCGCAAGAGGGACTTTTTGGGCCGAGATCGACCGGGAAAGATTCTGCAGCATTTTGGCGGTTTGTATCTCCGCTTCCTCCTGACGGCTTTGGGGCTGAGAAAGTGAAGTACTTCGCACAGGCTTTGGATCCTTCAGTACCGCGTACATTTGCGGGGAGACCAATATTCTGCCCACGGGAAAGCGGTTCAGGATCCGCGGTACCGCATTATAGTGGTCCATGTCGGGGTGAGAAACGACGATCGCGTCGAGCCGCCGCACGCCGGAATTCCAGAGGAACTCGGAAATCGTCCGGGCCGGGTACGCACCGGGGGCGAACTGGCCCGCGTCGTACAGGATCGACTCGCCGTCCGGAAGTTGAAGTAGGACCGAAAGTCCGTGAGAAACGGAAATGAACGAGCAGCGCAGCTCACCTTTCCGTGAGGTCCCGAACTGCATAAACGGGATGAGCAGAAGGACCATCAAAACGAGGATCAGCGAGAATTTCCCGCGTGCCCGAAGCCGCAAACCCGGGAAGACGATCAACAGTCCGAGGAGCGTGTAAAGCGCGACGTTCCAGAACGTCGGAGTGCCGCGCAGCCAGAGACAGTGACCGGGAAGCGTGCTCCCCCAGTGGATGATCGCCGCCATAACTCCCAGTGATGCCGAGCAGATCCAGCCGAAAAAGGAACCAATGAACGGGATCGGGCCGAAAATCACGACGCCCGCGCCGCTCATCATTCCGATCATCAACGGGAACCAGAGGAGAATATTCATAAAAATCCCGATGAAGGCCGCGACGTGAAACGCCTTCACGACCAGCGGGAGCAGTACGACCGTCATTTGGAACGAGGCGTACATCAGGTTCACGAAGCCGAGCGCCCATTTCCTCATCAAAACCTTCAGGATCGCGCCGTGCGGAGCGTTCGGGACCAGAAGGTACTCCCAGGCCGCCTCCACATCAGGATCGCCTGGAGCCTCCTGAATGTGATTTCTGCGCGGGTCATAAAGCGAGGGCGTGACCATCAGCGACGCGACCGCCAGAAACGAGAGTTGGGTCCCTGTCGAAAACAGCGCGGTGGGATTCAAGAGTAAAACCAGGATCCCGGCCCCGGCAAGTGAATTAATGTGCGAGTGACGGCGATTCAGCAAAAACGCAATGGTCGCGATCGTCACGATGATCCCCGCTCGCAGTGCCGGCGGTCTGCCACCACTGACCAGAACGTAAAGCCAAACGCCGAAAAGCGAAACCGCCACGGTCGTAAACGGATTCAGCCCAAGCAGGCGGCAAAAGAGAAAAAAGCCACCGGCCAAAAGCCCCACGTGAAGGCCCGAAATCGCCAAAATGTGGATCGTGCCGGTCTCCAGCATCTCGTTAAGATTTTCATCGGAAACTTCTTCCCTGCACCCCAGGATCAGCGCGGAGGCCATCGCTCGGGTTTCGTCGTTCAGAAAATGGTCCAGTTGCTCCGCCGCCTTGGCTCGAAGCAGCTCAACGGTCCGCATGACTCCCCAAATTCGCGGCCGGCGCACGATCTGCACGTTCCCGCTCGTTGGGACCCTCATCACGGCCAGGATCCTTTGTTGACGGTAGTAGATTTTCGGCGAAAAGGCGTAAGGATTCATCGCCTCGGAAATGCCGGTCAGCAAGCCGTTCACGTGGAGAACGTCGCCCGTATGCACGTCATCAAGTCGGCCAACCGAGCGAACGAGCAATTTCCCGGAAGCCTTTTCCCACCCTTTGGCCGTTCGACGCGCACGAACCCGGAGGGTGAAAACCGTCACGACGTCTTTTTCCGGATCGTCTGTCTGAAGGAACATTCCTCCCTGCGGCTTGGAAAAATGCGGAGGGCCGAGGACTTTTCCCTCCACGCTTTCGATCGAGTACGGGTCCTGAATGCACCGTGATATTTCGTTCGACTGATAAAAATTCCAGTACGCATGATGGTAAATTCCTGCAAGCGCCGCAATCGAGCCGAGGATCAGCAAATAGCGCAGGAACTCCTTTCTGAAAAACTTCGCCAGGAGCCCAAAATTCAAAAGAAGAATTCCAAACCAGAGCCAGACGCCAAATCTCGGAGCGTTTTCAATCGATTCCGAGGAAAAAAGAAGTGAGTCGGCAAGGATCCCCGCCACGATCATCCCCAAAACAGGAATCAGCGGCTGGTAGTCACGAAAATTCTTTCCGGCATGAATTTCTAATTTCGAGGAATCATCCATTTTGAGCGGGAGGTAGTTCAGAACGTTTATATACGTTAAAAAACCTCTCCGTCTTTTCAGGCGAAGAGGTTTTCGTGGTTGATTTTAATTCAAACTCATTTGACGCAGGAGTCTTTCAGACCCTTCAGCGGGCGAATCTTGATCTTGCTGGAAGCCGGTTTCGCCGGAATGTCGCGGAATTCACCTTTTTTGAAGGGATTCTCGACGTGCTTCTGGGCTTTCTTGGCCGGGACGGTCTTCTTCTCGATCTTCAGCAGACCGGGGAAGATGAAGGCGCCAGGGCCTTTCGGGGCGACGCTCTTGCGAATCTGATCGGCCAGGGCGTCAATGACGGCGGCGACCTGTTTCTTGGTCAGACCAGTAGCTTCCGCGACAGCGGACTGGATTTCGGACTTCGTCAACGGTTTGACGGGTGCGGCTGCTTTTTTAGCCATAGTTGGGATCCCTCCTTGGGAAGAAAAAATGGAAACAAAAAAATTTAAGTGGGAAAGGAAAATTCATTTCAGCCGGGGATTTTCCCGCTGAAATCAACACTCATCCTTTTCTTAATTATGATTAAATCGTTTTTTACGAAAAAAAACAAGTGGGATTATGGCAAAAAAGCCAAAAAAATCGAAAAAAAGTGAAAAAAAATGAAAAAAATTCCAGTTTTAGCCCCATTTTTCAGGGTCCCCGGGAATTTTTATCTCAAAAACCCCGAAAATTCCCACCCGAATTCACTTCACTTCTTCGACGATCAACCCACTTCCATCAAGCATCAGGAGCAAACGTTCGTACTGAAGCCGCGCGTCTTCAGCGACACGAACACGCAGGATCGGTTTCCAGTAAACTCCGCGCCCAGCGTCGCCCCATTGATTAATCTGAGTGCCGATTTCTTTCGCCAAACGTTTCACCGTCGGGATCGGTTTTCCAATCATGATCGTGACCGCATCTGTGCCGGGCGTAGCGCTCAATATGATTCGGTCTTTGCGGCACTCCATCGGGACCGGCCGGGTCAGCGACGTCATATTCGGCCGGTAATGCGCCAGGGCCCAGTTCTGCCCTTCCGACTCCGCGACACGCTGAACGTCCTGATCAGCACCTTGGGGCGGCATTTGACCCGAATCCGGAACAGAGGCCGGGCAATTCTCGGCGCTCATCCCCATTGCAGGACCACCGGCGGCACCGGATGTACCCGTTCCACCAGCCGCAGGGCTTCCGCTGGGTCCGCCCGTTCCGGCCGCGTATTCCTGAGCCGTTTTACCTTTGGGAGCCTGGGAACCATTTCCATTTTGACCATAGGGTGAAGCGTTTTCGGAGGGATCCTCCTCGCCTGCCGTCGCCGCCGCCCAAAGGGACAAATTGTTGGCCGAGGCTTTCGTTAAATTCGGGGCCCCTTGAGCGTTTTCGCCATCAACTGGCTGGGAGTTCAGGTTTCCACCGTTCGAGCCGTACGCGCCGCTGGTCGGAGCCGAACTTGGACCACCAGCAATCCATCCAGTTCCAGGACCTCCCGGAATTCCGTTTGATGTAGAGGCTACATTCCCACTTCCATTCCCGTTCCCGAGTCCGTTCCGGTTTCCACTTCTGATCGTGGCCCCTTGAGCGGCCTGTTCCGCAGAGCGGCGTAATGTACGCGCCAGGCGACTGTTCTGGTCCAGTTGAACGGCCTGACCGCCCTGATTGTTCGGGTGGTAAACCACACTGCCGCCAGCACCTCCGGAGGATTCCGGCAGTCTCGGGGCCATGGCCGCGATTTCACGCTGACGGACACGCGCCTCAGCGATCGCTTTCGTCATTTCGCCCTTCAAGGCGTCGTCATTCGGCGGATACGCGACGGAAAGCGAGTCTTCCACCAGCTCATAACCGAATTCGGACTTCCAGGACTGCAATGCCTGCTTCACCATATAAAGGTAAAGAATTCCCTCCGGCCTGACGATGATGAGCGGGTACGGCTCCTGCGCACCGTCCGGGGTTTCCTGAAAGATCCCGTTTCTGAGCAAATATTGACGTTTGGCCATCAGCGCCATTTCGAGAGGATTTTCCATCGAAAGAACGCCTTCAAAATCACCAGCGCCGAGCTTTACATTTTCAGGCATTAACCACGCACCGTCACTGCGGCATTCGATGTACATCGGGTAGCGTCTCGTCCCATTCGGCCCCTCATGAGGCAGGATCGCATAAGAACCGTTCTGCTTTTTTGCCGTATTTTCCGCTTTTTCAAGTTCCTTTTTTAAGTCCTCAAGCCGTTTTTTCCCCTCGGCCAGTTCTTTTTTCAGATCCTCCGCGGAAAGGGACTCGTGTTCTTTCTCAAGCCGGATCAGTGCTTCACGAAAGTTTTGCAGCTGCTGCATGAGCTGATTTCGTCTTTCCTGCGTGGTGCTCAGCGCGATACGGGCCTGCTGCGCCTCTTTTTCCAGCTGGGCCCGAACGTTTTGAAGCTCCTCATTGCGCCACTGCTCCAGTTCATTTCGGCATTTGAGTTTTTTGATCGCGTCTTCGAGTTCTTCCCGTGTTGGTCCCGCGTCCGCCTGTTCCAGTTCTTTTTCCGTCTCCGGCGTTGCTTGAGGTTCAGGCTCAGGTTCGGTTTCCGGCGCACTTTGAGACTCCGGCCCAGATTGAGCCAGAGCAGATTTTTCGTCGTTCGAAAACATCAGGTCCGCACTGATTTGAGCCTGCCGGGCGATGATGAGCAAAATGGCGATGAGCGCCCCCATCGTGCAGAGCAAGACTGCAAGAAACGGGAAAAGCGAGACTGGATTTCCATCGGTCCCGGCGCGTCGGTTTGAGGAATAATTACTCATGGATTTGATGCTTAATTCTTTTTCGCCGATTTCACTTCATTCAGCCAGGTAGTTAAAACCTGCACGGCCGCGGCAAGCTGGGAGACTGTGTGCTCAAAATCCCTGGCCCCCTGGAGAGTCGAAAGGTTCTGCGTCAGCACGTTTTCCATTCGAGCGATTTTTTCACTTCCGTCCGCGATTTTCGCCGCCGCCTCACTCATTTCAGCCACGGCAGACGCCACGGCGTTGAGCTGGGAAACCGTCTGCGTGAACTGCTGGAGTTTCTGCCCGTTTTCGGCCAAGGCGGAACTGCAGTGGGAGAAGTATTCGTTATTCTTGTTCATGCAGGTCTCCAGAACGTCGCACTGACGCTGAACGGATTTCTGAACGTCCTTGAGTTCCGCGACGTGGCTTTTCCACTGGATCCCGATCGTCTTCTGAAGCTGGGACTCAATTTCAGAGGAGATCCCCTGCGAAAGCCCCTGGCACGTCTGCGAGACGAAATAAGTAACGCCTTTTTGGAACGCATCCTCCACGACTCGACCCATCTGCGAGCCGATGGATTCCAGACGGCGCTCCCACTCCATTTCCGTTTTCTTGAACGATTTTTCCCACATTTCGGCCTGATTTTGCGACTGCTTCTCCATCTGGGAAATCAGGCGAAGCCCCACGGTCCGAACCGCTTCCACCATCCCATCTTCGGCTTTGGAAAATTCCTCAAATCGGCCGGCCAGCTCACGATTCGTCTGAACGTCCACCGCGTCGAGTAGACGGCGCTCCTGTTTATCGACGTAGAACTGGAAAAACATCAAAACGATCGAAAAACTCAGCGCCAGCGCCGTCGTATCGAACGCAAAACTCAAGTCCGAAATCATTTTCGGAAGCGTCTGTTCCGTGTCGGAAAGATTCCCGCCAAGGCCGCCAATGGCGAGCGTGATCCCCATGACCGTCCCGAGGAAGCCGAGGATCGGGATCGCCCAAATGATGACCCGGATGAAAGCGTAGCTCTGCGCCATGCGTGCCGCGTCCAGGTCGGAGAGGTACTTCATTTCGTCCGTAAAACCGCGTGCGGAATGGTTTCGGATGATGAAATCGAGCGATGCTTTCAAACGCTGAATGAAGTAACCGGCCCGGACTTTCGCGGGGATTTCATTCAGTTTTTCGACCATCAGCACCGCATCATCAGGCTGGAAGAATCCATTGACCGGTGCTTTGAAAAACGTTTCGGGGGATTGCTCCTGACGCCGGACCCAGTAGGACTGGAAACGCACGTCCCGAAATTTGAACGCCAAGGCCGCGAAGCCGATGAAAAACATCAAAATCTCCACGAACGGGATCGTCAGGATTTCCCCCGTCGGCGAGATGAAGTAGTGCAGAATGGCCTGAACCTGAAGAACTTTTGCCTTGATCAATCCATAAAAGACCGCTGTGGCCACCGCGCCCCACAAAATGGGAGAGGTGAAAATTCTGGAAAGCATGCTTTTCGATTCGGGTGCACTCATTTTCTGCTCCTGAAAATCCTTTTTAAAGTCTTATAATTCAATTCAGGAATATTAGCAAAAATGAAAAAGAGAGTCAAGACCAAATATTCAGAAGAAATAAGACCGCCGCATTCACCGACGCTCGAAAAGAAAAAGCGGCCGCGCTGAAACTTGAGATTTCATCGGCCGCTCAGGTTTTCTGGGTACAGAATGGATTAAATCCTAAAAATTTAAATCAAATGACCCCTTTCGTGCTCGGAATATCGTGCAGGCGCGGGTCCATCTCAATGGCCATGCGGATCGCACGGGCGGCGCATTTGAAAATCCCTTCCGCAATGTGGTGACTGTTCTGGCCGTACTTAACATTAATGTGCAGGTTGCAAAGCGCGGCCGTGGAAAACCCGTGCCAGAAGTCGCGGATCAATTCCGTATCAAAGTCGCCAACTTTCGGCGTGGGAAACTCCGCATTGTATACGAAGTACGGCCGGCCGCCAAAATCGACCGCGATCTCAACGAGCGTCTCGTCCATCGGAAGGAGGAAAAAACCGTAGCGGCGAATCCCCGCTTTGTTTCCCAGCGCCTTGCGAATGGTTTCGCCAAGAACGATCCCCACGTCCTCAGTCAGGTGGTGGAAATCAACATGCAGGTCGCCTTCCGCCTTTAAAATGATGTCCATTGCGGAGTGCTTGGCGAGCAGCGTCAGCATATGTTCCAGGAAACCCACCTTCAATTCCAGGTTCGACTTCCCGGCCCCGTCCAGATTCAACGCCATGCTGATCTGGGTCTCGTTCGTGTTGCGTGTGATTTCAGCTTTACGTGAAGCAGCCATTTTGATTCCTCATGAATATTATAAAGGGCCTGCGATTGATTTTACTCAAAATTCCCGGTAATATTTTCCGGCGTATCGATCGCGCCTTTTGTTTTCTCGGGGTCCGAATCCGCCGGTTCAACGGATTGAGCCGCGGGTTGTGCCTCAGGTGCCGCGGGTTGAGCCGCAGGTGCCGCTGCCGGTTCCTCTGATGATTCGGCCGGAACCGCGTCGAGATTCATCTTCCCGTTTTCGTCGAACAGTTTAGCATAAATCGGGAGGTGGCGGTAATAAACCTCCAGCATGTATATGCTCAGGCACGTCATGTAAAGGCGCCCACCCTGCGCGTCGGCGAAACGGTCGGAACTCGGGTCCCAACTTCCCGTTTCCGGGCCTTTTTTGATCTGATGGGATGGAAGTTCCTGACGCATGATCGCGTTCCAGTCCGTCCACCAGTGGCCCTCTTTATGGTGCATCGCCTGGGTCGCGTAGTACCATTTGTAAACGTCCGTTTCCCCTTTGAAACTCACCGGCTCGGTCAGGACTTTCGTCAGGGCTTTTTCCATGCGCGGGTCGTTCTGCTCCCAGCCGAGGTACTGCCGGCACAGGATCCCTTCGGCGGTCATCGTCATGCTGGGGTACGTCTCCTCCATCGTGTAGCGGTAGTAGGTCTGATCATTTGCCGCACTGTTCGCGTCGAGGTAGCGGGTGATCCCGTCCAGCGCCTCCTGCGGAACATTTAGCCCGGCCATGCGGGCGCTCTGGAGTGCCATCAGGACCCAGCCGGTCACAGAGAGGTCCGACATTTCGTCCTTCTGCGGCGTGTAACGCCACGCGCCATCTGTGTGCTGGGTGCTCAGCAGGTACGCGACCGCGTTCTCGGCCGGTTTGCGGTACCGCGCCTCTTTGGTCATTCCGTAAAGTTCGCAAAGCGCGATCGTCGCTTGGGCGTGCGTGTAGAACGGGTGATTGTACATCCCGTCTTTAGGAGTAAACTGGCCGTCCGGTCCCTGCTGCTTCAGGAGCCAGTTCCAGGCCGTCGCGACCACCTGGCGGTACTTCCCGACGTCCTTGATCTCCTTTAATTTACGCTCATAGCGTTTCTTGGACTTGCGGTCCTTTTCCTCGATTTTCGGCGGATGCTGCGTGTAACCCGCCCCCTGGAACGCCAGCAGGGCCATGGCCGTCGCCGCGATCCGGTTCGGACAGTCGTCCAGACCATCGGAATACGGCCCCTCGAGGCTCCAGGATCCGCTGTTCGGGCCTTTCTTTTCCTGCTGCTTCACGAGCCACTGGAGGCCCAGTTCCACCGCGTCCTCGGTCGATTTCGTTCCGCCGTAGCGTCCAAGCAGACCTTTTCGTCCACCGGGGTTTCGGCCATTGAAACGCGCTCCGACCGGCGCTTCTTTCAGCCTGACGGCAAGCGTTCCCTCCTCCGATTCCGGCGCGGATTCCGGCTCAAGCATCGGATCATCCACCGGATTGTCCTCTTCAGCCATTTCGGAAACTTCCGGTTCTTCCGTCGGGGAGGCCGTTTCGGTTTCGAGTTCCTGCTGGACGCCCACTTCTTCGTTCCAGATCTCCTCTTCCTCCTGGATCTCTTCCTCTGGAACTTCCATCACGCATTCGATCACGATGGGTCTTGGTTGAGGCGGCACGGCCGAGAAAATCAACGCTCCGATGAGGATCAGAATGACGTGACCAATGGTCGAAAGGAACCACGGCGGAGCGCCCCTCTGGATTTTTTCGACCAGTTCCTCTTCTTCCTCCTCCTGCTCTTCTTCTACGTGGATCTCTTCCGCGAGGTATTCGTCCTGAACGGGCAAGTACTCATTCGCGTCCACCTGACTGATTTCCGACGCGATGGAAGCCGCTTCCTCGGAAATTTCTTTCGGCTCTTCCGCCTCAGGGGCCAGAAGCGGTTTCAAACCGCCCTTCTTCGTCGAAGTGAGCGGCGTACTGGCCGGAACGATCCCCGGCTTGAGCGGCTGCGGACGAAGTGGTTGCGGCTTCATCGGCTGAGGTTTCAGCGTCTGCGGCTTCATTGGCTGCGGCTTCATCGGCTGCGGCTTGACAGGCTGCGGTTTCATGGGCTGCGGGCGAAGCGGGCGTTGATTCGGATTTTCAGGTGTAGCCATGGTATTGAGGAAAGGACGCTTCCAGCGTCATAAATCAGGAGGTTTTGAGGGGATCGTACTTCAACGACGCAAACGCATCGTTTCCGAAGTTAAAACCACGCATTGAACCCGGTCCCGCCGAGTTGATCGTGGAAATTCAGCAGGATGCGTGACGTTTGGAAGAAAACCGGTGCCGCAAAGCAAATGGAGTCGATGCGGTCCAGAATTCCGCCGTGCCCAACGACCAGCGTGCCGTAATCGCGCACGCCCCGGTCGCGCTTGATTGCCGAAAGGGTCAGCGAGCCGCCCGAAGCCATCAGTGCGATCAGCATCGCGGAAAGGCCGTCGGCCCAGGCCGGAAACGGAGTCATGGGACTCGCCAGCGTACCGACGAAAAAGGTTCCAAACATTCCGAAGCAAAGCCCCTCCCAGGTCTTGGAAGTATTCACGTTCGGCGCGATCGGATGCGGATTGGTGAAAAACGCCTTCGTCAGGAACGGGAAAAGCTCGGAGAGCTGCGTCATCAGGAGGAAAAACAGAAGGAGGCCAGCCTTGGCGCTCGAACTGTTTTCCGGGAGTTTAAGCGTCAGCAAAGCCGGCGCGAAACTGAGCGAGTACACGCAAATCAGAAGCGAAACACTGATCTGCGTGATGCGCGTCAGGAAAAATTTCGTGTCCCCAAACATCGCGATGATGATTGGGATCAGCAGGAAAATAAACGACGGGATCGCCACCGAGTACACGTCGTACCACTCGAGCCACACGAAAATGTACTGGAGCGGAACGCAAATGAAGAAAAGCAGGAAAAGCGCACGGTGGTCCGCCTGGCGCGTTGGGATCAGCGTGATGAACTCCCGCATCGCCCAGAACGACATGGCGCCGAACAGGAAGATTACAAAGCCTGTACTCAAGTACCACGCGAAGGCCACAAAGACGAAAAGAGCCCACCAACTGTTCACACGTGAGCAGAATTTGTCGAGCCGAAGCGGGTCGATCGAGGAGTTCTTCTGGTTCTTCAGGATCGTCGTCGTAAGGGAAATGATCCCCAAAACGATCAGAACGCCAATGAAAAAAATGAACGTAAAATCCATATTTCAAAAGATTCGAGTCTTTTACGGAGCAATGGAAACGAAAGGACAAAACTTTCATTTAACTCATTCCGTCCTTTTCGTCGCTTTGCTCGAGCAAAATCCTTTACTTTGATTTTTTCTTGAGGTCTAAAATCGCCTGCCGCGCCCGGTCCAGGAAGTCCTGCTTTTTCTCGTTTTTTTCGAGCCAGAGCGGGTTGCCAAACGTTACATGACTCAGGAGCGGTACAGGAAGGTACGTGCCCCGCGGAAGGATGCGGTTCATGTTATCGATGTAAATCGGGATCAGTTCCAGCTCAGGGCGTTTCTTGCACATGTAGTACAGACCACTCTTGAACTCCGCCATTTCCCCGGACGATTGTCGTCCGCCTTCCGGGAAAATGATGATCGAGTACTGACTGCCCATCTGACGAAGCATTTCATCCACGGGATTATTGTGAACCTTCACGTTCTGCCGTTCCAGCAGAATGCAGTTAAAAAGCCGCTTGGCGATGTAAGGCCTGAAAAAGCCGCTTCCCCAGTAGTCTTTCGCCGCCACGGGGCGCACTACCTTGCGTACGTAATCCGGCATCGCAGACCAAATCACCAGCATATCGAGGTGACTCGTGTGATTCGCGAAATAGACTCTCTGACACGTGTCGGGCTGGGAGTACCAACTCGACGTGGCACCGCTCAGAAACCGTGAAAGCCCCGAAAAGATGGCACGGCCAACCACCGCGTCGATCGCAAAACATCGATGCGGTGGAATGGGGGACGGAGCCTCTTTTTCGGGTTTGGGGTTTTGAGTCTGTTCGGATTCCGGGACCGCCTCTGGCATGGCAAAAGAGGGCAAATAAAAAAACCGTGGGTTCTGAAGTCGCCTGATCCAACGAAGGGTTTTACTCAGGTTCTTCTTCTAAAAAAATACTCAATTTTATTTTACCCTTTTTACAAATTTTCACAAGACCCAAATCCCTCTTTTTCTTGATTTTTTTGAAAATTTTATTAAAAAATCAGGAAATCAGGAGGCTCAGTTTCCTTGCGATCCACCCAACGACGAGTACGGTTGAAGTCAAAACCGTGATTTCGACCCACTGAATGAGCGTCAGCGGCACGGTGCGGAAGAAAACTCCCACGACCGGAACCTGGACCAGAACGATCTGCGTCACGGTGATGGTCAAAACGATCGCCAAAAAGCCGCGGCACTTGAGCAGGTCGCAGAAGGCCGACTCATGCCCCGAAAGCGAGCGGCAGTTGAATTTATGCCAGAACTGGAACATGACGAGCGTCGTGAAGAAAATGGTCAGAGATTCCAGACCCTGAACTTCAAACGCACCATCGGCCCCTTTCGTGACGAACCATCCTCCAAAGAGCGACGCGAAGAGGATCGCCGTCTGGTAAACACTCACGATCCCAATATTCAGCAGCATTTCGGGCGTGATGATGCTCGCGTGACGCTGGATCGGCGGCTGGTCGAGAACATTCGCCCGAGGCGGCTGCGTCGAATACGCGATGGCCGCGAAAGTGTCCATGATGATGTTGATCCAGAGCAGCTGCGTGACCGTCAGCGGAAGCGGGATCCCGACGCACGGGCCAATCACTGCGCAAAGCAGCGCCGCAGCGTTGACGCTCAGCTGGAACTGAAGGAACCGCTGAATGTTCTGGTAAAGCGTTCGGCCCCAACGGACGCCCGTCACGATGTTCGTGAAATCGTCGCTCATCAGCACGATGTCGCTCGCCTCTTTCGCCACTTCGGTCCCGGTTTTTCCCATGGAAAGCCCGACGTCAGCGAATTTCAGAGCGGGCGCGTCGTTCGTGCCGTCGCCGGTCATCGCCACGACTCCGCCGTCCTCGTGGAGCGCTTTGACCAGCCGCAGTTTATCCGACGGGGTAGAACGGGCCAAAACGCGCAAAGCCTTGGCCTTTTCGGGGAGTTCTTCATCCGGGATCGCGTTGAATTCCTCGGAGGTCATGACCAGCTCGGATTCTGAGCCGGAGTAGATCCCCGCGTCGCGAGCGATCGCCCGGGCGGTGGGAAGCGCGTCGCCGGTCACCATTTTCACGACGATCCCGGCCTTCTGGCAGTGCGCCACGGCATCCGGGACTTCGGCCCGCAGCGGATCGGCGATCCCCAGGATCCCGGTCAGAGTGAACTCCTTGAACGGCTCGTCTTCCACCAGAGTTCCGAGCGACGCGTCGTTCAGGCTCCCGTCTTCAGGAAGGGGCCCTTCCGCAAACGCCAGGATACGCAGGCCGCGCGACGAAGCGTCTGCGACGAGATTTTCGAGCTGCGCTCGAACTTCCGGAGTGAACGGCTGGACCGTCCCGCCGTTCAGGAGCGTCGAGCAGCGGAGCAGAATCCGTTCCGGCGCGCCTTTCAGAAAAACGTGGGGCTTTCCGTCCTCGAGGACTTTCACCGCCGACATTTTGCGCTGGGAATTATGCCCGAGCACTTCCTGGATTTGAGCCTGAAGACGAACTGGAGCATACGTGACCCCAAACTGGTCGAGAAATTTCAAAAACGCGCACTCGGTCGGGTTTCCGATCCCGTTCACGGTCCGTGAGCCGTCCGAGCCGGTTTCCACGTGAAGGTCCGCGCTCGAATTGATGCAGATCCCCTGAACGAGCCGGTCCCAGTTCGCGTTTTGAGGGAGTTTTTCCAGCGCGTCGGCACTTGAGAATTCGGTCGTTCCGAGCACACCCCAAACCGGCGTCATTTGGTTTTGGGTCAGCGTCCCGGTTTTATCGGTGCAAATGACCGTCGCGGAGCCGATGGTTTCGGAAGCGACCAGCTTGCGGACGAGGCAGTTTTCGCGCGCCATTTTCATCATGTTCAGCGCGAGTGAAACGGTGACCATCATCGGGAGCCCCTCCGGAACCGCCACGACGATGATCGTGACCGCCACGACGAACGAAAGGAGCACGTTCTGCAGGAGATTCAGGCCGCTCTGGAATTCAGGCTCACCCGGAGCCGACGTGACCATCGCGCAGATCCCCAGCAGAAGCACGAACGAAACCGCCGCCATGGGGATGAAACAGAGGAACCGCTTCCAAAGCGCGTCCATTTCGAGGTCCATGCTCTGGAAAAACGGTTTGAGGAGGAACCGGACCGAGAGGAATCCCAAAACCAGCGCGCCGAGAACGATGAGCGCAAGCTGGGGGTTCAAGCCGTCCGCTCTCAGCAGAGTGGTCGCCAGGCCATGCTCATGAATCGCAGAAATGGCGGCCTGAACGCTCATCACGGTGAAGATCAGCAGAGCGCCGGCGACTCCCACCGCGCTGATCGTTTTGGCCAGGCGCGTCAGTTTCTGGGTCAGCGGCGTTTCGTTCTCGTAAGAATCCTCCGCCAGAGCCGAGGCGATTTTCCCCATTTGCGTCGCGTCCCCGACGGCCGTCACCCTGAGCCAGCCGGAACCATCGGCGACCATCGTTCCGCGCGCCGCAAAGGAGGGGTTGGAGAGCTGATTGATGGTTTTGAGCGACTCGGCGCCTTCGAGATTCACGTCCTCGAAAAAAACCTTTTTGCTCACCGGCAGAGACTCGCCGGTCATCATCGACTGCTCGATCTTCAGGTTGGAAACCTCGAGAAACACGCCGTCGGCCGGGATTTTGTCGCCGATGGTCAGCTTGATCACGTCGCCGACCACGACCTCCCCAATGTGCAGTTCCGTGAGCTGGCCGTTTCGCAGGGCTTTGACCGTAATGTCGTCTTTCACTTTGTTCAGGAGCTCGAATTCCCGCGCGCTCTTGCGTTCCGAGAAGAACCCGACGAGCGTCGCCAGGCCGATCGCGATGAAGATCCCGATCGTGTCGAGGAAACTCGCCTCCGGACTGTGCAGGACCCACTTTTCGATAGAGGCGATCCCCAGCGCCAGAACCGCCGAAACCATCAAAATCAAAATGGTCGGATCCTCAAATTTCTCGAGCAGCTCCTTCCACCACGGCTCGCGTTTGGGCGGCGTGAGCTCATTTCGGCCAAACTTTTTCCGCAGAATTTGGACCTGATCATCGGTCAGACCTTCCACGGCACTTAATTCATTTTGTTCGAAAAACCATTTAGCCATTTGAGGATTCCTTTTTGTGTTGAAACGACGAAGCCATTAATCGGATTTTAAAAGACCATCTCGAGGATCCCGACGGCCAGCAGCGTGACGCTGATCACCGAGTTCACGTTGAAAAACGCGACGTTCACGCGCTTCGGGTCGTTCGGATCGACGATCCAGTGCTCGTAAAAAAGGAGGGCGGAAATGAACGCCGTGCCCGCAAACCACATGATCCCGAACGGGGGGAAAAGCCACCCCAGCGCGAAAAGCGGGATCGGGACGAAAAAGTGGCAAGCGGCCGCGATCCTTAAAGCGTTCCGGACTCCAAACCGGCCCGGGATGCTGTGGACGCCCGTCTCCCGGTCGAAATCAGCGTCCATCGTCGCGTAAATCACGTCAAAACCCGCCGACCAGAAGCAGACCGCCAGGGCCAGCACCACCGGCGAAAGCTCGGCCAGCGTCATGGTCAGCGGCTCCCCTGCCCGCCAAAGCTGGAAATTCTGGATCAAAACCGCGCCTCGAATTGCCGCCCACGCCGCCATCGGAGCGAGCATCAAAGCGGTTCCGAGCCAAAAATGCACGTAATTCGTGAATCGTTTGGCCAGACTGTAGCCGAGCAGAAAGAGCAAAACCGGAACGGACGCCGCGACCGGAATCGGGTTGGTCGGCAAAAACAGGCAGGTGGAAGCGATGAAACCCGCGCAGCAGACCAGCGTGAAGGCGGTGACCTGTGCAACGCTCAGCTTCCCGGCGGGAATGTGCCGCCCGGCGGTCCGGGGGTTCTGCGCGTCGATTTTCCGGTCTGCCAGCCGATTGAACGCCATGGCCGCACTTCGGGCGAAGACCATGCAGAGCAGGATCCCCAAAAGTTCCTGCCAGCGGAACGGGACGGCCGGCGCACCCGAAATCTCCGGGTGGAAATTGGCGTACCAGGCCATGAACGCCGCCAGCAGCGCGAACGGAAGCGCAAAAATCGTGTGGCTGAACCGAATCAGTTCCAAAAACTTACGAATCATCGCATTTTATTAATAGTCTAATCCAGGAGTCAAAGCAATGGCCTCATTATACCCGATTCCGGATTAAATGCAAGAGGGAGCCGAGAGGGAAAAGGGCTTTTTTCCCCGCCGTTCCTTTCCCCCCACTTGACAAAAAACCGGTTTTCCACTAAAATGAGGTTTCTTGAATTTACTGCCCGTTTTAACCCCTTTCAGGACTGGAAAAACTCATGTTCGAATTCCAAAAGCTCCTTCAGGAAGCCAAAGACGCATTTCAGAAAAACTTTCACCGCGATCCGAAATGGATCGTGACGGCACCCGGCCGCGTGAACGTCATCGGCGAGCACACCGACTACAACGAGGGCTTCGTTTTCCCGATGGCCATCGAGCGGAACGTCATCATTTGCGCGGCTCCCGCCGGCCCTGAAGACAAAATCCCTGCCGGAATGGCCAAAGTCTTCTCGACCGCCAAGAAGAACCCGGCGCTGGTGAAGGTTTCCGGGGAGATCCATCCTGGTCCGCGCGTCGATTGGTTCGAGTACGTGCAGGGCGTCATCGCCGGCTACCTGGCTGAAAACCCGTCCGTCGAGGTTGGTCCGTTCGTGGCGGTGATCCACGCGAACGTTCCGCTCGGCGCCGCCCTTTCCAGTTCGGCCGCCCTTGAAGTCGCCGTGGGGACGCTCCTGGAAGCGATTTCCGGCGCGAACGTGGACCCGGTCCGCAAAGCGCTCATCTGCCAGCACGCCGAGCACGAGTACGCGAAAATGCCGTGCGGGATCATGGACCAGTTCATCTCCGCGATGGGCGAAAAAGACCACATCATGCTGCTCGACTGCCGCGATTACTCGACGAAACTCGTGCCGTTCACCACGCCTGATCTGAGCATTCTGATCATTAACTCCCGCGTCAAGCACCAGCTTTCCGGGAGCGAGTACCCCGAACGCCGTGCCGCGTGCTTCGATTCGGCCAAGATTCTGGGCGCCAAGACGCTGCGCGAGGTCACGATGGAACAGTTGGAAGCGAATAAAGATAAGCTCACGGAGGTGCAGTACCGCCGCACCCGGCACGTGGTGGGCGAGATCAAGCGCACGACGGACGCCGTGGCCGCGATCGAAGCCGGGAATTACGAGCTCATGGGCCAGTTGATGTACGAAAGCCACGACTCGATGCGCGACGATTTCGAGATCAGCTGCAAGGAACTCGACATTTTAGTGGAAGAGGCGAAGAAAATCGGTCTGGCCGGCGGCGTTTACGGCTCCCGCATGACCGGCGGCGGCTTCGGCGGCTGCACCGTTTCGCTCATCCAGACGAGCAAAATGGACTCCATCATGGAAACCATCCGCAAGAATTACAAAGCGCAGACCGGGATCGACCCGGACCTCTTCGTGACCCGTCCGGCCCAAGGGGCGCACATCGTTCAGAAGTGAAACCCGGTTCAGAAATGAAACGGAACTCAGGGGGGTTGGGAAAGCCCCTTGAGTCCAAAACCCACGAATTAAATTTCACTTTTTCCCTAAAATTCCCCAAGGGAGGGATTGAAAATCGGGCCCTCATCGGGTAAAATCAGGTTTTCGATCTTTCCCCCCGCCTTCACCCATTCATTCGAGGAAAAACCATGCCCGCGTACGATTCGATCGAGTATTTCACCACCAACCTCCCGGCAGCCGAAGGGGATTTCGTCTGCACGCTTCCCGATTTTCCGAACGTGACCATCGAGCGGAAGACGTTCCGCGGCGGCCCGTCTGACGGCGTGGAGCTTTTCGTCCTTTCCAACGGCTCGCTCTCCGTGTACGTCATGCCGACGCGCGGGATGGGGATCTGGAAGGTCGAGGTCAAGCAGAGAAACGAGTCCGTGCGCGTGGGCTGGAACTCCCCCGTCCCGTTCCCGGTCAATCCGAGAAACGTTCCGCTCGATCAGCCCGACGGCCTGGGCTGGCTCCGCGGCTTTAACGAATTCGTCGCCCGCTGCGGGCTGGAATCGAACGGCGCGCCTGAGTTCAACGCGAACGGGACGCTCCGGTTCGGTCTTCACGGCCGCATCCAAAACACGCCGGCGTTCAGCGTTCGTCTGGAAGCCGACGCCGAGAAAAAGGAGGTCCGGCTGACCGGCCGAATGTTCGAAGGGCGGCTTTTCTTCAACACGCTGGAGCTGGAGAGCACGCTGACGGTCCCGTTCGAGGGCGCCTCGTTCCGCGTCGATGACGTGGTGAAAAACCAGGCGGCGCGTCCGGCCGAGATCGAGCTTTTGTACCACGTGAACACGGGAAACCCCGTGGCGGACGGCGGCGCACGGATGGAAATTCCGTTCGAGCGTCTGGTTCCGCGCTGCCCGTGGGCGGCCAAAAATCTGGAAACCGTCGCGGAGCTTCACGCCCCGGTGACGGGCGAGCCGGAAATGTGCTACTACTACGAGCTGGCGGCCGACGCGGATGGAAACACGCAGACGTTTTTGCGGAACGCCGCCGGCGATTTCGGCGTCACGCTCGCGTTCAGCCGGAAGGAATTCCCCTTCTTCTGCCAGTGGAAGGCCCAGCACGCCGCCCAAGACGGCTACGTCACCGGGATGGAACCGTGCATTAACTTCCCCAATTCCCGCGCCTTTGAGCACGCTCACGGCCGCGTCGCGGTCCTTGAGCCCAACTCCTCCCGCCATTTCGGGATCACGTTCCGGTTCAGCACCACGCCCGAGCAGGTGGCGGCTTCTTCGGCCGCGGTCGCTCAGCTTCAGGCCTCGGTCGCCGCGCCCGTGGTGGAGAGCCAGCCGAATCCGGACTGGTGCGAGTGAAAACCGACCCGGTTGGCGCGGCGAGGAATCAACCGGGCCCGCACGAGTCAAAAACCAAGACTAAACCCAAGAATTTGACCTTTTTTCAAGGAAGGAAATCCGACCATGCAGTGCTCGTATAATGCGACGGGAGTTTGCGCCCGCCAAATCCTTTTCGATTTGACCGACGGAAAAGTCCATGACGTTCATTTCGTGGGCGGCTGCCCCGGGAACCAGGTCGGCGTCGCCAATCTGGTCGAGGGGATGGACGTGGACGAGGTGATCAAGCGCCTGCACGGGATCCGCTGCGGCGGAAAACCGACGTCCCGCCCGGACCAGCTCGCCAAAGCACTCATCGCGGCCAAGGAGAAAGCGAACTGATGGCGCTTCCGAAAATCATCTTTTTCGACCTTGGAAAAGTCCTTTTGGACTACGATTTCACGGTGGCCGCGCGCCGTCTGAACGCCCTGACCGGCCTAGACGGAATGGCCATCATGAACGCGACGCTCGCCGAAAAGACGCCGGTCTGCGAAGCGATCGAAACCGACCAGATCAGTTCCGAGGACTTGTACCAGTGGGTCCGCGAAAACTTCGGGATGACGATTTCCCGCGACGCGTTTGAAAAGGCGCACCGCGACATTTTCACGGTTTGGCCGGACTCGTTGGAACTGGTGAAGGACCTGAAGGCCGCGGGGCTTCGTCTCGGCGTGCTTTCGAATATTTGCCAGGTGCATTGGGATTTCTGCCTGGAGAATTACCCGGAGGTTTTCGGGCTTTTCGACCTTCCGCTGGCCAGCGTGCTCCTGAAGGCACGCAAGCCGAACCGGGAGATTTACGAGCGCGCGGCCCAGCGTGCCGGCGTCGGGCTGAACGAGATCGTTTTCTTCGACGACCGGACGGAAAACGTTCAGGCGGCCTGTGACCTGGGGATCGACGGGATCCTCTTCACCGACGCTCATCAGGCGCGGCTCGATTTGCAGAAACGCGGCATTTTGTAAGGTTTCCGGCCTGAAGGAGTCTTTTTTTTCACCATGGAATCGAAATTTCCTCCAAAGTCCCGCCCCACCGTCCGCCAGGCCGCGTACTCGGATTTTCTCGGCATCAAGCCCAGCGAGAAAGACACGAAAACGTCGATTTCCGGCCGGATCGGGGCGCGTGTGGACGAAATCGCCGAGGGGGACGTCGAGCTTTTTTGCCCAAACTGCGGGGAGCCGGTCCACATTACGTACACGCGGCGGCGCTTCTGTGATGCTTGCCACAAACCGTTCTTTTTTTACCGCGGAAAACTGCTCACCGAGCAGGAAGCGAAGCGGATCCGGAACCCGTTCACCCAGGAGGACGTGAAGAAATTCAACGAAAAGAGCCAGGCGCGCGAGAAGCGGAAGAACGGCTGGAAGATGGACCGGTTTCGGCGGATGAAGCCCCAGCTCGTCTGCACCCAGTGCGGCCATCCCGTTGATGGAACAGTCAAGCCGGAAAAGTACTGGATCTGCCCGGCCTGCGCCGCCATCAGCGTCTTCGACCTCGAAAAAGGCGAGTTCCTCCCGAAGGACGAGTACGAGGCCCGCCGGGCCGGATGATTCCTTTAAGTCTTTAAAAAAAAGAAAACGCGGGAGCCGCCTCGAAACTGCTCCCGCGTGATCATTTTCTCATTTCCACTCTTTCTCGATGAAACTCGTGTACCCCTGCGCGTTGATGAAGACCGGGTGGCGCAGAATCTCAAGCTGGCGTGAGACCGACGTCTTGATCCCCTCGACGTGGAATTCCGTCAGGGCGCGAATCATACGCAGGCGGGCCTCCTCGCGGTCACTTCCCCAAACGATCAGCTTCCCGATCATCGAGTCGTAGTACGGCGAAACCGTGTAGCCGGCGTGGACGTGCGAGTCGAACCGGACGCCGTAACCGCCCGGAATATTCAGGGCCGTGATCTTGCCCGGGCACGGCGCGAAATTGAAATTCGGGTCTTCCGCGTTGATGCGGCACTCAATCGTGTGGCCGTTCGCCTTAATGTCCTTCTGGGTGAACGGAAGTTTTTCGTTCGCCGCCACGTAAAACTGCGCCTTGATCAGATCCACGCCCGTGAGCATTTCCGAAACCGGATGCTCGACCTGGATCCGTGCGTTCAGCTCGATGAAATAGAAATTTTCCTCCTGATCGACCACGAACTCGATCGTCCCGGCATTCGTGTAGCCGACGGAACTGACGAGCTTGACCGCCGCGGCGCACATTTTCTCGCGGGTCTTCGCGCTGATGTGCGGCGAGGGACTTTCCTCGATGAGCTTCTGGTGGCGGCGCTGCATGGTGCAGTCGCGCTCGTACAAATGGCACACGTTCCCGAAATTATCGCCGATGAGCTGGACCTCAACGTGGCGCGGGTTTTCGATGTACTTTTCGACGTAGCAGTCGCCGTTCCCGAACGCGGCCTTCGCCTCCTGCTGGGCCTCAACGAATGCAGTGGCGAGCTGCTCGTCCGACCAGGCCAGACGCATCCCACGGCCCCCGCCGCCAGCCGTGGCCTTCACCAGAACCGGGTACTTAAATTCATGCGCGATCTCGATCGCCTCGGAGACTTTCTTCACGATCCCGTCGCTTCCCGGGACGGTTGGGATCCCCGCCTTTTTGGCCAAACCGCGCGCCGTGTTTTTGTCGCCGAGCATCGCCATGGCTTCGTGCGTCGGACCGATGAACTCAAAACCGCAGGCTCGTACGACCTCGGCAAAATGCGCGTTTTCCGCGAGAAGACCGTAGCCGGGGTGGATCGCTTCCGCGCCGCTGACCTCTGCAGCGCTGATCAGCCGGTCGATCCGGAGGTAACTGTCGGCGACTTTCGGTGGTCCGATACAAAATTTCTGATCCGCCAGCTTCAGGTAGGCCGCGTCACGATCCGCCTCACTGAAAACCGCGACCGACTCAATCCCCATTTCCCGGCAGGCGCGAAAAATACGCAGCGCGATTTCGCCGCGGTTTGCCACTAAAATACGTTGAAACATAAATGAAACTTTCTGCCTTCTAAGCCGACACTGAGTGACTGGTGACTACCTGACTTCAACCTTGAAGAGCGGCTGACCGTACTCCACCGCGTCGCCGTCTTTCACCAGGACCTCAAGGACTTTGCCCGTAAGAGGAGACGGAAGCTGGTTCATGACTTTCATCGCTTCGATGATGCAGACCGTCGTTTTGCCTTCCTGAATCGTATCGCCAACGTTCACAAATGCCGGGGAACTTGGGTTGGGTTTCGAATAGAATGTTCCCACGATTGGAGAGTCGATCGTCTTCACGTTTTCGTTTTCTGCCGCGGGCGGATCAGCTACGGGAGCAGCAGGAGCCGGAGCGGGTACAGCAGCGGCAACCGCGGCCTGAGCCGGAACGGAAACGACGGCCGGGGCGCAAGCCACCGCGCTTTTCAGCGAAATGTGCGTTTCGCCGTCCTGGAGGTTAAGCTCGCAAAGGCCAAACTCCTTCATAATTTGCGCGTAACGGCGCACCTTCTGCGTATCAAAAACGTCGCCTGACGGCGCTTCCTTCGTTTGCTGAACGGGTTTCATTTTTTTTCCTTTGGGTTTATGGACGTTCCAGGACGTTCCAGGTCGTTCTAAATGGCCAGACGGTTTACGACTCCCGACTAACCAAAAACTTTCATTTCTTCAAATTCTTTTTCCACGTCGCTGAGGACCTCGAAGCCGTCGCGGGTCACGAGCACGTCGTCCTCGATGCGAACGCCGCCCCAGTCTTTGACGTAAATGCCCGGCTCCACCGTGATGACCATTCCGGGCTTGAGGATCACGTCACAGCCGGGACTAAAACTCGGGCCCTCATGAATGTACAGACCGATGCCGTGCCCCAGCCCGTGACCGAAGCATTTTCCGTAGCCGGCCTTGGCGATGTAATCCCGGGCCACGAAGTCGACCTCCGAGCATTTTTTCCCTGGCTGAATCGCCTCGATCGCCTTGCGCTGCGCGTCCAGAACGATCTGGTAAACCTTTCGGTACTCGGCAGGAACACGGCCCGTGATCAAAACGCGGGTCAGGTCGCTGGCGTAGCCTTTGAACTTCGCGCCCCAGTCGATCAGCAGGGAACCGGCCTCCGAAACGCAGTACTCTCCCGGAACGCAGTGCGGCAAAGCGGCGCGCGGGCCCACGGCGGCGATCGTCGGGAACGAAGCGTCCCGAGCCCCCAAACGGCGCATCGCAAATTCCAGCTCGTCCGCGATCTGCTTCTCGGTCCAGTCCGGCGTAAGCATCGCACGAATGGCGTGGAAGGCGTTTCGGGCAATTCGCGCGGACTCCCGAATCGTCTGGATCTCCTCGCGGTCCTTGACCTGGCGCAGGGTTTCGACCAGACCACTGCAGGGGATCAAATCAACCCCCAGAGCCCTCGAAAAGCGTTCCGCTTCGTCCAGTGTAACAGAATTACTTTCGACAGCAAACCGGGGTGAACTTGAGATTTTTTCCAACTCGCCTCGAATTAACGACACAAAACCAGTCGAGCCGCCGCGAAGCAGAAGGCGCAAATCCGGGCATTCTTCGCCGATCTGGATCGTGTAGCGGGAATCGCTCATGATACACGCATCTTCAGCCGTCATCAGGACGTAACTGTCGTCCCCAGTGAAGCCCGAAAGCCACGTGACATTTGTAAAGTTCGTGACCAGGAGCGCGTCAACCCCCTGCTTTTTCATCAGTTTCCGAAGTTTTTCACGCCGTTTGCTGTAAGTGTCGCTCATAAATCCATTTCCTGTTTAAAGCGTGTACAAAATCGATCGTTTTAATTTTATCGATTTTCAAAGTTTCTGCAAGGGGGGGAGGAAAATTAGTGAATCCCCTTCAGGCTCCAGACCTTGACGGTCCCGGCTCCGCGGAGTTCAAACGACTGGAATTTCTCGCCGGAATCCTGACGCCCCGCCGTTTTGTAGGCCGCGCCGCGCTGGGCGCTGATCTCGTACATCGGGCGGTCGATGAAAAGCCGGAACGTGATTTTGCCGTCCTGCGGCTCCAGCGGCATTTCGTCCAGCCGACGCTCGGAAGCGTTCCAGACGATCTGGTTTTTCCCAAAGGCGAACGCCGCGTTCTGCGCAGCGTCCAGCGTCACTTCCACCTCGTAAAGCTGACCGTCGCCGAAACCGGCCAGGTCGATCGTGGTCACGGGTCCCTCGCCGCTCGTTTCTTTCGATTCCTGACGTAAAACCTCCAGTTCCTTCACCGGTTCCGCGAAGAGACGGATCCCGGCGGGCGTCGTGCGGAGCGTCAGCTCGATCGGGAGCGTAAACGCCTGATTGAACGGCGTGTTTTCGTCCATCGGGACCTGCGCCCACCCGATCTGGATCAGACGCCCGGGCGTGTTCGAGAAGCACTGCGACGCGTAAAACCGGCCGTAATGAACGCGGAATTTTCCCTCATGCTCCGGGACGAAGGTTTTGCCGTCAAAGTCTCCCACCACGTACTGACCGTCCGCCGCCCAGAGGACCCACCGCGTGTTGGCCGGGTCGCCGTCCACCGCCAGCCGGTTCAGGTTCGGGCACTCGTAAAAGTCACGGATTTCGCCGGTCCGTTCCCAGTTTTTCCGGTCTTTGCTCTGGTAAAACGCGATCAGGCGCTCAACATTTCCCCCAGCGTCGCGTTCGTCGTAAACGCTCATGAGCCACGTTTTCGTTTCCGGGAACCAGTTCAACTGCGGGTCGCGGCCCCGATGCGGAACCAGAAGGCCCTCGTACGTCCACGTTCTGCCCGCGTCGTGGCTCACTGCGAGCGCCTCACCGACTGCCGTGTCGGTGAAAAAGGCCAAAAGGTCGCCGTTCCCGGAGTCCCACGCCGGCACCGCGCAGCCGGAAAAGCACTGGCCGACCGCCATCGACGGGACTTTTTTCTCTTTCGGAAGGTCGTGCCCAAACGGGCGCAAAGCGAGCGGAAGCTCCACCCAGTGCACGAGGTCTTTCGAAACCGCGTGGCCCCAGTACATGTTCCCCCACGGAAGCCCTACGGGGTTCGACTGCCAGAAGAGGTGGAACTCGCCGTTCCAGAAAAACATTCCGTTCGGGTCGTTATTCCAGCCCTGGATCTGGGAGAAACGGAGCTGAGGGCGCAGACGCTCGGCAAAAAGCGGCTCACGGCGCGGGACCTCGGCGAGATTCTGAACCAGCGCAAGGGTTTCGGCGGAACTTCCCGCTCCGGTCGATTTCAGCGTCAGGGTTTGGCCCGCGTATTCCTGAACGTCGAGGAAAGACCACCAGTTGGCCTGCTCCGGCGCGTTGGCCAGGGTCACGATGAACTGGTGGACGCGGATCCCGTTTTCGTCCGTGATCTCGACCGTCTGTTTCTCGGCCGAGTTGCAGATCGGGAGGATCAGGAAGCGGTTTTCGACCTTGATCTGGCGCACGGAGTCAGCGCAGGCGGTCAGAACGAGGAAGGCCCAGAAGCAAAATGCAATGAAACGTTTCATATTAGTCGGGAGGGAAAAAAGGAAAATTGATCAAAACGGGCGCGGCGTTACTTGCGTTTCGGGCGCTTGCCCGCGGGGCGCCAGTCGTCCGGCACGTCCATGGTTTTCTGGCTCGGCTCCAGGTTCTTCACGTCCTCCTGAGCCAGCGCAAACTCTTTTTTCAGGTACTCGATCCCCTGGAAGATCTGAATGTGGCTCCACGGGAGACACATTTCCGACGTGCGCGGCGTGTGCAGGTAAAGATTCAGGTCCAGACCTTCCTCTTCCAGAGCGTCCCACCAGCGTTTTGCGTCGAACTGGTCCACCCACGAGTCGAAACGCGCGCCGTTCTTCCAAGCCCGGAGGATGAGCTTCCCCAGCCGCCGGTCGCCGCGGCAGAAAACGCCCTCCAGAAGACTTCCGTCCAGCTCGTGGTACTTGAGCGAGATCCAGCCCGGGAGCTTGCGGCAGCGCAAGAAACGCTGGGCCTGAGTCAAATATTCCCGCGTGGCCATCGGAAACCACTGAAGCGGCGTCTGCGGCTTCGGGACCAGATTGGAAACGCTTACGACCACCGTGGGGTAGCGGCCGGAAACCTCTTTTCCCAGCTCGCCGATGGTTTTCGCCAGGTCGATCATCCCGTCCACGTCCTCGGGACGCTCGCCCGGCAGACCGATCATGAAGTAAAGTTTCACGCGCTGAAAACCGTTTTGGAACGCGATTCTGCAGCCGGCCAGGAGGTCTTCGTCCGTGACGCGCTTCCCGATGACCCGCCGCATGTCGGTCCGGGCCGCCTCGGGGGCGATGGTCAGGCCGCTGTGCCGCTCGGTGGAAAGCTGCTCGCCGACTTCGGCCAGATGCTCATTCACGCGGAGACTCGGCACGGAGATCACCACGTTTTTCGGGTCCATTTCCGCCCGAAGCTCCGTGGAGAGCTGCTTGAACCACGGGTAATCGCTCGTCGAAAGGGAAAGGAGCGAAATCTCGCAGTGCCCCGTGTTCTCGATCGCCGCACGGGCCGCGTTCATGATCGACTCGGGCCGACGCGACCGCACCGGCCGCCGGATCGGATTGCTCTGGCAGAACCGGCACCGCCACGGGCAGCCTCGCATGATTTCGAGCGAGACGCGGTCCTGAACCGCCTCCACGTTCGGAACGATCGGCTTTTCCGGGAGCGGGATCGCGTCGAGTTTCTCCACCCGCGCCTGCTGGATCACCGCCGGGATTTCGTCCGACTCGGGAAACGGGATTTCCAGACCGTTTTCGACCCGCGTTTTGTAGCAGTCCGGGACGTAAACCCACGGGAATTTCTTCGCCAGACGGCGCAGATTCTCACGGCGGGTCGCGCCGGGCTCGGACTGAAATTCAAGCCACGCCTTCGCAAGCGCCAGGTCCGCCTCCTCGCCGTCGCCCATGACGAACGCGTCGATGAAATCGCTGATCGGCTCGGGATTCTGGACGCACGGCCCGCCCGCGATCACCAAAGGAGCCTTTTCGGCGCGCTCCCAGCGGAGGATCGGGATGCGCCCGAGGTTCAGAATCGTCAGGACGTTCGAGTACGCCAGCTCGTGCTGGAGCGAAAACCCCACCACGTCGAAATCGCACAAAGGGGTGGTGGTTTCCAGACTGCAAAGCGGAAGATCGTTTTCGGTCAGAAGCTTTTCCATGTCCCGCAGCGGCGCGAAAACCCGCTCGCAGTACCACTCCGGGTCATTATTGATCACCGTGTAAAGGACCTGGATCCCGTGACAGCTCATCCCGATCGTGTACGTGTCGGGGAAACTGAGGCAGAAGCGCCCACGGACCTCCTTCGGGTCTTTCACGACCATATTCAGCTCGCCCCCGACGTACTGGCCGGGGGTCTGAACCAACGGGAATATTTTGTGGCGAAGAAGTTCGTGGTAGTTCATCGGAATGGGAAGTTGAAACGCTTAAACCAGACGTCGAAGTTTTGAGGCCCAGCTCACTTTCCGACCCGGATCCTGTACGCCAGTTTCAGCGTTTCGCCGGCGGGGATCGTCAGCGTATGGTGCATGACCGGGCACGGGTTGATGAAGCAGTAGGTCGGTGAGCTTTGCGCATAGAAGCACCCGTCCGCGGGGCCTTCCAGGACCGTCAGTTTCAGGCCGTTTCCGGTCTTTTCGTCGCGGTACTCGATCCAGCTGGCGGGCTTTTCGCGGATCTTCAGCATTTCCGTCTCGCCGTTTTCGCACCGGACCGTCATTTGGCTCGTTTCATTCGTCAGACGAATCCCGAGGCCCGCGTAGCCGCCGCCCTTCGGATGAGGTGGAGTCCGGTCAAGCTCCACGTCCTTTGAACCGGCCGTAAACGCATGGCGGAACTCGATCTCGTACGTGCCCGATTCGTCCGGCGCGCCGAAAATCACGTTCCGAGTCTCGCTCAGAACCGTTTCCTCCGGGGCCTTCGAATCACGGTAAATCATCTGGATCTCGGCCTTCGCGGAGGCGCCGTCGATCTGAATGTCCGCGTGCTTCACGAGCGTCTCGCCGCCCTGATTCGGCTCCCAGTAGTTCACGCCGTTGAGGTACTTCCACGAAAACCAGACGCCCAGGTGCCAGACGTGATCTTTCGGCCGCAAGTTCGCGACGTTCCGCCCGTCCGGCAGGCAAAGCGGCGCGATGAAGGGCTTACGCTCCGGCCCGTCGAGATGAAACTCCCAAACCGGCTGGCCGTCCTTCATCAGACGCACGCCCTTCTGATCGCCCGGCAAAAACTCACACCAGAATCGGGGAGCCGCGGGGGCCGGTTCCTCACCGAAACTCTGACTCAACGGAAGCGCAAATGCCGCGAGCGGAAGAAACGCCAGGCGGGTAAATGTTCGACGGGAAATGGAGTGGCTCATCTTTGACCTTTCACATTAATATAAATGGTTGAATGATTTTCAGGCGTAAACTCCCAAAGCGGCGGCGATCCCGTAGCGCAGGAACGCTTCTTTCTCCGTCACCACTCCGTCGGCCTCGATCACCATGGCGCAGGCGTTCAGGAACTCCCTCTTCCAGCGCATCTCCATCTGATCCAGCCTGGAAAGCGCTTTCTTGAATTCCGGGTTAGAGCAGTCTTTCATGGGCAAAAGCTCCGCGTCCGCCACATTGAACCGGTTCAGGCCGCGCTGGAACGCCTTCATCTGCTCTTCCGGATCGTCGCTTCCCGCATAGGCCACACGCGATAAAACCAGGACCGCCGCACGGAAACGCTCAATCGTCAAGTGTCCGGTCCCCTTGGGAGGCTTGACCAGACCGAACACGATGTCGAGCTGGCGGCAAACCATCGAGTAAATGATGAACTCGTTGAGATCAACCACGCCGTCCGCCTCGATCATCTCCTTGATCGCTTTACGGAGGATTTTGTACTGGGCGGGACTAAGCTGGCTCAAGGCCGGAATCGCCATTTTGAGGTGCATCAGCCAGTGAGACGGGGCCATGCGTGCCACTTCGTTCTTCAGCCAGAGCCAGTCCTTCACCAGCTTGCCGTCAAAAACTTTCCCGACGATTTCCCTCTGAATCTCCACCGTTTCCGGGTTTGCACGATCTGTGAGCAAAGCCAGAACGTACGCGCTGGCACTCAGTGAGTTCATAATCGCCTGGGAGACCGTCAGCCGGGGCGGAAGAAGCGTTTCCGGCTCATCTTTTTTGGGGGCACGAGGGCCACGGCCGGATGGTTTTTCGTTAAGCATTTGCCCCAAAGAACCTTCCGCGCCCACATAAGCCTGACGGACCGCCTGATTAAAATCCGAAATCGAAGCGTAATTGGCTTTTTTATCTGTACTCTGCCCCGAAACCGGCTTAAAAGCTGAACTGGAAACCAAACCGGAAGTCAGACCGGACTGGATTTGCCCGCGGTCCTCACGGGCCAACTCTTTCAGCTGAGCCGCAAGTTCATGGTTAAAATTCGGGTCCAGACGCGCGATTCGTTTGCGAAGAGGCGGATGCGTCGCAAAAACTCCAGCCCAGAACGAAGCAGAAAACTCGCTGAAAAACAGATGGCTCGCTTCTGCCGCATTCGGAGATTTGATTTTCTGGTCCTTGACGTTGAAACCGCCGATTTTCTTCAAAGCGTTGGCGATCCCGTAGGGGTTCCGGGTGAACTGGACCGCTGAGGCGTCCGCGAGGTATTCACGCTGACGTGAAAGAGCCGCTTTGATCACGTTTCCGAAAAACAGGCCGATCAGCCCGACGATCATCACTACCAGCGAAATGAGCGCGAAAACGGCCCGTCCTGCTCCTTCATCCTTTTTACTGCTTCTCGAACCGGACATTGCGGAACGCAGAAAAAACCAGCCGATCATGTAAATGAGCGTGATCCCGTACAGGACGCCCATGAGCCGAATATTCAGATTCATGTCCCCGTTCAGAATGTGGCTGAACTCGTGGCCAATGACGCCCTGAAGTTCTTCACGGTTCAGAGTTTCCAGCGTTCCGCGAGTGACGGCGACCACGGCGTCTTCCGGCGAGTTTCCTGCCGCAAAAGCATTGATCGACGGCTCCTCATCCAGAACGTAGGCGGGAGGAACCGGGATCCCGCTGGCTAGCGCCATTTCCTCCACGATGTTCAAGTAGCGGCGTTCCTTCAGGGTCTGGGCCGAATCGGGAGTCAGAAGACGCCCGCCAAGGCTTTCCGCCACCGATCTTCCGCCGCCGCGCCGGAGCAAATAGCAGCGAAACCACGACCCCAGCAGAATGATCATCAACGTTACGAACCCGGTTCCGGCCACCACATTGACCGCCTGCTCAAACTCCTCAGGACTCTGGGGGTTGAGCAGTTCCTGCTCCATCACCACAAACGCGATGCCTGTAATCGCTGCAACGACGCAGATCACCGCGACGATAAACAGAAATACCATCCACCTGGAATATTTCCGGGCGACGTCCTGCTGATGAAAAAAATCCATGGGAACAAACCTTCATTCTGAAAAGGATCGGGCTGGAATCCATTAATTAAAAAACCAAGCGGACCGAATGAAACACACGCGATCCGTCCGGCTCAGAACTGGACCTTGACTGCTTCACGTTCAACCGGGTTTTCGACTTCGAACAGCTGGGCGGCGTGGAAACCGAAGATCCCCGCGAAAATGCAGGACGGGAAGACTTCACGGCGCGTATTGTACGCCGTCACCGCATCGTTAAACGCCTGGCGTGCGAAGGAAACTTTGTTTTCCGTGGAGGCCAGTTCTTCCTGGAGCGCCATCATGTTCTGGCTCGCCTTCAGATCCGGGTAGGCTTCCACCTGAATGTTGAAGTTCCGCATCGCTCCGACGAGCTGACCTTCCGCTTTGTTCAGCTCGCGCAGCGCTTCCGGGTTTGTGGGGTCAGCCGCGACCGCCCGATTGGCTTGCGCAGCCTTGTTTCTTGCCGCGACCACTTTTTCAAACGTTTCACTTTCGTGCTTCATGTACGCTTTGGCCGTCTCGACCAGGTTAGGGATCAGGTCGTAACGGCGCTTCAGCTGAACGTCCACCTGCGCGAAAGCGTTTTTGTAGCGGTTTCTCAGGGTGATCAGACCATTATAAGTCCCGATGGCGTACAAGACCACGACGACCGCAAGAACTATTAAGCCAATAACCATTTTTTTCTCCTTTTTTGAAGTTCCAGTTTAAATTTCAAAACCGGATTCCCTGGTTAAATCTTCTTCTGAAACCAGGGCTCCGGAACACGATATTCAATCACAAAGCCTTCCGAATGAGCCAGCAGCCCAAAACCAAAAGCAGGATTTGCGGCACCCACAAAATCAAGGGAGACACATCGGAATGTTTCACGAAATTCAGGATGAAAATGTAAAACAGGGAGAACACCAGCAGAAGCGGTATGACCCGGATCGAGATGAAAACCAGGACCTTTTGATTCTCCACGTTTCTTCCAATGAGGGAAAGCGGCACGCAAACCCACGTCAGGAAAAAGCAGTTAAACGCGAAAGCGAGACGGCGTGTCGGTTCAATCTTTGCCCGATGGATCGCCCGCTTGCAATTGGAAATCGTTTTGTAAAGTTCGTTTTTCAGGCGTTCCGATTTGAAACCTTCCATATTGCCAGTCTGAATAAACAGGGCACTCTGAAGCGCGAGCTCCATATTCATCGAATCAATTTTCTGCTGCTGCTCCTCGACAAAATCGTTCAACTGGGCGAGCGACATGTCGGCGACGCGGTTGGAAGCCCGCTCCTGAAGTTTCCTCAGTTCATCCATCGAGAAGAGAATCGTACGCTCCAGCGACGTCGAAATCTGGCTGGAATTGTATTGGATCTCGAAATTATTAAAGGAAATCTTCACGACGAGCGATTTGTCCTTGGGGTCGTAGTGGTACACCTCGTTCGTCATCTTCATGTAGCAAACCTCATCCGGACGGACGATCTGCGACGCGGGGCCGATACGCAATTCTGCGCTCTTCGCGGTGCACGCCCAGGAATTGCTGTTGGTCTTGCTGGTCAGATAGAGACCGTACATTTTCCCGTCATCAACACGGTCCACGCTGAGAAAAATATCATCGATGATCGTACAGCTGCTCTCATTCTCCAGCGTCGAGTAGATGATCGATTCCAGCGAGGTGAAAAAGACCTTTTGCGCGCCGTTCATTCCCCAGGATAAATGCACATCCATCAGGAAAAAAGAAAGGACACTCAGTACAAACGCAAGAACAAAGGATGGGAACATCATGCACCACATCGAAATCCCGGAAGATTGAAGCGCCAGATTCTCCCGGGCCTGCGTTATGCGGCAATAAACCATTGCGGTGGTAAAAACCATCACAAACTGGGCGCCCCAGGACTGCGCGAACGGGAAAATGTAGGGGAGCAGGAAAGGAATGTTCCAGATAGGAATCCTACTCAGAAAATCATTGGTAAAATACCCAATAAATACAAAAATGAAGGTAAACCCGACCTGCATGATAAGGAATATGAAAAACAATTGCATCAGGAGGCGAGTTGGGATAATTTTAAATAGTTTCACGTTCTACCTCCGATTTTCTGTTAAAACCTTTCAGCAGATTTATACGAGACCAGCCCCCCTGATCATCTGTTTATTCACGTTCCATTGACCACACATCCCGCCACAAGGCGCCGCCCCACGAAAGCCCCACTCCAAAACCGAGAAGCATCGAGCACTGATACTTTGTCCACTCCGGCGTTTGTCGCAGCTGCGAAATCAAAATCGGAATGGAACTGCTGACCGTATTCCCGACCTGCTCCATCTGGATCGGAACCTTAGCCGGGTCGAGCGCCATCGTGACCGTCAGACTCTCAAGCATCTTCCGCGTCGCCTGGTGCATCAGGAAAATATCAATGTCGCTGAGCTTCCGGCCCGCTTTCTCCAGGAGCTGGTCCACAAGCGGCGGGATCTTCGAGTTGGTAAAACGCATCAGCTCCGCCCCGTCCATGTACAGGCTGCTCGCCCAGCGCCGACGATGGCTCGGCGGAAGCGATAGGGACTCCGGACGAATACCGCGGCCGTAGGCGATGAGCGAATTCGCCCCTTCACCGTCCGTTCCGAACAAAAACGGGCCGAGGGACTGCGTGTCGCTCGCGTCGATCAGCGTCGCCGTCGCGCCATCACCAAAAATCGTGCGAAGGGAACGGTCCCCTGAATCGATGTACTTCGTGTACGTCTCGGACGTGATGAGCAAAATCCGATGCGCCGACTCGCCCCGAATCAGACCGTCAGCCAGACCAAGCCCGTAAACGTAACCTGAGCACCCCAGGTTGAAGTCAAGTGCCCCGCAATCGATACGAAGCCCGAGTTTGTGCTGGACGATGCAGGCGGTCGTCGGGATCGGATAGTCCGGGGACTGCGTACATAGAATCACAAAATCGATGCTTTCCCGCGGAATATTATTTTCCTCTATTAATTGGTTCGCCACGTTGAATGCCATGTCGGAAGCAAATTCATCAGGCGCCGAAATATGACGAGCGTAAACTCCGGTTTTTGCGCAAATTTCATCAAGTTCCCATTCCGGATGTTCGAGCTTTAAATCATCAATGGTTTCACGTTTTTTTGGTAAATAAACGGCTATCGGGCCAAGTTTGGCGTATTTCATCTGTGTTTCCCCTAAAGTGACCACATCATTATTGTAAATATTATACACAATAATGACTTTTCGTCAAGACGAAGGTTTGACCTTTCACCAAAAAAATTGCAAAAAGAGAGGTAAAAAAGGAAATTTATAGGAGTCTGGCAAAGTTTTTCAATTTGAGAGAATTTGGTTCCTGAAATCAATCCCTCAATTCGCCAAAAGAGTCGCGAGTTCATCCGGCTCCTTCATTCCCTGCGCCCCCGACAGAACGCACGACGTGTACGCCGCGTTGACGTCGTACAAAAGCTGGAAGTACTTCCAACTCACGTTTCGGGCTTCCGTCATCGACTCAAGAATCGCTTTGACTTCTTCGCCGGAAGCATTTTTCAGCCGTTTCCCCAGCTCCGACTCATCGAGTCCGGAAACCTGCGGCGCGATCAAATCACCAAGAGAATCCACGCACTTGAAAGAATCCGAAAGTTCCTCACGGGCAAAATATAAATGACGCGCCCAGGGAAGCGCCCGCCGGTCCATTGCCGAGCCGGAGACGTTCTGGTCCAGACCGACCATGAAGCCTTTGGTTTTCAAATCGGTCACTGCCTCGGGGAAATTCAGAGGCCATTCCACCTTCCACGAAACCATTCGGGCCAGCCGGTTCAGAACTTTCCACTCTTCCACCTTCATCTCGAGGATCGACGCGCGAAGCGTCAGCATGTGAAGTTCCAGAATGGTCCCCAGATCGGAAGGAAGCGGAGCCACGCCTGATTTTCCCGCCAAGCCGTCCAGAAGCCGGCGCGAAATGAAACCCAGAAGGTTTTTCTGACGCTCAAGAACAAAAATCTGCTCCTGAAGCATCACGTACTGCCAGTACGCATGAACCGCTTTTTCACGATCCGAAACAGCAGAGCGCTCCAAAACGTACGTCAGCGAAAAATCATTTCCGCGATCCGAATTCACCGCATCTTCCAGAATCGAGGGTTTCGCCAAAGTGACGGGCTTCTCATCGGGACGAACCCTCGGAAGAAGCCGGGCGCCATCATTCCAGGTCGGCGAGTTCAGGGTCGGATTGGTGTCCACGCCGGTCTCCCCACCGATTGGTATGAAATCTGATCCGGGCGGAGCCGTTTCCACCGGGGGCGTTCCAAGGTCGTACCCCGGAACCGGAGCCACCGGAACCACCGGCGCACTCTCAATCGGCTGAACCTCAGCGGAAGAAGCCTGATTCGACGCACCGCCCGATGAAACGTCGATCGTGTCGTTTTCCGAGTAGATCTCGCCCGTTTCCGGGTCCTGCGTCTGGATGGGGGTCTGTGCTTTCGGCAAAGCCGCGGCCTGTTCGGGATTCAGCATCACCGACGGAAGATCTGCCGGGGGCGACGGCGCTTTCTCCGGCGGAGTCGGGAGACTCGGTGAGGCAGATGCACCCGCGTTCGACGGAGCGGAAACGGGTTTCACCAGAAGCGGAGCCAGTTCAGGGCCGCGCCGGGTGCTTATGGTCAGCACGTAGTTTAAAATGTCGTCATTAAAATCGAGCAGGACCTCGAAAAAAGCTTTTCTCCTATCGTTCAAAACGTCCCACGAAGCCAGAACCGTCGCGGCAGAACCGTTCCGAGTGACTTGATTCAGAAGACTTTCCGCCGTCAGGTACGCCGAAGCTGCCGCGGTGAGCTGCTCCTGATGAAAAGTCACGAGTCCGTGGTAGTACGTGATTCGGGAATAATCCGGGGTGGTTTTCGCGATTTCCTCGTACCGCGTGTCGTACTCACCGGCGTGAGGGAGAGTTTTAGCCGTCACTTCACGAGTGTAACCCGCCAGGGACGCCAGCTTCATCGCGTTGCTTCTCAGGGAAACTTTCGCGAGATTCAGACTCGCCTGAGCCGCTGCCGCCGCCGACCGATAGACCTCCCGGTCCGTCGCCAGCGCGTTTTCGGCCAAACGGTTCATGGAGTCCAGACGATTCGCCCAGTAGAAGACCTCACTCCGCAATTCAGCCGCTTTCCAGTAATACAAAAGCGCCTCCTGCGTCCGGGTCACATCATCTCGCAAAGCGGGAGCGTTGAGAAAAGTCCGCAAATCGACCTGCTCCACACCATCGAGAACGGAATCCGGAGGGCTGAGTTTCAAAAGAAGACGGCGAGGAATGGAAATTTCCTCCTCTTTCGAGTCCCCCGACTTCTTTACCCCCGACCGAGTTTCCTCACCGCTCTCCAAACGTTTCAGCTCTTTATCCGGTTTGGAACCCGCGACGGGAGCCGCAGGTTTTTCTTTGGGTTTCGGCGCTTCCAGAAAAGGATCCGACGACGCAGCGGGAGCCGCTTCCAGACCATCCAACGGGGGCAGAGACTCCGTGGTTTCAAGTGAAGGGACGCTTTCGGGCGTTTCCGGGACCGTGGCGGGTTTCAAAGAATCGGGGTTTTTCCCGGTGGGGAGTTCCATCGCGGGAGAGTCAGAGGCCGGAGCGTTTGCCGAGCCGGGAGCCTCCAGTTCATCGATCTGAATAGAATCTTCGACCCCTGAAAGATCGGGGATTTCGGTACTTTCCTCAACGGGTGGGAATTCTGGGGCGGGTGGGCCCGAGACCGGATCATTTTCACCGCTGAACGCGACGGCAAGGAAAACCGGAACGGCCGACGAAAAAACAAGAAAACGAAAAAGGGCAGTCGTATTCATAAAACGGAAGTCCGTGACGAAAAAAAGCTTCTGGAAGCGTAACGGGATCAGGATCGCCGGAAGCACGGAGGAGACGAAAAAGTCAAACGTTTTCTTCGTGCTTTCCGAAAATCCTGATTCCATTCTTCTATGACAGAATTCCATTTTACCACATTATTGATTATTTTTCAACATGGGGTCCACGAATTCCGACCATTCTGGCGCAAATTTTTTGGCATTTTCCAAATATTTTGTCGCTTTGGCGGTCTGACCGTCCGAATAGAAGGCCATTCCTGCCAAAAGATTCAGTCCGGAATCGGTCGGCCGGCTCAGCGCAGTCGCCTCCAGAGTCTGAAGGTTCGCGCTTTTCCTGCCCGTGGCGCCCTGGTAAATGTAATCCAGCGAGAAAGGACTGGCCGGCCAGATCCGTGACGCTTCCATCCCTTTCAGCATGAAATCTTCCGCTTTCGTGTAGTTTCCGCGGGCCATTTCCGTGTAGCCAAGACGGAACCAGGCGTCTGGAAGCGCCGGCATATCACGCGTGATTTTCGCGTACCGGGTGGCCGCAAGCGCAAGGTCGGCTTTCGCGAACGCCTCGTCGCCTTTCTGGATCCCTTCCCAGGCCGTGTCGATCTGTTCCTTCGTCACCTGCGGAAGGGACATACCACCTTCTTCTGGCGCGTCTTCCAGAATCGAGATCTCTTCACCTTGCGGAACCTCTTCAGGAACCGGCTCGGTAATCGGATCATCGACGCTTGGAATTTCCTCAGCGATCGGCGTCTCCGTAATCGGCACCGCGGTGATCGGCGCTTGCGTAACCGGAGCCGGGGTCACCACCGGTTCAACCGGTTCCACGATGACGATCGATTCCTGTACGTAGGTTGGAGCCGCCACGACTTGCGTCGGGTAGTAGTAGTAAACCGGACGTCCCGCGACGATGTAGTACCCAAGCGCGTAGTCGGTCGCCAGGCGCGCCACATCAAGCCACCACGGGTAAACCGGTCTGTAAGGATTCCAGCCCGCGTAGTAGCGCAGCGGGTCGTAGGAGTACGGCCGGTGGTACACGTAACGGGAAATCGGCGGCGGTGGCGGAGCCGGATGATGCGGCGGACGAGGAACAGGAGCCGGATGATGCGGCGGACGAGGGCCTGCTCCCGGATGATGACCCGGCCCCATCGGTGGGGTCGGAGGACGTGAAACCACTCCACCGCGCGGCGGGGCAGGACCACGATCAGGACGCGAAACCACCGGAGCGGGACCACGGCTGGGCGGAGCAACACTCGGGCCGGGGCCTTTGCCCGGTTTCGCACCACCCGGAGCGGGACCACGGCTGGGCGGAGCAACACTCGGGCCGGGGCCTTTGCCCGGTTTCGCACCACTCGAAGAGGGTCCGCGGTCACGTGTGATCACCGGCGGAGCCGGACCACGGTCACGTGTGATCACCGGCGGGGTGGGACCACTGCCCGGTCTTGAAATACTCGGTGAGGGGCCTTTGCCGGGTTTCGAAGTGCTCGGAGTCGGGCCACGATCAGGACGCGAAACGACCGGTGAAGGGCTTTTGCCGGGTTTCGAAGTGCTCGGAGTCGGACGGCTGGGGGCCGGTCTCGAAACGCTCGGAGTCGGACGACTGGGGGCCGGTTTCGAAGTACTTGGAGTGGGACGGCTGGGGGCCGGTCTCGAAACGCTCGGAGTCGGACGGCTCGGAGCCGGTTTCGAAGTGCTCGGAGTCGGACGGCTGGGAACAGGACGCGAAACGCTTGGAGTCGGACGGCTGGGGGCCGGACGCGAAACGCTCGGAGTCGGACGGCTGGGGGCCGGACGTGAAACGCTCGGAGTCGGACGACTGGGGACCGGACGCGAAACGCTCGGAGTCGGACGGCTGGGGGCCGGACGCGAAACGCTCGGAGTCGGACGGCTGGGGCGCGAAACACTCGGCGACGGACGGCTGGGTGCACTGTGGCTGGGACGCGAAACACTCGGCGCCGGGCTGTGGTGGCTGGGCTGAGAGCTGGGTCTGGAAGCACTCGGCGGCGCACTGTGATGACCACCCGGAGGACCCCCATGGGAACCGTGGGGACCCTGAGCGCAGACCGGCAGGCACAAAACGAGGGAGCTGACCAAAACGCTGATCGCTCCGGAGATGATTTTCAGATTTCGCTTCATGATGGATCTCCTTTTTTAAAAAAGTTACAATTCTTAACTATTATTATTACGCAACTTTTTTAAAATTGCAAGGGGGTCAACGAAAAAAAAGTGAAAATTTTTCCAATTTTCCCTTGCGTTGGCAAAAAATTATGGTAAAATAACAGGAACTGAATGATTTTTAGTGGCATTAATTTAAAAAGGGGAGCCGTCATGGAAAAGTACGCGTGGAAAGCCCGCCTCGTGGAGGGCAAGCTGGAAGAGTACAAACGCCGACACCGGGAGATCTGGCCCGAGATGGTCGAGGTCCTGACCGAAGCAGGGATCCGGAACTACTCCATCTGGATCGTGGGGGACGAGATTTTCGGCTACTACGAGTGCGAGAAGGACGCGGATTTTGCCGCCTCGGTCCAGAAAAACAGTCCGGTCGTGGACCGCTGGAATGAGTACATGAAAGAGGTCATGGTCATGGAAATGGACCCCGTCACCGGCGCCCAGCCCAAGATGGAGCAAGTGTGGAACTTTCGTTAGTTAGGAGTTAGGAGTGAGGAGTTAGGAGTTGGAATGGGAGGCGGTAATGGAGGCCGGAGGCCGGAATTACGCGCCGGTTAAATCACTACGGACGATGGAAGGCGGTAATGGAGGCCGGAGGCCGGAATTACGCGCCGGTTAAATCACTACGGACGATGGGAGGCGGTAATGGAGGCCGGAGGCCGGAATTACGCGCCGGTTAAATGGCCACGGCGCCTCCAAATGCGTAATTCCGCGCTGCGCGCTCCATTACCGCCTTCCATTTTAACTCCTAACTCCTAACTTAATTTAACCGCTTTGATCACAACACTCACCAAATTTTTGCGTTTTCTCGTCGTTGAGCGCAACGCGTCGGAGTACACGGTGAAGAGTTACCGCGAGGATCTGACGGCGCTCATCGAGTACCTCGTCCAGGTCCGCGGCAAGGTCCCGCCGCCCGATTCGGTTTCGATCCCCGAGCTGCGTGCGTACGTTTCGGCCCTGCATGAGGCGGAGTATTCCCCCGCGACGATTTCGAGGCGGCTTGCGTCGCTGCGGAGTTTTTACCGCTTCTGCCAGCGTGAGGGAATCACCGAGACCAACCCGGCCAAGGCGCTGAGGAATCCGCGTCAGGCGAGGAATTTGCCGCACTTTTTGACCACGACCGACATGGAGACGCTTCTGAACGCTCCGCCGCTGGACGACCCGATGGGGCTGCGCGACCGCGCCATTCTCGAGGTCACGTACTCCGGCGGGCTGCGCGTCAGCGAGCTGGTCGGCCTGAACGATTCCGACGTGGATTTCGACGAGGGGATCCTGGTCATCCGCGGAAAAGGCAAAAAGGAACGCCTCGCCCTGCTCGGTTCCTACGCCGCCGACGCGCTGAAGGCGTGGTTTGCGGTCCGAGTCCTTCCGCCTGAGCTGGAAAAAATCCCGGAGAAACCGTGCTTCACGAACCGCTTCGGGACGCGCATCACGACGCGCAGCATTGGACGGATGCTGGAGAAGTACCTCAAGCAGACGGGCCTGGACCGCCGCACGTCGCCGCACACGCTCCGGCACAGTTTCGCCACTCACCTGCTGGACCGCGGCGCCGACATTCGCAGCGTGCAGGAACTTCTGGGCCATAAAAGCCTGGAAACCACCCAAATTTACACGCACCTGACCACCGCCGCGCTGCTGGACGTTTACCAGAAAGCGCACCCGAGAGCGAAATAATTAGGAATGCGGAATGCGGAATGCGGAATTGACGCTGGCGCGTAACGTTGGTTTCAGAATGAGTGCGACCCATAAAAAGCCGAAGGCTTTTCCAACTCCTAACTCCTCACTCCTAACTAAAAAACGGCCAGCGGCCACGGCCAAAAATATAGTGTTTTTCTGTCCGCTGTCCGTGTCCGCGCAAACCACAACTCCTAACTCCTCACTCCTAACTCCTAATTTTTTCGAAGAAAAACTAACGTTTCCCGACGGAACGACCGATTATTAAGTGCGTGGGAAGGAAAGTGACTTTCCCCAAAAACGCACACGAACCCCAGGGGGGGCTTGAGTCCGGTCTGACTGTTCCGTCCGCCGGACTTTTTTTATTGATTTTGACTTTTGTTCATTAAACGTTCCTTTTTTTATTGAGGCTCGCCATGCGTTTTTCACCCATTCCCGTTTTTTTATTCTGTTTCGTTCTTTCTACGCTGACCGGTTTCACCTCCGCGGCCGAAGATTCTGCGAGGGTTTATACCGTCTTCAAGAACCTCGAAGCGAAGTACGCCGACAAACTCGAGGAGCTCGCCAAATGGTGCGACGAAAAAGGTCTTGATGGTCAGGCGGAAACCACCCGAAACTGGGCCAAGCCGGTCGAGCCGGACGACGAGATCCGCGTCAGCCCGCTCCCGGACCAGTTCCAGGAATGGAACCAGAAGGGCAAAGCCGCCCCGGCCAAAACCTCCATGGCCAAAGATTCCAAATCGGACAAAAGCGCCAAATCCGGCTCCAAGTCCAAATCCAAGTCCAAAAAGGACGGCAAGCGCTCCCGATCCTCCGGCGACGATGACGACGACGCAGCCGGGAACGATTCCTCCGCGCCGTTCGGCGAGTGGGGCACCGGGATCACCGACGACGGCACGGTCCTGCCTCCGAAAGACCCCAAGCTGGTCGCGGAGTGGGAAAACCAGTTCCGGATGATTCGTCTGAACGCTTCGAAAGACTACCTGAAGCTCGCGAAAAAGGCGGTCTCCACCGGCCACGTCACGTTCGGGTTTGGCCTCTTGATGCGCACGCTGCGTGAGGACCCCGACTGCGAGGCGGCCCGGAAGATCCTCGGCTACTCCAAGACCAAGACCGGCTGGGTGACCGACTTCGAGAAAATGCAGATGAAAATGGGGAACGTCTGGCACGAAACGTACGGCTGGATCCCCAAAAAGTTCGTCCAGAAGTACGAGGACGGCCAGCGCTACCTCAACGGGAAATGGGTCACGGCCGAGCAGGATGCCGAGTACCACTCCACGATCGAACGCGGCTGGGTCGTGCTGACCGGCCACTTCGAGATCATCACCGACGCCAGTCTCGAAGCCGGGGTCCAGACCGGGAAGAAACTCGAACAGATGTACCGCGTCTGGAAGCAGCTTTTCCTGAATTACTACGCGACCGAGCAGCAGATCCGTTCCCTCTTCGAGACCGGCTCGGCCAAATTCACGCCCATTCCCCGCCATCGGGTCCTCCTTTTCAAGACGTCGGAGGAGTACGTCTCGTACCTGACCTCGAAGAACATGTACACGCCCGGCTCGGCTGGGGTTTACGTCCACCGCCGCAGCGGCAAGAAGCGCGAAGGGGCCGCCTGCTTCTCCGCCGATTCGCACGACGACCACACCATGTACCACGAAGTCACGCACCAGCTCTTCGAGGAGAGCTGCGAGACCGCCCCGGGCAAGGGCTCCAAGCAGAACTACTGGGTGGTCGAGGCGGCGTCCACGTTCATGGAGTCGTTCCACGAGGCTGAGGACGGCACGCTGGCCGTGGGTGGGTTCAACTCCAGCCGCATGAAGGGGGCACGCATTTACGCGGTGAACATGGATCAGTTCATCCCGTTCGAGGAGTTCGTCCTGGTGACGGGCTCGAAATGGAGCGAGAAACTGCGGAACGACTACTACTGCGAGGCGTGCGGAATGGCGAATTTCCTCGTCTTTTACGACCACGGCCGTTACCGCGACGTTTTCGGGCGTATGCTCTTCGACGTCTATTCCGGCCGCGACACGAAAGAGAGCCTGACCAAGCTGACCGGCGCCGACTGGGAAACCCTTAACCGTGAGTACAAGGAGTACATTTCGCAGGATGCCGACGCGATAAAAGGGTACTCGTTTTAGCTTTGAGTTTTTAGTAGTCAGTAGTCAGTAGTCAGTGTTTCGGCTGCGCCGAAATATGGGATTCGCTTTCTCGCTTGCATTCCTGTATTCTGCCGAAGGCAGAACGCTGACTACTGACTACTGACTACTTCCAAGGAGTGGATTCATGATTGAAGAACCGACCACCGCCGTCGTAATTTTGAGCTTAACGCTCGCTTTCTTCCTCGCCGGGTTCGCGATTTCCCGGGCGAAGGCGTGGCTTTGGCCCGCGCTGGTGACGCTCTTGTGCATCGGCGGGCTGCTGCTGGCCGACTGGCTCGTGCTCACGCCGAGGGAGCGCGTGAAAATTGCCGTGGACGAATGTGTCCAGGCGTTTCAGGAAAACCGGTCGGAACTGCTCGTGAAGAACCTTTCGCCCGAGCTGAAAACCGTCCTGAAGTGGGACCTGACGGGCGTGTTCGACGTGCTCGAGTTCACCAAGGCGTTCGCCAAAGACGTGAAGATCGAGTACGACCCGAAGGGCGCGCCGCCGAAGGTGACGGCCCGGATGATTGCCGGAGCGCATTTCCAGGCCCGCAACAAAACGAGCCTCCCGCTGGAACGCTACGTCACGCGCCTGGAAGTCACGTTCCACGAGTTCGACCGGGGCCAGTGGCTCATCGTGAACGTGGAGGAGAAACCGCTCGTGGGGCAAGGGACGCATTAATAATATTGTATCTTAGGCACGGTAAATTTCTGAATGGAAGGCGGTAATGGAGGCCTGAGGCCGGAATTACTCGCCGGTTAAATGGCCACGGACACACTAAACGCGTAATTCCGCGCTGCGCGCTCCATTACCGCCTTCCATTTTCTCCCTCCCCAAATTTTTTGAAATTTTTTCAAAAATTTAAATTTTTTTTGTTGCATTTTCCCGCGCTTCGTGTAAAATTACTCTTAATGACTTATGGGATTTGTTTCCCTTGGGGATTTTTACACTAACAAAACACGGTTTCCTATGAAACGTTTTATCGCCACATTCGTCGTTTTGTCCGCCGTCGTTTTCACGGCCTCGGCCCTTTTTGCCGGCACGGTAACCAAGACCTTCATGTCCAACGCCACCGCCCAGAAGCAGGTCGGGGACCTCTCGATGTACAAGCTGGTCGCTTCCAGAGGCAGCATCCCCCAATACGGGGACGCCAACGTCGGCACTCCCAACTGGTACGACTACGCCAACTCGACCGACTTTGCCACGGGCTCAAACGGCACGATCTTTTACTTCCAGGCCACGAACGCCTCCACCGGGGCGGACGAGTGGGTCCTGATCGACGCGCCGAACTACTCGCCCAACAGTTTTTACAAATTGGGGATTCCGCGGGTTGGCAACAATGACGACATTGTGAACATGGTCGTGACCGGCTCGAACGTTTACACGTCGTACAGCTCGGCCAGGATGCCGCTCTTTTCCAGCGTGACGGCCGACGCGGACGGCGTGAAATCCCTCACGAACCAGAACATCATCCTCGAATTCTGGGGAAGGAACTACAGCGGCAACGCGCAGGCGTCCAAACTGGACCAGAACGGCAGCGCGGTCAGCCTTCCCACCAGCGGCACGACGACCGGTTACGACTGGAACGACACGCCCGCGGCCGATGGCGACCACGGCTCCTACCAGGTCCACCTTTACGACTCCACCTCGCAGTCCGGCCAGACGCTCTTTGGTCTTTCCCGCATTTACCGCACCAATCAATCGATCGATGCCGGCATCGGGAACTCGGGCAAAGCTGACGCGCTGGACTGGACGATGGCGACCAACGAAGCCTCGCAGAATAACCGCTCGCTGCAGGTCCTGGCGATTCCCAACTACGCGGAAGGGTCGCTGATTTACAGCGCGACCTCCGGGAAGAAGTGGGAAGAGGGCGAAGCGTGGCTGAACCCGGACGGCACCGTTTCCGCCGGCGTTCCCACGGCCGACACGCCCGTTCATGTGAACGCGGGCACGGTCGAAGTCACCGGCGCGGGCTACGCCCAGAGCGTCAGCCTCGAACCCATCGCGACGATCGACGTCAAGAGCGGCGGCTCCCTGACCATCGGCTCGGCCATCACGACGAACGGGACGATCAAATCGGCCGGCGCGTGGAAGAACAGCGGAAACTTCGTCCTGGGTCAGAATCTTGACTCCGGCAATCTGACACTCACCGGCGGAACGTTCCAGGCCGGCGGCATTTATTTCAGCAACGCGGCCAATTCGAACGCCACCGGCGAGATCACCAACACGACCATCAGCGGCTTCAGTACCTTCCGGATCTCGAACGTCGATAACACGACCGCCACCGTGAAGGTCCATGAAGGCACGACCATCACGGGCGGCGACTTCAACGTCGGTTTCCGCGGGACCGGGACGCTTTACATGGACGGCGGTTACATCAAGACCTCCACGTACTTCTGCATCGGCAATAACGTCGCCAGCGCGAACGGCATCGTGTACCACTCCGGCGGAACGATCGAATCGACGTGGGTCCCGCTCGGCCATAACGGGAAGGGCACGTACAACCTCAGCGGCACCGGCAAACTCCTCTCGACCAGTACCGGCTCGGCCGACCAGAACAACGCCACGAATAACAGTCTCTCAATCGGGGACCGTAAGGGAAGCAACGTCACGTTCAACATGAGCGGCGGTGAAATGGAGTCGAAGGGCTGGCTCTACATCGGCCGCGTCGGGACGGGCGTCCTGAACCTGAGCGGCGGGACCGTCAAAGCCACGACCGGGATCGTGCTGGGGCACATTTCGGACAGTGGCTACAAGGGCGACGGCACGATCAACGCCACCGGCGGAACCATCCAGACGAAAGACCTTTACATCGCGAACTGGACCCCTGGCGCCGCCTCGATGAAGAACACGACGGTCACGCTTTCCGGCAACCTGATTCTCGGCCACAGCACCGACGGCGTCGGGACCCTAACGACCGACACGGGAACGAAAATCACCTCTGCGGGCGTTTACATCGGGAATAACGGGAAGGGCACCGCCACGATGACGGGCACGACCCTGACGACCTCCGGCACGTTCTACGTCGGGCAGAATGCCGGTGCGGTCGGCGACCTGACGGTCAACGAAGGAACCAACATCACGGCGAAAAACTTCTGCGTCGGGAATAAAGGCACCGGGACCATGACGATGAACGGCGGGACCATCAAGACCAACGAGTGGTTCCTCCTGGGCTTCAATAATCCCGGCGTCAACAACGCGGTGGTCCAGAACGGCGGGACGCTCGACGTGGCGTGGTTCACCATGCAGTGGGACGGCTCCGCCGGAACCTCCTCCTACACCATGAACGGCGGCGAGCTGATCTCCCACGGGACCGCCCAGGGCAACGGGATGGTTCTGGCCAGGAACGGCAACGCCACGTTTAACATGAACGGCGGGAAGGTCACCACGAGCCAGGCCTCCGCGACGAACATCAACTGGGCCGGCTACGCCCTTTCCGTCGGGACCGGCGTGACGAACGGAAACGCCATCCTGAACATTTCCGGCGGTGAGATCGACTCCCTGGGCAAAACCTACATCAAGAACGGCTCCGCGATCAACTACCTCACCGGCATGGGCGAGAGCGGCGGCACCTACGGCGTGCTGAAGATCACCGGCGACCTGGAACAGCTTGGCGCCATCACGGTCTCGCACACCGGCGACGCTCCGAACTGGGTGGACCCGGTCACGATCATGACGGTCAGCGGCGCAGGCGTCCCGAACGTAACGAACAATTCGACGGACGTTTACGAAGATTTCTGGTACCTGGACGAAAAAGCCCTGAAACTCCAGACCAAGGCGGGCACGGTGGACTTCAACCAGGAAGCGGCGGTCGAGCTCCCCGAAGGCGTGGCCCTCAAGACCGGGTGGGTCGATCTGGCCTACACCAGCGGCACGCGCTCGTTCGACCTGGAAATCGCCACGGAGGACATGGACTCGTTCATGGCGGCTCTGAACGCCCAGCTTGAAGCCGAGTACGGCGACGGCGCGACCGCAACGAAGAAAGACGACCAGACGGTGGAGATTTCTCTGAACTTTGCCGAGCTTGGCGACCTGGACCGCTTCACGTGGAACTTCACCGGGGCCGAGTTCAACGGCGCCGCCGTGACGGGGCTTTCGTCGAACTACATTCCGGAACCCTCCACGTGGCTGCTGCTCGTCCTTGGACTGGGCATGATCGCGAGACGGAGAAATGGAAGGCGGTAATGGAGGCCGGAGGCCGGAATTAAGCGTAAATGGAAGGCGGTAATGAAGGCCGCAGGCCGGAATTACGCGCCGTTAAAATCACCACGTGCGAATGGAAGGCGGTAATGGAGGCCGGAGGCCGGAATTACGCGCCGGTAAAATCACCACGTGCGAATGGAAGGCGGTAATGAAGGCCGCAGGCCGGAATTACGCGCCGGCCTAAACCACGACGGACGATGAGAGAATTAAAAAAGCCCTCGGCTTAAGAGTCGAAGGCTTTTTTTATGCTCAAAGGAAATGAAGTCCGTCGCAATTTTCATCGGCGCGTAATTCCGGCCTCCGGCCTCCATTACCGCCTCCCATCGTCCGTAGCAGTTTCACCGGCGCGTAATTCCGGCCTCCGGCCTCAATTACCGCCTTCCAACTCAAATCTCACTTCAAGTAAGTCTCCCTCGGCTGGCGCAGCAGATGGTCGTGCGGCGAGGCGTGGATGAAGTGGCAGTCGCGGCAGTTTTCGCGCCAGTTCTCCTCGAGCTTCGTCGCCTGGTGCTGCTCGTCGAGCTTCTCCGAAATGTGGCACTTGTAGCACGCATCGGCCGGCGTCATCAGCTCACCGACGCGAATCAGCCCGTCCTCTTCATTCTTCACGGTCTCGTGGCACCTTGCGCACGGGTTCGGGCCCGGCTTCATATTGTGCAGGCGGTACACGTTCCAGCTCGGGTCGCCCGCGTGGTCTTTATCGTTTCGGCCCAGCACGAAATGCAGCTCTTTCCCGCCGATCTGCAGACTCTGCTGACCGATCTCCATCCCGAGGACTCCGACGTGCGTGTCGCCGCCGAAATGCCGGTCCCACTTCAGGGGCTTGCCGTTGAACAGAACGTCGTCCCGCGGCAGCTCGCCCTTGAGGATCAGCCAGATGCGGCTCTGCACGACCACCGAATTATCATGCGGCGCGACGAGTTTCAGGTTTTCGCCGATCTGGACCGGCTCCGCCCGAAAGGTTTCCTGGGCGCAGCAGCAAACGACGGAAAAAAGCACAAAAAAGAAAATCAGGGTGGGTCTCATTTGAACTCCTCATAAAATACACTGGGAACGATTTTATTATACACGATTTGGCGGAACGCGCAAGTGGGGCCCCGAAGCGGTTTCTTCGGGAAATTTTTCATTTTTTTCGGAAAAATAGTTAACCCTCCCTTTTCAACTTTCGTAAATTTCGCTATACTTAACTGATGAAGAAGAGATTTCCAGTCCATCCCGGTCCTGTTTCCGCACGGATGATCCGCAAAAAGCGCGTCCCGTGGCGAAGGCATTTCCAGGGCTCAGCCCCGCAGGAGTCCCAGCCGGACGCGAAGGTTTTGCCGATTCAGAAGGCGGAAATTCCCGGAGAGATCCCCGAGCGCACGGATTTTATGCGTTCGCTTGAGGCGCTTCTTTTCCTGACGCGCGAGCCGCTCAGCGCGCACCGCCTGGCGCAGTTCCTCGGAGCGGAGGAAACGTCGCAGGTGCTCGACGGGATCCGCAGACTGAACCAGATCTACGACGGCACCCGTACGGCGTTCCGGATCCTGGAATTCGCCCGCGGTTTCCAGCTTAGGACGCGGCCGCAGTTTACGCCGTGGCTTCGTCAGCTTTGCCGCCAGGTGGGCGTGGCGAATCAGGAAAGCCCGGAGATCCGTCTCTCGGCGCCGGCGATGGAAACGCTTGCGATCATCGCGTACCGGGAGGCATACGCCACCCCCGCAACACGCGCGGAGATTGAGGCGATCCGCGGCGTTCAGTCGTGCATGGAGATTCTTCGTCAGCTGCTCGGGAAGGACCTGATCCGCATTGCGGGCCGCAGTCCGGAACTGGGTCGGCCCCGCCTTTACCGTACGACGAAGAAGTTCCTTGAAGTTTTTGGGCTGAAAAGCCTGCTTCAGCTTCCGAAAGTAGAAATTTAACGGAACATTTTCGTGAAAATCTCCATAAAATCAGGAAAAAACGGAAATACACCGAAAGATTTTCTGGATGAGAGCCGAAAAACCGTTTAGTATTTAGAATTTCCTTCATTTTTGTTTTTTTCCAGAATTTCTCAAAATCATTCAAGAGGAGAAATAGTCATGCGTAAGTCTTTTGCTGAAAACGGCTTCAACTTCGAAATGGTCTCTGGTTCCGAACGTGAAACGTTCACCCTGCCGCCCTGCCAGATGATGGCTTACAGCGACTACGACGACAACGAAGACGATGAAATTGAAGATGATGAGTGGGACGACGAAGAAGACGAAGACGACTGGGATGATGAAGACGACGAGGACGAAGACGATTGGGACGACGAAGACGAAGATGAGTGGGACGAAGATGACGATGATGAATGGGATGATGAAGACGAAGATGAGGACTGGGACGACGAAGATGAAGACTGGGACGACGATGACGAAGATTGGGACGATGAAGAAGACGAAGAGGAAGACGAATAATCTTTCGCTTTAACTTTTATGCTTTTATTTAAGCAAAAATTTCATGATGCGATCCGCAGAGGCGAGAAGACTCAGACCCTGCGGAATTGGAAAACCCTGCACGTAAAGCCGGGGCGGAAGGACGTGATTCCCGGCGTGGGTCCCATCATGATCGACTCCGTGGAGAAGGTCTTGTTCGATGATCTGACGGACGCGGATGCGGTTCCGGACGGTTTCTCCACGGCTGAGGACCTGAAAAATGAGCTGCGCGACATTTACGGCGATGGACCGTTAAATCTCTACAAAATCCGCTTTCACCTTCTGAAAGAAAACGAAGAGGAATCCGCGCTTCCAGGCCAGCCGGCTCGCGGGAAAACGACGCGGAAAACTTCTAAAAAAGCGAAAAAATCCGACACAGAGGAACCCTCCAATCCGGCCATTCCCGGTCCTGATTCGCTGGACCTTTTGATCCCGCGTTCCAACGAGCCGCCCGCGGTGGTGGAATTCGTCATGGAAATGAAGCGTGAATTCGCCGAAATGATGGAAAAATTCAACGACAAATGGGAGGCTCGGGAGTACATGAAGAACCATCCAATCGAAGACGAAACGCGCAAACTCTCCGAGTCGGAAGTGGTGGAGAAGATGGTTCAGCGCTGCCGCATCAACCGGTGCGTCTGCGACTGGAATCACGAGCCGGGCAAATCCAAGGATTTTTTCGACCTTTTTCTCCGTTCACCTCGTAATGAAAATGGAGTTCCGACGCTCGACGGTCACCGCCTCCTGAGTCTGATGCGTGATTTCTGTAATGACGATCCGGATCTTTGGAGTTCCATCAATTGGATCTCATACGAGATTTGCTCCGCCTGGACGGAATGGCAGTACGCCGTGGAACACTGGCTCGGGCAGAAAACCACCACGAAGAAAGAGTGAATATTTCGTGAAAAATTCCTGAAAAGTCGGCCAATTCTTAAAATGATGCGGGCTGATGTTTCTTCGTGTGCCTTTTTCAGACTGAAAGAGCCGCGGACAGCGGACAAAATATCACCCTTTTTCTGTCCGTTGTCCGTGTCCGCGCTGCTTTTTTGATGAGATTTTGTCTCCTTTTGGAGAAATTTTACCCTCGGCGGCTTTTCCCCCCTTGACGGTTTCGGCCCCCAATGGTAAAATGAGCAAAACGACGTTTTTTTGAAATTCTGTTTCGGTCCAAAATGAGGTTTTGAGGTTTTGGAATGTTCCAGCTAATTCCCGCGCCGGTGCGGTTTCCGGACGATTCGATGAGCATCACGGAGTTTTTCGGTCGGATCAGCTCCGGCGACACGCGCATCAGCATCGGACGCCTGACGAGCAAGGCGGGCTGGAGCGAACCGGCCCAGCGTCCCGAGTTTGACGAGTTCACGCTCGTTCTGAAGGGCGCGCTTTACATCACGGCGGAGGACGGTTCCGTCACGGTCGTGCGGGAGAATCAGGCCATCCTGACCCCCGCGGGAGAACTGGTGCAGTACTCCTCGCCCGAGGAGCCTGGGGCGGATTACATTTCCGTCTGCCTGCCGGCCTTCGCGATGGAACTGGCCCACAGAAACGAAACACTTTGACCCATCACAACACCGGGATCCATAAATATACTGGGGAAAACCATGAAACGAAAAGCCTTTACACTCGTGGAACTTCTGGTCGTCATCGCGATCATTGGAATGTTGGTGGGACTGCTCCTTCCGGCCGTGCAGCAGGCACGTGAAGCGGCGCGTCAGATGCAGTGCAACAACAATCTGAAGCAGCTCGCTCTGGCCTGCCTCAACCATGAGTCCACGACCAAAAAGTACCCCTCCGCCGGTTGGTGGTGGTACTTCACGGGCGACCCGGACCAGGGCTTCGGCAAGAACCAGGGCGGCGGGTGGATCTACTCCATTCTCCCGTTCATCGAGCAGAACGCCATGTACCAGATGGGCGCCGACGGCGATAAATTCAGCACAGGCGAGCCGCAAATGAGCAACGCGAGGACCCGCTGCGAGACGCCCATCAGCACGATCCTCTGCCCGAGCCGCCGCACGGTGAAGCAGTACCCGACCTCGGGCGCGTCATACCCGGTGAACGCCACGCGTCACACGCAGGGGAGCAAGACGGACTACGTCGGCAACGAGGGCAACTCGACCGGCACGCAGAACCAGCCGTACACCGTGGCCGAGGCGAAACAGCTCTGCGATAACAACTCCTGGGCCGACACGACGAGCAAGTCCAAGGGGATCATCTTCGCCCGCAGCGAGATCACGGTCGGCGAAGTCCGCGACGGAACGACCAATACGTACCTGCTCGGCGAAAAGTACCTCGCCCCGGAAAAGTACGAAGCCGGCAACACGGACGGCCAGGATAACGAGTCGGCGCTGATCGGGACGGACCACGACATTCTGCGCTCTGTGCAAGGTCAACCCATGCAGGACCGTCCCAACTACGACATTGGAAGCGGCCGTTTCGGAAGCGCCCACGCCGGTTCGTTTGGCATGGCGATGTGCGACGGCTCCGCCCAGCGCATCAGCTACAGCGTTGACCTGGCGACGCACCAGTACCTTGGCTACCGCGCCGATGGCCAGGCGGCTCAGATCCCGCAGTAAGAGTGCTTCAGGTGCAAAGTGACGTTGACGTTTCGCGTAATGTTGGCTCCAGAATGAGTTCAACCCATAAAAGATGGACAAAATTGAAATACAGAAATCGGAATCAAACAAGATTTACTCTGACATTTCATTGTTAATCGACCGGAGTAAACACACGCTTCAACGTGCAGTTAACGACGCGATGGTACTGCTTTATTGGAACATCGGCAAATATCTGGTGTGTAATGTCCTTGAAGGAAACAAGGCTGAATATGGCCAGAAGATTGTTGAGGAGGTTGCCAAAAAACTAACGACAGACTATGGAAAGGGCTTTGAGAAATCAGCCCTTTTCAGAATGATTAAATTCTATGATGAATTCCCTGATTATGAAAAAGTGGCGACACTGTCGCAACAATTAACGTGGTCCCATTTTGTGGTTTTGCTCCCAATCGAAGATGAAACCAGGCGCGAGTTTTATGCCGTCATGTGCCATAATGAGAATTGGAGTGTTCGTACATTGCGAGAGCGGCGGAAATCAATGCTTTTTGAACGCACCGCAGTTTCAAAAAAGCCTGATGTGACGATAAAAAACGACCTTGCGCTTCTGCACAAGGAAAGCAAAATGTCCCCTGATTTATTCTACCGCGATCCATATATTTTGGATTTTTTAGGGTTAAAGGACACCTACAGCGAGAAAGATTTAGAGAATGCTATCCTTGCCGAGCTTGAGAAATTTATTCTTGAAATAGGATCTGATTTCGCTTTTCTGGCTCGTCAAAAGCATTTTATTCTTGATGGAAAAGACTATTATATTGACTTGCTTTTCTATCACCGTACCCTGCGCCGTCTTGTCGTCATTGAATTGAAGCTGGGCGAATTCGAGCCTGAATACAAAGGGCAGGTTGAATTGTATCTGCGTTATCTTTCAAAATACGAAAAGGCGGAAGGAGAGGAAGAACCTATCGCGCTTATCCTCTGTGCTGAAAAATCGCAACAGACCGTTGAACTTTTAGAACTTGACAAAGGAAATATCCGCGTAGGTCAATACCTGACCAAAATGCCACCGAAAGATCTTCTCGAGCAGAAATTATTACAGGCAATCCAAAACGCAAAAGGACAATTAGGTAGAAGCCAGGAATGATCGGCAAGAAATTGGGGGCTTCTGGTAAATCATTTTAATTCATCATTCATAATTAAAAATATGGCAAACTGGAAACGATTCATTAGTCTTCTGGCCGATTCCCGGAAGATCCTGATCTCGGCCCACAAGGACCCCGACGGCGACGCGCTGGGGAGCGAGCTGGCCCTCTGTTTCGCGCTGGAGAAACTCGGCTTCGACGTGACGATCATGAACTCGGACCTCCCGAGCGGCCAGTTCCGGTTTTTCGGCCGTGACTTCGCCCGGTTTCGGCAGTTCGACGACGCTCCGGCCGGTTTCTTCGACCAATTTGACACGTGGATCACCGTGGACACTTCGTCGCTCAGTCAGCTCGGCAAAATGGCGGCTCTGGTCGGGACGGGGCTCAAGACGCTCGTGATCGACCATCATGCCGTGGCTGATCGGCTCACAAAGTACAATTTCTCGGACGCGACGCAGCCGGCGGCGGCCTGCCTCGTGATGGAGCTGATCCGGAAACTGGGCGTTCCGTTTGATTTCCGTCCCAAAGATTCTGACTTTTCGATCGCCAACTGCCTCTACTTCGGGATCGCGACGGACACGGGCTGGTTCCGTTTCCCCTCGGTCCTTCCGCGCACGCTGCGCCAGGCGGCGGAACTCATCCAATGCGGCGCGTCCACGGCCGATCTGTACCGCTGCGCCTACGAGAATTACTCGCCCGAGCGGCTTAAATTCATGGGCCAGGTCGCTCAAACCGCGACGTTTGCGGCCGATGGAAAAGTCGCGTACGCCTGGCTGAAGAAGAGCGACTTCCGGAGGATCGGCGGAACGCAGGCCGACACGAAAGACCTGGTGAATACGCTCCTGACGACGGCAGGCGTGAAGGCGGCGGTCCTTTTCACCGAGACCTCGGACGGCATCCGCCTGAATTTCCGAAGCCGCGCCGACTATAACGTGGCCGAAATTGCCCGCTCTTTAGGCGGCGGCGGACACAAAAACGCGGCCGGCGCCACGGTCCATAAACCTCTGAAAGAGGCCATTGCCGAAGTGACCGAAAAGCTGATCGCGATGTTCTGAAGCGGATCATGAGGAAGCCTCCCCTGAATGGGAGAGGTGGCCCAAAGGGCCGGAGGGGTTCCGGAACTGGTGTAAATCCGTCCTTCCCCCTTTCAGGGGAGCCTTTGGTTTACAGCGGGCAAAAAGCCCGCCGCTCGCCGGCAGCCCCCATTTCAGTGGGGCCTTTAAATAGTCAAAAATTTTCTTTTTCTCCTCTTCCCCCCCTTGACGGTGCTTGCGGGCTGGGGTAAAATTGCTTTTAGTGACCAGTCTTTCCAATCTCGCGGGAAGTCTCGTTTTTTGCCGATTCATTCACCCTCCACCCCCATTCCGATCATGCGCCGAATCACACTCGCCCTTTTGTTTTTTCTGACGTTTTCCCTGACCGCTCTGGCCGACGTGCCGACGAAGAAATTCATCGAGCTGGGCTGGGACATTCCGAACACCCAGTACATCCGCGCCCACTGGCAGGAAATGGAAGCCAACGCCCCGTTTGCCGGGATCATGTACGAGATCCGCGCCGCGGCCGGCGGGACCTCCTCGCAGCATTTCATGAGCCCCGACGACTGGAACCGTGAGGACTTTCAGTCGTGCATCGACGACATGAACTCGTGCAAGTTCCAGCTTTACACGGACAATTTCATCCGCATCAACTTCAGCCCCGGAACGGTCGATTGGGACGACGACGCGGGCTGGGAGAAGCTCTGCAAGAAGGCCGCCATTTGCGCCTGGGTCGCACGGGAGACCGGCTCGAAAGGGGTCGCGCCCGATTTTGAGTCGTACGGAAGGCCCCTCTTCCGCAACTGCCCCGAGATCAGCAAAGGCAAGAGTTACGCCGAGTTGAAGAAGCTCGTGCGCACCCGCGGCGAGCAGTTCTGCAAGGCCCTGGCCAGCGAGTACCCGAACATGACGGTCCTTTCGCTCTGGCTCAACTCGATCAACTGCAGCGCGGGCCGAAGCGCCAATCCCGACTCGGTTCTGGCGTCCTCCGGTTACGGGCTTCTGCCGGCATTCATCGAGGGGATGCTTGCCGCGGCTCCGGCCGAAATGGTCCTCGTGGACGGCTGCGAGACCGGCTACTACATCGAGGGCGATGAGTTCCGCAAATACGCCCTGGATATGGTCCTCTGGACCGGTGCGTGCGCCAAGCTGGTCGCGCCGGAACTGCGCCAGAAGTACCGCTCCCAGGTCCAGAGCGGCTTCGGCATTTACCTCGACATGTACACGAATCCCGAGGGAAGCCACTACTACCGCGGCCCGAAGGAAGACGGCGGCTCACGACTCGACCGTCTGTGCGACAGTCTGCACGACTCGCTTGCCGCCTCCGACCAGTACGTCTGGGTTTACGGCGAGAAAAACCGCTGGTGGAACATTCCGGAAAAGCAGAATCCTGAAAAACCGTGCATTCACTGGGAAACCGCCCTGCCCGGTCTTTCGGATCAGCTCGTTCAGATCGCCAACCCGGAAAAGGTCCTCGCCCGGATCGTCGAGCGCGTGAACGCAGGAAAAGAGGGCGAAAGCCTGATCACCCCCGAGACGAAGTGGGGATTCTGGCAGGATGAAAAGTCCCACGGGACCAAAACCCAGGGCGAAAACCTCCTCGAGATCAAGAACTGCGAGAACGGCTGCTTCCTCTTCGAAAAAGCGGTCCAGCCGGGCGAACGGTTCTACTTCGAGGCGGAAGTGCGCGCGACCGGCGCCGCTCTCCCCTACGCGAACACTTCCTGGCAAAACGCGGAAGGCTGGGTCTGGTCTTACTCCGCCTCCTACTGCGCGGACCCGAACGACACGTCGGAGTGGAAGAAGATAAACGGCTGGGTCACCACGCCGCCGGCGATCACGAAGCTCGTCCTCATGCTCGGCGTTCACAATCAGGCGAGCGAAAGCGACGAGTGCCAGTTCCGCAACATGAAAGTATTCCAACTGAAGTGAAAACCTTTTTGGCCTGAGATTTCAGGAAAGCCACGACTATGAAAAGAAGCGCGTTTACATTGGTGGAACTGCTGGTCGTCATCGCGATCATTGGAATGCTGGTCGGTCTGCTTTTGCCGGCCGTCCAGCAGGCGCGTGAGGCCGCACGGGTCATGCAGTGCAGCAACAATTTGAAGCAGCTCGGCCTCGGGGCCATGAACCATGAAGCAGCGAATAAATTTTACCCCTCTGGCGGCTGGATCCATCGCTGGGAGGGCGACCCGGATTTCGGGGCCGGCGACAAGCAGCCGGGCTCCTGGATGTACTCGCTGCTCCCGTACCTCGAGCAGCAGACCCTCTGGTCGCTCGGAATGGACGGGAATCAGACCGTGGACGCGAACATCAAGGCGAACAACGCGACGCGCGCCCAGTTCCCCATGACGTTCCTTTCGTGCCCGTCCCGCCGGACCTGCAAGCTCTACGCCAGCGGAGTGGGCGGGTTCAACTCGAACGGTATCACCACGAGCGCGAAGACCGAGTACAACGCCTGCACCGGCGACGGCTACTGCTCGCTTTCGACCTCCGTCTCGACCTACGCCGAGGCGCTCGCCACCAAGCTGACCGGCGGGAACACCGGGATCACCTACGGCAAGAGCAAAACGACCATCGGCGAAGTGCGCGACGGAACGTCCAACACTTTCCTGTACGGCGAGAAGTACCTCGACTCGAGCAAGTACGAAGTCTCGACGAACAGCGAGTCGGCGACCGGCGACAATCAGACGCCCTGGGCCGGCCCGGATAACGACTCGTTCCGGCAGACGCAGTACATGGCGTCCAACCCGAGCAATCTGGCCCCGCGTCAGGACCGTCCCGGGTTCAATAACGGGTCGATTTTCGGAAGCGCCCACGCCGGTTCCTTCGGCATGACCATGGGCGACGCGTCGGTCCAGCGGATCTCCTACTCGATCGACCCGGAAATGTACAGTTACCTCGGCAAAAAAGCGGACGGAAAAGCCGTGACGCTTGAACTTTAACTTACTCATTAATTCCTCAGAGGCCCTCATGAAACGATTCCTTTTAACGGCGTGTTTGACCACTCTGCTTGGTCTGGTTTTCTTTCAGTCCCAGGTCTGCGCTGAAGTCCCGGCATTTGCGGGGAACGTGACGCAGGAAGAGTGGGACGCCTACGCCCAATGGTTTGAAACGCTCCCGCCCGAACAGAAAGACTGGGAGGAACTCCTCCAGAAAAATCTCGGCCCGGGCTTTTACTTCCCGATCTACCTGAAGGGCCGCATTAAGGGGAACTACTCGCCCGAAAAGCCCGGCGACTGGGGTTTCGTCGAGGATGATCCGGCCCTGCCGCGCGTGCTGCTCATCGGCGACTCGATCTCCCGCAGCTACACGGCGACCGTCCGGAATGAACTCAAGGGCGTGGCGAACGTTCACCGCGCTCCGGCCAACTGCGGCCCGGCCTCGAACATCGCCAAGAACTTCGCGAACTGGCAGCCGGATCTCGTGAAAAAGGAGTTCAAACGCTGGGACGTGATCTACTTCAACGCCGGGATCCACGACCGCGGCCAGTCGCCCGAGGACTACGAGAAAAACCTCCGCGAAGTGGTCCGGATCCTCAAGGCCCAGGGCGCGGTTTTGATTTTCGCCCGTACGACCCCCTGCGGCGATAAACCGAACGCGAAGGAACTCTGGGAGCAGTACAACCAGATCGCCGAAAAGGTCATGGCCGAAAACGGGATCCCGGTCGATGATCTGGACTCGGCCGTCAAAGACCGGCTGGAGGAGCTTCAGGCCGACGACCACGTGCACTACAAGCAGGAAGGGATTGAGCTGCTCGGGAAGCACGCCGCCGCAACGATCCTCAAGGTGGTGGAGGAACTGAACGCGGAAACAGCCAAATTCCAGGCGTGCCCGACCCCGCAGCGAATCACGCGCAAGGAGTGGATCGACTACATGAAACTCGTGGCCTCGCTTCCGGAAGACCAGCAGAAATGGGAGCAGCTGCACATCAAGTACGAGGGCTACCACGGCCTGCTCTGGTACATCCGCCCGCGCCTGAACGGGGCGTACACGCCGGAAAACCCCGGCATCTGGGGAATGCTCACCGACGACCCGAAGCTTCCGCGCGTCATGATCATCGGCGACTCGATCTCGCTCGGCTACACGATGCAGGTCCGGCAGGCGCTCGCCGGCAAAGCGAACGTTCACCGCCCGCCGTGCAACTGCGGCCCGACGACCTCCGGCCTGAACGGGATCGACGACTGGCTCGGTGACGGCAAATGGGACGTGATCCACTTCAACTTTGGCCTCCACGACCGCCGCCGCCCGATGGACGAGTACCTCGGAAACCTCCAGAAGCTGATCGATCGGATGAAGCAGACCGGCGCGGTGCTGATTTTCGCGAACACGACGCCCTGCACCAACGAGGAGGACCTCATCGGCAAAGTGGAGGAAATGAACAAAGCCGCGGAGGAACTGATGCGTAAAAACGGCGTTTTGATCGACGATTTCTACGGACTGCTCGCCCCGAACTACGAGACGCTCGTCGGCCCCGACAAATGCCACTACACGCCCGAGGGAAGCAAAATGATGGGAGAAGCCACCGCGAAAATCATCGAGGAGAATCTTCCCTTTGGAGTGCGGTGATACAGTCGCGCAAGCGACATTCACCGCTTTCCCTTGCGGCAATACCGCCTCGAAGAGGCATTTGCCGCCGAAGTACGCTGGACCTTCCCCACGTGAAACCCTTTTAAATGTTTAAAATTTTTTAGTCGCTAAGTGAAAGCGGCAAATGAAGCCTTCGGCTTCTGTATTGCCGCACTCCAAATGAACCAACCCCAACCTTCACACGCGCTTACCGGCTTGCGCTTTCTCTGCGGAACCGACGTTCCGAAGGACGAAAAACAGGCCATCGAGTCCTTCCGCCAGGCGGCCCAGGAGGAAGACCCGCTCGGGTTTTTCATGCTGGGAACCTGCTGGGGCGAGGGGATCGGTACGTGGAAAAATCCCGCGGCGGCGTTCACCAACTACGAGCGAGCCCGCTCAGAATTTCTCCCCGAGGCGATTTTCAACTGCGGCGTTTGCAAACTGACGGGCGAGGGAACGAGCCGAAACCCCTCTGCGGCCGTGGAGGATTTTCGCGAGGCGTCCCGTTTGGGCGTTCATCAGGCCGGGTTTAATCTGGCCGTTTGTTACGAGTTCGGGATAGGCGTGGAGAAAAACGAAAAGGAGGCCCAGGCGCTTTACGAGGAGCTGAGAGTCATTCAGCCCGAGGCGGGGAGACGAGTCCATAGGCATTTGCTGCGGAGCTCCTGCCTGAAACTGCTCATTGCGCTCGCGCTCATCCTTTTGCCGGGAATTCCGTTCATCCGGCATGTTCGAGGGGAAATTACTGTAGACCCCCTGCCATGCTTCTTCATCCTGGTGGTCGCTGGAACGATGCTTCTGGTGGAAAACCTGATGATGCTCTGGCTGAACCGTGGGTCGATCCGTGCGGAATGGGCCAGCCGCAGGCTAAAACCGGAAGAGTGTTTTTTGCCGACGCTGAAATTCCCGGTTTCGGCCGACTTTTTCGCCCCCCTTGGGCCCAAACCCAAGCCGTTGACGATCGGGCAGTACCAGGGCGGCGCCTACGTTTCGCAGGAATTGCTTCTTCAGTCCATTCCTGAGGAAGATTTCGGCCTGGAATTTATGAATTCGGGCGTGACCGATGACGTCCTGAAAGTTTTGGCCCGGAACGAACGGCTGAAAGCCATTTACATTAACGCCTGCCCGAAGGTCACCGTCGAGGGACTGCGGCAGTTCGTCGAGTGCCCGAACCTGAAAACGCTGGCCTTTTCTGGGGGGGCCGACTTGCGAGGGAAATCCCGGCACACATCCCAAGTGACGGACGAATGGCTGGAGCTCGCCGCTCAAATGCCGCAGCTGGAAGAACTGGCGATTCTCGGCTGCGCGAATGTGACGGACGCCGGCGTGGAGAAACTTCAGGCTTTGACGCAATTAAAACGGCTCCGTTTTTACGCCTGCCCCCGGGTTACGGACGCAGCGCTTTCCCGGCTCGTTTCCGCCATGCCGCGTCTGAAGGAACTGGAAATTGGAACCCCCAGCTCCCAAGGCGGGTTTTTGAAGGCGGTCGCCAAACTGGTCCAGCTCCAATCCCTGACGCTGGTCGGGCTGAAACGGATCCGCCGGGAATTCGAGCGGGAACTCGCCGCTTTGCCGATGCTGGAGATTTTGCATTTGTACTTTTGCCGGAAGATTTCAGGCCGTCAGTCCCGCCGGCTGAACAAAGCCCTCCCCCGGTGCATGTTTTGGGAAACCTTCAAGACGCACTTCGATTTTTGGTGCACATTTTGGACCGTGGTCCTCTTTTTTGCGCTCTCGATTTCGTTTGTTTGCCTTACCAGGTTTTAATCCGGAGGGACGGCGGGTGAGCCGTCCGCGGCCGGCCCGGCCGCTGAAGTACGCTGGACCTTCCCCACGTGAAAACTTTTTAAATATTTTAACCTTTTAGTCGCTAAGTGAAAGCAGCAAATGAAGCCTTCGGCTTCTGTATTGCCGCACTCCGAAAGACCCACGCCCATGAAAAAGACCATCCTCCCCTTCCTTTTCGTGTTCCTGTTCGCCGCCGCGCTGGTTCAGGCCGGTGAACTGAAGATCCTCGCCCCGCCGGAAAACCAGCCGAAAGCCTACGCCGTCGCCGCCGCGGAGCTCCAGAAGTACTGGACCGCCGTGACGGGTCAGACGCTCGAGATCACACGCGAATCGAACGATTCCGACTCGTACCTGATCATCGGTTCCGACGCGGTGAACCCGTTCGTCCGTCAGCTGGTCGAGCGGAAGGCCATCCCCGACTTCGTCATGCGGACCGCCTCGGATGATTACCGGATCCTCACGGTCCAGGACGGCGGGCGCACGCACCTGATACTGGCCGGCGGCCGCGGCCGTTCCACGCTTTACGCCGTTTACGCCTTCCTCGAAGACCGCGCCGGCTGCCACTGGTTCTGGGACGGTGACGTGGTTCCGAAGCGGGAGTCGATCGACATTTCGGGCCTCGACGTGCTGGAATCCCCCCGGTTCCAGTACCGCGGCCAGCGCTACTTCGCTCACCGGAGCCTCCACCGGTTCCAGGCGGAGCACTGGTCCCTTGACGACTGGAAGCAGGAAATCGACTGGCTCGTGAAAAAGCGCCTCAACGTCTTCATGCTCCGCATCGGGATGGACGACGTTTTCCAGAAAGCGTTCCCCGACATCGTGGACTACCCGGACCCCTCGAAACCCCTTCCGGAAGCGATGGGCGGGTACGACAATCGGACGCTTTTCTGGTCGCTCCAGTTCCGCGGCCAGCTGCGCAAAGAGATTTTGGCGTACGCTTTTGAGCGTGACCTGATGCACCCCGAGGACTTCGGCACGATGAGCCACTGGTACTCGCGCACGCCGCAGCAGTTCCTCGACCGGGTGAAGCCCACGTTCGTTCCTCAATCCTCCGGCGGTTACGGCCAGCCGACCGGTCTGGTCTGGGACATTCGGAAGGACGAAAACCTCGAAAACTACTGGAAACTGACCCAGGCGCACGTCGATAATTACGGGAAACCCGAGCTTTTCCACACGATCGGGATCGCGGAGCGCAACTGCTACAAAGACCGCGCCGAGAACCTGAAGATGAAACTCTACGCGTACCGCCGCCTGATCGATAATTTGCGGACGCACTACCCGAACGCGCCGCTGCTGCTCGCCGGGTGGGACTTTTACTCCACTTGGACGTCGAAAGAGGTCCAGGAGTTCGTCAGCCAGCTCGACCCGGAAAAGACCATTTTGTGGGACTACGAGGCGGACGCCGGCCACGACGTTTTCGGGAACGTGGGGAGCAATTTCACCCAGTGGGGCGTGATCGGGAAATTCCCCTACACGTTCGGGATCTTCCAGGCGTACGAAAACGGCCAGGACATTCGGACGCACTACCCCATCATCGAGGAGCGCCAGAAGCTGATCAAGGACGATCCGTACTGCCGCGGGTACATCCTCTGGCCGGAAAACTCGCATGCGGACATTTTCGTGCTTCACTACTTCACCTCGAACGCTTGGCGGCCCGGGGTCAAAACGCCCGAGGAGCTTCTGAGCGAATTCTGCGCCCAGCGCTACGGCTCGCAGGCAGACGCCCTGAACGCGATCTGGCTCGACGTGCTGCCCATTTCGCAAATGCTCGGCTGGGGCGGGAATTTCTGGTCCCAGGCCCACCGGATGCTCAACGGCACGACGAAGCTCAGCACGCCGGAAATCTGGCGGAATAACGCAAACGATCAGCGCGTCAGGCTCCAGAAAGCGCCCGAGATTTTCGACCGGCTGGCCGCTCTGGAGTGGAATGACCCGTTCATCCGCCGCGACTCGATCGACCTGGCGCGCACGACGTGCGACCGGACCCTGACGCTTGCGCGCGTCTCGCTCATGGCGTCGATGCACGACTGGCGCGAGGGAAAGATCCCCGCTGAGGAAGTCCGGAAACGGCTGGATGCGTACGTCGAGCTTCTGGGCGCGATGCACGACATGCTGGCGCTCCATTCCGACTACTCGATGTACGAGACGCTGGAAGGTATGAACCGCGTCGAGAAGATCCAGAACCCTGACTTTGACCGCGTCCTGATCGACAATGCGTCGTGCGGCTACTGCGAGTCGCACCAGTACGAGCTGATGGCGCACTGGTACGAACCGAGCCTGAAAGTCTTCCTCGACTGGGTGAGCGACCGGCTGGAGCGCGGCGATGTTTCGGAATTCACCACGCCGCCGGAATTCCGGCAAACGGTCAACGACCTGCGCGGGAAACTGCTCGACTCGAAGCTGGCCTACCTCCGGCCCACGCTGGAACGCACGCCGGAAAATTACCGCGCGACGATGGAACGGGCTGCAAAAGCCGCACGCGTCGTAATTAGTGAGAGACCGTAAACCCGAAGTCATCAGGAACGAGAAATCATGCGCCTCAGATTTTTTTCATTTTGTTTCGTTTTTGTCGTTTCACTGGTTTTGGGCCCGTTCCTTCAGGCGCAGATGCCTGAGGAGATCCAGGCCATGCGTGACCTTTGGGCCCAGCGGTCTCAGGGGGAAAACCTCGCGCTGGGGAAGAAAGTCAAGCTGGTCCCGAAGCCCGACTACAGGCTAACGGTCGTCGGCGATTCCGACGAGACGGACCTCACCGACGGCGAGATCACCAACTCCAAGCTGGACCACGTCTGGTTTTCCGCCAAGGCGGTCGGCTGGTACCTGGTCGAAGGGGTGGAGCGCCTGATCATGATCGATCTGGAAAAGCCCGAACCGATCGACCGGATCGTGATTCGGCTGCTGGGCGGCACGGCGCACACGTTCCAGTACCCGCAGGAATTTCAGGTCTGGCTTTCCGATGACGGGAAGCTCTTCCGTCAGGCATTCGGAATGACGAAACTCATGCCGAACGAGGCCGAGCAGTGCGACTGGAAGCACACGTACTACCTCGACGAAAGCGGCGACAAATACGAGACGCGCATGTACCCGTTCGAGCTCCCCGTCCGCGCGACGGGCCGGTACGTGATCCTGAAGATCGTCGGCTCCACGGGAAGCGTTTTCTCGGACGAAATGGCGATTTTGAAGGCGCAGAAGCCCGGTCTGGTCAAGCGGAACGATGAGGAAATGAAGAAGCAGACGGCCGTTCCGTTCCCGCTCGAGGGGGTCGTGGCGGCGGCGCGCTGGCCCGAGCTGGGACTGGTGCGTGGGCTGACCCTCCCGCAGCATTTCAAACTGAACGACCTGCGCGAGCCTGGTTTCGACCCGAAAACCCCGGTCGATTTCGGCCTTGAACTCCCCGAGGGGATCGAGTTCGTGAACGCTTCGGAAATCGCCAAGCCGGGCGAAAAGCCGAACCAGTGGATCATCCCGTCCCGAAGATCCGGCACGAAAAACATCATTCCGCCCGTTTATCTGCACACGGAGAAAGCGCGTTTTGAAAAGACCGCCGCGGCAAAGATTTACGCTCTGGTCGGCGGCGAGAAGCAGTTCGAGACCACCCTCCCGATCCGCGTCGAGGAACTGAAAGAATTCCCGCCGTTCGAGAAAATCCGAATTTCGCTCGCGTGGATGGGCGATAACTGGCAGAAAGAATGGCCGGACTTTTTCACGAACTACCGGAAACTGGGGTTCAACGTCGTGCCGACCTTCCCCCGGCACTGGCCCAAAACGGACGAAGAGGCCGCCCCGTTCGCGGAGTACCTGGTCCAGGCCCGCAAGAACGGCTTTGGGATCGTGATGAACGAGTCCCCGCTCCACGTCATGATCTCCGGAAAACCGGACGGCCATGAAATGTTCTGCCAGGTGCCGGGCAAGCAGCTCCACGATTTGTGCCCATGCTACCGCGGCGAGTTTTTCGACGCCGAAATGCAACGCGTCGCGCGGTGCGTCCGCCTTTCCAAACCGGACGAGGTTTTCTTCGACATTGAATGCTGGGAGCATGCTATGAACAACGCGCAGACCTGCACGCGGTGCCAGGCCAAATTCCGGGAGGCGCAGAAAGCCGAACCGGATCTGACGCTTGAGGAGTTCATTTTCCGTCAGGGGAAAGAAGTCACGCACGCCCTGCGCGAAGCCGTGATCCAGGGCGCGAAAGAGGGCGGTATCCCCACGCCGAAAATCGGCTCGTACGGCCGCCACCCGAAATCCCCGGTCCGCGCGATCGAGCGTTTCGGCGACATTTACCCGAGCGAGATCGACTTCAGCATGCCGTCGCTTTACTGCATGGGCCGCGGCCAGGTCGTGCATGAAACGATCTCCGAAGACCACCGGCTGCTGGGGAACCGCGAGATCGTCCCGTGGCTTTCCGCCGGCTGCTACGGCGAATTCGACCCGGCCAAAATGGAGGCGCTGGTCCTGGAATCGCTCCTGAACGGTGCGCGCGGGATCACGTACTACTGCTTCCAGGACTTCGACACGCCGTTGGATTTTTACTTCCACGCCAAGGCGCTCGCGGAGCTTCGGCCGTACGAGAAACTCCTCCTTGAGGGCGAAAAGATCGAAACGGTGAAGTGCCTCCAGAAAGACTTCCTCGTCTCGGCGTGGGGCACCCAAAACGAAATGCTCCTTTTGATCGGCAATTACGCGGGCGCGCCGCCCAAAACGACCGTCCGGCTTCCATTCCGCAAAAGCCTCAAAGTGCGCGACCTCCAGAGCGGCGAGAGCGAAAAACTCGGCGCGAAAGAGCCGCTCAAGTGCGAGGTCCCGAAAGGCGGGATCCGGCTCTTTTACATCAAAGAGAAGAATTGACCCGTTAAGTTTTGATTTAAAAAGGTTTCACCTATGAAACGTTTCGCCCTTTTCGCCCTTTTTTCGCTCACGCTCCTCGCCTCTTCGCTCGTTTCCGCTGCGACGTTCCGGCCGGAGATCACGAACGAGCCGCTGATCAATCCCGGCATGGGCCTGGTGAATTTCCACTACAGCAATCGGCCGTGGGCGTACGGCTCGCAGGTGAACGGCGAGCGCGTCGTGGGCGACACGCTGGACTGGTTTCCCGGCTGCTCGACCATTTACTTCCGGCTTCCTTGGGCGATCCTGGAACCGGAAGAGGGTGTTTTTCGCTGGGACCTGATCGACTCGTGGGCCCAGCCCTGGATCCAGAGCGGGAAGCAGATCGCGTTCCGCATCACGTGCAGCGAAAACCGCTGGACCTACGCCACGCCAAAGTGGGTCCGCGACGCCGGCGCCAAGGGGACGGAGTACGTTTGGCCGGTGAACGATCCGGAAATTCCGAACGGGCAGACGCTCTGGGAGCCGGACTTTCTCGACCCGGTTTTCCTGGAGAAATTCGACCATTTCCTCGCCGCCTTCGCGAAAAAGTACGGAGGGAAACCCTACGTCGCCTTCATCGACATCGGGTCGATCGGAATGTGGGGCGAGGGGCACACCGGCCGCTCCTCGAAGCTCACGAAAGAGCAGACGTTTGAGGTGGTGAAAGCCCACGTTCAGCTCCACAAGAAGCACTTCCCCACGACTCTGCTGGTCATCAGCGACGACGTGGCGGGGACCAACCTCCCCGGACCGCATTTCCCCGCGACGGATTACGCGCTGGAAAACGGGGTTTCGCTCCGCGACGATTCGATCATGACGGCCAGCTCCGGTGAACCGTGGTACCACGCTGAAATGGCCGGCCTTTTCTGGCCCACCATGCCGGTCGTGGTGGAGACGGAACACTACGGCCTGGCCGAGCCCAGAGGGAACTGGTCGGAGAAGACGCTCGAAGAGTCAGTCGAGGCGTACCACGCCAGTTTCCTTTCGATCCACTGGTTCGCGCAGGACTACCTCGAGAAAAACCGCGCGGCCATCGAGCGGATCAACCTCCGCCTCGGCTACAGGCTGGAACTCCGTGAGGTCAAATTCCCTGAAACCGTGAAGATGGACGAGCCGTTCCAGATCGAAACGCTCTGGGCGAACGTGGGCGTCGCGCCGTGCTACGGCGGGGGAAACGTCATTTTTACGCTCCTGAATGAAGAAGGAAAAGTCGCGTGGGTTTCGACGGACGAGTCGTTCAACGTCCGTGAGCTTCCCACGGCCGAGCCAGGCAAAGCGCCGGAAGTGCGCCGCGCCTCGACGGTCCGGATCGGGTGGGTCGATCAGATCGCCGAGATGAACGACGGCGTGATCGTGAACCTGAAGCGCATGGACCAGTGGCCGTACTCGGACGGGAAGGTCCCGATGCTCAAACCTGGCAAGTACACGCTCTGCGTCTCGGTCGGCGACGCGGACGGCACGCCGAAAATCGCGCTTCCGCTGAAAGGCGAGGCCGGAAATCGCCGATACAAAGTGGGAGAGATCGAAGTAAAATAGTCAACGAATCATGAAAGACATGCTTTTCCTTTTTTTCGGTTTCCTCCTCCTTCAGCTCGCCGTTTTCGCGGAAGATCGGGTTCCGACCGACTCCATGACCGGCAAAATCCTGTGCGGCTACCAGGGCTGGTTTTCCACCCCGGAGGACGGTTTCCGCTTCGGCTGGTCCCACTACGGGAACGCCGGGAAATTCGAGCCGGGATTCTGCGGGATCGACCTTTGGCCCGACGTGAGTGAACTCGACCCGGACGAAAAATTCGCGACGCCCTTCCGCCACGCCGATGGTTCCACGGCTTACGTTTTCAGCTCGGTGAACCCCAAGACGGTCCGCCGCCACTTCCGCTGGATGCGCGAGTACGGGCTGGACGGGGTGATGCTCCAGCGTTTCCCCTGCTCACCCCGAAATGAGCGCGGCACGACCCGGCTGGATGCGGTCCTGCGAAACGTTCAGGCCGCCGCCAACGCCGAGGGTCGCTGCTGGGCCCTGATGTACGACCTGAGCGGGAAGAACGACGTGACGCTCGAAACGGAAGTCCTCGCCGACTGGAAGCGCCTGCGCGACACGATGAACCTCGGGCGCGACCCGAACGACGCGGCCTACCTCCACCACCGCGGAAAACCCGTCGTGGCGGTCTGGGGGATCGGCTTCAACGACGGCCGGCGGTACTCGCTCGAAAAATCGCTCGAGCTGATCCGGTTCCTGAAAAACGACCCGAAGTACGGCGGTTTCACGGTCATGATCGGCGTCCCGTCGTACTGGCGGGAGCTGAAAAACGACGCAGTTTCGGACCCACTCCTCCACCAGATCATTCAGGAGGCGGACGTGATTTCCCCGTGGACGGTCGGACGTTTCGGCGACTTGCCGGGCGTCGAGCGCTTCGTGAAGCACCAGACGATCCCCGACCTGGAGTGGTGCCGCGAGCGCGGGCTGGATTACATGCCGGTCGTTTTCCCGGGGTTTTCGTGGGAAAACCTCCAAAAAGGGCGCGGCCGTTTCGCCCGGCTCGACCAGATCCCCCGGCGCGGCGGAGCGTTTCTGGACGCGCAATACCGGGCCCACCTCGAAGCCGGCGCGGCGATGATTTACCAGGCGATGTTCGACGAAATGGACGAAGGGACCGCCATTTTCAAGGTGACGAGCGACCCGCCGTCTGACGATCAGAGCCGATTCCTGACGAACGACGGCCTCCCGAGCGACTTTTACCTGAAAAAAGTCGGCGCGTGGACGAAAGTCCTGCGGGAACACCGCCCGGAACCCCAAAAACAAACCAATCGTTAAACTTTTAATTTCAATTAATCACTTTTTTAACTACAAAACCCAGAAAAATGCTTACATTCGAAGAAATCGGAGCCCTTCGCTCCAAAATTCAGGACCAGCTCTCGCAGGTGATCGTGGGGCAGGAAAACGTCATTGAGGAACTGATCATCGCGCTGTTTTGCCAGTCGCACGCCATTTTGGAAGGCGTCCCGGGTTTGGCCAAAACCCTTTTGATCAGCACGCTCGCGCGGACGATGAACCTCAGTTTCAACCGCATTCAGTTCACGCCTGACTTGATGCCCGGCGACATCACGGGGGCGGAAATCATCGAGGAGGACCGGTCCACGGGCCGCCGCGACTACCGCTTCATCGAGGGGCCGCTTTTCGCCAACGTGGTCTTGGCCGACGAGATCAACCGTACGCCGCCGAAGACGCAGGCCGCGCTTCTGGAAGCGATGCAGGAGCGCCAGGTGACGGTCGGGCGCGTGCGTCACGAGCTTCCCATCCCCTTTTTCGTCCTCGCGACGCAAAACCCGATCGAGCAGGAGGGCACGTACTCGCTGCCGGAAGCCCAGCAGGACCGTTTCATGTTCAAGATCCTGGTGAAGTACCCGAGCTGGAAAGAGGAGTTTGAGGTGGTTCGGCGCACGACGTCCACGACGCAGGCGGAGATCCAGCCCGTCCTCGGCGCGCAGGAGATTTTGGAGATCCAGCGGCTGGTCCGTGAGATCCCGGTCTCCGAGCACCTGATCCGCTACGCGCTTTCGCTCGTCCGTCAGACTCGTATTGGCGAAGAGGGAGTTCCGGAGTTCATCGAAGAAAATCTTTCGTGGGGCGCCGGGCCGCGTGCCGTTCAGAACCTGATCATGGGCGCGAAAGCCCGGGCGATGATCCACGGGCGGAACCACGTGAACACGGACGACGTGAAGTCGCTCGCGTACCCGATCCTGCGCCACCGTATCGCGCTGAACTTTACGGCCGAGAGCGAAGGCATGACGCCGGACCAGATCATTGAACGCCTGATCCAGGAAACGCCCGACCGCGAGGACGAGCTCCTGAACCACCCGCGCTTCAAGCGCATGTTCGGCGTTTGACATAAAATTCTCCCGGGGCTTTGCTTGATTCCCGGGAAATTTCCTGATCGTCCGAAACCAAAACGAAACGCTGGAGGAACCTTTCAAATCGGCCCCTCCAGCGTTCATTTTTTAGAAACGTTGAGTCTTCAATGAATCAGACTAAGCGTTCGTTTCTTCCATCGGAAGCGTTCTGGTCTTGCAGCCGATCGCGGCCAGGATGAAGTACAGAACGAAGCCGACGATACACGCGAGCAGCGGCGGGCACGGCATTTCCAAGTTCGGCAGGATCGACAGATCGTAGCGCTCCTGGAGGAACAGGAAGAAGTCGTAGGCTCCCACGACGAAGCCAAAGAACCAGGAGATCCACCCGGCCGGGTTGAAACCGGCGCGCGGGCCGTTCCACTTGAAGCCGCTCAGAATGTAATCGGCGGCCATCGCACCGCAGATCGGGCCGAACGAAGCGCCGATGGTTCCGAAAATGACCGGAGCGTCACCCGCGTACTTGGTCACGATCAGGGCAATCGCGCCGAGAACGCCCAGTCCGCACGTGATGAACGGCGGGACTTTCGGGAGCGTGGTCTTGAAACTGTTGGCGGCGATCATCGAGCAGAAGCAAGCGCTCGGGAAAGCGGCAATCGCCAGAGCGAACATGAAGACTTTGCCCCAAGTGTCGCCCATGATCACGTTCATCAGGTCAGTCGTCCAGCCGATCGGACCGGAGCAAAGGCCCTGACCGTACGCGCCGGCGTAAATCGCCAGCGAAAGACCACCCGCGAAGACGGTCGAGCCAAGGATCCCAACCAGACCGCCGAGCTGAATGTCGGTCGAGTTCCGGTTAGCGGCTCCCATATCGCACCCAGCGGCGCCGGCGGTCGCGAAGAATCCCAGAATGTAGATCGCCATCAGGTTGAAAATCGCCAGTTTGCCCAGCGGTTTGATTTCAGCCGGAGTGGTGGCTTCCGCGACGGCTTCCGCAGCGGCAGCGGCGACTTCACCAGCGGCTTCCGTCACTTCACCAGCGGCTTCTTTAACCGTTTCCACGGCTTCCGCGGCGGCTTCCTGAGCATTTTCCACGACTTCCGTGGTGGCTTCCTTGACTTCCTCAGCGGCCTCTTTAACCGTTTCCACGGCTCCAGCGGCGACTTCCTGTGCTTTTTCCGTTACATCCGCTGCGGCGCTCTCAGCCTTTTCCACGATTTCCGCAATCGGCGAGGCTTCCTCTGCCGGAGCGGCGGCTTCGGCGACTTCCGCAGCAGGCGCGGCGTCCTCAGCCACTTCATCCGCCGTGGCTTCCGAAGCCACCGGGGCGGCTTCTTCCGGAGCGGCGTCAGCCGGCGCAGCTTCTTCAGCGGCCGGAACGACTTCTTCAGCCGCGGCCGGGGCCTGGGCGGTCACTTTGGCCGGGTCGAAGTCTTTGATCCCGTCCATCGTTTTGACGAACAGCGCGATCAGGACCACGATCGGGATGATCGGGAACCAGGTCGCCACACCCGCGACGTACTTGATGCCTTTCAGCCCGATGAAGGCGGCGGCGCAAGCCCACGCGATCGCGATCACGTAAAACATCGGCTGGGCCGTTGCCTGTTCGACGGTCGAACTGCCGGAGATCATGTTCGTGAACAGAATTCCGGACCCCCAGGCGTTGACGGCCAACCACCCGTACTGGAGGAGCCCCATCAGGAAGCCGGGCATCAGGAAACCGCCGTACACGCCGTACGTGCTCGTCCCGACGATGTAGAGCGGAAGACCGGTTTTCATACCGAGTTTACCCGGCACGACGTAGAACAAAATGTGGCACAGAAGTGCCGCGAGGAACAGAGCCGCAAGCGCGGTTCCAAATCCGCACGCCAGAAGACCGGCGGGGTTGGATTCGGTCGCATTCGAGCCCGGGATCTGGGTCCAGAACACGAACCAGAGCATGATGCCGGCGTACGTCTGAGCGGTGTTTTTCCACCACGGAGCGCGATTTTCCAGCGGATTCGGTTTCGCCATCGCGACGTAATCAGGAAGGTTTGCCATTGAAGGATTCCTTTTTGAATGAGGTTAATGAACTTAAAAAAACCAGACGAAACGCCTGATCGTGACTTTTTGATCAAATAATTAATGCGTCCTTTGCTCCACGTAATCGACGAGCTGGACCAGAAGCGACGGATCCGAAAACGCTTTCACGGTCACTTCGCCTTTCGCCAGCGCCGCCAGCCGGCTGACGTACCGGCGCGAATCATCGATCCCGAGGTGGTTGACCCACGTGACTTTCCCTTTTTCGTCATCCTTTCCGACTTTTTTGCCCATCTGCTCGGCCGTGCTCGTCACGTCCAGCAGGTCGTCCGTGATCTGGAACATTAAACCGAGGTACTGGCCGTAAAGGCCGAGGCGGAAAAGCTGCTCCTCGGTCGCGCCGCCCACCACGCCGCCGAGCATCACGGAGGCCGTGATCAGCGCGCCGGTTTTGCGATCCTGCATCGATTCCAGCGCCCGGAGTTCCGGCTTCCACGAAGAAGCGCCGAAACGCCTCAGTTCCTCCGTTTCCAGCGCTTCCGAAATGGACGGGAAACACCCGTACAGCGTGAGCGGAAGCACCGGCCGCAGCGCGTTGGGGGTGAACTGAATGTCGTCCATCTGCCCGCCGACCATCCCCGGAGAACCAGCCGCCCGGGAGAGGATCCGAAACGCCCGGACCGCACGCCGGGAACTGATCTCGCCGAGTTTCCCGAGGATCTCGAACGAAAACGTCTGGAGCGCATCCCCGGCCAGAATCGCCGTCGCTTCGTCGAACTGTTTGTGGTTGGTCGGTCGGCCACGCCGGAAGTCATCGTCGTCCATCGCTGGCAAATCGTCGTGAATGAGCGAGTAGGCGTGGATCATCTCGACCGCCAGCGCCGCGGGAGTCGCTTCCTGAAGAAGCTCCAGAGTCAGATTTTCCCCCTTCACCGTCGGTGCCGCGATGCAGACCAGCAGCGGGCGAAGCCGTTTCCCCGGCGCCAGCAGACTGTAGCTCATCGATTCCAGCAGCCGCGCCGGAACGTCCTGCTTCAGATTGGCACACGCTTTCTGGAGCTCAGCGTCGATGTACGGCCGCAGCGTCGAAAACCAAAGGGAAAGCGAATCGGTAAGTTTCAGGAAATCGGACATTTTAATTTAATTATGAATGATGAATTATGAATTATGAATTAGACGCTTCGCGTAACGTTGGTTTCAGAAAGAGTTCGACTCGTTAAAAGCCGAAGGCTTTTTTAATTCATAATTCATAATTCTTAATTCATAATTTGAAAAATCATCGTCCCTTCGTTTGGGACTTTTCTTCCAGTGAGCGTTCATCCTCGGCCATGGGCTGAGTGATCGGGTTTCCATCGGCGTCAACGCCGGCGATCAACTCGATACGGCGGCGCGCACCCGTGAGTTTCTCGTGGCAGGCCCGAATCAGACGGACCCCTTCTTCGTAAAGCTGAAGGGATTCTTCAAGCGGCGTCTGGCCGTTTTCCAGCGAAGCCACGACCTGCTGAAGACGCTCAAACTGGTTTTCAAAGGTTTCTTCCATAGTTGATTTAACGATTCAAACAGGAAAAATCAGTACTTCAGATTTAATTATAACCGGTACAGAAAAAAAAGCAAGCGATTCTGAAAAATATTTTAAAAGATTCTGGTATTTCGGCTCGAAAAAGGCGGGTCGCGTAAATGGAACAGATTCGTCAAACCCGCCCGAAAGTTTCACTCAGGGGACCTGCACGTTCTTCACGTTCTCTTTCCCCGACTCGTACGTCACGGCCTCACAGTCCGGGTTCAGGTTCAAAATGTTCGAAAGGATGGAATCCGCAAGCGACCCGGCAATCAAGACCGCCGCTTTGGACCGTGACGTCACGTTCGTCACGATGATGCCGTACGTATCGCCCAGAGGCGTCACTCCTCCCCAGGCCGGGTTCGAGTCGCCGATCCGGATCGTCGCGCGGTCGCGGATCCCGTCCTCGGGCGAAGTATCGACCACGCCGTCCACCGTCACGTGATGGATCCGGATGCCGCTGGCGTTGAGCAGACGCACGATCTGGTGCCCGCCGGTCGAGTGGCTCATGACGTTCCGGACCGTGACGTTCCAAATGTCGTTTTCGCGCCCGTCGGAGCGGTTCCCGCTGACTTCCGTTCTGGCGATCATCCCGTCTGGCCGGATCTCAGTCCCGATGGCGGTCAGCGCGACCGTATCGTCGCCGGTGCAGCCCATGATCGTATCGATCATGATGTCGTGGCAGCCTTTCCGAAGGTCCAGGCCGTCCTGGTTCAAAATCCTCACACGCTGGCCGTCGATCTGGCGGTTTTCCTGGGCGAGAAACGTAATTTCACGGATCTGGCCGAAGGCGCACCGCTCGAACGACATCGCCCAGCAGTGCGGGTTCCGGATCGTCAGGCCGCGCACCGAGAAATGCTCCACGTACGCGAAAAGCACGCCGATGTTGCGCCAGTCGCCGAGCTGGGACTCGCCCTCTTTACCCGCGTCGGTCCCGTAGGTCCGTTCACCGAGCGTTTTGCCCGAGTCGCCCGTGGCGCGTGGGTGGTCTGCGCCGACGAGCTCCGCATGGCCCACGCCAATGACGTGGACGTTCTCGATCGGCTCGATGTGCGAGATCCCCAGGCCGCAGTTGGCCGAGCGGATGAAATTGTCGCGCGAGGCGTCGGAGAGTTTGATGGTGCAGTTTTCCAGGATCAGCGTCGTGTTGGCCGGGAGCAGGATGGCCGAGTCGATCAGCCAGAACGTCCGGTCCGAAGCCGCGTCGGGAATTCGGGCGGGGATCCGCACCACGCCGCCGGCCTCCGCCGAGGCCGCGACCGCCTGCGCGATGCGTTCGGAGTCCGTGCCCGTGTACGCGTTCGGGTCGTTCTTCTCCTGCGCGTAAAGCGTGAACGGAACCAGAAAAAGGCAAAAAGCTAAAATTAATTTTTTCATGATCATCAGGCAAAAGTTAGGAGTGTGGAGTGCGGTGATACAGTCGCGTAAGCGACATTCACCGTTTTTCCTTGCGGCAATACAGCCTCGAAGAGGCATTTGCCGCTGAATTACGCTGGACGTTCCTCACGTGAAAAACCATTTTTCACCGCCGTGTTTTGAGGTCGCTAAGTGAAAGCGGCAAATGAAGCCTTCGGCTTCTGTATTGCCG
>JAFSMO010000069.1 GCA_017447865.1 Thermoguttaceae bacterium
CCGCCGGTCAAGTTAGAGATTTAACCCCCTTTATTAACTTGACCGGCGGGACGCCGGCCCTCCGAATCTTGGCCCTCCGAATCTTACTGCTCGCCAATTAATTCACGACTTTCCATAAAAATCACTCTTTTTTTCTGAAAAATCCTCCAAATTGGGATCGGGACCGGTTGAATTTTCTTCCGGGAAGACTATAATTGAGTTTAAAGTGCTTCGGCGGCTCAAAACGCACGACCGAAATCCGACTTTATTTTTGTTTCGCCCGCAAGGGCTGGAAGACCCACAAGGAGTAAAATCGAATGGATCAGAAAACTATTAATGTGGCCATGATCGGTCAGGGTTTCATGGGGAAATCCCACTCGAACGCCTGGAGTCAGGTCAACAAATTCTTCAACCCGCCGATTACCCCCGTAATGCACACGGTGTACGGGATGGAAGCGGAACACCCGGAAGTCTTCGCGAAGAAATGGGGCTGGGCCAACGCTTCGACCAACTGGGAAGAAACCGTCAAAAGCCCGGAGATCGGCCTGGTCGATATTGTGACGCCGAACTTCATGCATGCTCCACCGGCAAAAGCCGCCATCATGGCCGGCAAAAAGTGCGTGACCTGCGAGAAACCGATCGCCGGCTCGCTGGACGACGCCCGTGCAATGGCCGAAGCATCTGAAAAGTACAACGTCCCGTCTTTCGTCTGGTTCGTTTATCGTCGCTGCCCGGCAGTCGCCTACGCTCACCAGATGGTCAAGGCCGGCATGCTCGGCGACATTCTGCACATCCGCGCGACCTACCTTCAAGACTGGGCCGATGAAAACGTCCCGATGACCTGGCGCTTCAAGAAAGAAACCGCCGGTTCCGGAGCTCACGGCGACCTGAACGCTCACATCACCGACATGACGCGCTTCGTCGCTGGCGTCGAGATCGAGGAGATCTGCGGCTGCATCAGCAAAACGTTCGTTCCGAAACGCAAGAAGCTGACCGGTCTGGTCAACCAGACGAACATCATCGGCGGCGCCCAGAGCGGAAGCGAAGAGTACGACGACGTGACGGTTGACGACGCGGTCCTCTACCTGGCCAAGTTCAACAACGGCGCGGTCGGAAGCTTCGAAGCCGCCCGTCAGGCGACCGGTAACAAGAACGCGAACTACTTCGAGATCAACGGCACGAAAGGCACGCTCAAATTCGCGTTCGAGCGCATGAACGAGCTGCAGTTCTACGATGCCACGCGTCCGAGCGGCATTCAGGGCTGGACCACGATCCTGTGCACGCACGGCGCGGACCATCCGTACGTCGCCAACTGGTGGCCGGATGGGCACCTCATCGGTTACGAGCACACGTTCGTGAACATGGCGTACGACGTGCTGAAGGTCCTCAACGGCGAAGAGCCGACGATCCCGCTCGCCACGTTCCGCGATGCGTATCAGACGCAGCGTATTCTCGAAGCCGCCCTGATCTGCGCGGAAGAGAAACGTTTCGTCAAGCTCGACGAAGTGAAATGAGTTTTTCCTGAACCCCTGCGTTCACTTTAATGCCTCCCCTGAAAGGGGAGGGGGACCGCCGCAGGCGGTGGAGGGGTTCCGAAACGGGTGAAAATCAAACACTCGGCCAGAACCCCCCAGCCTCGCTGCGCTCGGCAGCCCCCCTTTCAGGGGGGCCTTTAAACGCGGAGGTGACGCCGCAGGCGGTGGAGGGGTTCCGAAACCACGACGGATTTTCCTCACTTCAGAACCCCTCGTTCCGCTTCGCTCACCAGCCCCCCTTTTTCAGTGGGGCCTTTTTTTTTAATTTCTTACTCTTTGCCCGACCATGACCTCATTCCTCAATGCTTTCACCGTGGACGTGGAAGACTTTTACCAGGTCTCCGCTTTTGAAAAGTTCATCTCCCGTGACTCCTGGGCCGACTACCCGCAGCGGATCGTGGAAAGTTTGCCGCGGATTTTGGACCTTCTGGCCGAATTTCAGGTCCGTGGAACTTTTTTCATTCTGGGCTGGCAGGCGGAGAACCACCCGGAACTGGTTCGAAAGATCGCGGACGCCGGGCACGAAATCGGGTTTCATTCTTTCTCGCACTCGCTGATTTACGAGATGGAACCGGCCGCGTTCCGGGAGGAACTTCAACGGGGAAAGCGTCTTTTGGAGGATCTGACCGGGCAGCAAGTCGAGGCGTTTCGCGCGCCGAGCTTTTCCATCACGAAAAAGTCCCTCTGGGCGCTGGACGTTCTGGCCGACGAGGGTTTCCGGTACGACTCGAGCATTTTCCCGATCTACCACGACCGCTACGGGATCCCCGACGCGCCGCGGGAGATCCACTCCATCGAGACGCAGAACGGCACGCTCTGGGAGTTCCCCCCGTCCGCCGCGGCTTTCTTCAAAATGAACCTCCCCGTCTCCGGCGGCGGCTACTTCCGGCTTTACCCCTACGCCCTGACGCGGCATTTTCTCCGGCGCATCAACAAAAAAGAGGGGCGGCCATTCATTTTCTACGTGCACCCGTGGGAAGTGGACCCGGAACAGCCGGTCCTTCCGTTCGGCTCCCGCGCGACCCAGTTCCGCCACCGGGTCGGTCTGGGACGGAATTTGGCGAAACTGAGAAAACTTTTACGTGATTTCCAATTTTGCACACTCTCTGAGGCGATTCAGGTCGAAATAGAGAAAACAGGAAATTTTAAGTAGTCAGAGGGAAGTAGTCAGTAGTCAGTAGTCAGTAGTCAGCGTTCTGCCTTCGGCAGAATATAGGAATTAAGTCAGAAACCCAATCCCATATTTCGGCGAAGCCGAAACGCTGACTACTGACTACTGACTACTGACTACTTAAAAACAAATGAATATTTTATTCATCACGCACCGCTTCCCCTACCCGCCGAACCGCGGGGACAGCATCCGGTCGTTCCACTTTCTGGAACGTTTCGCGGCCATGGGGTCCGTCTCGCTCGCGTCGCTTTACGACGAGGAACCGTCCGAAGAAGCGCACGAAGTGCTGGGGAAACTCTGCCAGAACGTCGTGATGAGCCGGTGGGGCCACAAACGCCGGTGGTTTCGCGCCGCATGCGCCCTGATCAGCGGCAAAACCATGACGGAGGGCCTTTTCTTCCGCCACGAATTCCGAAACAAACTGAGGAAACTCGTTTCCGGGACCCAGTTCGACCGGATCGTCGTTTTTTGCTCCAGCATGTTCCAGTACCTCGACGTTCTGAAAGGGACGCGGAACGAACAGACGCCGGTCATCGTGGACCTGGTGGACGTGGACAGTCAGAAGTGGTTTGACTACGCCGAAAAGGCGCGCGGCTGGAAACGGCTCGTTTTCAGGACGGAAGGCCGGCGGCTGCGGCAGCTGGAGATCCAGATCGGAAACCGCTGCTCCGCGCTGCTTGCCGTGACTCCCGAGGAGACCGCCCTTTACAAAAGTTTCGCGACGGGGAAGATCCCGGAATCCCTGCGGATCGAAGCGATCCCGAACGGCGTGAAGACCGACTTTTTCAATCCGACGCTCCCGGAACTGGCGGCGATCCCCGAGATCCCGCACCGGCTGGTTTTCGTCGGGGCGCTCGATTACCGCGCCAACGTCGGCGGCGTGGAGTGGTTCGTCCAGAACGTCCTCCCGGCCCTGCGGGAACGATTCGCCGACTGCCAGTTTGACGTCGTGGGGAGCAATCCGGTCGCGTCGCTTCATCAACTTGCCGAGACGGAACCGGGCATGAATTTGATCGGAACCGTTCCGGACGTTCGTTCGTATTTAAAGCGTGCGTCGGTGGTGGTGATCCCGCTCCAGGTGGCCCGCGGCCTGCAAAACAAAGTACTTGAGGCGTGTGCGATGGCGCGGCCCACGGTCGTTTCGCCCTGCGCGGGTGAAGGGATCCAGCGCCTGACCGATGACGATTTCCGCGTCTGTGCCACACCGGAAGAGTGGGTCGAAACCCTCACGAGCCTTTTCCGTTCCCCCGAAGAGCGGGCGGCATTGGCCCAGCGCGGGCATGAACTCGCAGAACAAAATTACGGCTGGAACGCCCAGCTTCGGAAGCTGGAGCGCGTTCTGGCGTTGAAGTAGTCAGTGGTCAGTAGTCAGTAGTCAGCGTTCTGCCTTCGGCAGAATTTAAAATTTAAATTAATCCCATATTTCGGCGCAGCCGAAACACTGACTACTGACTACTAACTACTGACTACTTAAAAAACCAAGGAGAGATCAAGAAAGATGAAAGGCGTACTTTTTGTTTATATGCTGTCCACGCTGGGCATGTGCTGCGGCTTTTTCTCACCTTTCATCGGCGTTTGCGTTTACGTTCTGTTCGGTGTGATGGCACCGAATGCTCTTTGGTACTACTCTCTGCCGCCGACGTACCTGAATACCGGGTTTGGTTTCTCGGAAGTCGTCGCATACCCGATGATCATCGGCTGGTTCATGAACCGGTGCGGAAATTTAAATATTGGAAAGGCGTACATGCCGCTTTTTCTTCTTTGCGGATACACGCTCTGGGTTTTTATTTCCATGATGTTTACGAGCTGGTCACCCGCGGGTTTTGCTCAGGTTCTTATGAATATCCGCCTCCTTTTGGCGATTTTTATCGTGGTTTCCCTGTGCGACACGGTTCAAAAACTCCGAATCATCATCTGGTGCCTCGTATTTGGCTCGGGATTTGTAGCCTATGAGCTTAATATGTCGTACCTGGCCGGTTTTAACCGTCTTCAGATGGTCGGTTACTCCGGGATGGATAATAACTTCTTCGCCGTCTCGATGGTGGTCGGGGCTGTGGTGGCGTTTTTCACCGGACTTGCGGAAAGGAACATCGTATTAAAAGGACTGGCGTTTTTGGCCGCAATACTTCAAGCTCACGTCGTCATGTTTTCCATGTCTCGAGGCGGTATGCTTGGGCTTGGCGTCGCGTTCTTCTTCTCATTCCTTACACTTCCGAAAACGGCAAGCAATATGATCCTCTACGCGATCTTCCTTGGTGTAGGCCTTTCCCTGTTTGGCCCCAGTGCGCAGGAACGTTTCTTCTCCTCGTTTAAAAACATGGAAGACTTGGACGGTTCCGCCCAGTCCCGTTTGTTCAGCTGGAAAAACTGCCTGATTTCGATCAAAGAAAAACCATTATGGGGGGTGGGTGTGCAAAAGTGGGCCACTTATTCCCAATCACGGTTTGGGGTGACTTTGGAAGCGCACTCGACCTGGTTCCAGGCTGGCGTAGAATCCGGGATCCCGGCTCTGTTCTTCCTTCTGGGATTTTTCATGCTTACGGTTCTTCGGCTTATGCCGTTCGTTTGGGGGAGCCGAAAAGTGCCTGACCCCCGAATAGCAACGTATATGCAAATGACCATTACTGGTATTATAGCGTACTGCATCTCCGCCCAGTTCGTTTCGCTGTACGCCATGGAAAACGTTTTCTACATGGCGGCGGTGGGGCTGGTTTGTCTGAAACTCGTTCACCTGAAACAGGTGGAGGACGCGGAGGAAGAAACCGCCCAAATGTTTGAGATGCGTAAAGAAATGGAATATTCCCTGATGAGTTAAACCTTTATGCGAGCTTCCGATTCCATTTTTGCCAATGGCCCGGTTTCCGGCGCGGACCATTCCGTCACGCTGGCGATTTACCGGATCACCCTGCTTGGGGCGCTCCTGAACCTTGTGCTGGTCGTCATTAAGTTCGTCGCGGGGTTTCTCGGGAACAGTTCCGTCCTGGTGGCGGACGCCATGCACAGTTTGAGCGACTTCGTGACCGATTTCGTTCTGATCCTCGGTGCAAAATACTGGGCCGCCGACGCGGATGAGGGCCACCCCTACGGCCACGCCAAGCTGGAAACCATCGTGACCCTTTTCATCGGCGTCGCGCTGATCATCGTCGGCGGGCGGCTGATCCTCGGCGCCGTCGCAACGCTGCGATCCATGATTTTCGACCCGTCGTACCACCATCCCATGCCGGGGAAAATCGCGCTGATCGCCGCTCTGGTCTCGATCCTCGTGAAAGAATTTTTGTACCGTGTCACGGCAAAAGTCGGGCGAAACGTTCATTCCTCGGCGGTCGTGGCGAACGCGTGGCACCACCGGTCCGACGCCCTGAGCTCGATCCCCGCGGCGCTGGCGGTCGGCTGCTGCCTGTTTTGGGGCGAGAAGTACGCGTTTCTGGATCCGGTCGCGACGGTCCTCGTCGGCGGGATGGTTTTCTACGCCGCCTGGATCATTCTTTACCCGACGTTCGGAACGCTGATGGACGCGGGGGCGTCGAGGGAAACCATTCAGAAAATCTCAGAGATCGTGAAAGCCACGCCGGGGGTCAGCAACCCACACCACATCAGAACCCGCAGCATGGGCCAGGGGTACGACGTGGATCTTCACGTTTGGGTCAATGGAACCATGACCGTCCACGAAAGCCACCAACTGGCCCACACCATCGAAAAAACGCTCAAGCAGACCCCCGATCTGAAGATTCTGGACGTCATCATCCACATCGAACCGGAAGGGGAGACCGGGGAAGACTGAAAGCTAAACTCACTGGTAAACGCGAACGTAATCGATCTCGTACGTCATCGGGAACGCGGAATCGTCGATCCCTTTCTGACCGCCCCAGCCGCCGCCGATCGCCGTGTTAATGATCAGGTAGTGCGGTTTGTCGAACGGCCACGGATCGACCGGCATGTCGCCGCGCTTGAATGTGAAGTAAAGGTGATCGTCCACAAAAAAGTCCATCTTGTCGGCCGTCCATTCGACCGCGTAAACGGCAAAACGGTTTTCCACGTTCTCCAGGCGAATATTCTCCCCCTTGCCAACGTGGTGGCCGTCGTGAGCCGCGTGGACCGTCGCGTGGATCTGAGTCGGGTTGAAGCCGACGTACTCCATGATGTCGATCTCACCGCAGCGCGGCCAGTTGATTTCATGAATATTGTTCCCGAGCATCCAGATGGCGGGCCAGGCGCCGCGGCCGGTCGGGAGTTTGGCGCGGACTTCGATTCGGCCGTAGGTCCAGGACGCTTTGCCGTCGGTCGTGACGCTCCCGGACGTGTATTTCGCCTTCTGGCCGTTTTCTTCGTAATCCTCGCGGAAGCTCTTGATGATGAGTTTTCCGTTCTTCTGGTAAACGTTTTTCTCGCGTCCTCTCGTGTAGAACTGAGCCTCACCGTTCCGCACAAAGCCGTGCTCGTAGCCCCATTTGGCGGGGTCGGGGAGGCCCGTGCCTTTGAATTCATCGTACCAGACGAGCTTGAGCGTCTTGCCGTCGTGGGTCGTGACGGTCTGCGGAACGCGCGCCAGGCAGAACGCCGGCAGCAAAAGGGCAAGGCAGAAAATCAGTTTTTTCATTTTGGTTTTCCTTTGAATTAGGGGTCCTGAACGTTAAAATAAGAATCGGGATCTAAAGCCAAAAAAACGCCCAAAATCCCGTGTAAGCGGCTCCGTTCAAACCGGTTTCGCGGCGCATCTCCGGCACAAACCCTGAAAATCGAGCGTGTAGTCCAGAACGATCGCCCCATCCGGCACGGACTCCGGCGGAAGGGTGATTTGCTCGTCCTCCTGGCATGGAATATCGTAAACCGCCCCGCAATCGACGCAGATCAAATGGTGGTGCGGGTGCATGAACGCGTCGTACCGCATCGAAGAGCCGGGATGGTTCAGCCGACGGATGATCCGGCTGCGGCTGAACTGCTCCAGAATCCGGTAAACGCTCATCCGCGAAACGCTCGAGCAGGTCGGGTGAAGGCGCTCGAAGATCATGTCGGGCGTGGGGTGATTGTGCATCTGGCAGAGCGTCTGGTACACGATGAACCGCTGGATCGTCGCCGCCAGGCCGTGCCGGTTGCACAGTTCGCGAAAAGCGATGAATTCCGGGTCGTTTTTCGTCATTTTATCCTTTTCACTCATTTCGCCTGCGTTTCACGTGAAACATCAAACCCGACCAAACTGCCGCTGAACTACTGCGCGTCGTGCTGCTCGCGGGCCAGCGTGAGAAATTCCTCCAGAGCCTTCGCGTCGTTTCGGCTCAGAATTTCCCGAATCTCGTCAAACTGCCGCTCGAAACGTTCCATCGCGGCCAGAACGTTCTGCCGATTATCCGTCAAAATGTCGCGCCAGACCTCGGGATTTCCGCCCGAAAGACGGGTCATGGACGCGTAGCCGGTCCCGGTGAAGGGGAAAAGCTCGCGCTCGGTGACGGCCGAAAGCACGCAGGAAAGCAAATGCGGCAGGTGGCTCGTACGGGCAAGGACCGCGTCGTGCTCGCTCGCCGGCATAAAAACGACGTTCGCGCCGACCGAGCGCCACATCGCGGCGACTTTCTCAAAGGCGTCTTCCGGCTCCCGGTTCGTCAGGACGGTCGTTTTGCCCACGTACAGATTTTCGTCTGCCGCGGCGGCGCCGGAGGTTTCCTTCCCCGCGATCGGGTGCCCGCCGATGAAGATGCAGCCGTCCGACTCGCAAAGGGCCTGAAAGTCCTCAAAAATCGACGCTTTCGTGCTTCCCACGTCCGTGAAAATGGTCCCGGGCTGGACGAACGGCAAGGCCTGGCGGATCGTCAGACCGATCGTCTCGACCGGGGTGCAAACCACGACGATCTCCGCGTCGGAAACGGCCTCTTCGAGGGAATCGGCGATATGCGTGATGCACCCTCCCGCCAGCGCGGTCTCCAGATTGGAGCGTCGGCGGCCGAAGCCGGAGATTTCCGTCACGGCCCGATTTTTAAGGAGCGCTTTTCCGAGTGAGGCCCCAATCAGCCCAACGCCGATGATCGCGATCTTGTTCATCGATTCGCTTCCCTGACCCTAAACTTTTAATTCTTTTTCTGTTCTTTCGCCCACGTGTCTTTCAGCGTCACGGTGCTATTGAAGACGCGCTTTTCCGGCGTCGAGTCTTTGTCGCAGCAGAAGTAACCGAGACGCTCAAACTGGCACCGGTAGCCGGGTTCCACCGACCCAAGCGACGGCTCGACCTTGCAGCCGGTCAGGATCTCTTCGGACTTCGGGTTGAATTCCGCGTCGCCCGTCTCCGGATTTTTCACCAGCAGCGGCTCGGGGAAAAGACGCACTTCCGCGTCGATGGCGTGCTGGGCCGAGACCCAGTGGATCGTCCCCTTCACCTTGCGGCCGTCGGGCGCCTGGCCGCCGCGCGTTTCCGGATCGTACGTGCATTTCAGTTCCACGACGTTTCCGTCGGCGTCCTTCACGACTTCCTCGCAGCGGATGAAGTACCCCCAGCGCAGGCGCACCTCTTTGCCCGGCGCGAGACGGAAGTACTTCTTCGGCGGGTCTTCCATGAAGTCGTCCTGCTCGATGTACAGCTCGCCCGTGAAGGGGATTTGGCGCGTGCCGTCTTCCGGACGCTCCGGATTATTCACCGCGTCGAGGTAATCGACCTTTCCAGGCTCCCAGTTCGTGATCGTGACCTTCAGCGGACGCAGGACCGCCATGACGCGCGGCGCCACGGCGTTCAGGTGCTCTCGAACGTGGAACTCGAGCAGACCCATATCGACGCAGGAATCCACTTTGCTCACGCCGATGGTTTTGCAGAAATTCCGGATCGACTCGGGCGTGTACCCGCGGCGGCGGATCCCGCAGATGGTCGGCATTCGCGGATCGTCCCAGCCGCGCACGGCGCCGGAATTCACCAGCTTGAGCAGGAGGCGCTTGCTCATGACCGTCCCGGAAAGGTTCAGACGGGCGAATTCGATCTGGCGCGGATTGTAGATCCCCAGCGTCTGGCAGAACCAGTTGTAAAGCGGGCGGTGATTTTCAAATTCCAGCGTGCAGATCGAGTGCGTAATGTGCTCGATCGAGTCGCACTGGCCGTGGGTGAAGTCGTACATCGGGTAAATGCACCATTTGTCGCCCGTACGGTGATGCGTCGCGCGGAGAATACGGTACATGACCGGGTCGCGCATGTTCAGGTTCGGGCTTGCCATGTCGATTTTGGCCCGCAGTGTCTTGGAGCCGTCCGGGAACTCGCCGTTCTTCATCCGGATGAAAAGGTCCAGGTTTTCCTCGACGCTCCGGTTCCTGTACGGGCTTTCCGTCCCCGGTTTCGTCAAGTCGCCGCGGGTTTTGGAGATTTCCTCGCCGGTCAGGTCGCAGACGTACGCGTCCCCCTGCTTGATGAGCTGGATGGCCCACTCGTAAAGCTGGTCGAAGTAGTCGGACGCAAAGAGTTTTTTGTCCCACTGGAAGCCGAGCCACTGAATGTCTTCCTGGATCGACTCGACGTACTCGTCTTCCTCTTTGGAGGGGTTGGTGTCGTCGAAGCGGAGGTTGCACTTTCCGCCGTATTCCTGCGCGATGCCGAAGTTCAGGCAGATGGATTTCGCGTGGCCGATGTGCAGGTAGCCGTTCGGCTCCGGGGGAAACCGGGTTTGGATCTCCTTGTGTTTCCCGCTCGCGAGGTCTTCTTCCACGATTTTGCGAATAAAGTCTTTGGACCCGGTATTTTCGCCGCGTTCTTCAGCGTCAGCCATTTTCTGCTCCCTCAAAAAAAGTAGTTGATTCAGGAAAAGTTCTCCCGCTATTTTAACCGAAAGGCGAAATAATAAAAGAGGGAGAGACGGAGAAAAGAAGAAAAAAATCCAAAAAAGTCCAAAAAGCCCGAAACCCGCTCACTCATCCCGGAGGGGCTTGACTTTTTTCCGATTCGTGGGATAATCAGGGGAAATGGTCTGATTTTCTGTTTCAACCGGAAGGCTTTTCAAATGAACGAACGCATTGAACGTGATTCCATGGGCGAGGTGCGTCTCCCCGCCGAGGTTTACTACGGAGCGCAAACCCAGCGCGCCGTCGAGAATTTCCCCATCGCTCTGGCTCCCCTGCCCCCGAAGATGATCCAGGCGCTGGGTCTGGTCAAATGGGCGTGCGCCAGCGCGAACGAGGAACTGGGCCTTCTGGGAAAGAAGCTCGCCCCGGAGCAGATCGCCGCGCTGAAAACGGCCGCGCTGGAAGTCGCCGACGGCCAGATGGCGGACCAGTTCCCGATCGACATTTACCAGACCGGCTCCGGCACGTCGAGCAACATGAACGTGAACGAAGTCGTTTCCAACCGCGCGATCGAGCTGTGCGGCGGCGACCGCTTTGACATGAAAAAGCCGATCCACCCCAACGACCACGTGAACATGGGCCAGAGCACGAACGATATTTTCCCGACCGCGATCCACGTGGCGGGCGCGCAGGTTCTGCGGAACGGGCTGATCCCGGCCCTGAAAGCCTGCGCCGACGTGCTTTACGCCAAGGCCCAGGAATGGGCGGACGTCCTGAAGATCGGCCGGACGCATCTCGCCGACGCGACCCCCATGACGCTCGGACAGGAATTCAGCGGTCTCGCCCGTCAGATGGAACTGGCCGCCGAGGACGCCCGGAACGCGGAGGCGGCGCTTTACGAACTCCCCGCCGGTGGCACGGCCGTCGGCTCCGGGATCAACACGCACCCGAAATTTGCCGCGGAGGTCGCCCGATTCCTTGCCGAAAAGACCGGCATCCCGTTCCGTGAGGCGGCCAACCACTTCGAGGCCAACGCCCAGCGGACCGGCGTGGTGCGGTGCCACGCGCTTCTGAAAGCGATCGCCGTCACGCTGATGAACGTCGCGAACAACATCCGGTGGCTCGGTTCCGGCCCGCGCTGCGGCTTCCACGAGATTTCCCTGCCGGACCTCCAGCCGGGCAGTTCCATCATGCCGGGGAAGGTGAACCCGGTCCTGTGCGAGAGCATGATCCAGGTCGCGGCCCGCGTGATGGGGAACGACTCCACGATCGCCGTCTGCGGGGCCACGGGTGGGCAGTTCCAGCTGAACATCACCATGCCGCTGATGAGCGCGGTCCTGCTGGAAAGCGTCGAGCTGATGGCGCGCTGCACGGCTGTCTTCACCGGGCGCTGCGTCTCGGGCCTGGCCGCCAACCGGGAGAAATGCGAGTCGGCGGTGGAGCAGAGCCTTTCCATGGTCACGTCGCTGAACCCGTACATCGGCTACGAGCGTGCCGCGGCCCTGGCGAAAGAAGCGTTCAAGACGGGCAAAACCATCCGTGAGCTTTGCCTCGAAAAAGAAGTCCTCCCGCCGGACGTTCTGGCTCAGGCCCTCGACCCGATGAAAATGACGAGACCGCTCACAGAATAGTGTGGAGTGTGGAGTGTGGAGTTGACGCTGACGCGTAACGTTGGTTTCAGAAAGAGCTCAACCCATAAAAAGCCGAAGGCTTTTCCAACTCCACACTCCACTCTCCACACTCAAAAAAATTCTCTTTTTTTCTGAAAAATTTTAAAAATTTTGTTGCAATTTTCTCGTTTTGGCGTAAAATCTAATTTTATAGAAAGCATTTTATTAAGATTTCACGTTGGAGATTTTTCCCATGAAACGTTTTACGGCCCTTTTTTCCGTTTTATTCTTTGGTTTCCTGACCGCCTCGGTTTCGGCTGAGACGTTCTACCTGACAAAAACACAGCCAATGGGAACAAACTGGGGCAGCACCGGCTACTGGAGTGAAAGCGGAAATCCCGGCGCACACGCAGGCGCGGACTACCTTGTGGACAGCGGCTACACGCTGCGTTCCCCCGAAAACAGTTCCGCAGCCACCGTAAACGTTTTTCCCGGCGATTCGCTCACGCTCGGCGGAGACCGGACCGGCTCGCTGACGGGCGGGACGTTCACCCTCAAGGGAAACGCCACGGTCAATAATATGACCGCCGTCTCCGGAACCATTTTTCAGGGCGCAACCAACGGGGTCCTCACCCTGGCAGGCAATATTAATAACACTGGGACGCTTCTAATCTCCGCCCAGACCGGCGACAGTCCCAACCGCGCCATGAACGTCACCGCTCAGATCTCCGGCGGCCAGGACGCCACCCTCAACATCAACTCCAACTCGACCGGCTACGTCCAGCTTGCACACAGCAACAACACGTTCGCCGGGGCCATCACGGTCATGGAAAACGCGGTCCTGAAGCTCTCCGCTGCCGGTTCGATCGGCTCCAGTCCGACGCTGACCGTCTCGAAGGGCGCGAAAGTGATCACCCCCGAAAGCCTCTCGGTGAAGTCCCTGACGCTTACGTACCCCAGCGGCGTGCTCAATAAAGCGCTGACGTACCTGACCGCCACGATTCCGAACAGCACGACGACCGTTTCCACCGCCGCGATGAAGACCGCCCTGGCCGGCTCGGGGCTTGACATGCCGATCGGCTCCACGATCAGCGTCACCGGCTCGACGCGGGAGGCCGCGACGTACTACCTCAACGCCAGTTCTTTGCCGGAGCAGACATATAGCTGGAATAACCCGGGCGTCTGGCGGGTCGGCGCCTCTGACGGTCCCGTCAGCACCGTCGTTCCGACCCTTGGCGACACGGTCCGCCTTACCAACGTGCTTCGCACCACGTACCAGGACTCCAACGGCAAAACGCTCTACTTCCTCCCCACCACCTACCTGGACGCGGGCGGCGTGATCGGTCTGAAATCCGTCGTGGGGACGGACTTCTTCCCCGACCTGATCCTTAATGGAGGAAGCGTCAGCAATTACGGCGTGGACAACAAAACGGTCCACATCGGCGGGCACATGACGGCGGTCGATGGCGTAACCTCCACCTTCACGGCAAACAGCGTCAAACGTATGCTGGACGTTGATTCCGACATTTCCGGCACGGGCGCATTGACCGTGACCGGCGGCGGAACCGTCAGACTGACCGGGAATAATACCGAATACACCGGGACGATGACGGTCAAAGCGAACACGACCCTTCAGCCCACTTCCGCCAACGCGCTGACCAACGCCAAGGTCGTGAGCGAAAACGGCACGAAGATCAAACTCGCCGGCAACCAGAAGATGGGGACCTGGACCACGAAATACAGCGACGGCAGAGCGTCAGACGGTACGTACCTGATGCCGAACTCCATCACGGTCTCCGACAAATACGTTCAGGACGCCCTTTTAGTGGTGGGGATGGACGCCCCGATCGGCGCGGTGATCACGTCCGACTCCACCCGCGAAGGAAAAACGTACTACGCCACGGATGGAGGATCCGCTTCGAACTGGACCACGGCGAGCACCTGGCACGAAGGCAGCACCAGCGGCTCCAACCCGGGCAGCTACATTCCGACCGTGGGTGACGTGGCCTACATCACGAACACCAACGCGAGCTCCTCGACAGTGTTCACAGTCCGCACCCCTGAAAACCTCAACGATGTGAATGGCGTAACGCACTACTTCCTCGCGGAACTGCACATCGGCCCCAAAGGAAACCTCGGCCTGAAAAACGCGAACGCGACGGTTTGCGTCCCCAACCTGATCCTTGAGGGCGGGAGCATCGGCAACGCGAAGGGCGGCACCAGCCGCGCCGCCAAGCTGGACGGTTCCATCCGGGTGGTCGCGGACTCGACGATCTCGCCTCCAACGGAAAGTAATATCCGTCGCACGATCGACGTTCTTGCGGACATTTCGGGCAGCGCGAACCTGACGTTCAGGAACACCGGGATCATCGCTCTGAGCGGTGACAACAGCGGCTTCACCGGTAAAGCGACGCTGGAAACCAACACCACGCTTCGGCTCAACTCGGAGAACGCGCTGGGCCCGGCTGGCGACCTGACGACCCAAACCGGAGCGGAACTGACCGTCAACAATTCCGAGACGCTCAGCAAGCTGACGGCCAACGGCACCCTGAACCTCAACGGGACCGGCACGCTGGAAGTTCCGACCATCGACGGGACCGGCATCACGCTGAACCAGACCGGCGCGACGCTTTACCTGACCGGCGAAGACGCGACACTCAACGGAACGTACAATCAGACCGGCGGCGCGCTGCGGCTGGACCTGAATTCCCCGCTGACGATCACGGGCGATTTGGCCCTTTCCAACCTTGAAATCAATGCGGATGACGCGGACCTCTTCAATTCGAGCAGTATTTACCCGGTTTTGGAGGGGCCGAAAGTTTCCTCCTTCGATTGGACGGGGCTCACCTTGACCGGCGTGGGCGCACTGGCAGATATTCCTTTGAGCGGGATGATGCAGGGCGACGTCTTCTACATCGGTTCCAACGGCGCAGTCGCTCAGTACGTCCCGGAACCCGCAACGTGGGCACTGCTGCTGCTCGGCATTTTGGGACTGACACTCAGAAGAAAGAAATGAATAATGAATAACGAATGAAAGGCGGTAATGGAGGCCGAAGGCCGGAATTACGCTCGGTTTGAACTCATTCTGCAGCCTACAATTCGTTATTCGTTCTACATTATTCGTTTTAATTCATCATTCATCATTCATCATTCATAATTAAAATCGATGCGTCGCACAGCTTTCACACTCGTAGAACTTTTAGTCGTCATCGCGATCATCGGGATGCTGGTGGGGCTTTTGCTTCCTGCGGTCCAGCAGGCACGTGAGGCCGCGCGACGGATGCAGTGTTCCAACAATGAGAAGAACCTGGTTTTGGCTCTTCTGAACCACGAGAGCGCGAACAAGTCGTTCCCGCCTGCGCGCATGGGCGGCGACGGGACGCTTCCAAACGGCAACACCCAGCCGGGGGACCAGCGCTACGGCTCCAGCGCGTTTTTGCAGTGTCTTCCGCAGCTCGAACAGCAGGCCCTTTACCAACAGCTGAATGACGGAAAGATTTTTCCCGCGGTGAGCGACAGCACCACGAGTTCCTGGACGCAGGTCAAGAATACCGCCACGCCGCTGCTGATCACGCGGCCCTCGGTTTTCGTCTGTCCCTCGAGCACTGCGCCGCCCACGCTTGAAAGCAACGCCAACTACGCGACGGGGACGTACGCCTGCTGTGCCGGAACGCATGGGCCATCAGACTCGGGCGGCCCGATCAGCTTTAAGGTCAAGTACGAAAACGACGGCGTGTTTTTCTACTGGAGACGCATTCAGCAATCCGAAATCAAGGACGGAACCTCCCAGACGATCTTCCTCAGCGAAGTGACCGACGCAGAAAAGGCGGGGAGCCAGAACACCTGGTTCCAGGGTTCACGCCATCTGGACTGTTTCCGCACGACGGACAATCCGTTGAACACGAAGTACGAACAGGGCGTCGTGTGCAACATGTACGGCTACAAAGCCTCCGGCGCATTCGCCAGCGAGCACACGGGCGGCGCCTTTTTCGCCTTTGGTGACGGCCACGTCGTCTTCCTCTCCGAAAGCATCGACCTCAAGGAAGTTTACCGTCCCCTTTCCACCCGCGCCGGCAACGAAGCCGTGAACGGAGAGTATTAATTTAATTATGAATTATGAATTAAGAATTATGAATTGCCGCCTCGCTCCGTTTTTCATCCTGATCCTGGGTTTTGTGTTTTTCACGGGCTGCGGCGATGGCCGGCCGAAGCGCTACCCGATCCAGGGGGTCGTGACGGTGGACGGGCAGCCGCTTTCGGGTGATTTTGTCGGTTCGATCCGGCTGATCCCCGTGGCGGGCGGGCGTCCGGCTTCGGCCCAGCTCGATTCGGAGGGGAAATTCACGCTCGGCTGCTACGATGCCGAGGACGGCTGCCCCGCCGGCGAGTACAAAGTCGAAGTGAGCGTCTCCGAGCAGAAAAACTTCAAAATGCGCTATCTCGTCCCGCCGCGCTACTGGGACGCTGACAAAAGTGGCCTGACGGTCACGGTCGAAGGCAAAAACCCCTCCCTGACCATCGACGTGAAGTGGGAACCGCAGGACGCGAAGTACCGCAAGATGGTCATTAACATGAATGAATAATGAAGAACGAATAACGAATAATGACGCTGACGCGTAACGTCGGTTTCAGATAGATTTTAGCCGGTAAAGAGTGCAGGCTTTTACTCTTTGCCGGTCTTTTTTTAACTTTTTTGACTTTTTTTCAAAAATTCTCTGTTTTTTCAAAAAAATCTCTCACAAAATCCCCTAGTCTGTGTATAATTAAGCTAGATTAAAGTGAAAGTTTTTTTTGAGGTCCCAAAATGTTTAAAAATTCCCAATCCTGGATTCGCTGTTCCTTCGCCCTGGCCGCGCTCTGTTTCGGAGCCATTTCGCTGAACGCGGAAACGATCAACGTACCGTCAACTGGTTATACAGTTAACGGCAACTCTTCGGACTCGTTCGTGACGGACAATACAGACCTCACTCATCCATCCGTTCTTTCTTTCGTAAAACCCGAAGGCGATCTGGCCTTCACCGGGCACGTTACGGGGAACATCGCGCTCAATATTAATACGAGTGGTCATTACTTCCAGCCGAACAGCGGGGCGAACGATTTCACCGGCGGAACGACCATCACCTCCGGCCTGCTTTCACTGAGAACCGGCACGGAACTCGGCTCGGGGACCATCACGATGAGTCCCGGAACCCACCTGATGAACAACACCAACGGGACCAACCCGGTCGTCAATAATAATATTGTGGCACTTTCCAACGGAAAGATCACGATCCGCGCGGGCTGGAACGGTTCAAACTATCCGACGTCCCGCTCCTCCATCACGGTCAACGGCGTGATCTCCGGCGACGGCGGCGTGAATTTCGGCTACGAACCCACCCCCGGGATCATCACGATCAACGGCGCGAACACGTACACCGGCGGAACGGTCGTTGCAACGGACAACATGCGCACCGACAATGCCGTTCCTTTGAAGGCCCTTTACCTGGTCCTCGGCTCGGACACGCCGTTCAGCACTGGCCCGGTAAAAGTCAGCGGCAAGTGGGACAACGGAAGCACCGACCTGAAAACCTACTTCGCGCTCAACAATACGACCACGGACCGTAACGTCACCATCGGAGAACTGACGATCGATCAAGGCCGTACCCTGAAACTCGTGCAGCAAAGCACCACCTCGGGCAAGACCGCCGAGCTGACCGTGACCAAACTGCTCGGCAACGGCACGATCTCCAACCGGATCGAGGACGTGGAAAAGTACGGCAATCCGCTCACGAAAGTCACCATTAACCTCCAGACCGCAAGCCGGTCCGAGTACCCGATCATTCTGGACGGCGATTTTGATCTTTACATCAATTACAAGTACGAGCTTGAGAGGGAATTCATTTTCACCAGTCAAACGGACGTGACCGAGACCTACACGGGCGACATTTACATCCAGAGCGGGATCGTCGGTTCCAAAACGGGTAAGAACCTGGGTTCCGGCACGATCCACCTTTACAACGGGACGCACCTGATGAACTACGTCGATTGCATCCCGGTTTACAAGAATAACATCGTGCTTGAGGGAGATCCCGCCCAAGGCTACGCGGTCATTCGCAGCGGCTGGGGTTCCACCGCGCATCAGCCTGTGGGAGTCGTTCTGGACGGCGTGATCTCCGGTGCGGGCAAGCTCGCGTACACGTCCGAAGCCACGCCCGGCCTCACGACGATCAACAGAAACAACACGTACACTGGCGGCACGATAATCGCGTTTAACATGCGCAGCGACAACCGGTACCAGGGCGGGCTTTTCCAGCTCGGTTCCGACACGCCGTTCGGCACGGGCAGCGTACAGCTTGGCATGTCCGGCGCCTACCCAACGACGTATTTCATCCTGGATAACACGACGACCGCCCGGAACGTGACGATCCCCGGCCTGACCATCGCGGGCGAATCGCCTAACCAAAAACTCGTGCTGACCCGGCGGGATGCTTCCGAAGGGGCCAAGGACGCGAACATCACGCTCAAGGGCCTCCCCACCGGCAAGGAGCTGACGCTTTCCAACGTCGTAACGGACACGACCACCTACGGGAATCCCATCAAAGCGGTCACGTTCAGCCGCACCACCCAGACCCGCGCCGGCTACAACATCAAGCTCAATGGCGATTTCGACCTCTACATCAACGAGGAAAGCGGGCGCGACAAGGAACTCGGCATCCAGAACACTTACGATGCGCGCACCTCCTACACGGGCAACATTTACATCCAGAAGGGCTTCTTCGGCACGAGCAACGGTCTGAACCTCGGCTCCGGCAAGATCTTCATGAGCAATGGCACGACGCTGATGAACTTCAACGCCTACGCGAACATCCAGATCACCAACGACATCGAAGTGACCGGCAACGTGAACATCCGCGGTGGCTGGGGCGGGTCCTACTATGCGCAATCCTTCCTGAGACTCAGCGGCGATATTTCCGGGGATGGAAAAGTCGATTTCGGCAGCGAGCCGACGCCGGTCATCACGGTCATCAGCGGGAACAACACGTACACCGGCGGAACCATCATTTCGAACTACGGTGTCGGCGGCAACAACCGGTACCCGTACAACTACCTGGTCCTCCAGTCCGACTCGCCGTTCGGCACGGGCGTGTTCACGGTCGATAATGCGTCGGTCCGCATGGAGTTCGACGCCCTGACGTCCGACCGCCAGCTGAAAAACGACGTGACGATCAACTCCGGCAAGACGCTGAACGTGACGTCCGTCGGCCCCAATACGTCGTACCTGAACGGCACGTACACGGCGAACGGCACGCTCCAGCTCATCAACCCGACCTCCACCACGGTCGTGACGAACGTGGAACAGCATCTTCAGGCCCTGGCCGTTCCGGCGGACAACATTTCGCGCTTCTCACTCTCGCCGAAAGACGAAAACTCGCAGGCGGGCAAAATCGTTGGGAATCTGAAGCTGGAAGGCGGCTCCTCGATCCAGGTCAGCGGCACCTACAACGGGCAGGAGCTTCCAACGATCACCGGGAAACTGACGATGGATCCCGGCAGTGAGCTGATCCTCGACGCCTCGAACGTGGCGGATCCTGACCAGTTCCTGATGAACATCGGCGACATTTCGATGGCCGAGGGGAGTCTGATCACGCTGATCCCGAACACCTCGGAGGACATGAACAAGCTGATCAGCTTCGGCGAGAGCGCGGACCTTTCCCAGCTGCAGTTTGGCGACGCGGGCGGCTATGTGTTCCGGGTGATGGGAAATGAACTCTGGGCTCTTGGCGGCGCTGCAATCCCTGAACCCTCGACGTGGGCGCTGATGCTGATCGGCCTCCTGGGACTGGCGTTCAGAAGGAAAAAATGAATAATGAAGAACGAATAACGAATAATGACGCTGGCGCGTAATGTAAACTACAGAATGAGTTCAAGCCGAGCGTAATTCCGGCCTTCGGCCTCCATTACCGCCTTTCATTATTCGTTATTCGTTATTCATTATTCGTTCGCTCTTTGCGTTCATCTTCCATGAAAATTTCTTAAAAATCCTCTTGACAGAAACCCGAAAAATCTCTATTCTGTTTTATATTGTAATATTCCCTGAACTCCCTGAAAAAAATGAAACGTCATTCGTCCTTTCATAAAACTGGTTTCCTGATCCTGCTGAGCGTCCTGATTTCGATCATTGGGCTTCTCGTCGGGTGCAAAAATTTCAACTCCGGAAACAATAATATTCCGGCGGAAGATCCCCCGGGAAAAAAGCTCACCAAAGCCTTTTTTGTCGGTGATACAGCCGTCCCGGTTGGGGCTGAAAACATCGAAATCACGTCCGTGAGCATGGCCGCCAATCTGGCCGGAACGGGAAGCGATCCGCCGGAATCGACCCAACGCACGATGCTTCTGCGCGAGATGGCCAGCCGGGACGTTCCGCACCCCGCGAAGGTTTTGGCCGATCCGTCCACCTCGCTGGTCATCGTGACGGGCTACCTGGCCCCCGGCGTCAAAAAAGGGGACCGTTTCGACGTGGAAGTCACGCTTCCCGCTGACTCGCAAACGACGAGTCTCCGCGGCGGTTACCTCATGCCCGCCCCAATGCGTGAAATACTTTATTCCCAGGGGATCCACGAAGGAAGTAAAAAAGGATCCTGCTCCGGCCCGATCCTGGTCGAGCCGAAAACCGGGACCGACCGCGATAAAATCACCCAGCGGCGTGGGATGGTCCTGGGCGGCGGCGTCTCGACATACACCCGAAAGATCGGTCTGCGCGTCACCACCGATCAGGTGAAGCCCGACAAATTCATGACCATGAAAATCGAGCGGGCGATCAATGCCCGTTTTAAAGCGGAAATGAGCGGGACCGGCGAGAAAGTCGCCACGGCCCACGACGATAAATACCTCGATCTGAACATTCCGCCGCTTTACAAAGAAAACCTGCTGCGGTTTGTGGACGTGATCCGCTGCATTCCAATCCTGGAAACTGAGGCGCAGCGCATCGACCGGATGAAGACGCTTGAAAAGCGCCTCCTCGACCCGACCACGACCAAACGTGCGGCTCTGGAACTGGAAGCGATCGGCCGGCTCGCCATCGACACGCTGAAGCTCGGGCTGGAATCGAGTGAACCGAACGTTCAGTTCCACTCCGCGCAGGCGCTGGCCTACCTGGACGTCAGCGACGGCGCGAAGATCCTCGGAAGAACCGCCCTGGAAGACCGTGTGAACCGTGGGCACGCCCTACTGGCGCTGATGGTCCTCGACGATTTGAACGCTTACGAAGAGCTCCGCGAGCTGATGAACGCCCCGACCGCCGAAACCCGCTACGGAGCGTTCGACGCTCTGCATACAATGCGCCCGAACGATCCGCTCGTCGCCGGCGAGCAGCTCGGCAACAAAACGTTCACTCTCTGCGTCATTCCGACGACAGGCAAACCGATGCTTCATGTGACGAAATCGATGCGGGCAGAGATCGTTTTGTTCGGCGAGGATCAAAAGTTCAAGCACCCGCTCATCGTCGAGGCTGCCAATAACATCATCGTGCGGAGCAACTCCCCGGACGAAGTCGCGGTTTCCCGTTTCGAGCCGGACAAACCGGACCAGAAACGCATCGTTTCGTCGAACGTGGCCGATGTGATCCGAGCCCTTTCGGACGTCGGCGCGACGTACCCTGACGTTCTGGAGGTCCTTCAGGCCGCGATCGAGCAAAACGCGCTGGAGACTTCGTTCCGCATCGACGCCCGTCCCTCCACCGGCCGCATCGATCCCTACGAGCAGCGGCGAAAAGACCAGGAACGGCAGAAGAAATACGAGGAAAGCAAAGAAACGAATAATGAATAACGAATAACGAATAATGAGGAGAAAGAGTGAACCTTTTTCCTCATTTCCTTAATTTCTTTTTTCATTATTCGTTATTCGTTATTCATTATTCGTTTATTATGTTAAAGTCTCTCGACCTTTACGGATTCAAAAGTTTTGCCGATCGAAACCGGTTCGAGTTTTCGCCCGGTCTTACGGTCATTGTGGGTCCAAACGGGTCGGGAAAGTCGAACGTCGTTGACGCGATCAAATGGGTTCTGGGCGAAAAGAGCATGAAATCCCTCCGCGGGAAAGAATCCAGCGACGTGATCTTCAACGGCTCCAGCACCCGCAAGGCCATGAACACGGCCGAGGTTTCCCTCACGTTCGATAATTCGGACAAAAAGCTGAATTTCGACGCGTCGGAAGTGGTCGTGACCCGCCGGGCCTTCCGCGGCGGCGAGGGAAGCGCGGAATCCGAGTACTTTCTGAACCGCCAGCCGTGCAAGCTGAAGGACATTCGGGACCTTCTTCTCGGGACCGGCCTTGGAACGCACGCGTACAGTATCATCGAGCAGGGGCGCGTAGACAGTCTGCTCCAGTCTTCGCCCCGCGACCGTCGAATTCTCTTTGAGGAAGCCGCCGGGATCAGCCGTTTCAAGGCCAAAAAGCAGGAAGCGCTGAACCGTCTGGAGCGCATTGACCAAAACCTCCTCCGGCTCTCCGACATCGTGGAGGAAGTTCAGAAACGTTACGAACGGATCCAGTCGCAGGCCGAACGCGCAATTCAGTTCCGCGATTTGACGGAACGTCTTGAGACGCTCCGTTTTCAGGCGGCGGTCATGGACTATTCCTCCTCGCAGACGAAACTTCAGGCCACCGACACGAAAATCGCCGATCTTTCCGCGGAACAGGCCGAACTTCAGACCAGGCTCGACACGCTCGACACCTCGCTCCAGCAGTTCGAGCAATCCAATTCCAACTTCGACAAAAAAATCCAGGCTTTAACCGAGAAAATCGCGTCAAATCGCCATTCCATCGGGGCTTCGGAGTCGGTCGTCACGTTCCAGACGCGCCGCATGACTGAACTCGACGGCGAGATCAATTCCGGCCGGACTCGCATCGCCGAAATGCGCCGCCGGCTGCGCTCGCTTCAAAACTCACTCCAGTCGCGTGAGGATGAACTGACCCAGGCTCAAAGCCAGCACGCCGAAGTGGCCAATAATCTGCTCCTCGCCAAGTCGCATCTGGACGAAATCGTAAAGAAACTCGACGAACTGCGCACCTGCAAGGAAACGCTCCGGGAACTGGTTTTTGATCAGATGCGCCAGATCTCCGCCGCGGAAAACGTGCTTAGCTCCCTTTCCCTTCAGGAGGAATCGGCCCAGCATCAGCTCCAGCAGAATGCCGCGCACATTCAATCGATCCAGGACGATGCGAAGAAATCGAGGGACCGTCAGGACGATCTGGAACGTCAGCAGAGCGAGCTGGAAGCGCTGAAATCCCGCTGCGAGGAAGACTTGGCGGAGGCCCGAAACGAAGAAGAGGCCGCCGAGCGTCTTTGGAACGAGGCCAAAAACCACCTGATGGAGCTTCACCGCCGCCATTCCGCGATGCTCGGGCGAATTTCCACGCTGGAAGAGCTTCAGGAACGTCACGAAGGGTTGAGCCCCGGCGTACGTTACCTCCTGACCGAAGCCCGGCGCCAGGCGGATGGCCCATTTCACGACATTTCGGGGCTGGTCGCCGACTTGATCCAGGTCGATGTGGATGCGGCCTCGCTCATTGAAGTGGCGCTGGGTGAAAAGGCGCAGTACCTCGTCGTCGAGCCAAATTCCACGCTTCTGGACGCTCTGCGGCAAAACTCGCAGGGCTTCCCGGGCCGCGTGGGGTTCATCTGGATGGACGATTTCCTCCCACCCGAATTCCTCAAAGGATGGAATTCCGGCTCCCCTTCGGAACCGCTGAAAGCCCGACTCCGCGCGAATGCGGCCCGTTTCGCGCATACGCTCATCACGAACGGCCTGGAAAAAGTCCCGGGAGTCGTGGGGCGCGCCGACCAGTTCATCGAGTGCGAGGACCGATGCCTGCCGCTCTTCAAGTACCTGCTCGGCGAGACGTGGATCGTGGAAGACCTCGGGACCGCGATGGACCTTTCCCGCGCGATTTACTCGGGCAAACTCCCGCTTCCCGTTTTCCCGGCCATCGATTTTTTGGGGACCGGCCCCTTGGGAGTCGGAAATGCCGGGGATCCCGATTCGATTTTCTCGAACCCGAACAAAAACCCCTCGGATTCCTCCATCATCCGCGCCCAGAGTACCGCCTCGGGGGTCCTTCTGCCACAGATCCATTTCATCACGCTGGCCGGTGAACGCTACTCCGCCGACGGAGTCCTCGCCATCGGTCCCCAGCACGCGTCGAGCAATTTGATTTCGCGCCGGAGTGAACTGCGGACGCTCGGCTCCCAGCTGACGATTCTTTCGGACGAAATCTCGCAAGCCGACGAGGAAGTCCAGAAAACTCAGGCGAAACTGACCAGCCAGAAGCAAAACGTCGAGCAGTTGGAGGACTCGCTCGAAGAAACGGAGCAGCAATTAATCGCCCACCGGCAGGGAATTCAGGCCGCGGCGGAACGGCAGAGCCAGCTCGGTCAGAGGATCCAGGAATTCGTGCAGACCGGAAAGGAAATTGAGGCCCGGCTCGAAGATCTGCAAAAGCAGCTCGCGGAGGCGAAACAGGAAAAAGAGGCGCTGGAGCAAAAATTAAAGGAACAGAACGACCAACTGAACGATCTGGATGCAGAAATCACCCGGAACGACGAGCAGCGCGGCGAGAAAAACCGCGTCGTGACCGAGTGCAAAGTCGAACTGGCCAAAAGTGAAGAGCGTCTGGAAAGCCTCGACGACGCCATCCGCCAGCTTAACGGCGACTGCTCGGAACGCGGAAAAATCATCGCGGAGCAGGAGTCCCAGCTCGTTCAAAACCTGGGCCTTTTCCACGAGGCGGAACGGCTTACGCTCGCCAATAACGCGCAGCTCGCCGACTTTTATCTCGCGCAGGAAAACTGCGAGACCCGCGTGAAACGGCTTCGTGCGGAACGGGATTCCTCGCACTCCCAGCGCTCTGAAATCACCGGGGAGGCCGGCCGGCTGCGGAAGCGGATACGCCAGATCGAGGAAAAGGTCCACGCGCTGGAACTTGAAAAAGGGACGCTGGAACACGAGGCGGAAAACGTTGTGGCGCGTCTTTGCGAGGACTATTCCCTGGAACCGGCCGACTTCCTGAAAAAACTCGAAACGGCTTCCGAGGAAGAAAAGAAGGAAAACGCGGCCGTGCACCGTGAGATCAACCAGCTCCGAAACCGGATCCAGGGGCTGGGAAACATCAACTCGGAGGCCCTGAACGAGCTGGACGAGCTGAAAACCCGCTACGAAACCCTGAGCGGCCAGTACCAGGAAATCCTCGCGGCCAAAGAGAAACTCCTGAAACTCATTGACCGCGTAAACCACGACAGCCGCGTCATTTTCATGAAGACGTTTGACCGGATCGGCGAGTACTTTTACCACATTTTCCGCGACCTGTTCGGAGGCGGAAACGCGGAACTGCAGCTCACCGAGTGCGCCGACCCGCTCGAGGCCGGAATCGAGATCATCGCGCAGCCGCCGGGAAAGCAGCGCCTGAACCTGACGCTCATGAGCGGTGGCGAGAAAACGTTGACCTGCGTGGCGCTCCTTTTCGCCCTTTTCAAAAACCACCCGAGCCAGTTTTGCATTCTGGACGAAGTGGACGCGGCTCTGGACGAAGCGAACACGGTCCGGCTGACGGAGATCCTTCACCAGTTCTGCGAGCAGACGCAGTTCATCATCATTTCGCACTCCCGGAAAACCATGTCGGCCGCCAACACGATCTACGGCGTGACGATGCAGGATTCCGGCATTTCCAAGCAGGTTTCCGTTAAGTTTGAAGAGGTTTCGGACGACGGGATCCTGGAGTCGCTCGGGATCCGACTGTTCCCGGCCGAAGGTCAGTCCATGGCGGGTTAAGAGTGGCCGGTCTCATCGAGAGGGACCGGCTTTTTTCTTACTTTTTCTGCTCGTCGAGCATTTTCTGGAGTTCCAGCGCGGCCGGATCATCCGGGGAAAGCGCGAGACATTTCTTCAGCGTTTCTTCCGCAAGCTGGAATTTCTTTTCTGCTTCTTCCGGATTTTTCGCCGAGGCGGCCTGATTGAATTGGATCCCCGCGATGGAAAGGTAAGATTTGGCCGCATTATAGTCCGGGACCTTCATAAAGAGTGCGAACGCATCATCCCAGCGGCCCTGTTCCGCCACCACGACCGCCAGGTTCACCATATACTTCGGCGTGTTGGGCGCGAGGAGATTCGCTTTCCGAAGGAGGACTTCCGCGTTCACCAACTCCTTCTGCGTGTACGAGTACCAGCCGAAATCATTGAAAAAGCCCGCGTCCGTCGGGTTTTTGCGCATGGCCTCCTCGTAAAGAGCGATCGCCGCCTCATCATCGCCCGCTTTCTCGAAAAGGAGCGCCAGCCGATGGTACGGCTCGAACCGGTTCGGGTAGTCCTCCGTGAGAACCTGGTACGCACGATTAGCCGCTTCCGGGTCCGTCTCTTCAAGCGCCCGGGCTTTCGCCATCGCTTCCGAAAAATCCTTTTCGATCAGTTTCTGAAATGACGCTTCAGAATCCGCGGCGGGTGATTCCGGAGCCGAAGTTTGCGCGGGGGCCGAAGGAGTTTGAGTTTCAGTGGGGGGTTGTTCCGGTGATTCCGGCTTGGTACAGCCACAAATCAAAGCCAGAATACAGAGAAAGGAAAGGACCGTTTTTTTCATGATTTTAACCCCATAATAAAGAAAGGAGCGAAAGAAGACCGGAACGCAAAACTTCGCGCCGTCTTCCCGCCCCCTTTTTCAAAAACTTTTTAAAATGGTTTTCAGCTCACGCATTCCAGCAGTTCCACCAAATCGCGCGGCACTTCACGGTGGCCATCGATCGCCTCGGTCAGCGGGACGAGCGTCGGAATATTATTCGTCACACCGGCCATTTTGTCCGTTTCACCCTTCAAAATCGCTTTCACGGCCAGGCTTCCGCACTGGGTCGCGAGGATTCGGTCGTCCGGGCAAGGATCGCCGCCGCGGAGCAAATGCCCCAGCACGACTACACGCGTCGGGAACGGGCATCCGGCCTCTTTGAGCTTTTCCTGAAGGACCATGACACCATCGTGGTAACCTTCCGCGACCGCCATGATGATCGAACGTTTGCCGCGATTTTTCATGAGTTTGAGCTTTTCCACGATCGACGGAATATCAAATGGAGCTTCCGGAATGCAGGCGGCCTCACAGCCGGCCGCGATGGCCGCGAAGAGCGTGATGTAGCCGCAGTGGCGCCCCATCAGTTCCACGAGGAACATCCGGTGGTGGCTCGAGGCCGTGTCGCGCAGTTTGTCGATCGCCTCGACCGCCGTCTGGACCGCGGTCTTGAAACCGATCGTGAAATCGGTCCCGTTCAGGTCATTATCGATCGTGCCGGGGCAGCCGATGATCGGGCATTTCCAATATTTTCCCAGCTCGTGCGCGCCAGTGAGAGTTCCATTTCCGCCGATCGGGATCAGGGCGTCCACGCCGAGCTCGTCCAGAATTTCCGCGGCTTTTTGAGTCCCTTCGGGCGTCGCGAATTCCGGGCACCGACTGCTGTTCAGGACCGTCCCCCCTTTTTTTACGAGGCCGGAAACCGTGCGCAGAACGGCACGCGGAGCGCCAGCACTTCCAACATAAAAATCCCGATCGAGGATCCCCTGGTAACCGTCCATGAATCCAACGATTTCGTGGCCTTCATTGAGGGCCGTTCTGACGATCGCGCGCAGGCACGCATTCATTCCGGGCGAATCGCCGCCGCTGCATAAAACTCCGATTTGCATAATTTTTTGAATATTAATTAAAAGTTAATGAAACGTCATTAAACCAAGGTTCAAGTCTTGAAAAGACGACCCGCTGACGGATCAAGCGGTCTTTTTCGCGGCTTTCTTCGCGGTCTTCTTGACCGTTTTCTTCACGGTCTTTTTCGTGGTCTTTTTCGTGGCTTTCTTTGCAGCCTTTTTAGCCGTTTTCTTGACCGCTTTCTTCGCAGCCTTTTTTACGGTCTTTTTTGCGGCCTTTTTTGCTGTCTTTTTAGCCGTTTTCTTGACCGCTTTCTTGGTGGCCTTTTTTGTGGTCTTTTTTGCGGCCGAGAAAGCGGCTTTCTTCGTCGTGCGCTTCCTGGCCGGGCCACGAGCAGCTCGGGCGGCAAGAAGGTCCAGCGCGTCTTCCAGCGTCAATTCGTCCGGATTCGTCGTTTTCGGAAGCGACGCATTCGTTGTGCCGTCCGTGACGTACGGTCCAAACCGGCCGGCCATGACGCGTACTTCTTTCTCCGTCACCGGCGAAACGCCCAGCGATTTGGCGGCCGGACGCGCGGCGGTCGTTTTCGCGGCTCCTGCGGCCCCTGCGGCTCCACGTCGGGTTTTCGGCTGGGCCAGGATTTCGAGCGCCTGCTCAAACGTCACGTCGATCGGCGAGATCTCGTCCGGCAAAGAGCGCGTTTCCTCGTTCCATTTGATGTACGGTCCGTAGCGGCCGTTCGACGCGATGATCTCCGCCCCGTCCTTCGGATGAACGCCAAGAGTGCGCGGAAGCTGAAGGAGTTTCAGCGCCGTTTCCAGATCGACCTCAGCCGGATCCATCCCTTTCAGAAGGGACGCATTGCGTGGTTTCTCGCCGTTTTCCGCCTCACCGCACTGAATGTAAGGGCCAAAACGCCCGACTTTCACGAAGACCGGCTTTCCGTCCGGATCGTATCCGAGCGGCTCCTCATTCTGCTGTGCGTTTTCCAGGAGTTCCAGCCCCTTTTCGACCGTCAGTTCATCCGGCGCCATGGATTCCGGCACGCTGACGCGGCGTTCACCCTGCTCCAGGAACGGTCCGTAGCGCCCCACACGAACGCGCAGCGGCTCGCCTCCGTCCGGCGGCGTTCCAATTTCGATCGTGCTGATCTCCCGCGCGTCGATCCGGTCCAGCATATTCGCCAGAAGCGGTTTCAAACCCGGGACTTCCGAGGTTTTCGAGCCTTTTCCGGTTTTTTCGTCACCGAAGTAGAACTCGTGCAGGTAGTCGATCCACTCGCGTTCGCCGCGGCTGATCGCGTCCAAATCGTCCTCCATTTCGGCGGTGAACTGGTAGTCGATCAGGTCGGGAAGGTACTTTTCGAGCAGATTGCAGACGGCAAACGCGACCCACGTCGGGATCAGGACGTTCCCACGCTTGAAAACGTACGAGCGGGCCAGGATCGTTTCGATGATCGACGCGTACGTGCTCGGACGCCCGATCCCTTTTTCTTCGAGCGTACGGGTCAGCGCGGCTTCCGAGTACCGATTCGGCGGCTGGGTCGTGTGAACTTTCGGTTCGAGTTCGAGGCAGTTCAGATGCTCGCCCTCTTTGACGGCCGGGAGGATGCGCTCGCCGTCGCCGTCTTCGATCTCGTCGGTCCCTTCGATGTACGCGCGCAAGTAGCCCGGGAACGTGATGGTCTTGCCGGAGGTCGTAAACTGGGCGTCATCGAGCATCAGCCCCAACGTCTGGCGCTGGCCGTGAGCGTCCACCATCTGGCACGCGACCGTGCGCTTCCAGACCATTTCGTAGAGTTTGAACTCATCGGCGTTCAGTGCGCCTCGAACGTCTTCGGGGAAGCGGAAAACCGTCCCGGCCGGGCGAATCGCTTCGTGCGCTTCCTGCGCGTTTTTGACTTTCGTCTGGTAAATGCGCGGCGAGCGTGGGAGGAAATCCTTCCCGTAGTACTGATTGACCAGCTCGCGGGCGGCGTGGATCGCTTCTTCGCTCAGAGCGGTCGAGTCCGTTCGCATGTAGGTGATGTACCCGTTTTCGTAGAGGCTCTGAGCGACGGTCATCGTGCGGCGGGCGGTGAAGCCGTACTTCCGGTTCGCCTCCTGCTGGAGTGTACTGGTCGTGAACGGCGCCGGCGGACGCTGGACGAAATCTTTATTTTCGACCCGATTTACCACCGCGTCGGTCGTTTTGCGCAGACGTTCCAGAAGTTCCAGAACCTGCGCCTCGGTCATCTGCAGGCACTCAGGATTTTTCAGTTCGCCCGTATTCGAGTCAAAGTCCCGGCTCGTCGGGACGCGGCGTCCTCCGACCGCTTCCAGAGCCGCCTGAAATCCCTGCTTTTTCTGAGTTTCAAACTGGCCGAGCAGATCCCAGTAGGTCGCGCTTTTGAACGTCATGCGCTGGCGTTCCCGCTCGACGATCAGGCGCACGGCAACGCTCTGCACGCGCCCGGCGCTGAGCTTCGGCCGGATCTTCCGCCACAGCAGCGGGGAAACGTCGTACCCGAACAGACGGTCGAGGATCCGGCGGGTCTCCTGGGCGCGAACGAGCGCTTCGTCGATCTCCCGCGGAGCGTTGAGCGAGTTCAGGATCGCCTTTTTCGTGATTTCGTGGAACACGAGACGCTTGACGGGGACTTTCGGCTTCAACACCTGACACAAATGCCAGCTGATGGCTTCCCCCTCGCGGTCTTCATCTGTCGCGAGGTAAAGCTGGTCGGCCTCTTTCAGCAAAGATTTCAGTTTATCGACTTGCTTTTTCTTTTCCTTGGAGATGACGTACACGGGATTGAAATCGTGATCGACGTCCACCCCCAAATACGCCCACTCTTCTCCGCGGTACTTTTCCGGGACTTCTTTCGTCCCCTGCGGCAGGTCGCGTACGTGGCCAATACTCGCTTCAATGGTGTAATCGTCACCCAAAAACTTCCGAATCGTCCGCGCCTTGGCCGGAGACTCAACGATCACCAGGGATTTATTTGTTTTCATCAGTTCTATGCTAAATCAAAGTTCACTTTGTAAAATTTGAGTCGTTCCCATGTTAAAATAGTTCATTCCTCACATTATTATGATTTTCTGATTTCGTGCAAGAGGGATTTGGGGGATTTCAGGAAAAAAAGTTAAAAAAGAGAAAAATTTCTGTGAAATTGGAGGAGGTGCGGGCGAAAAAGGTTTAAAATTTCAGCCCCCCCCTTTCAAAAATCCCGTTTTTCGATAAAATGATACAGAATTATTTAAGCTCCCTTTTCTCTCCGAGACTTTTCCCAAAGCGCGATGAAAGACATTCCGTACAAGTCCCTGAAATTCAAGAATTACACCATCGAGGGTTTTTCACGCGCGGCGATCCAAACTTTCTGGCACATTCCCGAGTTTCATCTTGGATTCGACCTTGGCGCCCAGCCGTGGGATTTCATGGGGACCCCGAACTGGTTCATCTCGCATACGCACCTGGACCACCTGGCGATGCTTCCCAACTACGTCGCGAGACGGCGCATGATGAAAATGCCCCCGCCGGTGGTTTACCTGCCGGAAAAATTCGTCGATCTGGTCGCCCGGCTGCTGAACGTCTGGATGAGGCTCGACTACGGGAATTTCCCCTGCGAGCTGGTCGGTCTGAAAAGCGGCGATTCCGTGGAACTCTCCAAGGAACTGGTCGTGGAAGCCTTCGAGACGGAGCACCGCGTGGACTCGCTGGGCTACGTGGTCTATAGTCGGCGCAAGAAGCTCAAGCAGGAATTTCTCGACCTGCCGGGCGAGGAGATCAAGCGCCTGAAAGACGCCGGGGCCGACATCACGTACGAGATCAAAACCCCGAAAATCGCGTATCTGGGCGATTCAAACTGCCTGGGGCTGGACAAAAATCCGATTTTTTACGAGGCCGAAACGCTGATCATGGAAATGACGTTCGTCGAGCAGCGGCATTTGAGCGACAAAATCCACAAATTCGGCCATATTCATCTGAATGACGTCGTGGCGCGTCAGAACCGGTTCCACAACGAGCTGATCATCGCGTCCCACTTCACTGCCCGCAGTGTAACGGACGCGATTCTGAACTCCGTCCGCGAAAAACTCCCCGACATGCTCGGCGGCCGACTGAAACTCTGGGGCTGATCCCACGCCCGGACCATTTCCATTTCAGGCCGGGATTTAAATCAGGTTTTGCCGCGCTCCGGGCGTTCTCTTTGGCTCACTCCCACTCAATCGTCGCGGGCGGCTTGGAGCTGATGTCGTAAACCACGCGGTTGATCCCTTTGATCTCGTTGATGATGCGCGTGCTCATGCGGGCCAGGACGTCGTACGGGAGGCGGCTCCAGTCGGCCGTCATGAAGTCGTTCGTATCGACCGAGCGGATCGCCAACGCGTTCTCGTACGTCCGCGCGTCGCCCATCACGCCGACACTCTGGACCGGCAGCAAGACCGCGAACGTCTGCGAGGTTTTGCGGTAAAGGTCCGCGTTGCGCAGCTCCTCCAGAACGATCGCGTCCGCCTCACGCAGCACCGAGAGTTTTTCCTCCGTCACCTCGCCAAGGCACCGCACCGCCAGCCCCGGCCCGGGGAACGGATGACGCCAGACCATCGTTTCCGGCAAGCCCAGCTGAAGCCCCAGACGGCGAACCTCGTCCTTGAACAGATCCCGCAGCGGCTCGATCAGCTCGAAATTCAGATCCTTCGGCAAGCCGCCGACGTTGTGGTGCAGCTTGATCGTCGCGGCCGGCCCGTCGGGCGCTCCGCCGCTTTCGATGACGTCCGGGTAAAGCGTCCCCTGCGCCAGAAATTTCGCGTTTTCGATCTTCTTGGCCTCGGCCGCGAAGCAGTCGATGAACGCCTTCCCGATGCGCCGGCGCTTCTCCTGCGGCTCGGTGATCCCCGCCAGCTGGCTCAGGAAAAGCTGCTGGCCGTTCACGACGTGCAGGTCCGTGTGGAAGTGGCCCGAGAAAACGTCGATCACGCTCTGGGCCTCGTTTTTGCGCAGCAGCCCGTTATCGACGAGGATGCACGAAAGCTGATCCCCGATCGCCTTGTACAGAAGAGCCGCAACGACCGAAGAGTCCACGCCGCCGGAGAGCCCGCAAATGACGCGGTCCCGGCCGACGATCTCGCGCACCTTCTCGATGGTGATCCGCTCAAAATCCTCCAGCCGCCACGTGCCGGTGCAGCGGCAGATCTTCACGAGGAAGTTCTTCAGCATTTGCGAGCCTTCGTCGCTGTGCGTCACCTCGGGGTGGAACTGCAAGCCAAAGAGCGGGAGCGTCTTATGCCCGATCGCAGCACAGTCGCAAGTGTCCGTGCGGCCGATCACCTCGAACCCGTCCGGGAGTTGGCCGATCTGGTCGCTGTGGCTCATCCAGACGCGCGTCGAAGCGGAAACGCCCTCCCAGAGCGGGCTGGACTGCGTTTGCGTCATGACGGCGTGGCCGTATTCGCGGGTCGGAACGCCGATGACTTTCCCGCCGAGGTGGGCGGTCATTTGATGGATCCCGTAGCAAATCCCCAAGACCGGGATGCCGAGATGGAAAAGGCCCGGGTCGCACTGCGGCGCGTTCTCTTCATAGACGCTCGACGGCCCGCCGGAGAGGATGATCCCCATCGGGGCCAGCTCGCGCAGACGCTCGGCCGAAATATCGTGACGGACGATTTCGCAATAAACATTCTGCTCACGGACCCGCCGCGCGATGAGCTGGGCGTACTGCGAGCCAAAGTCCAAAACGAGGATTTTTTCGCTGGTGATTGTGTTTGGCATTCGATTTTGACCGGTCAAAGGGGTGTAAATTTACAAAGAAACTGAATTAATTATACCAGAAAATTTCAGAAGGAAAAGGCCCCCCGGGTATTTCCTCTTCCTTTACAGATTCGTCGTTTTGAGGCACTTCGCCCTATTATTCGGGAATGATGTGATACTTCATGTGTCTTGCTTTAAAATAGCAGCAGCCGGTTCCTACACCCGTTGGTATCAAGCCGTAATGAAGACGTAAGAGACGTTGTATTTCTCCTTGCCTGATAAGTGCGTGCTTGACCGAATTACCTGTTAATTAATCGTCGCACTTATAAATTTCAGCCTGTTCCATAACTTTTTCAAAAACTTCTTTGTCCCACTCTGGAGGGTAACCGTTCTGATAAAGAAGCTCTGTCACACCCATACTAAGCTGATTTTTTATATCATCACGAGTTGACCAGTCGGCAAAATTTGCTTTGTTGTCAACCAATTCCTTAATCTTTTTTGCAAGAACAAGACATTTCTCATCTCCATATTTGAAACCATGATCGTCTCGGACTTTTACAAGTATATCGTAAAACACTTTTTCTTCAAAGGTGATCCCCAGTTTCTCAAAAGAAGTTTTATCGTTTTGCAAGTCTTTTAGTAACTGAATAAGCTGATCTGAAAGATCGTTTACAACGTCCGCGACAACTTCGCTTGTGAAAACGAGATTGTCTCTGTTGTTATAAACGTCAACAACCTGTTTTAAGCGTTCATCAAATGCAACAGCCTTGACCTTGTTTGTCTTCCCATACTCTTTTATAGCATTACGCAGTAACTTCAATAATGCGTTAAAACGTGTTATAGGCATTTTTATTTCTTTGAGTTCATCAAGAAACTCTTCACTGAACATATCTACCTGCTTATGTTCATCGACGATATTTTCAATGCCTGTGCAAGCGATGGCATCACGCACCATCTCCTCTACAACATAATTCATTGTTTCAGCATCGGGAGCGTCGCCTTTGGTCTGTTTGTAGATAATGGAACGTATCGCAAGGTAGAATTGGGCTTTGGCGGTTTCTTCGACCGTAAGTTCGCCTGACGGGAAACATATCATATAAGCGCTTTTCAGACGGAGGGACAACCCCATAAACCTTGTCTGCATTTCATTACCGGTCTGAACAAATTCAGCGGCATCGTTCAGGCAATACAGACGCTCTAACGGATTGCCTCTAAAAAACCTCTGGGAGTCGAATTTTACGAGCAAATCGTCTATGAGTTTCAGATGATTCCGGAATATCTCAAGAGAAATATTCAGTTCATCAATCGGGCTTTCCTGGGGGCCGCCGTATCGTTTTACGGCTTCCATCATATCATTCCTGATGCCGATATAATCGACAACAAGTCCCTTGTCCTTGCCCTCAAAAACCCGGTTTACACGGGAAATCGTCTGTATAAGCGTGTGTTTCTGTAAAGGCTTGTCAATGTACATCACCGCAAGTGACGGCACATCAAAACCCGTTATCCACATATCTACAACGATCGCAACCGTAAAGTTGGAATCCGTGTTTTTGAATTGTTTATCAAGTTTTTTCCGATATTCCTTATTTCCACAAGCATCAAACAACGCCTTGTTATCATCTTTGCCCTGTGTAGCGACAAGGTTGATTTTCGGCAGTGCCAGAAGTTTGTCGAGCTGCTCTTTGGTGAGGTTTTCTTCATGCTCCGCCTTGCGCGGAATACCCCAATCTTTCCGGATCGCGACGATTTCTTGCAGGAGATCATACGCAATCTGTCGGTCAGAGCAAACGATCATGGCCTTCTGAACGATACCAGGCTTTTCTGCACATAAAGCCTCATAGTGACAGACAATATCCTCCGCGAGCTTATGCAGACGGTCAGGGTGCCCGAGGATCGCTCGCATTTGGCTCATTGCCTTCTTGCTTTCCTCGATTTGCTCTGGTGTGGAGCCTTGATCTGCGCAGAATTCATAGAACTTCTGAATTTCTTTGGCCTGTTCCTCCGAAACGATAACCCGAGCAAGTCGCGGCTCATAGGCGATGCGAACAGTTATACCATCTTCGCAGGCCTCTTTCATGGTGTAGCTGTCCACAATATCACCGAATACGGCAATGGTTTCATCGATAGGAGTCCCCGTAAAGCCGCAATAGGTCGCATTCGGGAAACTTTCCCTCAGATAATGAGCGAATCCATAAGTCGTAAATATCCCTTTGTCGGTCTTTTTTAACCTGGGGCCAAGCCCTGTTTGTGTTCTATGCGCTTCATCGGAGATGCAAATGATATTGCTTCTCTCTGAAAGAAGCCCGGTATTCTCGCAGAATTTCTGTATCGTGATGATATAAACCCCACCGCTCGGTCTGTCACGGAGAGTTTTCGCCAGGTCCTCACGAGTCTCGATACTTCTCACCTCCTCTTCGTGAAGGAACTTCCTGGCTGTAACAAAAAGCTCCGAGGTTTGCGTGTCGAGGTCTTCACGGTCGGCAATGATAATCACCGTGGGATTATTGAATGTTTCGTTATCTCTCTGCATTATCAAACGCGAGAGAAACAGCATGGTAAAGGTCTTTCCGCAGCCAGTTGCGCCGAAATACGTCCCCCCTTTGCCGTCGCCGTCTGGACGCTTGTGTTTCCTGATGTTGTCCAGCATTTTCCTTGCGCCGAAAAACTGAGGATAACGGCAGACGATGGCTTCATTTTTCGGGCTGACGTCGGGATAGAACACAAAGTCACGAAGCAGCGCGATTACACGATCTTTCGCGAAAGCGCCTTTGATCATCGTAATCAGCGAACTGATCCCATTCGCGACGGTCTCTTTATCGTTCGCCTTGTTCCAGGCGTAATAGTATTGGTAAGGCGTGAATATGGTTCCCATTCGGGTGTTGGCGCCGTCGCTGATGACCGAAAGAAAACAGTATTTCATCAATTTGGGAATATCCCGGCAATAACGGTTCGTGATCTGTTCCCAAGCATCATAAATCGTTACGTCTTCCTCGATCGCGGTCTTCAACTCAAAGATGGCCACAGGAATACCATTGATGAACAACAGCAAATCAGGACGCCGCAGATGTTCGCCCTGTACCTGATACTGACTTACGATTTTAAAAATGTTTTTGTCCGGTTCATCGAAATTGATATAGTCGATATGCAGCGCGACTTTGGAAATGTCATCACGCACAAGGTCAAAACCTTCGTTTACAAGCCGGAATGTCTCACGGTTGCCGGAGTACAGCGGCGCCGCGTTGATGAGGCTCAGCTTGTTGATAATTTTCTTCGTTTCCGTATCGGACAGATCATCTTTCTGATAGCGTGAGGAAAGATAGGAACGAAGATCGTCGAGCAAAAGAATATCCTCTAATTTACGGTGGATATTCTCTCCGCAGACACAGGTATATCCCTGCTCTTTGAAGAGTTCCATGATTGCCGCTTCAAGTTCCGCTTCCGTGAATTTGCCATTCGTGAACTGGCATTCCTTAGAATCAGCCTGAACAACCTGTTTTGAGTTTGTTAAAATCAATGTTATACCCCATTGAGTTAAGTTCCTGAAGCAGTTCAAATTTCCAACTGTTTGTATTGGTGTACACTACACCCAAAAGATCGGACGGTATTTCAACCTCGCTATCCGCAAGTATGACAACACGATCTCTGCCCAGTTTTCCCATGAAAAAACCGGTCTCAAACAGAACATTTTGACGAGCGCGGGGGTTAGGCTCGGCTTCGGATTTTGCCCGGCCTATGTCATCGGCGGTAAAGAGGCAGATCGCCCCTCCAACCTCGCTGTTCTTTTCAAACTTTTCGATGATGGTCAGTCCATTGTTTGTCTGTTCAGAGAGAATGACCGGATCGATATTCTGTTTTTCAAGAACTCGGGCGACCGATTCCTTTAATTCGCCATCATGACCATGAACGATAAAGATTTTCGACAAATCGCGCGGGGATCCCGGGGAAAATGATTGGTTGGTGTTTTCTTCGTCTTGAAGCTCTTCAAGATAGGTTTCCAAAATCGCTTTGGTGCTATTTAAACCATGATGACAAGCATTAATCGAATCCCTATTAATTTCTTCATCTGACTTGTCCATAATAAATAGTGGCAAGGAGAAAATAGTATTACAGAAACTTTTCATTTCCAGGCTTTCTTCACCATATTTCTTCGAAATGAAACGTTTGACCTTCATTTCCCAAGCCGCAAATTCAGGATCTGCGCTTGTGATGTCCTTTTTTATAAGACCATCCGTTTCCTCAATCAGTTTTTTCAATTTTTCGGAATCCGTCATATTTTCTCCCCTTCCTCAACTGCGCCCTTAACGAGAATAGGACAAAGGTCTTTAATTTGGGCTTTCAGGCGTTCATTAATCTGCTTGCGTGTATTATATGCTTTAAAAATATCAGTAATCGCTTTTTGTATGCCAATGCTCGGAATAGGTATTTCTACATCGCACATATCTTCAAAACTGAAAGTTTCTCTTGCGCTGCCCCAGGAATTGAAACGGGCGTAGCGGTTAAATTCAGATCGTGAAAAATACAACATCAAATATTGTGGCAATAGTTTATTCTCGTTAATACTTTGGAAAACAATATAAGATGAAGAGCATATTATCGGTTCGCCAGTATCATTTATAGCCAGTGAAATCTTTTCACCATTTCTTGAAGTTACCGGGACATAGGCAAATTCATTAGGCTTGACAACGGAATACGGTTTTAAATTTACATTAGTCATATCCGCTTTAGTATCAATGAATTTCTTTTCAATTGATATTCCTCTTACTGATTCTAATCCATATTCAAGGGAATCATTCTTTGTTTCTACTAATGCGATATAAGATTTAATAGACCTCTGTTTTCCAGTTCTTCTTAATTTGTCGAGATAACCTTCGAAAACTATTCTCAAATCGTCCAACCCACGCTCATAACACTGCTGATTAGCGACCATGGCATTATAAATATCCACATATTTCTGCTGTACAGCAAGCGGTGGAAGAATAACAACCATTTCACATAACGCTTCCCAAGTAAATACTTCTGTCGAACTCCCCCAAGAACGGTAACAGGCTTCTCTATCCCATTCTGTTCGATTGAAATGAAAGAATAGATATTCGGATAAAACCTTATCACGCATGGAATCTTTAATTCTGAAAGCGATATTATTCCAGCTTATAATAAAACTGTTGCCCGTATCATTATATCCAAAACCGATTTTCTTGCCATGGGTACGGGGATTAAAAACAAATTCTCCTGGGTGTACTACAAGGAATTTAGCAAGGTCTGTATTGGTAACATCTGCTTTTGTAGGAATGATCTCTTTAGTTATCGTCATTCCACGTACATCATCCGCACAATACTTGTTATCGGAGTTTATTTCCGTTGTCAACTCCAACAAATCGCCTAAGAGATACTTAGTCAATGCCATAACCGATCCCCCTGAAAGCCTGTTCGAGCATTGCCTGCGACCTCTTTTCCGCGGAGATAATATCGCGCATTTCGGCCTGAATACGAGCCATTTCCTTTTCGTAGTCGATCTCTAAATCGTGGTCAATGAACTCAATGTACTTGCTGGGCGCGAGAGAATAGTCTCTGGCCTTGATCTCATCCAGAGATACCGACTTGCAGAACTCAGGCACATCGCAGTAAAGGCTTGTATCAGCGCTCTGCCAGTTTGTATATGTTTCCCTGATTTTTGCGATTTGAGAGTCGGTCAGGACGGTCTTTTTCTTCTTTTTGCCTTTGTCAATGACGATTTCTTCGACATTCTCATCCCACCGGCGCAGGTCCATAAACAGCACCTGTTTCGAGCGGTCGCGGAGCGCTCGGCCGTTCACCGTACACGCTTTCTTGTTCATGTTCACGATCCACAGCGTTACGGAAATATCCGTGGTATAGAACATGTCACGCGGCAGAACGATAATGGCTTCAATTCGGTCACGCTCCAAAATCTCCTTGCGGAGCGTCCCCTCGGAGTCTCCCGCGTTAAGAGCGCCATTCGCAAGCAAAAAGCCGGCAATGCCGTGAGAAACGTTGAGCTTGGACAGTATATGCAGGATCCACGCGTAGTTGGCGTTCGCCACAGGCGGCATTACCGAGTAGCCCGCTTTCATAAAACGCGGGTCGTCTGTCAATTCGTCCTCGGTTCTCCATCCCTTGAGGTTAAACGGCGGATTGGCCATAATGTAATCGACAGTCCGGCCTTTGTGAAGATCGTTCGTGAATGTCGAAGCGTTCGTTTCGCCGAGGTTGTGAGCGATCCCGCGAATGGCGAGGTTCATTTTGCAGAGCCGCCAGGTGTCAGGATTGCTTTCCTGCCCGATGATGGAGACATTTTGCCGGTTTCCATTGTGGCGGTCAACAAATTTCAGCGACTGCACGAACATACCGCCCGAACCGCAGCAGGGGTCATATACAACACCGCTGTAAGGCTCGATCATCTCGGCGATCAGCTTCACGACACAGGCCGGGGTGTAAAACTCACCGTCTTCCTTCGTGCCGGAGGCGGCATACGCCTGAAGAAAATACTCGTAAACTCTGCCAATGAGGTCTTCTTCCTGAAAACGCTCAGGAGTGATCTGATTCACATTGTCGATAAGGTCTTTGATTTTGGACTTTTCAGCTCCAAGCGCTGCGAAAAGGTTCAACGGCAGCGCCCCCTTCAGCGGAGGGTTGCTATCCTCAATATCTGCCATGGCCTGATCTATGATCACCGCGATATCATTCGCAGAAGCGTTCTTTACGATATACGACCAACGCGCGGTCTCTTTCAGGTAAAATACATTGACGGCATTATAGAACGATACCTTTTCCAGAAACGCAGGGACTTCGGCGTATTTTGCCATAAGCTCCTCGCGGCGTTTCTCGAATTTGTCTCCTGCAAATTTCAGGAAGACCAGAGCGATAACCGCGTCCCGGTTCTTTTCCGTGCTTCCGACACCCCGCAGAGCCACACGGCAGTTCCACAATACGGTTTCAAGAGAAACCTGAACATTTTTTTTCGCGGCTTTGGCCATATATAAAACCTTTTTCAAGACAGATTTTTGACAGATTTCGGATGAAAAAATTATACCACATCTTGGACAAGGAGTCAACCATTCCCCGAACAAAAATGGCACTTTCATCAGAGGAATTTTCAAAAGTATCACTCTGACAGAAAATAAATAGCCCCCAAGCAGGCAAATATATGCTCTGGCTTTCTTTTTAAAGACCAGGAGTCTCAAGGTTGATTTTGAGAAGATCTTTGGCACGTTCTCTGACCAAATAATTTGAATCATTGATCAGGCTTATAATAATTTTGTTAATTATAGATCGATGATTGGGATTGTTTTCTTCACAGATATTCAGCAAACGATTTTTGATGGCAGGAGCAGCATCTATCACCATTTCGTCTAATTTTTCTTCTGCTTGGCTGGCATATTGCGATTCGAGAATATACCACAAGCAGTCACAAGCGATTGCCCTGATATAGACATCCTGATCTTCACAGCACTGGAACACAATTGAAATCATTAAAGAATCTGCGTCTGCATTTATGTCAGTCGAATACTGCAAATATGTTTTTAAACATTTTACCAATGAACGGCGTTCTTTGGTGTCTTTTTTACTGTAAGAGAAGCACCATTGAATCAGGACCTGTTTGTCCAAAACACCAACGATGATCTTCAATATCAACAATCTACACCATAAACCTTCATGACTTCTGAATGTCATGGCATGATTTGATGGACTTTTCAGAGTTACATTATCAATACAATCAATCAAGGTTTGGGGAATCGGAATACCGTTCTTTTTGTAATAACCAAGGACCGTGCATAAACATTCTGCACACGGATCTTTTATATCAACAGAACAATCACTGCCAAGCACTTCAATACACAACGGGAACAGTTTTTCTGTTAAAATACCAATTATTTCTGATGAGGGTTTATTTCCAAGTATTTCGGCAATCAAGTAATATGGATTTGTTTCAAGATCGAAATAAAAACTTTTATTGCTATTTGCTTTAAATTGTTTTTCAGCAATCTGTAATTCTGACAATATGATCGCCCCCCAATCACCTCGATTGGTATTAAAATCATAGATCAGCTTCTGTCTTTCAGACAAACCATTATCAGGGAGTGTTTCCAATAATGAAAAAATATCAGGTTTTGTGTTTACCAAATTTGACAGACATTGCGGGTCTCCATTTCTGTGAACGATGTCAGGCCAGCCTTTTTTCATCGATTCACAGAAAGAAAGTAATGTTTCATTCGATATAGAGGCGACATCGACGCCACCAATTAATTCTGTTAGCTTATATGCTGTTATATAACTGTGGTTTTCTATAATTGTTGTAAGGATCTTCACAATATTTTCCTGTTCCATACGTCCATAGACATTTAACAGACAGTCGAAATAATTTTCCGAAATATCCAGCGGAAGCCTGGACGACAACTCTATCAGAAACTTTTCTGCTTCATTAAAAGATTTATCATTAAGATAAAGTCCGACCCGGTGTAATACGCTAATACAAATGAGAGTATGAGAATTCTCTTGTATGTTTTTAGCTTGATCCCACAATTCTTCTGCTTTAGTGATGATGATATTACTGATATTATTCCATTCAAGATTACTTAGGCGAATGAAATCCTGATATTTTCCTGAGAAAAGATACATTTTCATTGCTGAATACAATAACTCGGGGCTATTGTACAATTTTCCTGTACGATAAAATATGGTTGCCAAAACCTTTCGGGTTAATCTTAGATGTGTATATGAACCACATAAGAGCGCCCCAAAGAGATAATTTTCAATCTTGGAAATAATACGATCAAAATTATTCCCGAAGAAAATAGTCCCTACAGATGCTGTGTTGCGATCAATTTCTTCATTCAATAATAATTCATAAGTGTTTTCAAGATAACGATCCAGACCAGGCACATGGACAACAGTATTAAGGGCACTCAATCTTTTCTGATATTCTTTATCCTGAGATTTGAATTGTTCTTTCGAACAAAGGAATTCCAGATTTCTTAAATCTATTAGAATGTTAGTTACAATCCACTCAGCAATATTAGCGTCTTCGGCAAATTTAAGTGCTTCTTTTTCCGATAAAAATGCTTGATCTATATCACCTTTAATAAAAAAATCAATTGCATCCAAACGTTTGGAATACCAATCTGATTTGGGATAAATTTCAGCAACAGAAGATACAAGAACAGATTTAACATCAGATGTGAGGAAACGTTCGCCAGTAAACACCCATTTTATTACTTGTTCTCCGATAATATGCAAGCTGGATTGGTCTTTTTGGTCTTTAGGATTTGCCAATTCTGGAAGATCAATATACCTATATATTGTTTTATAACAAGATTCAAATGGAGACAACGCAGTTTTAGGGAGAATATATGAATCATTGTTACAGGTTACTTTCTCATGGAAACCATTTATATCTATGGATTCGGAATTAGAAAGAGTAAGAAGATTACAATGATAATTAAAAATCACATCTCGAATCACATCATTTACTATAATCTTTTCCGCATTTCTAAAATCGTGCATTAATTTATATTTGCAATAATCACTCTTTTCTATATCTTCACGTAATTTTTTGACTTCTTCACTAGCATTTTCATCTCCAAAGAAAAAAACTAAAAGAGGTTTATTGGTCTGACGGCAACGAGTGTATTCTACCATCGTTCCTTTTCTGAATTCATTCTTTATCAACAAAACGACAACATCAGATAAATCAACATTTCTTACCATATAATCATTAGATTTTCTGCTACTGGCATAATCCTCTATCATAAAAACACTAATATAAGGACAACGAAGGAGCTCTTTTTTTACAGAATCTCTAAACTCAAGCCAGTTGAAATCGTTATCTACATCTGAAACTTTTTCTGTTCCCATCGCAGAACTTATAAAAACTCTAATCTTTTCGTCAATAGTAAACAAATCCATAGAGACATTTCCAATAAAAAAACTAGACTGTTAGAAATAACTCCGCGCGTAATTCCGGATGTAACTCCTAATTTAAAATAAAAAAACCGGCAATACCTACTCTCGCACTTGCAGTACTACCATCGGCTCGGAAAGCTTAACTACTGTGTTCGGGATGGGAACAGGTGAACCTTTACGACTAATCACCGGTAAAAAGACTTTGGATCGATCAAGAGCCAAAGTCTTGAACAATTCGGATAGCGACTCGCGCTCGCAAGCACTAAAAACATGCGATAAAGTGTTCGTCCATTAGTAGCGGTAAGCTAAATACATTACTGCACTTACACATCCGCCCTATCAACCTGATCGTCTTTCAGGGGACTCATCGAAATCTCATCTCCGGGACAGCTTCACGCTTATATGCTTTCAGCGTTTATCCTTTCCGCAGTTAGTTAC
>JAFSMO010000070.1 GCA_017447865.1 Thermoguttaceae bacterium
AAAGGTTTCTTTCTTTTAAAGGAGGGACTATTCGGAAGGACGGCGGCCCGCCGTCCGCGGCCGGCCCGGCCGCACAGTCCCGTTAGGGACTGAATGTTAATAGCCGTGGGTAAAACCCACGGAATACGGAGAATCAATTTTTTAAAATTTTAAAGAAAACCAGAAAAAACGCAAGGGGGGGGAGAAAAAAGTTAGGAGTGAGGAGTTAGGAGTGAGGAGTTGGCGCTGACGCGTAACGCCGCGTACAGAAAGACTTCAACCCATAAAAAGCCGAAGGGTTTCCAACTCCTAACTCCTAACTCCTCACTCCTAACTTCTAATTCTTCTCAAGCTCGAACATTCTCAGCGTGCTCGGCTCGGGGATCACGGGGTACGGGCGGTCGCGGTTCACCGGGAACGTTTCCCAGACGAAGTAGAACATTCGGTTCGGGTCCGTCGCGTCCTGGAGGGCAAAACGTTTCGACTGCATGTTTTCCGTTGGATTCTCGATTTTGCAGCACTCCCCCGGAATGGCCGGGCCGGCAGGCGCGCGTCCGGTTGGCTTGAGCGTCTCGGGGTCGAGGATGAAGTGGCCGCTGGTCTCGTACTTGCGGTTCCAGTTCTGCTGAAGCCGGCCGTCCACGCACTGCACCGGGCCAAAACTCATCTCGCTCGGGATGCACCCGCCGCCGCTGAAGACCCAGCTGTGCGTGAAGTCGGTGGTCTGGTAGTACTTCCAGCCGTCCTTTTCACGGCGTGCCTGCATGATCTGGTTGTTCTTGTTCTCGTCGTAGCGCGTGTAGGTCAAAATGACTCGCCCCTCCTGATCGAAACCGATCGCGACGAGCGGGTTCAGAAGCCCCTCGCCGTTTTTCAGCGGCGCCACCACCTCGCTGTTCGAGCGCGTGACCGGGAGCGGCTGCGGTGTTCCGTCGCTTTTTTCCCAGTTCAAAAGGTCGCGGCTTTTCATGTAGCTCAGGTCGTGATTCGTCGCGCAGTCCGGCGTGTCGCGCCACACCCAGGCGACGTGGTAGTACCCGTCCGGCCCGAGATCCGGCCCGCGGTAGTACGCGTTGCAGGCCCCCTCGCCGTCGAACATCGGAACGTCCAGCAGGCGGCGCCACGTCTTCGTTTTCACGTCGTAAATGTTCCAGATCTGGTTCCCGTTGCCGCTCCCGCCGTCACGGTACGTGAAAAGCATATTTCCGGCCGCGTCGGTCAGAAAGTGCGGGTACGTGCAGCGGTTTTCGAGTGCTTCCACCCGCGCCTCTTTGGAAAGGTCCGCGGCAAGCATCCGGTGGACCGGCTCGACCGACTGAATGTCCAGCGGCTCCGTGGAGCGGAAGTAGATGAGCGGGACGGCGTGCATGTTTCCGCTGACGTGCAGGTAATTTTCCGGGTCAAACGCGATCTTGACCGAGTTGTGCGAGTCCCACCCGACGGCGGTCTCGAGCTTCTTGAACGTCCACGCCGAGTCGGGTTTCGTCAGGTCCTTCTGACCGAGGACCAATTTGCGGTCGGCGCCGTCGTAGAAGCCGATGAAGAGAAAATTCTCCTTCTGCGTGAAGGCGAACGCAACGGGATGACCGGCCCAGACCTTCGCGATGTCGTCCCGGCGGACGATCCGCCACGGCTTCACTTCATCCGCGGCCGAAAAGGTGGAAACGAAACTCAGCAAAAGGGCTGAAACGACGGAAAAAAGGAGGGTTTTGTTCATGGGTTTTGCTTCTGGTTAGGGGGTTTACTTCATGGACGCTTTGATCAGGCGCAGAATGTTTTCCATTTCGGCCGCCAGATCCTGCTCCGCCCGACGCCGGGCCGCGTGGAATGGGACCGCCACGTGGTTGATGCTGAAAATGGCCGTCACGCCGCGGTCGTACGCTTCGTCGATCTCGTCTCCGACGTCACCCACGACGGCAATCAGCGGGACGCCCGCTTTTTGGGTCCGGGCCGCCACGCCCAAAACGACTTTTCCGCGGAGGCTCTGCGAGTCGATTTTTCCCTCGCCGGTGAAGACCCAGTCGGCGGTTCGGACCAGCTCGTCGAAGCGGACCGTGTTTAAAACCGTCTCGATCCCCATCTGGAGCTTCGAGCCGAAAAAGGCGCACATTCCGCCGCCCATGCCGCCCGCCGCGCCGGCGCCGGGAAGGTCGGGGGTGAACGCTCCACCCGAAACGTCACGCATCAGCGCGCCAATGAGGTCGAGGCCCGCGTCCAGACGGGCGACCATCGCGTCGTCGGCCCCTTTTTGAGGCGCGAAAACATAAGCCGCGCCGTTCGGGCCGCTGAACGGATTATTAATGTCGCACATCGTGACGAACTCGACGTTCCGAAGGGCCGGGTCGAACGTGGACGCGTCGATTTTCGCGACGTCGCCGAGGGTTCCGCCAGTCGGGACGAATGACTCGCCGGAGGCGTTGAGGAAACGGACTCCGCAAGCCGCGGCCGCACCGGTTCCAGCGTCATTGGTCGCGCTTCCGCCCAAACCGACGATGATTTTCGTGCAGCCGTTTCGGGCCGCGTCGAGAAAAAGCTCACCGACTCCGAACGTGGTGGTTTTTTCAGGGTTTCGCCGGCCGTGAACGAGCGGAAGACCGGCGCAGGCGGCCATCTCCACCACGGCGGTCTTTCCGTCAGGCAGGATCCCGTAAAAGCCGGAAAGTTTCTCGAAGTTAGGGCCCGTGACGGGGATCTCAACGCGCCGGCCACCCAAGGCGGTCAGGAAGGCTTCGACGGTTCCTTCGCCGCCGTCCGCGACGGGAATGCTCGTGATCTGCGCGTCGGGGAGAAATTCCCGAATTTTTCCGCTCATGATCGAGCAGATCTTCCGGGAAGAAAGCGTGCCTTTAAAAGAATCAGGAAGGAGGATGAAGTGCGGCATGGGTGGGAATCGGGTCAAAAGAAAATGAGGGCGGCCAGAACGACCACCCTCCGAGTTGGAAAGCGCGAAATTATTTCAGCTCTTTGATCATGATGTTGCGCCAGCGAATTTCGCCGCCGTGGGTCTGGAGCTGGATCGGGCCGATCTCCGGCATGTCGATGTCGTGGTTCCAGCAGTATTCCATGACCGTGTCTTTCACGGTCTGCTGGCCGTTGAGCCAAACGTTCACGACGTTGCCGCGGATGATGATGCGCATGGTGTTCCATTCACCGAACGGTTTGTCGGCCAGAACGAGCGGGTCGCGCATGTGCTTTTTGTTGTTCCAGAGCCCTCCGGAGCCTTTATCGGCGCCGATGCCCCATTTGCCGCCTTCTTCACGCGTGTCCCAAATCTGGACCTGCGGGTTGCCGCGGAGGTAAACTCCCGAGTCGGCGAGCGGGACGGTCTTGTACTCGAGGCGAAGCTCGAAGTCTTTGTAGAATTTGTCGGTCGAGGCGTACGGGCCGAAACCGTCATTCACGAGTTCGCCGTTTTCGATGGTCCAGTGGGCGTCGAATTCCGCCTGATTGTCGGCGTAGAACTTTTCACGTTCCGCGTCGGTCATGGCGAGGAGTTCAAAGGGGCGGAAGTCACGTTTGCAGGGACGCCAGCCGGTCATGTCCTTGCCGTTGAAGAGCGGGACGAATCCTTCGTCGTCGGTCTGGGCGAACGCCGGTAAAACCATCAGCGCGGCCAAAAGGAAGGCGGCGGTAGTGAGGATTTTTTTCATGTTTTTCTCCTGTAAAAAAAGGTTGGGGATCCTATTTGACTCCCTCAAAACGAGGGGCCTTGAATTTCGTGATTCGATTTCGGTTTTTCAGGGACCGGAAACTTAAAGCTCCTTGATCATGATGTTCCGCCAGCGGATCTCGCCGCCGTGGGTCTGGAGCTGGACCGGGCCAAGCTCCGGCATGTCGATGTCGTGGTCCCACGCGCATTCCATCACCGTGTCTTTGACGGTCTGCTGCCCGTTGAGCCAAACGTTCACGACGTTGCCGCGGATGATCACGCGGACCGTGTTCCACTCGCCGAACGGTTTGTCGGCCAGAACGAGCGGGTCGCGCGGGTGCGTTTTGTTGTTCCAGAGGCCGCCGGAGCCTTTATCGGCGCCGAGGTTCCACTTGCCGCCCTCCTCACGCGTGTCCCAGATCTGGACCTGGGGATTGCCGCGGAGGTAAATGCCCGAGTCGGCGAGCGGGACGGTCTTGTACTCGAGGCGCAGCTCGAAGTCTTTATAGAATTTCACGGTCGAGGCGTACGGGCCGAAGCCGTCGTTTACGAGCTCGCCGTTTTCGACGGTCCAGTGGGCTTCAAACTCGGCCTGGTCCTTGGCGTAAAACTGCTCCAGTTCCTCGGGGGTCATCGCGAGAAGCTGGAACGGCCTGACGCCGCCACGGCAGGGGCGCCAGCCGGTCAGGTCCTTGCCGTTGAAGAGCGGGACGAATCCTTCGTCGCCGCTCTGGGCGAAAGCGGGTAAGATCATCAGAAGGGCCAGAATGAAAATGGCGGGGGTGAGGATTTTCTTCATGATTCTCTCTTCAAAAAGGTGGGATTCTTTGGGTGAGCGGACTTCCTTAACCGCGTTTTCTCCGCCAAATCAGTGGAAGCCCCAGCAGAAGCAGAAGCCACGCGGAAGGTTCGGGCACGTTGCCCGTGATCGTCAAAAGGCCGTCGGCGAAATTGAGTGCGTAGCCGGCGCCGGCGCCCGTGACGCTCAGATGCCGCGCGATCTCAGCGAGATCGACCCCGTTTGCAACCGCGAAAAGGGTCGTGGTCCCGGACGGGTCGCCGCTGAGGTTCACGATCAGGGTGGTATCATCGCCGAGAGTCAGGGAACTGAGCGACATGAGCGGCTGCTCCACGCCTATTTCGGGGTCCAGATCGATTTGCAGGTCGCCGTTCAACGTCAGATCGTTGATTTCCAGGTCGTTGCCGTAGTTTTTGGCGGAGGAAAGATAAAGCGCGGCCTCGTTGCTGACCACTACGTTCTTCATCGTGCCGGAGCCTCCCAGGGTCGTGCAGGCGTTCACTACCGCGTTCCCCTGCGTGATCGTGCCGTCGAAGTAAATCTTGCCGGTGCCGTTTTCGTCCGGGGAGTAGGTCGAGCCGAACTGAATGTCTTTCCCGGAATCGACCTTAATGGAGCTCGTGATGAACGCGTCGCCGGTCGAATTGTTCTGGAACTCCAGCGTGTTCTTGCTGACGGTGATCGGCGTGGCGAGGTTACGCTGGACGCCGCCCGTCGTTTCAAGGCACAAAACGGTCGTGGGCATGTTGGAGTTGAGCGTCAAAGAGCCCGTTCCGAATGGTGTATCCGTCCCAAGCCCGAACCAGCTGCGGCCTTTCGCGCTGGATTCGGCGACGTAGCCGTACTCGACCTTGCTGTTTCCTTTGTACGTGTTGTTCCCTCGGAGGTAAACGGCGCCGGGATTGTTCTCGCCGTTGAAATTAATGCCGCCGTTCCCGGAAATGTCGCCGGTGAGCGTCACGGAGGATTGATCCCCTCCGCCGTAGCCTGTGCTGTTCCAGCCCGCGCGGACCGTGATGGTATTATTCAGCACGACGTCGTTCGGAATGACCGGGTTGCTCTGGTCCTGGTTCACGATCTGGCCGCCGTTGAAGGTGATCACGTTCGTCTTCTTGCCGCCCATTTCGTTCCCGTAGCGGAAATACGTGTTGGCGGAAGACGTGATGGAACCGGTGAAATCGGTCGCGTTATTAATGAATCGGGTGCCGGCCTGAATGACCACGTCCATATTTCCGGAGAGTTTGCCCGTGTAACTGCCCAGATCCTTTTCTTTGAAGTAAACCGTGACTTTCTTCCCATCAGCGGAAGGCCCGGTGATGCTGGAAGAGAAACCGTTCGTGACGTAAACCGTGCCGGAAGATTCAAACTTGAACGTGCCGCCGGTGGAGGAGGAATATTCATCCGGAGTGCCGACGCGGACGGCGCCGGTGCCCGTGTTTTCGAGGGTCATCGTTCCGGTCAGGGCGACCTTCGTGACCGTGATGGTCCCGGCGCCGGTGTTCTGGAGTTTCAGCGTTCCGCCATTCGTGACGGTCTGGTGGCTCAGATTGATCGAGCCGGCCCCGGTGTTTTTGATGATCCCCGTGACGCCGGATTTGACCTCAAGAGTGGAGCCGGTCTTTCCGAGGGTGACCGTCCCCGTGCCGGAGTTCAGGAGGGTCGATTCCTTGAAGGTGGTGTTGCTTTCGGTGTAAGAGTTGATCTCCATCGAGTTTTCCAGGGCCGTGATCTGGGAAAGGTCCACCTGGGTCGCGCCCTGCAAGAAAACCTTGCCGGTACTGAGCGCCTGGTTGTTTCCCAGAACGAATGCGCCGTACGGGGTTATCGCTGAGGTACTCCACGGGGTGCCGCGCAGTGCGGTCGTCCCGGAGTACGTGTTCGCGCCGTTGATCGTGATCGTTCCCGGCGTTCCTTCCCAGTAACCGAACCCCATATTGCCATTGCCGGAAATGACTCCGTTAAAGGTCAAGTAGGCTTTGGCCCCCGTGCCGCCTGTCGTGTTCCAGCCGCAGCGGGTGACGTGGTCACCGCCGTTTTCCAACACGATGTTATTATTGATCACGCTGTCGCGGATCCCATCATTTCCCTCGTTTACGATCTGGCCGGATTTCCAGTAAATCGTGGCATTGCCGAGTTCATGTCCCGTCGCGAGGTAAACGTTCCCGCCCTGGTGGTAGAAATTCCCGTTGAAGTCGGAGTTCGCATTATTCATGCGCCAGTTTTGACTCCCGGTTTTGTAAATGTCCAGATTCCCGGAGATCGTGCCTTTGTACCGGTTTTCGAACGTCGTGTCTGTAACGTCCATGTAAAACGTTCCCTTTTCATCGGAACCGGTGGGGCCAACGATGTTCGTTGTGAGGGTGAAGCCCGTGGTTTCCGAGTATTTGATGGACTCGCCATTGGAGATCACTAAATCAGCGGCCTGAACGGTCAAACCGCCCATCCAAAGGGCCAAGAGGATCGCGACGGTGGTTTTAAAGGTCGTTTTCATGGTTTTGGGAATTGTTTGGGAATGTTTGTAAATGGGAGCGCTGGCGAAAGATTCACGCCCGGCTGTTCCGGCGAACACGGCGTGGAACCGCCGCGTACAATGCGAAAATTCCGGTCAAAAGCAGAAGCCACGCGGAAGGTTCCGGGACGGCCGAGGCGTTGATCGCAAACGTCACGACGCCGCCCTCGCCTGTAACAAGCCAGAGCGCCTGGTCTGCCGGGGAGAGGGACGCGATCAGAGCGTCCAGCCCCGTGGTGGTCCCGCTGACATTAAAGAGATCGAAGGAAAGACCGGGGTAAAGATCCTCCAGATTATAGTCCAGTTCCAGCCTGGAACCTTCCTCAAAGAGGGCGTTCCCGGTGACGATGAGCTGGTCCGCGGTGTTGGCGGCCGCGTCGATCTCGAGGCGGATCGCTGCGCCGGGCTTGGCGGTGTAGTCGCCCGTGATGGTCGTCGTGCCGATCGCCTGGCCTTCACCCGTCCAGTTCTGGCCCGGGGAGATCGTTCCGCCGTCCTGAGTCAGGCTGAAGGCGACTTCCGTCGCGGAGAGGGTTCCGTCCTCGGTGATCGTAAAGGAACTTTCTCCGCTCTGAGTGATCGGGCCGGTGACGTTGAGCGTTCCGCCGCTCAGCTTGTACGTTCCGTTTTCAATGGAAATGGGGATCTCAAGCCCTTCCATTCCGACGTTCATCGTTCCGCCGGTCTGATTCACTTCGGACTTCCTCACGATAAACGCACCATAGCTCGACGGAAGTTTATGCACGTTAAAGGTCCCGCCTTCAAGATTCAGCGTTCCGCTGCCGAATTCGCCCAGACCGCAGACGCCGGTCCCGGTCCACGTAACGGTCGCGTTGTCCTGTAAGGTGAGCGAACCTGTCGAATTGCGGCCAATGATGAAGTGATTGCCTGTGATGCTTAGCGAGGCGGAATCCTTCAGGAGCACTGAACCGCTGCCTCCGGAATTGTTCGTGATCATAAAGGATTTCGACGTGGTCATCTTGACGGAATCCTGAAGGGTAAGCGAGCCGGTCCCATTATTCGGAACATACACTTCCGCAGTGGTCAAAGTTGAGGTCCCGCCCACCGTCATGGTGCCGTTCCCCGCATTTCCAACGTAAAGAGTGCCGGCCACCGTCAGGTTCGTATTGGTTATATCAACCGCAGCCGTAGCGGTATTTTTGTCAGCGATCTGGAAATTACTGGAGAAATTGCCCGTGGCGTTGTTCTTCATCGTAAAGTTCGTTACGGGGTGCCCGCCGGTGTTGTCGCCCAGAATGACCTGCTTGGCGTTCAGCGTTCCGCCGTCGATCATAATGTCCGAATTCCCCCGGAAGCCGGCGATGTAGTACGAACCTGTCGCATTGACGGTCCCGTAGATCTCCATCGCGCCGTAGTCGCCGTCATAGAAACCGAGGCGAATGGCCTGATTCGTGTTGAACGTCGCGCCTTTTTCCACGACGATTTTATTGTCCGTGCTGTTGGAACTGCTTCCGATTGTGACGTACCCGCTGTCGTGGCCGGCGTCCGTGTTGGTGCTGACCAGTGACGTCGTATTCAGGGTGAACGTCGAGCCTGCCTTGACGAGGACACCCTTGCCGGCCCGGAACTCACCGCCCGTGACGTTCATCGTGCTGGCGTTCGTACCGTTCCCGATCGTGATGAGGTCTTTCCCGATGAAAGTCCCGCCGGTCATGGTGAATTGACCAGTACTGTTGGCATTGGTCCCGATGTTGGTAACACCGGCATTATTAATGGTTCCGCCGCTCAGGGTGAAGACGCATTTTCCGCCATTCGCCGAGTCACCAACGATGATTCCTCCCGACCCGCTGGATTTGTCCAGATTGACCGTACCGCCGGACATATCGAAACTTGCGTTCGTATTGAATCCCAGCGCGAGCCAACGATGAACGTTCACGGTGGCGCCGTCCTGGACCTTGAACGAAGCGGTTCCCGAGCCGGGAATATATCCGCCCGTATTCGTATTGTTGGCGCCGACGCGCAGGTTGTTGAACGCCGCAGTCGCGTTGGAGATGATGACCGAAGAATTCTCATCGATCGCCGCCCAGTCCCCCGTCGAAGTGTTTCCGCCCGAAATGACGAGCGTCTGGCCGTCCTGAACGATGAACTTGGTGTCCGTGATCGTGTTCGTACCGGACTCGATCCTCATGAGCGAATTCGTCGTCGGAGCCATGCCGTTCTGCCATTTGGTCGCGTCGGCAAAATCACCGCTGGCGTCCGGGATCCAGATCAAGGCGTCAATCGGAGCAGCATCCTGATACAGGACGTAAATGTTGTCAAAGTCGGCATTCATGGTCGAGCCGCCCGTACGCCCGCGCAGCATGACACTGTTGTCGAAGGGGGTCAGGCTGCTGATGTAACCGGTCCAGGTACCATAAAGCAGGCTGGTGCCGGTGGCAAACAGATTCACCGTCACATCCGCGCCCGTATTCTCGGGACGATAATCAATTGTGAATTCGGTCGTGAAGGGATTGCCGTCCTTGAGGGTGACCCCGTTCGTGCCCACATTAATGGAACCGACCTCTTTGCCGTCCCAATAGATGGCCACGTTGTTCTTGTTGTAGATCTGGTAGGCCAAGGAGAAAGAACCCGCGATGTTGGGGTATTCAGCGTTCGAGGTTGTGACCCGCTGCGTAACGTCGATGCCCGTACCAGCCAGCGTAAAACTCAACCCGTCCGCGACGGCGCTGGTCAAGGTGATGTCAAACTTTCCGTTAATGCTGCCCGTGGCGGAGTTCACGGCCGTGTTGTACGCCTGATTATTTAATGATCCCACGGTATTTACCAGGCGGAAAACATGGTTCCCGTCCTGCTCAATGATGCCGCAGTTGTCCGAAACCAGGCTTCCCCATGTGGAGGGGGTGCTCTCAAAATCAATATTGACCTGCGAACTGCCCCAATCGACGTTGAGCGGAGTGCCGCCGGAAGAAATGGAATATTTCGACGCGAGGTACTGGTTCACCTGGCTGATCTCGCTCCGGGTCAGGGCCCGGTCATAAATGATAACCTCGGCAATGGAACCCTTGATCCCTTCGGCATACGGACTCAGACGGGAGCCGATGAGCGTCGTGCCCGAGGTGGTGTTCACGTCCGTTTTATTGTTCTGGCCGCTGATGACGCCGTTGAGAATGAGGAGGTCTGCGCTCCCGTTGTAGGTCAGCACCCCAATATTCCCCGCGGTGGTGGATTGTTTCCCGTCGAAACCGTTGCCCCAGTAGTGGTTGCCCACGGTCAAATTCGAACCTCTCGCGACGGAAAGACCGTACGCCTGGTTCGTCGTAGCGTTCCCCATGTGCATCACGTGCTGGTAGTTGGCGCCCGTGGCGACCGGGTCCGCCCAGACCGCGATGACGGTACGGCCCTGATTGCCCGTGATCCCCAACGTGCCGGCGAGCTGGAGGAAGTCGCTGTCGAAATAGACCGCGCTCATACCGCCGAGACTGGCGACCGAGGACTGGTACGTCGGCTGCCTGTCAGCGGAGGTCTGCGTGAACGTGATCGTGTCGCCCGCGGCATTCGTACCGCTCCACGAGGAAATGGCTGCGCCGTTCTCAAGCCCGATCAGGGTGGAGGGGTCGATCTGGAGCACCAGACCGTCCGTCACGGGGACCGTGGCAGCAGCGAGTGCACTGGCAAATAAAAACATCAAAAACAATGAAAGGGAAAAACGCGATGTCATGACGCAAAAATCTTTCTGTTCGTATCCCTAAAATATTTTGAAACTCGCGGTGAATGGATATTTCACCGTCAAATTTTCCTTGTGTCGAAACAAAACCCCCAGTCTTTTTATACTGGGAAATTTTACCTTATTTTGTTATTATACGTGGAGGGGGTAAATTGTCAACAAAAAAATGAAAATTTTTTCAAAAAAAATAAAAAAGAGTGCCGAAAAAGAAAAAAACTCCCTCGCAAGGAGGGAGACGTTAAAAAAGGTGGGGGGGTTACTGATTCAAAACCTACTCATCATTCAGCATTTCCTGCGCTTCCTCGATGAGTTCCCGCGCACCGTCGATGAGTCCCGGCACAAAGGGGTCCGTCTTTCTGCGTGAATAAAAGCCGCAAAGGGCCTGAGTCAGATAGTGAAGCGCAGTTTCGGCATCGACCGGCGTCCCGATCCCCTTGAGGAAGCATTTCCCCAGGCGGAATTGAATGTCTGACGTGCAGTTCGCCCGGTCATCGCAAACGTCCCAGGCACGTTTGTAGAGCATGAACGCGTAGGTCGTGTTCTTCTCGACGCCGTAGCCGTTCAGGTACATGTCGCCGATCTTGTACAGGCAAATCGCGTCGTTGTAGAGCAAAGCCCCTTTGAGGAAGTACTCATACGCTTTTTCGTAGTCCACGTCCTGGTGACGGCCGTAATAGTAGCAGTAGCCGAGATTGCAAAACGCGACGTAATTTCCCGCATCGGCCGCGATTTTGTAGTAATGGGCGGCTTTCTTAAAGTCCTGCGCCACGACCCGCCCGTTATAGTACATCGTGCCGAGATTCAGCGCGGCCTCCGGCATGTTCTGACCGACGCACATTTCGTAACATTCCAGGACTTTTTGAAGGACGTCGGGATTTGACACGCAATCGTGATGACGCGACGCCCACTTAAAAATCCCGTCGTAATCTTCGTCCTCGATCAGTTCATCCACTTCTTCCAGATCGTCTGACGTTTTAGAAAGGAAGGAGTCCAAAGATTTCAACTTGATCTTCATCTTTGCTTTTTTCTCTTTGGAAAGTGTTTCAAACTCCTCTTCGCTCAGCGTACGAATGATGCACTTCATTTTCTCCACAGGAAACGGCACTTCGTCGGCGGTGAAGGTTTCACAGTTCGTGACGGTTCCAGGGACCAGCTTGTTTTCAGATCCGAATGGAACCTGAACGTGAGTCCCCGCCGGCAGTTCGCCAATGAAGCTCAGGTAAAAATACGTCGAATCAAAACCCGCAGGGAGAACGGAACAGTAAATGAAAGTTTCTTCGTACATCATTTCCGGGAATGGGTGAGGGAGCAAAAACTCCGGTTTCAAATGAAAGTTTTGGAAGGCTGAACGTTTGTATTATAAAGGCCGAAGGGGTAAATGTCAAGAGCCCGGATTCTTTTTTCGGAGACATTTAAATTAATATACAAAAAACCCGCGGCCCTGAAAGAAATCCTCGAACGGCCACGGGCTTAGGGGGAGATTCTGAAAAATCAATCCTCGCGCGCCAGTTTCATGATCCGCCAGCCAAGCGTCACGATGGAAAGGATCAAAAGCGAGATCCCGATCCAAATATTCAGGCCACAGAGGATCCAGAGCGATCCGGCGCAAACCAGCCAGAACGGAGTGGTGCGGATTTCTTCCTGAATCGTCGGGTAAAAATACAAACCGAGCGAAATCATCAACGTGAAAAGGAGCGTATAAAGCACCGCCCACATGTGTTTCGGGAACGAAAAGTCAGGCTGGACCTTTTCCATCATGTAAAACCGCGAGCTGCTCCCCGTTTCAAAAGCGGCCAACTGTTTCACTTCATTCGGAAGATTCCGGATGAAAACCAGATTGAGGGAGTTTTGCCGGAACTCATTAATACTTCGGGCGAGCGTTTCTTTTTCCAGCGACTCGGGCGGCAGTGATTCAGCAAAAAGCTGGCCGCTTTCCGTCCGGAGCTGATCGAAATTCCGCTGGATCTCCTCCGTCGCAAATTCCGGATGCTGGGAAAAAGTCACCTGGATGATACGCTCCAGTCCCAGCCAGAGCAAGTGCCAATTTTCCAGCCAGGCGGTTCTTTCCCGCTGGGTCACCGTGCCGGCCAGGCGAGGCGAAAGGACCCGGGCCAGCAGGTCACGCAGGCGTTCCAGGCAGACGACCTGCACACGCCCCCACGACCGCTGCGCGAGCGGCGCCAGACGCTGGGTTTGGATTCCCGAAACCGTCTCATGAAGCGTGACGGACCAAAGGTTCAGTTTCGAATCGTTCGGCAGGAAGAAGAATGCCGCGCCGCTGAGCGACTCGATCGGGACGATCTCGTTCATCTTCTGCTGAAGCAGGACCGGAAGGTCGAGCTGGTACAAACGATCTGCGCCGCGCGGTTCCGCAGAACTCCCGGGAAGACGCGAGGACTGCCAGTCGGAAACGTCCCCGTGGTACAAAATTTCCAGGTGCTGCGGAAGCTGGAGCGATCGGAGCGTCACGCGGAACGTTCGGTACTCCATCCCCGACACCCGCCCGTCCTGTGGAGCATCTTCCCCGGACGCGGCCCCCGAAACACTGGAAACCGAAAGGAACTCCGAGCGGTTTTCATCCCAGACCACTTCCTCAAGCTGGACGGGCCGCGAGTCAAGATGGACCTCCAGGAGTTTCAGCTTCGCGGGAAGCCGAAGGATGCAGGTCTGCGCTTTCTGCGGTATAATGTCGAGGGACGTTACTCCGAGAAATTCCTTTTCCGAGTTCCAGAAAACCGAGTGGGTCGTCAGTTCCACCGCGGGATTCAGAAGATCGAAACTCTGCACCTGAAGCTGGGCGAAGCAGTGGTCCTCGATCGCACGGTAAACCCTGAAAAGATTTCCTTCACCGCTGGAGGCGCCTTTGGCCGGGGCCTTCCACTCGAGAGTAAACGGATTTTCAAATTTCGTGCCGGTTTCCTTTTCGGAAGAAGCCGAAACTTCCGAAGAATCCGCGTCGGGAGCCGGGGCCGCTTGGGGAGCGGAACCTGATGCCGAGGAAGGAATCGTCAGGCGGGAAACGGAAAGCGGGATCATCCCGTCCGTAAACCAGCGAAACTGTTCCTTGCGGCTTTCGGAACGCAGGGCGGGGAGCAAAACGTCCTGATTCTGGACCTTGATCCCCGGAAATCGCAGACTGGAAAGCCGGACCAGCGAGTTCTGAACCGCGGAATCGAGCGGAGTCTCCTGAATGTCCGCCGTCAGGCGAAGCGCCAGATTTCCTGAAATGGGTTTCCGAGGATGAATGACCATGCGGACCCACCCCTCCGATTTATTCGCGGCCGAGGAAATCGCCGAAGAGGAACGCGCGGAAACGTCCTCTGCTCCCGGCCCTTTCTTTTCGGGATCGGGGGAGGAACCGGGGTCTTTTTTCGCTTTTTTGTCACGGGGATTTTTCGCTCCGGCCTTTGCGGTTTTCTCATCGGAAAACGCCTTTCCGGAAGAAACCTGATTCGAAATCGGCTCCAGCTCGTACGGCATTGGAGGCTCCAAAATGTACGGCTGGGAAATCGAGGCCGGCATTTCCAGAACGATTTCATCCGCCAGACCTTTTTCCACCGTAAAAAGCATTTCCATGGTCATTTGCCAGTGCGAATTGGTGGAGTAAACAGGCGACTCCTTGAGGGACTCTTCCGGGAGTGCCGCGGATGAAAATCTCGTAAGACGCGGCCCGGCCGAAGGATCCGCAATTCCCGCTTCCAAATCATTTTTCCCGGTCGAAAGCGCGGCTTCAGGTTCCAGGCCAGACTCACCGCCGGAAACGTCCGGAGCTGAAGAGCCCAGAGGAGAAACCGCGCCGGAGTTCAGGTCGTTCCCCTGAACCGGATTGGCGAGTTTCAGGGAACCGTCCTCGGTCGGAAGCGTCATTTCACGGGGAATTCGGAGGAACGTCCGCGTATTGACCAAAACTTTCGGCTGATTCGGGCGAATCTGAACTTCCGTCTTGATAGGTTCCAGAGGCGGGACCGAAAACGCGGAAACGAGCCGAAGATTTTCAAAAGCGAAAATTCCCGAAACTTTCTGGGAAACCGTTTCCTCCATTTCACGCCCTCCCGCCGGGACCGGGCAGGCCACCAAAACCCGCGAAGAACGGAAAAGATGAACCGCACGCAAAACCGAATGCAGGGACGGCTCCGAGACACGAACATCCGGGAATGGAAATTTCGTTTCCTTTTTCGCGGCAAAATCCAAAACGTCCAGCGTCCCGACGATTTCCACGGAGCAGACCGATGAAACTTCAGCCTCGGCGGAACGTTTCACCAGCGGGGAAGGAATCGACTCGGGAAGCGTTGAAGGAAAACCAGAATCGGTCTCCGGAGATCTGACGGGCGGCTCCTCATTAACGCCATTCGGCGATTCGGAAACCTCAGGCGGAATTTTATCGTAAAAAATCCCTAGCCGATCGATCTGGCTGCGCGAAAAACGAAGGTTTTTCTGAACCATTCCATCGTGAAGAATGACTTTTTGAATGTTCAGCCCCTCAGGAATTTGAACGTGAAAAAGTGATGGAATCGCTTCCGGGCTGGAAAACTGCACGAGGAACTGGACTTTGACCAGGTCTTTATCAAACGCGCAGAAAAGATTTTCATGAATCGTCGAAATGGCGGGGAGCGGCCCCGATTTGACCGTCCAGGCCTGCGACTGGCTCGCCGATTGACTATCGTCGATGACCAGAGAATTCCCAGAGAAGAAGGTCAAATCGCCCGGATTTCCGGCCTCGGTTGATTCCAGATAAAAATCTGAATTGGGGGTCGAAACCGGACTAAGTTCCTCCCAGACGCCCAAAAATTCCTGAAGGGAAACCAAAGGGATCCTCGCCGTTTGAGGAAGTTCCAGATGGAAATTCGGGGCGGAAATCACCTGGAACCAGCGGTGAGTCACTCGGGTCTTTTCGGTCCTGACCAGAGGAATCGGGTAGGATCCGACGTTTCCTGCCGACGTATTTTCAAGCGGGAAAATGACCAAAAGCGGCTCGCTTACCGGCTTGGCCAGCGTCAAAATGATGCGGCAAATTTTCCCCTCGACCCGGGTCTGGACGTTTCTCTCCCCAGCAAACGGAACTAAAAAGTAGGTCGGCGAGTGCGAAAAAGACGAATCGGCCAGTGGCCCCGCAGGATTCTCCATGCCCGGGGCAAAATCTTCATTCCGGTTTTCGGTCTGAATGAAAATCTGAAGTTCCTCCGGTTTGAAAGTCAGTCTGGAATCCACGACCCATTCCATGCGAGAAAACGCTTCCTCCGAGGAATGGAACCGCGTCCGGCATTCCAGCCGCTGGCTTCGTTCTTCGAGCCGCCACGTGCAGAGTTCCTCGGCAGTCAGAAGGCCCGGCGTTCCGGCACGCACTTTTTGCGTCTTCCACTGAACCGCCAGTTGCTGTGCCGCCCCAAGACGCACGAACCACGTGCGGGAATTTTGCTCGTATTCCTGACTTCCGAGCGCCGTCGGGAACTCGATCGAATTGACTCCCTGCGGAACCTGAAGTTCCAGACGTGCACTCGAAACCGCCGGGATCGAAAAACGGAAGCCGCTCAAGGAAAATTCATTTCCCGAATTGGGAAGCGGTTCCTCCAAAGAGTCCGGGAGCGCAACCAGATCCAGGGCTTCCGTTTCCGAATCCGGTGCAGGCTCCATCGGCTCCACGATGGGGATGAGCGTAAACTCAAGAATGTAACGGCCCGTTTTGGGGAAATTGACCACGGGTTTCCCGTCTTCCCAAACGACCTGGAAAGCCTCCCCGTTCAAAAGGGCCGACCCCGGAACCAGGTAAACCTGCGACTGCGTGAAGGGGAACGTGACTTTCGTCTCGGGAATCTGGACTTCCACTTCAAAAGACGCGCGAATCGAGTCCACACTCAGATCCCGGGACGTGAGATTTTGGGAAACCGTGCCGGAATAAAGGGCCTTCCTGAAAAAAAATCCCGGCTTCTGACCACTCTTCGACGCTTCTGAATTCTGGAAATGCTTCTGGAGGATTTCGAGCGGAACATAAAAATCTTCCCCCACACGCTTTCCTTCTGAGTCCAGCGGAATGAAGATCCATGGGATCTCCGCGCTTTCCGAATCCGATTGATTTTCCAGCAGAGATTCCTGCTTCTTTTCGGGAATTAAAGGGGAGGCAGAAATGGGCGAAACGGTCCTGACCGGAGGCTCAAGCCGCTGCGCACGTCCCAAAGGATTCCCGGCGAGGAGGAACAAAAGGAACACGAAAAACACCAGCCGGCTGAAAAAGGAAACCGGGCGAGTAAAACGAAATGGGGAAGAAACGCTCATTTTCATGATTTTTCCTCCTTTTTCCGGGTACTTCCCGCGGAGGAACCCAAAACAGGTGAAGGCTCGACGGTCAAAATGATCGAGGATTCTTCCAATGTTTCCGTGGTTTTCGAAGCCTTCGAGAATTTTGAGGAATTCGAAGATTTCGAAGAACTCAAGGAATTCGAAGATTTCGAGGATTTCGAGGATTCGGCAGAGGACGGCGAATATTTTACCGAAATGACCGGCTTCTGGTTTTCGGAAACGTAACGGATGTGGCGGCGGAGGGAACTATTAATGAACGAAACCCCCAACCCAAGGAATATTCCCGAGAAAAACGGCGTCCAGACCATCGGAACGAGCATGCAGAAAACTCCCGCAAGACCGCAGAGCCAAACTCGCAGAATGCGGTACGGGACCAAAACCCAGCTCGCCAGAAAACCCACAAAAAGAAGCAGGAACCAGCGCGAGGCCTCCATCATGTTTCCGTAAATGACGAAAATCGGCCGTTTTTTGCTTTGCGTGTAGGCATTCCACCCCACGACGGAGTGAGGAACCCGTTCCCGCGAAAGGATGGCGAGACTCGGCGAATGGCTCCCCAATTCATCGTCCAGCCCGAAAGAAGTCAGTTTTTCGAGTGAACGCGAATCGAGCTGAATCGGCGATTCGATTTCCGTAAGCGTCAGATTTTCAGGTCTGGAAAAAATATTTTTCCCCAATCTGAATGGCCCAAAAAGGCGTACCAGAAGGGAATCGTTCTGAAATTCCCCCTTTTGGGAAGCGGTTTCCGGAGCCTTATCCGCTCCGGCGGTTTCATCTTGCGAAAAATCGTCTTTGGAATCGTTCTTCCAGAAAAATTCATCTTCACCAAAAGGCACAAAACTTTCGGGGATCCACGCTTCCCAGGTCCTCTGCAGAACCAACAGATTGGTGGATATTTCCGGAGGGTTAAGCGTCGTAAAAACCCTCCAGGACGGCTGACGCTCCAGCCACTGAACGATGACTTCGTTTTCCCTCTGCCAGACCGGGAAGGGGATGACCAGCCGAAACTCTTCACCAGCCGCGGAGGAAGCCACGGCTCGAATCCCTTTCGTCGGAACTTCCGGATCCTGGGAGGCAATTTCCGGCGCGGAAACGTTCCCTTTGGCGGGATCTTCTGACGATTTGATGGACTCCACGGAGTCTGCAGTATCCCCGTCCTGCGCCACATCTGACGCCGGTTTCTCAAGCGTTTCAAACGGAACCTGGAAACCATTCACGATGATTCCCAGAAATTCGACCGGCGTTTTGTACGGGCTGCGAATCGAAAGCTCCAACTGCTGCGCGTCAATATTTTCGATTTTGAACGAGACGGAACGCAAAATGGTCCCGTTGGTGAAAAACTGGCTCTGGCAAAATTCCTTCCAGATCCAAGCCTTCTGTACGCCGATCGTTTGATCCCGCCACTGAAGTTTCAGCTGCGGCCGCGGCGTGTTGGAAATCGCGTGCGGCGTGTAGCGGTACAGTTCGCAGTCCTCCGACGCGGTTTTGAATAAAATCCCTGAAGTTTCTTTCTGGGAAAGGATCGACGGGATCATTTCCTGCGTCTCGACCAAAACCTCATCGGTCACATCATTTTGAAGCGTCACGCTCCCCGTGCACTTTTCGGCGTCCGTGACGTCGATCAGCGGGAGATTCAACCCGTTCGGGAAGTACTTGCGCCACCAGATTCCCCGCTCTTGTGGGCTTTTATTCGAGTAATCCGCGATCAAATCCCGATTCAGCGGCCCGGTCGTTTTGGGGTCCGTCGTCTGCTCTGAGACCACTTCATCGGCACCGACCGGCTGGGAATTGGAAGGAAGTACCAAAAGGGCCAGCTGAAAAACAAACGGGTCGTGAACCGGCTGCGGGAACGAAATTTCCCACAGTTCGTAGGTCGTATTAAGGTCTTCCACGTCTTCCGGGGCGCAGCGCTCGATGCAGCGTGTTTCCGTGCCGCCAAGATTCCGCGGGAATTTCCAGTTGATCCCCGTGAGAATCCCGGGACGAATCATCAAATGGAGCCGCCTCACTTCGGTCCCCTGCGGGTCGCATTTGATGGAAAAAACGGCGTTTGGCGTCGAAGTTATGTCGTAAAAACCGCTCACCTCCGCGCTGAACTCCCGCTCCGAGTGTTCGAGCCGAAGCATGGGAACGTTTTTGAAGTCCTGAATTCCCGTTTTGAACGTCATTTGCGCCGGAAACTGTTTCCGCGCCCCCGCAAGCGTCGGGAAAAGCACCGAGGAAAACGATTCCGGCTTTTTCACCTCGGAAACTTTCGGAGTTAAGCCGGGCTTCGCCGTGGTTTCCGGCTTCACCGTGGTTTCCGGATTCTCAGAGGGTTCCGGCTTTTCTCCGCTTTCCGGCTTCACGGCGGCTTCCGGATTCACCCCAGTTTCCGGCTTCACGACCGTTTCCGGCTTTGGATTTGGTTCACCAGGCAGAGCCGGCGTTTCTCTGCTCAAAGGCGGCAAATGAACCGGTTCACTCTTGGGCGGAACGTCCTGCAAAACGTCCTGCTCCCGGTACGGCTCGAGGAAATGAATATTCCAGCCCGTCGAGGAGCCGCACAAGATCCACGACTGACCGATCTGGTACGTGGGAAAATAAATCGGAGCGAGCTGGATCCCGGTAAGCGAGTAATTGTTCGAGTAGCCCAAACGTCTGGCCCGGATCTGAACGGAAACGGGATGCTTCGGGCGAATCGAATGGGTGAGCTGAATGTGAAGGATCCCAATGGAATCCACGTCCCAGCCGTCCGCGGCGAGTTTTCCCGATAGTTCCCCCGTTGGGTCCAGATCAGCAAGAGTCTGACGCACAAGATCGGGAGAAACGTCCACGTTCCAGTCTTCGAGCAGATTCCCCGAAGCCGGTTTTACCGGGACGCCATCGGGCGGAAGTTCCGTCACTTCCACCGAGTCGATCGTCCAGGAACGGTCCACAAAACCCAAAACGTCGAAACTTTCCCCGGTCTTGATCGAAACCAGCATTTCCGTGACCGCGGCAATTTCGTGCTCCTGAAAATCCATCGCCGTAGTCAGATCAAGCATCAGAGGGTTTTTCTGACGCGCGAGCGAAAGCTGAAGTTTGGCCGAGGGCGACGTTTCCATGAACTCCATTTGCACGTGCTGCGTGTTGGGGAGCTGGCGGTTGGAAATCAGGTACGCGTTTTGAAGCGTAAAGTCTTTAATTTCCAGCGGGGAGAAGAAAACGATCTGCGTCCTGCACTCAAGCCGGGGAACGTTCAGAAGATGAATTCCCGGCAGATCGCGCAGGGAATCTCCGAGCCCGGAGAGCCACGGATCCAGGTTCCCGATCGCCGAAATTTCCAGCTGGCACTCCGTTTCGGGGAAGGCTTCCGGAAGCTGAACATTTAAAACCAGCCCTTCGTTTTCCTGGCGGCTGGTCCACGTGAGCTCCGTCTCGTTGAACCGGATCGAAATCGGCACCAGATTCCCTTCAAGCTGGACGTTCAGTTCATGAACCGGTTTAAGACTCTGACGAAAACCCTTCAAAAGCGGCGTGAGATTCATGCGCGCAAAAACGTCCACGCCGTCTTTGCGGAACTGGTAAATATTTTTCTGTGTGCAGGAAACCGGCGTTTCCTGGAGCTTCGGCTTCGTTTTGGACCGGAACGTCAGGGACGCTTTTCGCCGTCCGCCAAACGAGATCCGCCAGACATTTAAATCAGGCGCCGCCTCTGTAGCCGCATCAAAACCTTCTTCCGGCACTTCTTTTTCGTCACTTGACGCAGATTCTTCGGCCGCCGTGGATTCCGAGGGGGGTTCCGCTTCCGTATGAGCCGGGAGATTCTCGTCTGCTGCGGGAGCCGTTTCCGTGGAACGCTCCAGAATGACCAGCCCGTCAGGGGTTTCCGGGATCCACTCCGGCGGCAGTTCAAAAATCCACTGCGTATCCGTGGCCGGGATCCATTCCAGATTCAGGCGTAAATCTCCGTTTTCGCTCCTGAAGAAACGTTGGGACCATTCCATTTCCGCGTCGCAGACGCTCTCCTGAGACTCAGCGGAGGAAAAATCCGCGGAATTCAAAACCGCCTCAATTCCACCATTGGGCAGAAAATTAAAATCCCGCCTGAGGGGTGATTCTGTGTCGGCCCGGCGAATATTCAGTTGGTCATTCAAAGCGAAACTCACGGACGGGAATGACCAGATCAGAACGCCCGAATTTCCTGCGGGCTTGGAAATCAGCGCCTCTTCGGGGATTTTGCGGATCCGGAAATTAGCGGTCCCGGTGAAGCATTTATTTTCGGAATTTTCGGAAAGCCGGGCGCGGTAAACCGCCTTTTCCGCGTAAAGGGCTTTCGGAAGAAGATCGGCCCCCGATTCCGAATCCGAATCTTCGGCCAGCCAAACGTTAAATTCCTTTTCCGAAATGGGCCAGTAATTTTTCCCAAACGTGGGGATTTCCGGGAGGAGTTCCTGCGGAACGTAAACCCGACGAAAACGAAGTGGAACCGAATCAGACTCAGGTTCCTCCGAAGCAGCGTCCTTCGGTGCAGCCACAATCGAATGCCCGAAAGTTTTTCCTTTGAAAACGATCGGTTTTTCCTGCGCAGAAAGAAAGTTTTGACAGAAAATCCCCGTCAAGGTCCAGAACGCGACCGCAATCCCCAGGCTCAGACCAAGCAAAGCCCCGGAATGACGGGAAAAACGGACGGAATGGAAAAACGGGAAAATCATAAAAAATTCCAGAAAAACGATTACGAAAGCGCGGATCGATCCAATCCCCGAAAAAACCGGTGATCGAATTGATCCGTTTTAAGGATGAAGTCCCTCCCCCGTTCAAAGGGAGCGTTCCGCGAACACTCATCCGTTTTCGGGTCTTTTCTTTTTCACCTGGCGAATGACCGTCGAAACCTCATCACCCGACGCAGCGCCGGGATTCTGGTCGAACGAAATCGTTCGGAAGGCGTGCTGCGAACTCTCCGACGGCGCGACGACCGTCTGATGCCCCTGCGTCTTGAATCGGGTTTGCGCTTCGGAGGAACCGCGGACAAAAATCTGGTGGCGCAGCTGCTTCCTCAGACCGCACATGATGGAAATGAAGAAAAGGAAAAACCCAAGCGTGGCCGCCTGGATCCCCAGAAGCGCGTATTCCGGGAATCGGATCGCCAAACCCGCCAAAAGGGCGAAAAGCCCCAGACGAATCAGCGGTTTCTGGAAAATTTCCAGGTAAATCATCAAAATTCCACCGAGGTAAACGATCAGCGCGAGGAACGTGACCAGCGTCGTACGATTGACCAACCGCATGTGGATGGGCCGCTCAAGGACCTCATTCGCGCCCATTCCGGCCAAAATGTAACGATTCATCCGCTTCGGAATCGGCGTTCCTTTCACGGCTCCGGACCAACGTTCCAGCGTTTCCTGCTCCCAGAGCGGCACACGACCCCAGAAGCACTGGTTCCAGCCCCAGCGGTACTCAAGCGAAAATCCCTGAGGAACCTGAGCGATGTGCAAGTTTTCCGGGAGGAGGATCTGCCAGTACAGACTCCGGATCCACGTGGAATCCTCAACGTACGGAAGCTCCATTTCGCGCGTGCCTTCCGAAAGGTTGGGAACGCGGAACTGGTACCGAATTTCCACCGACTGCGCGCCATGCGGAGCCGCCGCCACCGGAAGGATCACCTGGATTTTATTGGGTGAAAGCCGCTTCAGTTCCTTCCCCAACTGGGCAGGTTTCTGATCGATCCAGACCTCCGCAGTATCGGCCAGGGCGTTCTTCGGAAGGCAAACGGTAAACTTCCGAATCGTCAAAAGCGACGGGCCGGAACCACCGGCCAAAGGAGTTCCATCGTTTCCGGAACCGGTTCCCATTCCGGGAATTTCCGCCGGCGGGAAAAGGAAAACCGCGCGGTCACGACGGTTTTCGCCCGAGATCCAGGTCTGGATCCAGCATCGGTCAATGAGCGTAATTTCCTGCGGCGAAACCGAACGCAGGGACACGCCAACATTAATAAAATTCTGAACCCCATCCGCTTTGCAAAGGAACTGAAGCGGAATATTGCGGGGTTTCTCGCCAAATTCTTTTTCACGCCGGAACTGGTTCTGCACGAGAAAAGTCCCCATTTCCTCCCACGGACTTTCCGCGTTCTGCTGCTTCGGCGAGTTCATTTCCAGGCTTTCATCCGCCGCCAGTTCCAGAAGGTTTTCCGTCGTTTTTCCATCCTGTGAGGAAGCGAGCGGGATCTCCACGTTGATCGGCGTTCCTTCCGAAAGGCGCGGCATCGGTTTCGTGTACGCGATGGAAATCGTGAACGCCCCCAAAAGTTCCTCGGGAAGCAGCGCGTCCACCTCCATGAACCCCGGTTTCTCCTCGGAGGGACGGAATTTCAAAATCGGCCGGCTGGAAATTTCCCCCGGTGCCAGGCCCGGCTCGGAGGAATGCTCCGGCGTTCTGCCCTGATCCGGCTCTAAAGGCTGGTTTTCGTTGGGTGATTCGGGATTTTCTCCTGGACCGTCCGGACTTTCGGGGCCCATTCCCGGAACCGGAACCGTTTCCAAAACGGGAGCCGCTTCCCCCGAGCCGGAAGCCTCTGGAATTCCTGCTGAGCCCGTTTCAGGTGCGGCGTTTGCCGCCGTTCCAGAACGATTCATTCCTGTGTTCCGTGAACCAGCCGAAGGCCCAGCGTCATCCGCGGCAATGGTCACCGAGTGGACTTTTTCCATCGGGACCTTCATCGAGATGAAATTCCTTTCCCGCACCGCCGGCACGGAAACCGCGTCGAATCCCTTCCCGGACCGATTTTCCGGCGTGGTTCCTGCACTGAGCGTAAATTCCAGGTCCTCTACATTAATGTCAGGGATGAGGAAATGAAGCTGATTAATGCTCTTGTACGCCACCGCGTAACTGAAAGTCTGGCGGACACGGTACTCCTGGCGGTAAAGTTCCACCTGCGAGTACTGCCGCACCTGAGTCTGGCGTTCATGGACGAGCAGATTGGCCGCGAAAACCGCTTCTTCCGACTCGCACCGGTACACCAGCGGGATAGAACCGCCCGACTCGGAATTCTTCGGGGTGGTCAGACTTCCCGGCTGACGCACCAGGCGGCGGCATTTCGACGAATCCGGCGTCACTTCAAGCTGGGGGACCGAAACGATCCGGAGCTCCGCGGGCGTGCTGGAGAAAACGAACTGCGGGACCTGGCTCCCGGATTTCTGCGGAAGGCGGAATTCAAAATCCTTTGCGTCCTCCGGAAGTTCACGCTCCGCGCGGAACGTCAAAATGACGTGATTTCCCACCGGCTGATTAAACGGAATGGAAATATTCGCGCTGGTGCTTCCGCTCGGCGAAATGTCGTTGATCTGCTCGGAAGCGGTCAGGCTTTCCGGCCCGCAGGAGAGGAACGTCCAGCCGTTCAGGTTCACGTCGATCCACGAGATTTTCCCGCCGCGGATCGTGCAGTTCCAGGTCGCTTCCAGGACCAGTTTATCCTGTGTGACCGAAACCGTGTACTGTGGCTCAATATTAATACGCGTCGTTCGTTCCACCATTCGGGTCCAGAGCGGCGTGGGCTGGGAGTCGTACTCAAAAACCGCCTCCCAAACCGACTGACGGTTTTCCACCGACTCCCAACCCATTCCATCCGTCAAAGATTCACCGATCTGGGAATCATTCCCACGGTTGAACGGAATGTAGGGGTCCTCGTCTTCTTTTTCAGGCTTGGCCCCATCATCCTGAGGAATATTACTCAAAAGCTGGTCGAGCGACGATTCCCCTGAATCCTCGCTTTCATCAAGCGGACTTCCATCCTTTGGAGCCGCCCCTGCGGCCCCGGAATCTTTGGAGTCCGTTCCAGTTTTCCCGGTTTTCTTTTCCTCACTGGCGGATTTGTAAACGATCGCGCCGACCGAATTCCCGGCCGCTTTCCCGACTTCCAGGTTTTTGACCGGTTCCCAGAGTTCCATCGGAACGGGGAGTTCTTCCAGACGGCGCATTCCCGCGCCCGGCGTCCAGTTCGCGTGCTTCCCGATCGTCGTTTTAATGGCGTAGTAACCGGCCTGACGAACGGCCGAAAGGACGGAAAACCCCGCCATGTCGAACCACTCCGAGGCGGCCTGCGGGCTGGAAATCGGCAGTTTCGCGTGAATATCAACCCGCACGGTCCCCGTGAATTTTTTCTTCAGGGTCACTTCCACCAGAGGCCCGCCGGACGTCCCGCCCTTTTCGATCTTCCCCTTTTCATTCAGAACGTAAGCGATCGAATAATCCGAGGAATTCTGGGGGATCAGCTCCGCGTTGACCGGGAGCTGAACCCGGAACGAATTCACGTCCGAATTCTTGCGCGTGACCTTCATGCGTGCGTCATAATGCACCGAATCCTGGCTGATGATCGCCAGAATGAGCCCCTCCGCCTCCAAAATGTCCGGCGTGACGGCCTTTTCTTCCGGGGCTTCGCTCCACGAAAGCCAAAATTCCCCGCCGAGGCGAATCACCGAAAGCCGCGTCTTTCCCTCGCTTTCCGGCCGGCTGGAATCCGTCCCGGAATCCACTTCAAAGTACGGACTGCGGAGCATCGTTCCACCCGTCATGGAAACGGCCAGATGTTCCGATTCCTTGCGGGTCTGCTGGATCTCAAGGTTCAACTCCGACATCGTGGCGTACGGAATCTGAATTTTAAACTGACTTTCACCCGATTGTGCCCGCGTGTAAGGAACCTGAAAAGTCAGCTCGATTTTATGAACGCCTTTTCCGACGATCCACGCCGTAAAGCCGTTTTCCTCCGAAAATTCCACCCAGACCTGGCCCGGCCCGGAGTACCGTTTCTCCACCGGGACCAGTTCATTCAGACGGTGCGCCGCTTCGGAATAAATTTCCGTCGCCTCCCCTTCCGAGTTTTCTTCCGAAAGGGAATCCGCCGTCGAAACGCTCGGCGTGGCTCCTGTGGCCGGTTTCGGTTCAGGAGCCGGTTTCGTCTCAGCGGCTGGTTTCTTTTCAGGAGTGGGTTTCGGTTCAGCGGCCGGTTTCGTCTCGGTGGTCTGGGAAGCCACAAGAATTCCCTCGTCGAAGCGCAGAGGCACACAGACCGCGCCCTGACCAAAGGTTTCGATCTGGAAACGGACTTTCAGCGAAACGACGTCTTTCCCGACTTCCCCATCCACGAGCACCGAGTGAAAAATGTACTCAGGAAGCTGAACTTTCTCGTCCGTCGGTGCGCCAACGATTTTCCGGAAAACGTCGTCCATCGTCTCGAGCGAGATCCCCGGCACGGCAATCATCCGCCCGTTCCGGTTCAGCAGGAAAAGAGGAATTCCCTCGCTGCCGTTTCGCGGATTCGCGGCCGGCCCGGCGATCTTAGAGTCTGAATTGGCTGAAAGGATTGAAGAATAAAAAGTGGGGGAAACCTCCGGTTTTTCCTCGGGCGGTTCCGTCGCGGAAGGTTCAGGTTCATGAATTTCCGCCTCGTGAATGATGGCTTCAGGAGATTCAGGCTTGGGAGTTTCGATCACGGGAGATTCCACCACGGGAGATTCTGCGACGGGAGATTCCGGCTCAGGAGTTCCGGGGGCCGTGGGTTCCGCCAGCACGCAAATTGCGTACAGGACCGCCAGAAGAAAAACGCCGAGGGTTTTCCTTCCGAAACGGTACACAGCAGACACGCCGGCCTGCGAAACTCTGTAAAACCGGATTTCCATAAACATTTGACCTGAAGCGGCAGAAAAACTTCCATTTCCCGCCACATATAATTCCATAAGAAGGGCGACAGAATCTCCACCCTTTTCCTATATTATAACCCAATTTAACAAAAAATGGAAATGGGGGGGATAGAAACTTTTTAAGTTTTAGAGAAAAATATTACAAATATACAGATTTTAGTGATTATGCGGGCATATTTTTGACGATAAAAAAAATTGAAGTGGTATAATTCCAGGAGATTTTGCCCCCCTGGGAAATACTTTTATAAAAAAAACTGAAGTACCTGCCCTTGACAAAATCAAGTGAGGTGCTAAAATAAACCGGGAGCTGAAAAGGGATTTTTCAGAGTTCAATTACGAAAAGTCATTCCTTGAGCTTTTATCGTTGAGAGATTGGATTTTAGTATGGAAACTTTTGTACTTTCCTGGATTTTGATGCTGGGAGCGTTAACCGGTGCCGGCAATTTCCCCGTCGATATGTTCGAGACTACTTCCCACCAATTTGGAACGGTGGTCCGGGGAGCCAAGACTGAATATGAATTCGTATTCACCAACAAATACATGGAGGATGTAATCGTTGAATCTGTGCGATCTTCCTGCCAGTGCACCACCCCAACACTTCTGACGCCCGGCCGAATCAAGACCCACCAGCAGGGCCGCATTAAAATTCATATTAATACTGATCAGTTTACCGGAAACAAAAATGCGACGATCACGGTGCGTTTTGCTGCGCCGCAGCGCGTTGAGATGCAGCTTCATTCCTACGTTTACATCCGAAGCGACGTTTCGGTGAACCCCGGAATTGTGTACTTCGGGTCCGTTGACCTGGCGAAAACCCCCAATCCCGGCATTTCCGTCAACGTGAACAGTATTAATTATGGCTGGAAGATAGTCGACGTTCAAAGCGAGTGCAAATTTCTCAAGGTTGAGCTGAAACCGATGCAGGCCTACCAGGGCTCAGCGTACAACCTGGTCGTGCGTCTCCTTCCGAACGCCCCTCCCGGACCGTTCAGTCAGGTGCTCGAGCTGGTGACCAACGACGACGTGCGCAACCGGCGCATCCCCGTTCGGGTCGAGGGTCGAATCAAGCAGACGCTGAGCGCAAGCCCGTCTCCCCTTTCGTTCAATATGGTCGAACAGGGCAAAAAAGCTGAAAAAACCCTCGTAATTCAAGGCGCGGAACCGTTCAAAATCCTTGATATTACGTCAGAGGACCGCAATATTGCCGCCTCCATCGACCGTACGCCCAAAAAAGTTCAGCCGATCAAGCTGACTTACACGGGTAAAACCCCCGGTGACTTCAACGGCTCTATCACGATTATGACCGACCTGGAAGGCGGAATGAACACGTCCGTCCACTTCAATGGAAAAGTAACCGAAGCGGCAAAACCCGTTGAAGCTCCCGTCACCAAAACTGATGATTCGGCCGATGAAAAAGCCGGAAAAGCGACTGAAGGAAAATCCGATGAAGAGGTCGGGGATGATTCCGAAAAATCAGCTCCCAAAGTAAAGGAGACCAAGGAGAACTCTAAAAAAAAAGAGGAAACACTAAGTCAAAACGAGGAAGCGGAAGAGGAAAACAGTGAAACGGATCTCGATGCTCTGGAGGCGGCTCCCAAAATTGAGGACGAACCCGAAGTAAACGAAACCGAAAAAGACGAAGAATCCCTTGATTTGCTGGACCTTCCGGAAAAAGAAGACGAGTCCGCGCCCAAAACAGAAGCCCTTCCTCTGGATTTCGGCGACGATGACGACGCGAACGAGGAAAAAGCGGATCAACCCGACGGTGAAAAAGCCGACGAGTCCGACGAGGAAAAGGCTGACGAGTCCGACGAAGAAAAGGCCGACGAGTCCGACGAAGAAAAGGCTGACGAGTCCGACGAAGAAAAGGCCGATGATTCCAACGAGGAAAAGGCTGACGAGTCCGACGAAGAAAAGGCCGATGATTCCAACGAGGAAAAGGCTGATGATGCCGACGAGGATCTGCTCCCGGACGTTTCGGAAAAAACTCCGGAGGACGCTGAAAAAGCGGATTCGGCCTCCACGCCCAAAGCCAAAATCAAGGGCCGCAACCTTTTGAAAAAGAATTAAAACGTTTCAAAACTGAAAACGGGCAAAGGGGCTTTCCTTTGCCCTTTCTTTTTATAGAACACGGAGTTTTTATGTACGACTTGACCAAAAGTAAAGAAGCATTCGCCGAGGCCGTGAACCTCCTCCCCGGCGGCGTGAACAGTCCGGCCAGAGCCTTCGGAGCCGTGGGCGGAAACCCCATTTTCATCGAACGCGGCCAGGGGGCGTACCTCTTCGACGTGGACGGGAACCGCTACATCGATTTCGTCGGTTCGTGGGGCCCGATGATCCTTGGCCACGGCCATCCCACCGTCACGGAAGCGCTCGAAAAAGTGATCCGCACCGGCGTGAGTTTCGGCGCGCCGACCCTCCTCGAGTCGGAACTGGCCCGGCTCGTCATTGACGCGGTGGAGTCCGTGGAAATGGTCCGTTTCGTCAACTCCGGGACCGAAGCCACGATGAGCGCCATCCGTCTGGCCCGCGGCTACACCGGCCGGGACAAAATCGTGAAATTCTCCGGGAATTACCACGGCCACAGCGATTCGCTCCTCGTGGCTGCCGGGTCGGCCGCGGCCACGTTCGGCGTTCCGAACTCCCCCGGCGTGACGGCCGGTACGTCCCGCGACACGATCGTCCTGCAGTACAACGACCCGGACGGTCTGCGTGAAATGTTCGCGAAATGCGGCGAGGAGATCGCCTGCGTCATTTTCGAGCCGGTCGTCGGAAACATGGGGTGCGTCCGCATGACGCCCGAATTCCGCGACGCGCTGACGTTCGTCCAGTCCGAGTACAAAACCGTGCTGATCTGCGACGAGGTCATGACCGGTTTCCGCGTCGCCTTTGCCGGGGCGCAGTCCGTGCTGGGGATCCGGCCCGACCTGACGACGTTCGGGAAGATCATCGGCGGCGGTCTGCCGGTCGGCGCCTACGGCGGAAAATGCGAGATCATGCAGAACGTCCTCCCCGCCGGGAAGGTTTACCAGGCCGGGACCCTGAGTGGAAACCCGCTCGCGATGACCGCCGGGATCCAGACACTCAAAACGCTGAAAGCGCTGGACCCGTACGACTACCTGGAAAAGCTCGGCACGCAGTTCGTCGAGGGAGTCACCGAAGTGGCAAAGCGGCACGGCGTTCCGCTCTGCGCGAATCGCGTGGGGGCGATGCTCACGTTCTTCTTCCAGGACGGCCCCGTCACCGACTGGCCATCGGCGGCCAGATCCGACACAAAACGCTTTGCGGACTGGTTCTGGAAGATGATCCACCAGGGGATCTACTTCCCGTGCAGCCAGTTCGAGGCGATGTTCCTCTCCGCGGCGCATACGGAGGAGGACATTCAGCGGACGATCGAAGCGGCGGAAAAAGCGCTTTAGATTCGGAGGGCCGGCGTCCCCGCCGGTCAAGTTCGGCGCAAGCCGAACGCGAATAAAAACCACCCCTAAACACCAAATCATCAAGAAAACGCAGGCCGAAAAAGGCCCCGCGGATTAAGCAGATCGAGGCGGATTTTTTAAAAAAGAAATTAATAATTTTTTCCTTAAAATCCGTTTAAATCCGCCTAATCCGCCTGATCCGCGGGGCCTTATTCGGGTGAACTCTTCACTGGATTTGGTGCTTTAGGAGTGGACTCTCTTCACGATTCATTTATTCCTCAAAACCCTCTTTTCCTTCCTAATCCCCCTAAATTTCTCAGAAAAAAACGAAAAAATTTCCCTTTTTTCCCCTTTTCCACCTTTTCGGGTCAGGAAAATATGGTATAATACGGTGACTTTGATGATTTGCGCGAGTGTTCGTGCGTCATGCAGAAGTTGATTTTTGAGTATCCACGCAGCTTCGAGAGGTAGTCGATCCCGTCCTCAGACGCAGAGATACACACCACGGGGAAGGATTTTTCATGGCTGAACGTAAAACCGGACTTTGGATTATTGGCGCTTGGGGAGGAGTCGCGACCACGGCCGTCGTGGGACTGCTGAACCTCCAGAAGAAGCTCGTGAAGCCAATCGGTCTTACGACGGAGCTTCCGGAATTTTCCAACGTTGACAAAATGCCCGGGTGGGACCGGTTCGTCCCCGCCGGGTACGAGATCCGGAACTGCTCGTTCGGCGAAGCGGCTGACGATTTAATTAACCAGCGCGCTCTTGAAACGCAGGCCGTCGCGCCCGTCCGGGACGATTTGGCGGTCCTTGACGGGCGGATCCTGCCGGGCTTTCTCGCGAACAGTGGGGAAGTCGTCGAAAAAATGGCCGACCGTTTCCGTTCGGAAAAACTCACGCCGCGCGAGACCATTTCCGCCATTCAGGCCGACCTGAAAGCATTTGCGGCCAAAAATCAGCTCGAACACATCATCGTCGTGAATTTAATGTCCACCGAGCCAGTTTGCGAGTACTTCAGAAACCCGAGCGAGCACCAGACCGAGTGGGAAAACTGGGACGCTTTCCGCGCGTTGATCGATTCAAGCGTGGAATCGCCGGTCCCGGCCAGTACGCTTTACGCGGTCGCGGCTCTTGAGGCCGGGTACGATTTCGTAAACTTCACGCCGTCGCTTGGGGCGACGCCTCCGGCTCTGGAGCAGCTCGCCAAAACGACCGGCACGCGTTTCTTCGGAAACGACGGCAAAACCGGCGAAACGCTGATGAAAAGCGTCCTTGCGCCGATGTTTGCCCATCGTAATTTGAACGTCATGAGCTGGGTCGGGCATAATATTTTCGGAAATCGCGACGGCATCGTTCTGGACGACCCGCGCAATAAAGCGACCAAGGTCTCGAGCAAAAACCATCTGCTGGAGCAGATTCTGGGCTACGCGCCCCAAACGCTCGTTTCTATTGAGTACATTCAAAGTCTCGGCGACTGGAAAACGGCCTGGGATCACATTCATTTCCAGGGTTTTCTCGGGACGCCAATGACCCTTCAGTTTACGTGGCAGGGCTGCGATTCCCTCCTCGCCGCGCCGCTTGTGCTTGATCTGGCGCGCCTGACGGAACTCGCCCGGGAGCGTAATTTTACAGGAAGAATGGATTTTCTCGCCTGCTTCTTCAAGAGCCCCATCCGGGTCGAAGAGCAGAGCTTTGTGCGCCAGTTCGAGAAACTGGAACAGTGGCTTCAGTAATATAATTTAAAGGCGCCCCTGAAAGCGGGGCCTTTTAACGCGCAAGAAGCCTCCCCTGAAAGGGGAGGTGGCCCGAAGGGCCGGAGGGGTTCCGAAACTGGTGAAACCCCGTCCCACTTCTGGAACCCCTCCACCGCCTGCGGCGGTCCCCCTCCCCTTTCAGGGGAGGCTTGGACGGAAGCCCCATTCTTCCGCACACAATTCACACACAAATACAAAATCGCAATGAGCAAGAAACGTTCTAATCGCCCATTTCACGGGCATGGTTCTTTTGAAGAAGAATTCGAATTTGAAGAAGTCGCCATGAGCGACGAACCTAAAGGGGACGCGAGAGACGGCCGCCGCAAAAAGGCGAAAAAAACCGCTCCCGCTGATGAGATCTGGGCCGACGCAGAGGTCATGGACGAAAAAGAAATCGATGCCGTGGTCGCCGAAATTAATAACGCCCAGCCGAAAATGAAGAAAAGCCGTCGGCGCGGAGCCCGGAAGGAGCAGCACATCGCGGCCAATCCGTCCGTCAATCCGACGCAGACCCGCACGAGCATCATCGACGGCGTAAAGGTCGCCAACACGCGTCTGCGCGTCTCGGTCGAGGACGAAATGAAGACCCACGGCATTAAAAAACTCCCGAACGGGATGAGCGCCGCGGACCTGGCGATCCCGTCCTACGACTCGGTCGTGACCGCAGCGGAACGCCGCCCGCTTGACTGCGCGCTTTTCCATGAGTTCGACCGGAATGAACTTTCGCCGATCGAACAGATGATGCGCAAATCGGCCGAACGCTCCGAAAAGAGCAAAAAGAAAGAGCAGAAGGTCCGGGAAGAGAAAAACTCAAAGCAGGAAAAGAAAGAAAAAGAGAAAAAAGACTGCAAAACCTGCGACGGTTTCCACGGCTGCAAAGGCTGCAGGAAGGCCGAAAAGTACGCTCAGGCCAAAGCCGCTGAAAACACCATCGACAAGCTCGGAAAGCAGGCGGAAAAAGAAGATCAGGCCAAAGCGGAAAAACGCGAGAAAAACGCTAAAAAGTCCCGTGAAAACCGACCGAAAGCTCAGCCTCAAGCGACTGCCGCGGCTCAAGTTTCGGGAACGATCCCGGCCCCGATTCCTCCGGTCACCCAGGTTCAGCCCGCGTTTTACCAGACGCAGGCTCAGGGAATGGATGCGCATCGTGCCGAGCTTCTGAAGCAGCAGGAAATGGTCCTGCAGATGATTCAGCAGTGCCACCAGACGCTCGCGTCCATTCAGGCGCAGCTTCTCTCAGTGGTCCCGCAGCCCATGATCCAGCCCGTCGTGGCGCCAGTGGCGGTCCCCGTCCCGGCTCCAATTCCGACGGTTCCGGTGCAGGCTTCCATTCTGGAAAGCAAGCCCTCCGACGCGGCGGAACCGATTCCGGCCCCGGCCCCGGAAAGCGTTTCCCCGGTGGAAACCTCCGCGGCCCCCGCTGAAGAGGAAAAGGCCGAGCGCAAAATCTCCCGCCGCGAGCGCATCCGCATGAAAAAGCAGCGCGAAGCCCAGGCGTCGAACGACTCGGAAACCTCTGAAAAAGCAGAAGCAGAAGAAAAGACTCCCGTCTTGAAAGAGAATAAATCCGAGAAGAAACCGGAAAAAAAGTCTGAGAAAAATTCCGGGAAAAAACCCGAAAATCTGGACGAAAAGACGGGAAACAAAAAGCCCGCCAAATTCGCCAAAGAATCGAATGATCCGAAGGAATCGAAAGTTTCAAAGGAGTCCAAAGATTCCAGAAAATCTTTCGGTGAAAATTCCATTTCGGACGTCATTTCTGCCCACCCCGAGGATTTCATCGGGCCGGAAGATTTCGACGAGGAATTCCATTCCGATCCGGCAGACCATAAAAAAAAACTCAAAAAACCGTTTATGGTTTGGAAAAAACCGAAGAAACGCTGAGCGTTCCGGAGGAAACTCCCGAAACTGAGCGGAAGTCCAAGGCCCCCAAAGCGCCCAAAGCCGAAAAACCAGCGAAGAACGCGCGGAAAGACGAACGTTTGCGCCAGCTCCAGAACTCGGAGTTCGGCCAGATGGGTCTTTCCCGCGAGATCCTGCTGGCGCTGGACGACGCACAGTACGAAACCCCGTCGCAGATCCAGAAGGTTTTCATCCCCAAGGCTCTGACCGGCGAGGACCTGATGGGCCAGGCGCAAACCGGGACGGGCAAAACCGCGGCGTTTGCCATTCCGATCTTGCAGCTCATCAAGTTCGACGAAAACTCTTACGACCCGCAGGCGCTGATCCTCGTTCCGACCCGCGAACTGGCCGTTCAGGTGAAAGACGAAATCGAGAAACTGGCCAAATACACGGATCTGACCTGCCTCGCTCTTTACGGCGGAAAACTTCTTTCACCGCAGGTGCAGGCGCTTCGTGCCGGGGTCGATGTGGTCATCGGAACGCCGGGGCGCATCATGGATCACATCAGCCGGCGCACGTTGAATCTGCGAAACCTCAAGATCGTGGTTCTGGACGAAGCCGACCGCATGCTCGACATTGGGTTCCGGCCCGACATTGAAAAGATCCTGCGCCAGGTTCCGCAGTCCCGCCAGACGCTCCTTCTGAGCGCGACGATCCCGCCGCCGGTCGAGTCGATCGCCCGGAAGTACATGCGCGAGCCGGAAATTCTCGATTGCTCGCTCAAAGAAATTGCGAGTGAAACCATCGAGCAGTTCTACTTCACAGTGGCCCCGGAAATGAAGTTTGAGCTTCTTTTGCAGCTTTTAAAACGCGAAAATCCTCATCAGGCGATCATTTTCTGCCGGACCAAGCGCGGCGTGGAAAAGGTCGCAGACCGGCTCTCCCGTGAAATGCAGAGCGTCGAGGCGATCCACGGCGACCTCCAACAAAGGCGCCGCGACCGTGTAATGGCGTCCTTCCGGGCGGGTAAAACCCGGTACCTGGTCGCCACGGACGTGATCGGGCGAGGAATCGACGTTTCCGGGATTTCGCACATTATTAATTACGACATTCCGGCGTTCTGCGACGATTACGTCCATCGCGTGGGACGCACGGGCCGAATGGGGCACGAGGGCGTGGCCTTCACGTTCGTCGCTCCCGAAGAAGGAAACGAGCTGACGCGCATCGAAATGCGGATCGATAAACTCCTGAAGCGGGACGAGATCGAGGGCTTCTCCGGCCTTCCGAAAATGCGCACGGCAATAAACGAAGAAACTTCCGCGAATGAAGAAACCAAAGCCCCGCCAGTCCGCCGAAGAAGAAGGCTTTGATTCCGGGCTCATGAAGAACGAATGGCGAGGTGAAGACGTTCACGTCCTCATTCGTTCTTCTTTTTTTTCGGTTAAAATTTTAAAAAATTCTCCAAATCCCCCTTCCAGCCTCTTGCTTTTTCATCTCTATGTGCTACAATATACTGTATATTTTTAAAATTCCGTACCATCCGTTTCGATTTTTCAGGAGTTTGGTATGCGTCAGAACTTTTTGATGCGCCTTTTTATTGCGTTGCTCGTTTTGGGGATTTTCTCGTGGGGCGAGAGTTTCCTTTTCGTTTCAGGGACTGATTTCTCTTTCATTTCCGCCGCTTCCGCCCAGGATGCCGAGATGGCTGAAGGCGAGGCGTCCTCGGATGATGAGGAGTACGAAATCGTGGAAGTGGAAGAAGGCGAAGAAGGCGAGGAAGATGGTGAAGTCGTAGAAGAGGGCGAAGCCGAAGGTGAGGAAGGTGAAGAAAACCCGGACGCCGTGGATTCCGCGCCCATGCCCGTCGTCGTGACACCGGCTCCCAGTGGCCCGATCGCGCCCACCGAAGCAGAAATGAAAGCGGCCATTGAGCGGCTGGACCATTTCGGAGGCTACGCGGCTCTCTGGAAAATCCTCGCGGCGATTGCGGTCTACCTCATTTGGGTGCGTGCCCTGGACTGGATCAGTACGGACTGCATTTACTATGGCTTCGAAATTAAAAAGTGGGTCCCGATCGCGTACGGCGCATTTTTGGGAGGCATGATCCTTTTCTGGCTGATTCCGTTTTTCTGGGTCAGCTATTTGTTCCTCCTCGCCGGATGCATCGTACCGCTCACCCTTTTCGTGAGAATGCACAATCAGGACCTTTCCAGCGGCGAGCAGGTCTTTACCCCCGAACACATTCGTTTCGTGGCGGCGCATTGGCTGGCCAGAGTCGGGATCAAAATCGCCGCGAAAGCCAAAGACCGGCATGAGATCGGCTTCCCCGCCATCCTGAACACGCATGGAAAAGACAAAGAAAAGACCGAGCCGTGGCGTATTCAGGCCCGCGCTCATGATGGTTTCCCCAATGCGCGTGAGATCCTTTCCAAGCTGATGCTTTTCCAGCCGGAGGGGCTGATGCTTGATTTCCAGGCGAACGGCGTCGTGGCGCGTTACATGCTCGACGGCGTATGGAACGGAACGGACGGTTTTACGCGTGAACTGGCAGACCCCGCACTCCAGGCTTTGAAAATCCTCTGCGGCATGAAGCCCGAGGACCGAAGAAGCAAGCAGGAAGGCGCCTTCGAGGTCGATTTCGAGTACGACTACACGTACCCGGAAGACCGGCTAGTCGTGAAGCAGGCGGAAGACAAATTGAAGGAAATTCGGGCGACCGAAAACAAAGCGCAGATTCGTGAGTGCGAACGTGCACTGGAGCGAGCGAAAGAAGCCGTTCGTCCGGCAGAAAAGCGCCACAGAAAATCCGTGGTCCATTTCACGACGCAGGGAACGCAGAACGGCGAGCGCGCGATTTTAATGTTCGAGCAGGGGAAAACCACGTTCAAGTCGATGGAAGACCTTGGAATGTCCACCGAAATGGCCACAGATCTCAAAAAGCAGCTGGCCCTTCCACGCGGCTTCATCCTCTTTGCCGCTCCGCCGGCGGGTGGTCTGCGCACGACCGTCAAAATGGCCATTTCCAAAACGGACCGTTACGTCCGCGAATTCTATGAAATCGACGATGGAATTCACGAGTACGAGGAGATCGAAAACCTGACCAAATGCCCGATCCATACGAAAGACATGGCCGAGTGGCGCAGTGAGCTCCGCAGCATTTTCCTGAAGGACCCGAACGTAGTCGTCTGCCGGGACATTCCGTCGCCTGAAGTCATGGACGACATTCTGGATGAACTCGACCGTGAAGACCGTTTGATCATCACGACCGCCCGGGCGAAAGACGCGGCTGAAGCCCTTTTGCGTATTCAGGCCACGAAGTGCAACGCGGAAAAGTGGGCGAAGCAGGTCAAAGCCGTCTTGTGTCAGCGTCTGGTCCGTAAACTTTGCAAGCACTGCAAAGAGTCGTACGCTCCGCCGATCGAAACGCTCAAAGCGGTGGGCGCCACCGAAAAAATCCTCCTCTACCGTCAGCCGACTCCGGTTCAGCCGCAGCCGGGTGAAAAACCGCCGGAGCCCTGCCCCGAGTGCCACGGTTTGGGCTACCGCGGAAGAACCGCCATTTACGAGCTGGTCATCATCGGCGATGAAACCCGCAAGGTGCTGCTCCAAACTCCGAAACTGGAACTCGTGCGCGCCGCACTGAAGAAAGACGGAAACCAGTTCATGATGAAAGAGGGACTCAGACTCGTGCGTGAGGGCGAAACGTCCATTCAGGAACTGAAGCGTGCGCTTTCGTGACCATTCCGGGGACGACGCGAGGCACTCGCTTCGGTCGCCCACTCACCTCCTTTCCCATTTCCAAGTCAATTCCATTCCATTTTCAAACGGGATTTAAATCATGTTTTACGCCGTTTTGTTTTTCATTTTCGCTGCCGTTTTGGGCACGGCTTTACGCGACACGCTGTGGTGCAACACGCTGAAGCTTTTTAACGTGATTTTCGCGGGTCTGGCCGCGTCATCACTTGGGCCGGTGCTCGCGCATACGATGCGGACGCTTTGGGGGTCACGTGCGTTTTACTTCAATTTCCTCGCGCTCTGGTTCGTTTTCTGGATCGTTTGTGGCCTGCTTCAGACCGCCACGAACAAACTGAGCCGCGTCAAGGTGAAGTTTAACCCGAAGGTGAACCTTTACGGTGGTTACGTCGCCGCACTTCTGCTCGCGCTGACGTTCCTTTCGTTCTCGATCTTCACGATGCACCAGGCGCCGCTGGCGGAGAAATTCATGTTCAAGGGCTTCAATTCCAACGGAATGATGACCGGCGCGTGGTACAATTTCTACGCTTATGTTGGCGGTGGGGCGATGGCCGGAAGCAATGAAGCGAAATCGTTCGACGAGTACCGCCGCGGCTGTGACGAATTCCGCCGCACGCTCGAAAAGCATGTCGAAGCGACCGGAACGACAGCCTCCGAAATGACGTTTAAATAATTGGCATCCTTTCGAATCACCCATTTCCCAGGGTCACACCATGGAACGCACCGAAAATACGATTGAGGAAACTCGTGACGTAAACCTGACGGCGATCATTGGCGGCTGCATTGGTTTTTTGTCCCCGCTGGCGATTTTCTCGCAGAATCTCCTGTTCATTCCGATCATTGCCATGGCGCTGATCCTCCTGGCGGGTTTCCTCCGGCTGATCCACCGCGCGCCGATGATCGGGATGAAACTCGCGCTGATCAGTTTTTACGTGACGCTTTTTTGCGGCGTGACCGGCGGCGTTTCGGCCCGGGTTTACCGTCTGAACGAGATGAAATCGGCCAGGCATTTTGCCGCGCAATGGTTTGAACTCATGACGACCGGGCGCAATCTGGAGGCGATCCAGCTTCAAAGGACCAAAAACCAGCGCGCCAAAGGCGTGGGGATCCTGAAGCGGTACACGACCGAAAAAGAATACATGGACGAGTACAAAGCGTTCATGGAAAACGACGCGGTCCGGTCGATCCTGCGCGACTTTCAGGGGGCGCAGATGCAGTTCAAGCGGATCGAGCGTGTCACGTTCAGCAGGCGTTTGACCTCGTTTTTCGTCGTGTTCGAGCTTTCCAAAGGGGAAGGGAACATGCGTACGTCACGCGAGTTCCAGATCCAGATCGCTGCCGCAAAGGAAAACTCGGAGAAAGACCCGCATTACGACTGGACGGTGCGTCTGATGGAGGCTTTGCCGTAAAGCGGCCGATGAGAATTGATGTGCCCCGGCGCTTTCTTAAAATTCCCGCCCCCCCTTGAAATTTTTTTTCTTTGTGTTAAAATTTATCCTGTTAACCCGATAGTGTAATGGCAACACAAGGGCTTTTGGTGCCCTATTTAGAGGTTCGAGTCCTCTTCGGGTTGCTTTTTTGTTTGATTTTTTCCAGAAAAAACCCATGAAAACCACTCAGGTCATGAATCCGATCCTCATTATCGCCGGCGGGAAAGCCGCCGCCGCGATTACGGTCGCCTGTACCTGCCGGGAGCTTCAGGGGTAATTTTCCAGAAAAAAACGACTCAATCCCATGAAACCCTTGGACCCGAGCAGGTTCAAGGGTTTCTTTTTTTAAGTAGTCAGTAGTCAGCATTTCGGCTGCGCCGAAATATGGAATTTTTACGTGACGAATTTTAATCCTGTATTCTGCCGAAGGCAGAACGCTGACTACTGACTACTGACTACTTAAAAACTGAAAACTGAGAACTGGCAACTGAAAACTAAAATGAAGCACATCGAACTGTACGACACAACACTCCGCGACGGGTCCCAGGCGGAGGGGATCTCCTTCTCGCTGCGTGACAAATGCCAGCTGGCGGAGCATCTCGCGAAGCTCGGGTTTGATTTCGTGGAGGGCGGCTACCCGGCCTCGAACGATAAAGACCACGACTTTTTCCGCCGTATGGCCAATCACCCCTTCCCGGAGACCGGAACGAAGATCTGCGCGTTTGGAATGACCCGGCGCAAGGGCGTGAGCGCGTCTGAGGACTCCGGCCTGGCCGCCCTGCTCGATTCGAAGGCCCAGGTCATCACGATGGTCGGGAAATCCTCCCGCTTCCAGGTCGAGGACATTTTGCGCTGCTCGCTGGACGAAAATCTCGCGATGATCGCCGAGAGCACGGCCTTCCTGCGCGACGCGGGGCGTGAGGTGATTTTTGACGCGGAGCACGCTTTTGACGGTTTCCGCTGCGACCCGAAATACTTCCTCGAGTGCCTGAAAACGGCCGAGACCGCCGGGGCGTCGCGCGTCGTTTTGTGCGACACGAACGGCGGCACGCTGCCGGGCGAGATCTACGAAATCGTCCAAAAAGTCGTTTCCGAGATGAATATTCCGGTCGGGATCCACTGCCACAACGACTGCGATCTGGCGGTCGCCAACTCCCTGGCGGCGGTCGATGCCGGCGCGACTCAGGTCCAGGGCTGCATCAACGGCTTCGGCGAGCGCTGCGGGAACGCCAATCTGATCTCCATCGCGGCCAATCTGGCCCTGAAAAAGGGGTTGGACGTTTTGGCACCCGGCGCGGTGCAGTCGCTCACGGACCTTTCCCGCTACGTGTATGAAATGGTGAATCTGAACGCGCCGGTGAACCAGCCGTTCGTCGGCAAGAGCGCCTTCGCCCACAAAGGCGGGATGCACGTCAGTGCCGTGAATCGCGACTCGCGCAGCTACGAGCACATCGATCCGGCCGAGGTGGGGAACGAGCGGCGGATCCTGGTCAGCGAGCTTTCGGGCCGGTCCAACATCGTGGCGATGGCGAAGAAGCACCACATTGAAAACGACCCGCAGCTTCTGGAGCGCATTCTGGAGGACGTCGTGGCGCGCGAGAGCATGGGCTACTCGTACGAAGCGGCGGACGGCTCGTTCGACCTGCTCGTGAAGAAGTGTTCCGGCTCGATTCGTTCGCATTTTGACGTGATCAAGTACCACGTGAACATGACGGGGCGCAACAAGGGGGACGAGTCGCGGATCTATACCGAGGCGATCGTGAAGCTGGTCGTGAATGGCGAGACGCTTTACGAGGTCGCGGACGGCGACGGGCCGGTGAACGCGTTGGACTCGGCGCTTCGGAAGGCGTTGGTGCATCGTTTTCCGTCGTTGAAGAAGCTTCAGCTTACGGACTACAAGGTGCGCGTGATCAACTCGGAGGCGGGGACGGCGGCGGGTGTGCGCGTCATTATTGAGAGCAAGGACGAGACGGAGACGTGGGGGACGGTTGGGGTGAGTGAGAACGTGGTGGAGGCGAGTTGGATCGCTTTGACCGATTCATTCGAGTATAAACTTTTCAAAGACGAGGAGGAAAAGAAAAACGCGGGGTGAAACCACCTAAAACTAAACCCCGTGTACGCGAAAATCAGCCCCTTCAGGAAACGCCCAAGGCCGCAATAGGCCCCGCGGATCAGGCGGATGAGGCGGATTAAGGCGGATTGGATTTTAAAAATTTTAAATTGAAATCATTCCAATGTTTGAATGTTCGCCCTCTTTTGAGCGCTTCAATTTAATATTTAAAAATCCCTTTAAAATCCGCCTTAATCCGCCTCATCCGCCTAATCCGCGGGGCCTATAATCGCTGGAGTGTGAAGTGAGCTGGACGTGAACCTTGGGTTGGATCCTTTTTCTCAGTTTGCGAGTTGGCCCGGGGTCCTCTTTCAAAAACTTTTTGATCAGAAAATGGGCTTGAGGTTTTCGGGTAAACCCCCTCGCTTTTTCACCCTGCGGGAGAAAAAGTCTCGCCCGCGATGAGTTTTGACCCCGCGGAGGGAGGAACATTTTGAAAATTGTTCCTCCCCCGGGACCCCCTCTTTCAAAAACTTTTTGATCTTTTATAATAGAATTAATAGAATCATTAATTCATCTTCCTTTTTTTCAATTCCGCCCATGAAACTCCCCCTTTTTTTCACCCTCACCCTCTGCTTCACCACCCTCTGCTCCGCCCAGCCCGCAGCCTTCTGGGCCTCCTCGCCAGTCACGTCGGGAGAAACCGCCCTGGTTTACGGCGGAAACTTCACCCCCGACGCCGTCGTGATCGTGGAGTCCACCCCCTTCGGAGAAACCTGCGAAGTTAAACCCGTGTACGCAAGCGCCACGTGCGTCATGTTCCCCTGGCCCGAAGAGATCGGCGACGGGGAGGCCCTGGTCTCCATCCGCACGCCCGAAGGGGAAACGAAGCCGCTCGAGGTGAACCGGCGGCGAGTCTGGTGGATCCAGGGCGACCAGGGTCGCACCGCCACGGCTGAGACCGGCTGGATCCGGCTCGTCAGCCCCGACGATTCAATGAGGTGGGTAAACGTCCAACTGCACCTCGCATCCGACCCAAAAGCCCCAAAAATCGAGTATCCTAAAGCCATTCTTTCAAATGAGCTCCCGCTTTCAGACGTGAAACAGAGCGGCAACTACACGGTTTTGGTGGGCGGCCGGCCGGTCGGAACGATCACGATCCGAAGCGAAAAAGAGCAGAATTTCATCCATGACGGAACCTTCCGCCTGACCGATTTCGGCGCGATCCCGAACGATGGGATCGACGATACGCCCGCATTTCTGGCGGCGGTCGAGGCTTTACGGGCGAACGGAGGCGGAACGCTCCTCATTCCGTCGGGCCGGTTCCAGATGAACGAAACGCTGGAACTCCCGCCGCACTCCGCGCTCGTGGGGGAAGCCGACATTCTAAGCTTGTGGGACCCGTGGGAGTCTGGGAATCTCTGCGGCGCCCAGATTTACTGGCCGGACCGGTCGGAGCCGCTGGAATGCCTCGTCCACGGAACGCACGATTTTGCGGTGGAAAGCGTCACGCTCACGTGCGGGAATCACCGTGACGGGATCTCAAACCAGCTCACCCCCGAGCAAAAAGCCGCGCAGGAAGCCGCGCAGGAAGCCGGGCAGAAAGTCGAGCCGCAGAAAAACGTCCGCATCCGAAACGTAACGCTCCGAATGATCTACTCCGAGTACGCCAACGCCGCGATGGATGAAACGGTGCGGCGTTTGAACCCGCTCCATTACGCCCGCGCCCTGCGGCTTTGCGGCGAGAACGTTCAGGTCTGGCGAAATGACGTTTACTGCCAGGCCGGCGGCGTGTTCGAGATCAAATGCCGTTGGAGTTCCTTCACCGAAAACCGGTTCTCACGCGGAAACATCGTGGGCTGGAACGGCTTCGGCGGCCAGCAGATCATCTTCGCCGAAAACCATCTCGGCGGCGCGAACTGCACGTCCTTTTACGGTCTGCCCGAAGGCTCGGAAAATATTCTCTGGCTGAAGAACACGCACGAGCAGAATTTCGACGGAAACAATCGGGAGACCATCACGGGCGACCTGCGAGTCCACGGCTACATCGACCGCGTGGAGTCCATCACGCCGACCGGGTTCAACCTCCTGAAAGAGATCCAGGCCGAGCGCGGCGGCGGAACGCTTCAGGGCGAAAAGGTCCTGGACCGCGGCATTTCCACGTGGTACAAACCGGAAAATGAGCCGCAGCTCAATGGAATGGTCCAGCTCGCCGCCGGAACGGGAGCCGGCCAGATGCGCCGCATCCGCGAGATCAAAACGCTCGAAGACGGAACGATCCACGTGGAAGTCGATCGCCCGTGGGAGATCCTTCCCGACGAGGAAACGGTCGTGGTCATCGCGTCGTTCCGCCGTCATTTCATCCTCCGCGAGAACGAGTTCCACGACTCCACCGTCGCGTTCCAGTGCTACGGCTCGCTGCTGGAATCGGTCATTCAGGAAAACCATTCCTTCGGAACGGGCGGGATCAACGCCGACTCGATGAGCTGGGAACCGAGCTGGTTCAACCAGTACCTCGAAAACCATATTAATGGCTCCGGCGTGCTGCGCGGCCCGAGGAATGAAGTCCCCGCCACGAACGCCCAGTTCGGCGTTTTGAACTACGGAAACGGCACGAAATCGTTCCAGTACCCGATGCTTCGCGGTTGCGTCGTGCGCGATAATTTCCTCATACATAGTGCGAAGCTGAACGTCATGGGGCCGGTCTGCGAGGCGATCATCGAGCGCAATTCGATCGTTAACTCCCCGATCGGGATCACGGTGGACCCGGCAGCGCGCGGGATCTTCCTGCGTGAAAACGAAATGGTAAACGTGCAGCGCCCGTACGATTTTGCGCCCGAGTCGGTCATTTCGGACCCGGTCGAAATCTTCCGCGTGAACGTGCTGGCCGTTTCGGAGCGACCCGACGGAACGTTTTCCTTGACGCTTCCCGAGACGATCTCCCCGGACGCGCTCGACTCGCTGCGCGCCCAAGTCATCCGGGAATTCGCGGCCCTTTGCGACAAAGAAAAACGCGCGGTGACTCCCCTTGAGGCGGAGCTTTTGACCGGCGTGAAACTCGATTTTCCGAACTGGCAGACCACGTGGCACGTCCTCCAAAACGGCGAGGCGGGCACGAATCCGCTCTACATTCAGGTCCGGAACCCGCTCGTTGCCGCGACGCTCCAAATGCGGGTAAAGCCCGAAGACGTTCCGCTCGAGGGGTGGACGTTCGAGCTTCCCGAGTTCAGGCTGGAGCCGGGAAAAGCCGTGGCCGAAAACATGAAGATCACGAAGCCGGAGGGTTTTGGAGCGCTCGTCCCGATCCCGATCACGGGCACGCTCACGGCCGCGGACGGGAGCTGGACGCTGGAATTCACGACCCGCGCGATCAACCCGTGGGCCGAGGCCACGCCGAAGGACTGGCTCGTTTCCGCGCCGATGGAAAACCCCAACCCGACGACGCGCCCGGCGGGGATCGGTTACATGAAGTACGAGGACCTTCCGAAAGTCGCAGCCGACCAGCTGACGGCGCAGACCGCGCAGGATAAAAAACTGACGCTCATCCCGGCAGAAGCCGACGCGAACGCGCAGGCCGCCGCGGACGGCCAGGTCGTGTATGCCGTCACGACGATCACCGCGAAAAACCCGGCCAGGATCGGCCTGAAAAGCTGGTCGCAAGGCGCGCTGGTTTTCGTGAACGGCCGCCTGATCGGGACCAACCAGGCGCGCGGCCAGTGGGGTTTCGCCCCGCTTCAGGAGGGAGAAAACCGGATCGAGTGCTGGATCTACGTCTCGAAGCGGAACCAGTTCCAGTTCAAGGTCCCGAGCATCACGTGGGCGTCCGAGGCGTTTTAATGCGGAATTCGGAATGCGGAATGCGGAATGGACGCTTCGCGTAACGCGGGCTTCAGAAAGATTTTTTCCTCAAAAGCCGAAGGCTTTTTTAATTCCGCATTCCGCATTCCGAATTCCGCATTTGGGGCGACGCTTTCAGCGTCGCCCCCCCCGCTCTTTACAAAAAATAAAAATCTGCTATAATTAAATTTGGACTATTTTTGCGCCGAACAAATAAAAATTCAATTCCTAATTACTAATTCCTAATTCCTAATTAAATCAAATGCCACGCCACACGCTTTTATCGTCTCAGTCGGACGACGATTTTGATTCCCGGTCCAGTTTCGATCCGGGGGCCAGTTTTTCGGAGGACGATATACCGACGCGGCTGACCATTCCGGCAGACGGGATCCCCGACGATGACGGCGCGCTGCGTCCGACGCGGATCCACGAAATGATCGGCCAGCGTGACGTTTACGAGCGGATCCTGATCGCCATCGACGCCACCCAAAAACGCCGCGAGCCGCTCGGCCACATTCTGTTCGACGGTCCTCCGGGACTCGGCAAAACGACGTTTTCGACGTGCATCCCACGCGAGCTGGGCGTTTCGTGCCAGATCGCCAGCGGTGCGACGCTCAAGGCCCCGAAGGATCTGATCCCGTATTTGACGAACGCGGAGGAGCGCTCCGTTCTGTTCATCGACGAGATCCACCGAATGCAGAAGGCGGTCGAGGAATTTCTTTACCCCGCGATGGAAGACTTCCGGATCGACCTGGTCATCGGCGAGGGGAGCGGCGCGCGGACGATCAACATGCAGTTGAAACCGTTCACGATCATCGGCGCCACGACCCGGGCGGGCCTCCTTTCCGCGCCGCTTCGGGACCGGTTCACGATGCGCGAGCACCTGGATTTCTACCCGGAATCCGACCTGGCGCTGATCATCGAGCGGAACGCGGCCAAACTGCGCGTGGACATTTCGCCGGACGCTGCCGCGGAGATCGCCCGCCGAAGCCGCGGGACCCCGCGAATCGCGAACAATCGGCTCCGCTGGGTCCGGGACTACGCCGTCAGCCGGGCGGACGGGAAAGTCACGCTCGACGTCGCCTGCCGTGCGATGCAGATGCAGGAGATCGACGTTTTGGGCCTGGACCGTCAGGACCGCAAATATTTGGAAGTGATCCTTCGCGTTTTCAACGGCGGCCCGGTCGGCGTGGAGGCGGTCGCCCACACGATGAACGTCGCGCCGGACACGCTGGTGGACGAGGTGGAGCCGTTCCTCCTGCGCAGCGAACTGATCGTCCGCTCCCCCCGAGGAAGGATGCTCACCGAAAAGGCGATCGAGCATTTGAGACTGCATTGAAACCAAAATCGAAATCAGGAACAGGAAATCGGGACCCGGTTTTTTGTTCCTTCAATTTTATTCGCACCCCAAACATTTCAAAGACTTAATAAAAAGGAATCCAACCATGCACATGGCAGACGCTCTCCTTTCTCCCGCCGTGGGTGGCACGATGTGGGCCATTTCCGCGGGACTGGTCGGTTACTCCGTCCACAAAATCCGCCAAAACTTCGACGAAAGCCGCATCCCGCTGATGGGCGTGACCGGCGCGTTCGTTTTCGCGATGCAGATGATCAATTTTGCGATTCCCGGAACCGGTTCCAGCGGGCACATCGCGGGCGCGGTCCTGCTTTCCGCCCTGCTCGGCTCCTGCCCGGCGTTCCTCGTGATGGCGAGCGTCATTTTGATCCAGGCGCTCTTTTTTGCCGACGGAGGAATTTTGGCGTACGGCGGGAACCTCTTTAACATGGGATTCTTCGGCTGCTTCCTCGCGTACCCGTACGTTTTCAAGCCGATCCTTGGGAAATCCGGCTCGCCGTTCCGTCTGGCGCTGGCCTCGTGCGCGGCTTGCATCGTTTCCATGACTCTCGGCGCGCTGAGCGTCACGATCATGACGCTCGTTTCCGGCGTGACGGAACTCCCGTTCAAGGTCTTCGCGGCGGCCATGATCCCGATCCACCTCGCGATCGGTCTGGGTGAGGGCCTCGCCACGATGGTGGTCCTCGAGTTCGTGCGGAAGAACCTCCCCGACTTCCAGGCCGCGAAGCTGGAATCGCCCGGTTTCTCCTTCCGGAACCTCTGCTGGGTCTTCGCCCTGGCCGCGCTGGTCATCGGCGGCGGGATTTCGCTCCTCGCCTCCGGAAAACCGGACGGCCTGGAATGGTCCATGGAGCAAGTGGCCCAAACCAGTGAGCTGGACGCGCCCGAAAGCCAGCTCCATCAGATCTCCGAAACGATCACGGAGAAATGCTCGTTCCTGCCCGATTATGAGATCCCCGGCACGGACGGCGCGTGGTACGGGACCGTCGTTTCCGGGATCGTCGGCGTGCTGATCATGATCTGCGGCGCGATGATTTTCTACCGGAAAAAGAAGCCGGCGCAAGCCGAGTAGGCCTCCCGTTTTTTGAGGTTTTTTCTTTTCACTGATCGGGAGATTTTATGAGACTCGACCAATGCATTTCGACTCTCCAGGCGCTGAACGAAGAGGAACGCGGTGCGTTTCGCCACTTCGCGCCCATTCCGAAAGTCGTGCTTTTGGTCGGGTACCTCGTGCTGGTGGTTTCGTTTGAGCGTTACGATTGGGCCGGAACGCTCATTCTGGCGCTGGTCCCGTACGTTCTGGCGGTTCTGGGGGGGCTTTCCCCCTGGTTCATCCTGAAGCGGGCGTGCGTCGCGCTTCCGTTCGTTCTTTGTGCGGGGGCGGCCAACTTTTTTTTCGACTCGCCCGCCAATGCCGCGATTTCCCTCGGCGTTTTGACGGCCAAAACCTTCGGGACCGTCGGCGGGGTCCTGCTTCTGACGCTCACTACGTCGATGAGCGGGATTACCGGCGCGCTGGCCGCTCTGCACGTTCCGTGCCTGCTGATTCTTCAGATCCAGCTCATGTTCCGGTACTTGATCCTCGCGATGGAGGAGGCTCTGCACATCACGAACGCGTACCACCTCCGGAATCCCGAGTGCCGCATGATTCCCGTGCGTGACTGGGGCCAGCTGGCGGGCCAGCTTTTCATCCGGACGGTCCGCCGCGGAAACGGCGTCTATGCCGCGATGCAATGCCGGCTTTTCTCGGCCCGAACGGTCATTTCCGAGGTCCGGCGCACACGGAAGCGCGAGTGGCTGGTGGTTTTCGTCCTCCTTTTGGCCTTTGGCGCCGTGAGGTGGTTTTTATGATCATCGAATTTCGTAACGTAACGATTTCCCGCGGCGGCGTGTCGGCGCTTGAGGACGTTTCCTGGACGTTTGACTCGGAAAAAACGCCCTCCGTGGCCATTCTCGGAGCGAACGGGGCGGGGAAGTCCACGTTCCTCGAGGCGATCCTCGGCCTGCGGCCCCTCACCTCCGGGCAGATCCTCGTCGATGAAATGCCGGTCGGGAAGGGCCACCTCACCCAGATCCGCCGCCGGGTCGGGCTGGTTTTTCAGAATTCCGACGATCAGCTCTTTTCGCAGACCGTCCGCGAAGACGTTTCCTTTGGCCCGACGCACATGGAACTCGACTCCGAAGAAGTGAAACGCCGGGTCGATGAGGCACTGGAAAAAATGGGGATCGTGACGCTGGCCGAGCGGAGCGTTTCCACCCTCTCCGGCGGGGAAAAACGACGGGCGGCGCTGGCCGGTGTGCTGGCGATGCACCCCGAGGCGGTGCTTCTGGACGAGCCGACGAGCATGCTGGACCCGCGTGGCTGCCGCGAGCTGGCGGAGTACCTGAACACGCTCGAGATGATGAAACTGGTGGCGACGCATGATCTTCTTTTTGCGACGCGCGTCTGCCCGTTCTGCCTGATCCTGAAGGACGGAAAAATCCATGCCTCCGGCCTCACGGAGGACCTTCTGAAAGACGAAACGCTTCTGATGGAGACCGGCCTGGCGTAGAATCCAACCCAGAAGTTCACGTCCAGCCCGCTGCAAACTCCAGCGACTATAGGCCCCGCGGATCAGGCGGATGGGGCGGATTAAGGCGGATTTTTAAATTAAAAAATGGCCCCCCTGAAAGGGGGGCTGCCGAGCGAAGCGAGGCTGGGGGGTTCAGACAAAAGGACGGATTTTCACCAGTTCCGGAACCCCGCCGGCCCTACGGGCCACCTCCCCTTTCAGGGGAGGCTTCCTCATAATCCGCCGTAATCCGCCCCATCCGCCTGATCCGCGGGGCCGGTAGTCGCTGGAGTTTGCAGCGGGCTGGACGTGAACTTCTGGGTTGGATTCTACGCCAGGCCGGGCTC
>JAFSMO010000071.1 GCA_017447865.1 Thermoguttaceae bacterium
CGGTCCAGCAGTGCTCGTCGTCGCCGATCAGGTACCGGTTCGCCTCGGCGGAAAGGGTGGTTTTGCCCGTTCCGGAAAGACCGAAGAAAATGGAGACGTCGCCATTTTTCCCCTCGTTCGCGGAGCAGTGCATCGAAAGGACGCCCTGCTTCGGCATGAGGTAGTTCATGATCGTGAAAATGCCCTTTTTCATCTCGCCGGCGTACTGGGTGCCGAGGATGACGAACTCATGTGCGGCAAAGTTCAGCGTCACGCTGGTCTGGCTCGTGTGGGTGCCGTTGCGCGGGTCGGCGGCGAAATTCCCGGCGTTGAAGATCACGTAGTCCGGCTCGCCGAACTCTTTCAGCTCGTCCGCGGTCGGGACGATCAGCATGTTCAGCATGAACAGGGCGTGGTACGCGCGGGTGCAGATGACGCGGATCTTCACGCGGCATTCTTTGTCCCAGCCGGCAAAAGCGTCCACGACGTACAGGCGCTCGCAGACGTTGAAATAGTCGATGGCGCGGCAGCGGCTGCGGGCGAAGGATTCCGCGTCGGTCTTCATGTTGATCGGGCCCCACCAAATGTCGTTGGCCGTTTCAGGATCTTCCACAATGCGTTTGTCTTTGGGGCTGCGTCCCGTTTTGGCGCCGGAATTCGTCATCAGCGCGCCGGTGCTGGAAATCGTCGCATGGTCGTGGGCCAATGCGTCTGCGTAGAGGACTGCCGGAACTGGATTACGAAGCACGTTCGTCTGGGTAATTCCATACTGTGAAAGATTCATGATCAACTCTCCAATTAATATTAATGACTGTGGCTGAACCACTTCTCTTACCGTCGATGGCCTACAGGCGCCATCTCTACCACCCGACAATGGCCGGGTCTGCGGTCCAAGAGATTTTTAATGGATGAGGTGAGAAGCCTGTTTAAAAAGACATTTTCACCGTCAAGGGGTTAATTATACAGATTTTCAGATTTTTTGAAGGGGGACCGGCCCGATTTCTTGCCATTTCACGGCTTTTTTATGGAAATAATCGAAACATTTGGAGATTTCGCCCCCCAAACCCTTGACTTTTGCCCGGTTTTCTTTAAAATGAAGCTGGAAAAGAAACCCTTCCGGTAATTAATTATCGGTTGAAACTTTACATTCTCGGCCCTTTTTGCGCATTTTTGAAAACGGGGCCTTGAACTTTGCCTATTTTAACATGGAGTGGAAAGTAGTCAGTAGTCAGCGTTCTGCCTTCGGCAGAATACAGGATTGGACCAATCCCATATTTCGGCGCAGCCGAAACGCTGACTACTGACTACTGACTACTGACTACTAAAAAAAGTGAAATCGACTGGCTTTCCCATCACCGACCTCACCCGCTGGAACGCCACCGGCGGGATTCCCGACTGCTCGCTCGAGGAGGCGCGGGAGTACTGCCGCTCGCTCGCACGGAAACATTACGAGAATTTCTCGGTCGCGACGTTTTTCCTCCCGAGGGCGCTGCACCCGCACTTTTTCAGCCTGTACGCGTACTGCCGCTGGGCGGACGATCTGGGGGATGAAGTGGCGGAAAACGCCGAATCCCTGCGCCTTTTGGACGATTGGGAGGCGCAGCTCGCGGCCCTGTATTCCGGCGAAAAACCCCGCCACCCGGTCTTTCGGGCGTTGGGCGAGACGGTCCGCGAGTTTGGGATCCCGCAGACGGTTTTCTCGGACCTCCTCTCGGCCTTCCGGCAGGATCGGACCGTTCACGAGTACGCGACCCGGGATGACCTGCTCGACTACTGCCGCCGCTCGGCCAACCCGGTGGGGAGGCTCGTTCTGTACCTCGCGCGGACGACCGACGACGAGTCGTTCCGCCTTTCCGACTCGATCTGCACGGGCCTCCAGCTTGCGAATTTCTGGCAGGACGTGGAGCGGGACCAGCGCGAAAAGGGACGAATCTACATTCCGCGCTCCGACCGTCAGCGGTTCCACTGCCCGGACGAAGTGTTCCACGTGAAACGTGCCTCCACGCCGGAATTCCAGGCGCTTCTGGCTGAGGAAGTCCGCTGGGCGGAGGGGTTTTTCGAGGCGGGGCGGCCGTTGATCTCGCGGGTCCCCAAAACCTTCCGGCTGGAAGTGCGCCTTTTCCACGACGGCGGCCGGGCGATCCTCGACGCGATCCGCCGTCAGGAGTTTCGGGTCTGGGAGAAGCGCCCTGAAGTGGGCAAACTTCGGAAATTACGGCTCCTGCTGCGTGCGCTTCTGTGCCGCTCCCCCAACTGATCCGCGCAAACACGGGTCGGGCCGGGCAGCTTCCCTCTCCGACTTTCTTAAATCTTTTTTCTTTGCTTTCCGAGCGGGCATTCTTCGCACTTCGGGTGATTCTTCAGGCAAAAGGCTTTGCAAAGCTCCACGAACATGGCGTGGTAATGCGCGTAAATCGCCGCGTCTCTGGGAATCGTACGCTCAAACGTCGCCTGAATTTCGTCGTAGGGCGTTTTCTCGGGCAAAATGCCGTGTCGGGCGAGCACCCGCCGCGTGTAGGCGTCCACGACAAACGAAGGCTTTTCCAGACCGTAAAGCAGGATCGAGTCGGCCGTTTCCCGGCCCACGCCGTTGACCGAAAGAAGTTCCTCCCGAAGCCGGTCTTTCGGCGCCGTGCGCATGGCGTCCACCGTCCCGTACCGGGTTTTGATGAACCGCAGGAGATTTTTCAGCCGCCGCGTCTTCAGATTCGCATATCCGGAGGGCCGGATCAGCTCCGCCAGTTGTTCGTCCGGAGTTTCATGCAGCGCGTCCAGGTCGAGTTTTCCGGCGTTTTTCAGGTTTTCAATGGATTTCAGGACCCCTTTCCAACTCGTGTTTTGGGTCAAAATGGTTCCCACGGCGGTTTCCAGTGCAGAGTCCCCCGGCCACCAGGGTTTCATCGGGTAAAAGGCGAGCAGGTCGTGGTATAGTTTATTGAGCATTAATCGTAAATTCCGGAATTAGTTAAAATGAGGACGAAGCAAAAAAAATTTTAAAAATTTTTACCCAGGTACGAAAAGGGAAATGATGTATTATAAACCAAAACCGCCCGTTTGTCAATCGTCAGGGAAGGACTGAGAGACCATGACGTCCAGAAAAGATTTAAAAACCACAGGAAGATCAGGTTCCGCCAGAAGATCGTCGTCCACCGAGCCCCAGGCCCGCGGGGGAGGTCTGCGCAAATTTTTTCAGCGTCTGTGCATTTACGGGCTTACTCTGATCGGGATGCTCCTCATTTACTTCGTGATGGGTGGCGATTCGAAGAAGCTCATTGGGGTCAAAAACCCTGACGAGATCCCTGCCAATCAGAGCGATGGGGTAACTCATTCGGTTGGAAAACCCGCTATGGACGAATATGGAAACCCCATCAGGAAAGTTTCCGGGGATTCCGACATGTTCGGAAGCGACTTTGACGAAATTCTGGCGACTGGCGCGGAACCGGAATACAGCTCGGGGTCAGAAACCTCTCCTGAGGCCGGATACGGGAGCCCGTCCGGGACCTCCGGGGCAGATTCTTCCCCAAGTTACGATTCCGGCTCATCAGGCGGAGAGACGCCAATGACCGGGACGTCGGGTTCCGAGTCTGGAACTTCATCTGGCGAAACACCGGCTTCCTCATCGGATTATTCGAACGGATACGGCTCAGATTCTTCCGGAAGCTACGGCTCGGATTCTTCGAGCGGTTACGGTTCAGGTTCCTCCGGAAGCTACGGCTCAGATTCTTCGAGCAGCTACGGTTCTGGTTCCTCCGGGAGTTACGGCTCGGATTCTTCGAGCGGTTACGGTTCAGGTTCCTCAGGGAGCTACGGTTCAGATTCTTCGAGCGGTTACGGCTCGAATTATTCCGGCAGCGCATCATCCGGTTTCGAGGGTGGTCTGGCCTCATCGACTGACACATCGGGGGCGAAAGGGAACTCACTGGAAGGGACTTTGGACATTCCTCCTGAGACCCCGCCGATCAGAAACTACAAAGAGGGCGTCGTGACCGGGCCGGACGGAATACCACGCCGGGACGAAGTGAAGATCCTTGAAGTCGGGCGCGGCGAGCCGGTGAGAAACCATTTCGGCCCTGCTGTGACGGATTTCCTTGATCTTTTCGATTTCAGCATTACGCCGGACTGGATCGAGGCGAACTGGTCCAGCGCGGCGATCGTTGGCCCTTTGACCACGCGAGGTTACAGGGTCCCGATCTCTACCGGCCCGGAACCGTCTGACCTGGTCGGCTCGCTGACGTATTATTTCAATAATCGGCTGGAACTCGAAAAAATCACGTTCGAAGGGTACACGGGTGATCTGGATCGTCTTCTGATTTCGCTCAAGTATTTCAACTTGACGAAGCGCATCACGTCCGACCCGAGCGCGCTGCTTTACCTTTCCGAGCCGCTTTCGGACAATCGGCGCAGTTTCCTGAAATCGTATTTTCGGCTTCAGTCCCATGATAAGGCCGAGCCGAACAAGAGGTACTGGCTCACGCTCGAGCTTTACCCGCCGGAAAAGTGATGATTTCGTCGTTTTTCCTCAAGAAAATGATGAATTTGGGCAATTTTGTGAAAATTGCTATCGACACGGACTGCAAAATAGTGTAAAATGGGCAAACATTAAGCAGAGATTATACGTAGAACCTTGAAAGAGAAAAAATCTCTGAACTCATTTTCATTTACGAAAGGATTTTGCGATGTCCACAGAAAACAATGAACAGGCCCCGGCCCAGCAGGAAGCCCCGCGTGTTGTTCAGCTCAACGACGAAAAAGCGATTTGCAGTTACGCGAACTTCTGCCGTGTTTCCGGTGCTCCGGAAGAAATGATCATCGATTTCGGTCTCAATCCGCAGCCGGTTGGAATTCCGACCCAGCCGATCAACATCACCCAGCGCGTCGTGATGAACTACTACACGGCCAAACGTATGCTCCACGCGCTGCAGCTGACCCTTCAGCGTCACGAAGCCACGTTCGGCGTCATCGAAGTCGACCTGGCCCGCCGCGCCCGTCCGCAGGTCCAGCAGCCCGAAGCGGAATGAGCCTAAATTTTCACTGACGACATCTTACGGGGACGAAGCTTTCTGCATCGTCCCCGTTTTTTTATTTCGTCTGAAACGGAATATTGTACCATCGCGCTAATCTTTCCGCTTCGGACCCTTTCGGGACGTGGATCGTCAGGTTCGGGCAGTCGTTGAACGCCTTCCAGTTGATCTCGGTTACGCTCGCAGGAATCTCGACCGACGTCAGGGATTCACATTTTTCAAACGCATGAAATTCGATTGTCGTCGTGCCTTCAGAAATCACGACGGTTTTTAAGGAAGTGCACCATTCAAACGCAGAGAATTCGATCACCTTCACGCCTTTGGGAATGACGATGGAAGTCAAGGAACGGCAGCAGCTGAACGCGTAGCTTCCAATCTCCTTGACACCGTCGGGGATCGTGACGGACGTTAAGGCGATGCAGCCCTCAAACGCACGCCATTCGATCACCTCAACACTGTCGGGGATCTCGACCGACGTTAAGGAATCGCAGCTGTCGAACGCGCAGCCTCCAATCTCCTTTACGCCTTCGGGGATCCTGTATTTTTCCGTGGAATTCCGGCATGCGACCAGGGTTTTGCCGTCTTTGGTCAGAAGGGCGGTGCCGTCGGTTTTGAAATAGGGGTGGGTGGAGGAAATGATCCATTTTTCCAGGGCCGGGCATTCGGTGAAGACTCCTGGTCCAATTTCCTTTACGCTGTCGGCAATCTCCACGGAGGTCAGAGAAGCGCAGCCAGCAAACGCCTCCTGTCGAACTTCCGTCACGCCTTCAGGAATGGTAACAGCCGTTAAGGAATGACATTCACGGAACGCCCCCTCGTCAATTTTCGTTACGCTTTTGGGAATGACCACGGACTTTAAAGAATCGCAGGACGAGAACGTGCCGATTTCAATTACCGTTACACCTTGGGGAATGGTGACGGACGTTAAGGAACAGCAGAAACGGAATGTGAATTCTCCGATCTCCGTGACTCCTTCGGGGATCTCGATGGTTTTTAAGGAACTGCAGGTGTCAAACGCATTCTTTTTGATCTTCGTCACGCTTTTGGGAATGACGACCGATTTCATTGCCTGGCAGTTAGAGAAAGTGGTTCTTCTGATTACCTTCACGCCTTCGGGAATGGTAACAGCCGTTAAGGAAGTACAATCACTGAATGCGCCTGCTCCAATCCTCTTCACGCTTTTGGGAATGACGACCGTTTTCAGGGAATCGCAATAGAGAAAAGCCCAATCCCCGATCGCCTTTACCCCCTCGGGAATGACGACGGATTTCAGGGAATCGCATTTCATAAAAGCCTCCTTCCCGATCGCGGTCGTGCCGTCGGGGATCACGACGTCGGTCTCATTGCCGATGAATTTGGTGATTTTCGTCCCGTCCCACTCAAACGATTCCCGGCTCGTGGGATTTGAGAGGGCGATCGACGGGAACAGGAGTAAAACGCTGATCAGTGGAATCAAAAAACGGGGCATTGTTGGGTTCCTTAATAAAAGGTTCTTAACGCCCCCCTCATTGAGGGGGGAGGCACGTAGTGCCGGGGGGAGTTGGAGGGCGGGTTCACGCGACTCCCCCAGTCTCGCTTCGCGAGCCAGCCCCCTCAAGGAGGGGGCCTTTAAACGACGCTTTCAGCGCCGTTTCTGAAAATCATTCCTTTCCGAATTTTTCCACTTTTCCTTCTTCGGTCAAATGCAAAATCTGCGCCTCGGTTTGGGGTAATGTCCGAATCAGGGCGAGGCCTTTTTCCGGGCCGAGGACGCTCACGGCAGAGGCGAGCGCGTCCGCGTCGGCCGCCGTCGGCGCGATGACCGAAACGGTCAGGCGACTCGTCAGGCCCAGGCCCGTCTTCGGGTCCACGATGTGCGAGTAGCGCTTCCCGTCGATCTCGACGAACTGGTACATGTCGCCCGAATTGGCGACTCCGCAGTTTTTCAGCGTCCAGAAGTCGGTCGGCTTTTCTCCCTTTTTCAGCGGCGTGACGGCAATCGTCCAGCCCTCTTTACCCGGCGGCGGGTCCCCAAGACCCAAGTCTCCCCCGGCGTCGAGCAGGACCCGGGTCACGCCGAAAAAACGCATGGTTTTCAGCGCCTCGTCGATGGCGTACCCCTTGGCGATGCCGCCGAGATCCAGCCGGACGTGACGCTTCGCGCCGTGGGCGGAGATCGCGATCGCCTGGCGCTCCTCGTCGAACTGAATATTCTCCCACCCCACCGTGTCGAGCACGTCCCGGATGCGGTTTTCGGCCGGGAGCCTGTGGAGTTTGCGGGCAGTGCGCCAAAGCCGAACCACCTGGCCGACGGTGGGATCGAACGCTCCGCCGGAAATTTCGGCGTGGTGGACCGCCAGCCGGACGCAGTTCCAAAGATCGTCGCTCACGCGTACAAACTCCCCGGGGCCGGCGTCATCGCAGAAGCGGCGGATCTCGCTTTTCTCGTCGTAGTCGCTCAGCCGCTGGTTCAGATCATGGAATCGGGCCAAAGCCGCGTCCGCCGCCTTTTTCGCGGTCTGGGCGTCTTCCGCGTACAGAACGATCCGGATGGGGACGGCCATTTCGATCCCCTCGAACTCGAAACGTTCCTCCGCCTTCGCGTTCATCAGGAGGACGAAAGTAAAAAGGAAAATCAATGAAAAAAGTCGCGCGTTCATTTCAGGCTTTCTTCGTTCGGTTTGCTTGCGTTGAGTTTTCGGTCGCGGATCCGGTACGAGATCACGAGGATCATGGCCGTGACGACCATTGAAATGTTCATCAGGTAAAACCAGCCGACCCAGTTCCAGGCGCCGATGAAGCGCAGGAGGCCGAAGACGTAGCCGAGGATGATGAGCGTGTAAAAGCGGAGGCTCACCCCGCCGCAGGATTTGGAGGTCCAGAGTTTCCAGAGGCCGATCGGCCAGCTCGCGCCGAAACAGACCATCATTCCGGCTTCAAAAATCAAATTCCAGTTCATTTTGTGTTTTTTTGAAAAAAACCGGGGAAAAAGAGTTCCGGGGGCTTTTCTTTTTCCGTTTTCCGACTATAATTACAAGGCAGAACGCAAGAGTGGCGGAACTGGCAGACGCGCTGGATTTAGGTTCCAGTGAGGAAACTCGTAGGGGTTCGAGTCCCCTCTTTTGCATTGGATCCGGAGTCAAAATGAGAGGCGGTAATGGAGGCCGAAGGCCGGAATTACGCGTCTAAACCCGGCGCGTAATTCCGCGCTCCGCGCTTCATTACCGCCTCCCATTCCGTAAATTTCCCACCGCTCTTTCAGACGTTCTTCCGTTTATAAAAAAATCAGGCGGGAAGCGTAAACCGCAGGGTCACGCTTCTTGCGCCTTTTCTTGAATTTTTCTCTCAAATTTGGACCGTGCCGACGGTCGGTGAATTTCATTCAGGGTCTTTGAAGAGGCAGCTGATGGACTCGTTGAAGTGCAGACGGCGAATGGCCTCCCCAAGCAGCGGAGCGACGGAAAGGACCCGTACTTTCTCCGGCGTGCGCTCGGGAGTCAGCGGGATCGTGTCGGTCACGACGATCTCCTCCACCGGGCACGCATTGAGTTTTTCCACGGCCGGACCGCAGAAAACCGCGTGGGTCGCCGCGATGTAAACCTTCGAGGCACCGGCGTCTTTGACCATTTTGGCCGCCCCGCAGATGGAACCGGCCGTCGAGATCATGTCGTCGAACAGGATGCAGGTTTTGCCCTCGACCGAGTTGCCGGTGATGTTCGCCTGCACCGTGTCGGTCGCGCTGGAGCGGCGTTTATCGACGATGGCCAGGCCGCCGCCGAGCACGTGCTGGTGCTTCAGGCTGCGCTTGGCGCTTCCCGCGTCGGGGCTGACGATCACCAGTTCATCTTCTAGAATGTTCAGGCTCTTGAAGTATTTGTCGAGCACGATCCCGGCGTTCAGATGATCGACCGGAATGCTGAAAAAGCCTTCGATCTGGGCGGCATGCAGGTCCATCGAAACGATGCGGTCCGCGCCGGCCTTGGTCAGCAGATCGGCGATGAGCTTCGCGGTGATCGGGACTCGGCCGTCGTCCTTGCGGTCCTGGCGGGCGTAGCCGAAATACGGGATGACGCACGTGATTCGGCGGGCGCTTGCGCGGCGGAAGCACTCGAGGAGGATGAGGAGCTCCATGACGCTTTCGTTCACCGGCTGGCACGTCGATTGGATCAGAAAAGCGTCCGTTCCGCGCACGTTTTCGTTGATTTTGCAGAAAATCTCACCGTCCGGGAAATTGGTGATGGTCAGATTTCCCAGCGGCTGACGCAAATAATCAGAAATTCCTTTCGCAAGTGCAGGGTTCGCGCGTCCAGTAAAAATTCTCATGATCAGGCCTCAAAAAAAGAGCAGGAACAAAAAAGGAGTCAACTCAAAAAACAACATTTTATTATACCGCATTTGGGCGGATTATAAAGGGGGAGGGGCGGAATTTAGGTGATTTTCATTGATACCGGTCCGGAATTCGGAGCTTTAGCCCGATCGGGAGCTCCTCTTTGTTCGTGAGGATGTTCTGGTTCAGCTCGTAAATTTCGTTGGCGCGGGCGGGATCTCCCAGGTATCTGGCCGCCATCTGCTCGAGCGTGTCGCCGTCCTCGATTTTATGCTCACGCAGGCCGTAAATGGAGCGCCCGTTGATGCCGGACTCGCGGGGAATCACGTCCAGACCACCGTTTTGAGAGATTCTCGTAAGCGAATTGCCCGGTTTCCCTTTTTCGACCATGGGACTTTCGTTCAGGAATTCCGGGGTGAAAAGGTCTTCCTTCGTGAGAAACGACGCCTGGGAGGAATTGCTGCTCGGCGGAATCATGGAAGTCGATGGCTCGTGCTCCCAGAGTTTGGAGTTGGGGTAGCCGCCCTGTTCGTACTCATCGTCCGATCTGGCCGGGTAACTGCCGGGAGCCGTTTCGGTTGGCGTGTCTATATGGGAAGGAGCGGGATTGGGTTCGTTCTGGACCGCTTGCTCGACCTCAGGCTGAACGGGCGTACGCTGAATCGGAGTCTTCATCAGGATGACGTGCGAAGCATCCCGATCCGAACCAGTGTCCAACATGAGCGTTTTCGGCTCGGGGCTCTGGGATGTTGGGGTCTCGGGGGCATGGAGCGAAGGAATCGAGGTCAAAAAAATGAAAAGGACCGCACAAACTAGCAAAAAGGAAAGAACTCGAAATTTTTTCATCGTTTGTTTCCTTTACAAATCAAAAAGCGGCATTCTGCCTTAAAAATCGTTGAAAAAAACTCTGGTCTGTATATTAATTATACTCTATTAATGGAGATTTGACCACGAAAAATTAAATTTTTGGAAAAATTTCGACCTCCCCCCATTGAAAAAAATTTTAAATGATGTATATTCTTTTAATTCAGAGAAAGAGGGAACTTCCTTCCTGAAGTTTTTGACTTTCAGGTTAAAAAAACTTTTGCCCCCCTCCTTTACAAAGTAAAAATTTGTGGTATAATTCTCTGCATAATTTACGGGGCGTAGCTCAGCCTGGCTAGAGCGCTGCGTTCGGGACGCAGAGGTCGCTGGTTCAAATCCAGTCGCCCCGATTTCCGGAAACACTTCATCGATCGATGAGGTGTTTTTTTGTGCAGATAGGTTTCTGAATTGGTTTTTTTTCAGGAGAATTCCCATGAAAACCCCCCGCCGTTTCTTCTTGTGGGCCACTCTGTGCGCGTTCGGCCTCTTTGCGAGTGCCGCATTTGCGGATGAGGTTCCCGTTGATGAGGATCTGTTCGTTGTTCTGTCTGACGTGCACATTCATCAGGAGCCGATCGAAATGAAACCCGGCCTGGAGTTCGATACGCAGGCGAATTTCCGCCGGTGCGTGAAGGAAGTCCTCGATATGAACCCACGCCCGGTCGCGGTTATTTTTCTCGGCGATTTGCAGCACCGCGGGGTTTCCGACGAGCCGTACCAGATTTTCCGCGAGCTGATCAAACCGTGGGATGAGGCGGGAATCAAGTATTACCTCACGCTTGGAAATCACGACCAGCCGGACCGATTCTTCAAAAATTTCCCGGAGTGGAAAGAGAAAATGGTCCTCGGGTCTGCGTGGAGCGCTTCGTTCAAAAACGTGGATTTCATCACCGTCGAAACGACCGACTATGAAAACGGAACGGGCGGGATCGTCCCGAAAGCCCAGCTGGAGTGGGTGAAAGAGTTGCTCGCCAAAGAGGCCAAACCGGTTTTCATTTGCGGTCATCACGGCTGGAGAGTGATGAAGGAAAAGCCCGAAATGACCAACCCGCACATTCAGGCGTGGCTTTGCGGCCATTTCCACAATTTCAGGTTCATTGACCATCCGGAAGAGGGGGTTCGCGAGGTCCGGATCCCGACGACCGCTCATTCGGGAGGCCCGAACAGCGGGTACGTGGTCATGCGTGTCGAGGAAAACGGCTTCCGCTTCACCTATAAGCCGCTCCGGGACGACTCGCAGCTGATCGGCGCAGAAATCTTTCTTGAGAAAAAATAAAATGAAAATCTTTTAAAACGAATAATGAATAACGAATAATGAGGAGAAAGACTTTAACCATTCCTTCTTTCCATTCATTATTCGTTATTCGTTATTCATTATTCGTTCTTTACCCGCGAATCATTCGAGGAAACCCACCAGTTCCTGGCTTCTCGTCGGCTGCTGGAGCTTGCGGACGGCTTTCGCCTCGATCTGACGAATACGCTCACGAGTCACGTTGAAAATGTGGCCGACTTCTTCCAGCGTGTAGCTGTAGCCGTCGCCCAGCCCGTAACGGAGTTTAATGATCTCACGTTCACGGTAGCTCAACGTTTCCAGAACGTCACGCAGCGTGTTGCGCAGCATGTCCTGACCGGCTCCGACGGATGGCGCAGTTGCCGTATTGTCGGGCAGAAGTTCCCCGAACTGACTGTCCTCGCTGTTCCCAACCGGCCTGTCGAGGCTGATCGGGTAGCGGCTCATCGTCATGCAGCGGCGCGTCTCCTCGATGGGAGTGCCACTTCGGGCAGCCGCTTCTTCCACGGTCGGTTCGCGGCCCAGTTCCTGCTGGAGCTGACGCACAACGTTCCGGACTTTACTCATCGTCTCGACCATGTGGACCGGAATACGAATCGTCCGGCTCTGATCGGCCACTGCACGTGTGATCGCCTGGCGAATCCACCAGGTCGCATACGTGCAGAACTTGAAGCCGCGCATGTACTCGAATTTGTCGACGGCACGCATCAGCCCGGCATTTCCTTCCTGGATCAGGTCGAGGAAATTCAGACCGCGGTTCCGGTACTTCTTCGCGATGGAAACGACCAGACGGAGGTTCCCTTCGGAAAGTGCACGCTTGGCATCCTGATACTCCTGATAAACGGATCGAAGAAAAGTTACACGATTGCGGAGACTCGTCGGAGTTTCACGAGTTTCCATCAAGTAACGACGAAACATTTTGATCGTCGGCATCTGGCTCTGGAGCTTTGCACCACGGGCCAAAGAAGTTTTGATTCTCGCACGGAGTTCATCAACGTGTTTGGAATACTCTTCCAGAATCGGAAGGTAATACTCCAACCTCTGCGTACGCGGTTTCAGTTCCATGATGAGTTTAACCGCACGGCGGCGGGCACGTCCCAGATCGAGCCAGGCCTGCTGGCGTTCTTCCGGCGAGCAGCTCAGGCTCGTCGCGATATGGTAATTGATCTTATTCCGTTCCAGGATCGTCCGCACCGTTTTGAGGTTTTCGGGGAGCTTCGCCATGATATGCGTACGCTCGGCTGCATCGGTCGAAATCTGAAGATTGCGGTCCAGCGGCGCGCCCTGCTTTACACTTTCCAGCAGTTTGCAAATCTTCCGCAGAACGTAATCACACTCCAGGATCTTACAGCAAAATCGTGCACGCATGGATTCGATTTTTCTCGCAAGCATCACTTCCTGCGGCCGCGAGAGGAGCGGAATGTCTCCCATCTGCTGAAGATACATACGAATCGGATCGTCACTCCAAGTATCCTGGTCTTCCAGTTCCAGTTCGGAATGATCCTCCATTTCGTCCAGTTCTTCAGGCAGTGAATCGTCCAGATTCGAGACTCCTAACGGAGTTTCTTCCAGATCGAGATCTTCAATTTCCGCCTCGGGATCAAAATTTTCATCCAGATATTCTGGTTCTTGCAAGGTAATACCCCCTTTGGGATCAATCATCCGAGCTTCCTGCTTCCAAAAGAAAGACTTCCTGTCTTCCTTTAAACGATACGCCCGGGCCACCCGAAGGGCGCGCCGCGAACGTTTTGTTTTTGCCGAAAACTGCCCTCTGAAAATGGGGCGATTAATTTAACGGCTTTTATCGGCTTTCATGCGAGCATTCTTGGAGATTTCCCTGTCTGCCCTCCAACTCGACTAAAAAGGCCAATTATTGTAATATATATTATATTTTACACTAAAGTTTTAAAAAGTCCAACAATTTTGGAGCTTTTTTTCCTGAAATTTACAAAAAAAAAGCATTTTTTCTAAAGTTTCATGAAACAGACTATGAAACCAGGGTTTTGCTATTTTGCCCAGTCTCTCCAAACGGAACATTGAGGGCTTTTTTCATGTTTTTTTTGAGAATCTTTGATAAAAAAACTTCTTTTCATTGAAATATGCGGTAAACTAGAGTATAAGAAAAACACAGGGATGTAATTATGAGCAAAACCGATTATAAGAAAAATTCCGATTATAAGTCCGTCGTACGAATCGTTTACGTGATTTGTGTCTTTTTGGTTTTGTATTTCATTTTGGGAATCTACCAAAATGGCGCCTCTGGGGTGACTTCAACCGAGGATCCGCGTTTGATGACCTACAACGAGCTGAAAGACTGCGAAAAGAATCTCCAGGTTCCCAAAGAATGGAAGTTTTTGACGAACTCAAATTTGGAACAGCGCCAGAAGCGTACGGAGTTTTATCAGAAATTTCAGGAAGAAATGGGGAAATCCGCCCTCAGGAATCAACAGGTTACGGAAGGTGTGGCGACAATCGCTAAAAACCTCCGGGAAAAAAACGAGGCCATTTCGCATCAGCCAGTTTCTCCTCTTTTGAAACGCAGCGCGATGCGCAAACACCCGAATCAAACGTACGAACCGGAGGATCTTGAAACTCTGAGCAAGCTGGAGGAAAAGCCGGTTTTGGACTCCCCGCAGGATTTGGTCAAGCGGCAAACTCTCGCCAAACCTACGGGGATGGAGCCGGAAATTTTACCAGAGGACGCGGAAGTGCCCACGATTGAAGTGGTTCCGCAGAATCCTGAGTCGAAAGCCGGGATGCTGGAGGACCCTGTACCTGGTCTTGCGCCTGAATCGCTGGATCAAACGGCAAATTCCCGAAACGTGTCACCGTTTCCTGAGGTTTCGCCGCAACGTTCCGCGATTGTAAACCCCCGGCTTCAGAATAAAGTACGAATTAAAACGGGGCAGGATCGCGCGGAGGATCTTCTGAAGTACCTGGATGATGTTCCTGAGGAAGGGATTGAGCCGGAGCAGGAGGACGTGGAAACGTTGGGAGGATCCCAGCAGCAGTACAATCGCGAAGAGGGGATGGAGATTCTGCGGAAATTCAACCAAATCGCCAGAGATCGGTTGGTTTCGTATTCCCGTGATGTACGCGATTACTCCCTTTTCCTGTACAAATGGGACACTACAAACACCCGTTCCGATGGAATGGACGTGATGTATGTCAAGCTGCGGGAAGAGCCCTACAGTATTTACTCGTTTACTTTTTTCCCGAAACGTACGGAAGGCCGCGAGATGCTTTACTGGGACGGGCATTACGATGGGCGTATCGTAGTGAACTCCGGTCCGAAAATGTGGAATCGAACTTTGATGTTCAGACCCGACTCGTCTGCAATCAGGAACCACTCAACGCGTTCGGTGCTGAATTTGGGTTTTCGCAAGCTGCTCGAGGAATTGATTGACATTTCGAGCCGGGCAGAAGTGTTCGATGATGCGGAGATTCGGTATTACGATCAGGCGAAAGTCGGAGAGCGGGCCTGTTATGCGCTGGAAGTTACATTTCCGAATAAGACCCCGGAGCAGGATTTTTACCAGATTCGGATTTTTGTGGACCGGGAACTGACACTGCCGATTCAGATCGCGATCTACGACTGGCCAGAAAAAGGAAAAAGCCCAAAACTCCTGGAGTCTTACACGTACGTCGTTCAGCAAATGAACGTGGGTTTTCAGGATCGGGATTTCTGCCACCTGAATCCTCTGTACGGGTTTAACTCGTACATCCCCGACCTTTCCGAGAGGGAAGCGGATTTCATGAAAGAACTCATTCCTCCGGAAGAGCGGAAGGAGAAAAAAAACTGAAAGACCGAAAGAATCCACCGGTTTTCATGAATTCGGTGGATTTTTTGGTTTTTTTTGCAGAAATTTCCCAAAAAGGCGGAAGGGGGGGTAGAAATTCCCGGGGGATTCGGGTATGATAGAAAAAGCGTTTCCCGGAAAACAAAACTTCCGGTAGTAAATTCCGAAAAAACAGAAAAATTTGAACCTCTGCTCAGGTTTTGCAGAGGCAAGAGTTTCGCTTTTGTTAAAGTTTGAGGAAAAAATATGGCAAAACGTACCCCGAAACGTGCCAGTCGGCGCAGCTATGAGGAAGAAGAATTCAACGATGACGAATTGAAGGACGAACTCGAAGACGACGAAGAGGACGAGTTCCAGGACGATTACGATTCTGAGGATGAAGAGGAGGACGAGGAAGAAGACGAAGATGAGGAGGAAGAGCGCCCCGTGCGTCGTTCTTCCCGTAAAAAAGCCCTTTCCAAAAAGCACGTTTCCGAGTCGGCTCCTAACAAGGAAGTGCGCCTGAAAGCCTTCTGGGTCGTTTATTCCCAGAATTACCAGCGTGTTGAAGTTTTCGATTACGCCGACAAAAAAAAGGCGGAAGCCCGAGCGGCTGAGTTGACGGAAACCAAAAAAATGTTCCACTTCGTCAAGATGGACAAAAAAGTCATTGAGTCTTGATTCCCCAATGGTTTGCGGGAATGGTTTTACTTTGAATATTCAAAAAGGATTTAACTATGAAATATTTTAGCCAGATTTGTGCGTTAGCCCTCATGATGGCGGTTTCTTTTGTTCTCGTCGGCTGCGGCGGTGGTGGAAAAAATACCCCCAAGGCCGTCAGTTCGGCTTCCAAAGTGAAGCTCGGTGAGGCCCAGACCTACGAATACGGTGTGACCTTTGCCGCGCCGGAAGGCTGGGAAGCTGCGAGCCGCCAGAAGAAGACCGTCGTGATGTTCAAAAACCCGAATTTGGAAGGTCAGAGTGTTTACGTGAAGGTCCCGGAAGCCTCCGATGTCAAAACCCTGGCGACGAAAGAAGACGCCAAAGATTCCGGTCTGACCGGCGAGTTGGTGCAGATCGGGGATTACGTCTGGATGCGCAAGACCCAGGTCTCCAAGGATGGAAATGACGACAAATTCGACAATTTGATCTGCTCGACCATTCAGTTCGGGAAAGTTTATACCGTTACGGTTCGCGGATTCCAGAACCAGAACGAAAATTCTGACGCGATCATGAACTCCGTGCTTTCCAGGATCAAGTTCAGCGAAGCGACCGAAGCCCCGGCTGAAAAGATTGATGAAAATACCGATTTCAGCGCCGGGCTGGACTTCTGATCTCTAACGAAAGGGGACGGCGTTTTCGTGTCGTCCCCGCTTCATTTTAAATCGTGCATTCTTCGATCCACGCGCTAAACTCGGGGTTCACCGACTCCACGTCTTCCGCCAGGATCTCGGGCACTTTGTACGGGTGCGCCTCCTGGATGAACGCGCAGACGTCAGCGGCTCTTTCCAGCGAGGTCTTCAGGTCGAATTTCCACTCAGGCCAGTGTTCCAGCTTTCCCTCCCAGCGGTAGTGGCTCTTGATCTCCGTGACCTGAGCGCACGCGATCCAGTGCCGGTCCAGAAGTTCCGACGCGATTTCCATCCCGGCCTCTTCCGAGTCGATGGTGAACGTGATCCTTTTGAATTTCATCCTCTTTTTCCTCTGGTTGGACTATTTCAGCATCCGGCCGATGACTTCCCGCACGTCGTTCACGCCGAAGTACGCCACGGCATCGGGCAGGGCGGCGAGGATCTTCTGCGTGCAGGTCGGCTGGTAAAAATTGGCGGTCCCGATCTCGACGGCCGTGGCCCCTGCGACGAGGAATTCCATCACGTCGTCGATCGTTTCGATCCCGCCGATCCCGACGATCGGGCATTTGACCGCCTGAGCCGTCTGATAGACCATCCTCAGCGCGATCGGTTTAATGGCCGGGCCGCTCAGACCGCCCATCCCGTTGCCGAGGCGCGGCGCGCATTTTTTCCAGTCGATGGCCATTCCGAGGACCGTATTGATGAGCGAGACCGCGTCGGTGCCGCCTTGTTCCGCGGCTTTGGCGCAGACCGTAATGTCGCCAACGTTTGGCGTGAGCTTCGTGAAGAACGGAAGCGTCGTGGCCTTGCGGACTCCCGCGACCAGGCGTTCACATTCGGCCGGATTCTTGCCGAAGTCCGTGCCGTGCGCGACGTTCGGGCAGGAAATATTCAGCTCGAGCGCGTCCACCCCTTCGACGTCGGTCAAGACCGCGGCCATTTCGGCGTACTCCTCGGCGGTTCGGCCCGCGATGGAAACGATGATTTTCGTCCCGATCGACCGCAAGTACGGCATTTTCTTGGCGATGAATTCCTCCAGCCCGTCATTATCGAGCCCGATGGCGTTGAGCAGGCCGGCGGTCGTTTCGCACGTCCTCGGCGGCAGATTCCCCGGCCGCGGCAGTTTGGTGATGGTTTTCGGAAGAATTCCTCCCAGCCTGGCGAGCGGGAACGGGCCGAGTTCCGAGTTCAGCCCCGCGGCGTCCTTGGCGTAGCCGAACGTTCCGGACGCGACGAGGATCGGGTTTTCGAGTTTGAGTGAGCCGATGGAAACGGCGAGGGAAGTTTTGCTCATGGTTTGCTTTCTTTCTTCATTTGGGGGCTTTTTCAAAATTTCGTCTGAACGTCCGTCCCGAACTGGACCTCAACGGGGCCGAGGAGGCCCGACTCCATCAACGGGTCGGTCGCGAAGTAGCCCTGGAACGCCCGGAACTCGTTCTTTTCCGGGAGGAGGAACAAATTGGTGCGGGTCACACGCTGGTCTTTGGGGAGGGCCGCGTCGCCGATCAGGCGGTTCTGCCACGTGTTCGTCACGTCGATCTCGAGCGTGTTTTCACCTTCCTGCACCAGTCCCGAAAGGTCCGCGGTCCAAGGAGCGGTCCAGACCGTCCCGGCCTCTTTCCCGTTCACCCGGACGGTCGCCACGTGGGCCACTTTCCCGAGCGAAAGCCGGACCGGGAGTTTGGCCTGCTCGGCGGTCAGCATGAATTTCTTCGTGTAGCGCGCCGTTCCCGAGAAGAATCGGATCCCCGAAACGTCGCTCAGGTTCCACGGCGCGAGGGTTTGGAACGTCACGTCCCCCGCTGGAGCGCCGCGGTTTTCAGCGAAACGGACCGTCCAGTCGGCGTTCAAAGCGATCGGGTCGATCCGGTTCCAGAACCGGAACGTTCCGCCGTTTTCGTCGGAACCGAGCCAGTCGCGGACCTCGGGGGCGCAAAACTCCACGGTCTCGAAGTGCGGGACCGTCGCGGCGTCGGACCCTTTCGGGAAAATGACGAACGCGGAGCCGTTCGTCGGGAGCGCGAGCGTGACCCGGGTCCGGCCGTCGGGCAGCGCGCAGAACGCCATGGCCGGGAGCGTCCGGTCGGTCAGCGGATCGTAAACCACCGGCGCGCCAGCCGCCCGGAACGTGCAGTCGATCTGGCCGCTTCCGGCGACGAAGTACCGGTCCGCCTCCGCGTCGGCGTAGTGGACGTAATGCGCAGGCGCCTCCGACTCAAAATCGGGCAGAATTTTCTCGGCGGCCAGAACGTCTTCCATCGCGGTGCGGCGGTACACGCGTCCTTTTCCGAGCGTCTTGCAGGACGGGCCGGTTTCGTTTTCCGTGCTCCAGAGTTTCTCGCAGACGTCGGCCAGACGCGCGTCGCGGCCCTTTTGGTCCTTCAGCCCCGGGTTGCGCACGGGGACGTTTTCGCCCAGGACCAGCACGGCCCCGGCCTCGGCCAAAGTCGCCGCCTTTTCCAGCGCCTCGACCGGAATGGCCTCCTCCGGCATCGGGTCGATCACGAGGATTTTGTAGTTCATCCCGTGCGGCAGGACGAGACGTTTTTCCGCGTCGTTCCACGTCAGGCGGTCCGTGAGCGTCGCGGAGTCGAGCAGGTCGTACTTCCAGCCGTTCCCGGCGACGAGTTTCGACCCGGGGGTCCAGGTTTCGCCGTGGCCCCAGCCGATGTACGTTTTGTCGCTCGTATAGACGCAAACGTCCGCGGCGTACTGGCCCTTTCGCAGGAGTTCCTGGCACTTGGCGATATAGCGCAGGAACCCGCCGGCCTGGTTCCACCACGTGACGTTTTTATTAATGTGCGTCCCGGCAAAGTACTCGAAACCGGGCGTCCCCAGATCTTTCGGCGAGGCGGTGTACGTGTGCCAGATGAGCCAGTTCGCGCCATCGACGAAATTCTCATCCGCGGCCGGTTTCAGGTGGGCCGGGAACATCGTGTAGTGGTGCACCATGTGCGTGAACGACTCGAGCGAAACGAGCGGTTTATTGTAAATGTGGGCGGCCATGGCGGCGAAGCGCGCGTTGCTGCGGGTCAGCGGCCAGACGTACGGCTCGTCGGTCATTTTGCTCGGCTCCTTGACCCAGAATTCGCCCTGAATGACGTCGTTCTGGCCCCAAAACGCCAGCATGTCGCCCTCGGTGAAGAGGCGGAAATTCCCCATCCAGGCCTGCTTGCCGCGGGACCAGGGGCCGCCGTCCTCCGAGTGCCACACCATGCCGCGCTCTTTGCAAAGCGCGCCGATGGTCAGGTAGCAGTTTTCGCGGAAGGCTTTGCTCACCGTTTTGTTGAAATCTTCGACGAAGCGGCAGGAATCCTCGAACGAAACGAGATTCAGCCTGCAGAAAGCCGGAAATTTAGTGAAGACGGAGTAGCCGTGCTCGGCTTCGAAACGTTCCGCGAAACCGGCCGTCCAGTTGGGGTCGGAGCCTTCCCAGCTCACATTATAGAAGTGGGTCAGCGTCTTCCCTTTCCCGGCCAGTTCCGGCCCGACGTCGGCGAGGATCTGCTCGCACATGATCCCGAAGTAGCGGGTGACGGCGGCCTGGTTCAGCACGTCCACGCTCCCTACATCGCCAATGACGTGCGAGCCGAAGCGCAGGACTTTCCACGCCCCTTCCGGAACGTCCCAGACGAGCGTCCGCTGGCCGTTGACGTCCCGGATGAACGCGCTCAGGTCGGTCAAATCGGCTGCGGTCGCACCGTCTTCGGCCGGGTTCAGCGTCTTCTCCCATTTTTCGTTGAGTTTCACGGCCTCGCGTCCTTCAACGTTCACCGGCGACGTGATCCGCATGGCCAGCAGCGCGACGTCCTGGAAGAAACGCTCCTCCGCGGGAGCCGTCAGCGGGATCTCGACCCGTTTCGGACCATTAATATTCTGTTCGGTCCAGATCAGTTCTTTCGGCCCGTCCGCGCCGAGGTCCCAGGGGCCGCGGAGCTGGCCGCCCGTGTTCGCGATGTTCATGGAAACCTGCATTCCGAGCCGGTGCGCCTCTTTCACGACGTGCACGATGAGTTTCCGCCACTCGGGACTCATGAATTCGTACTTGATGGCGAGCGGGACGGGCACGTGTTTCGTCGTGTTTGCGTCGTCCCAGTACCCGCGCGAGTCGCAGAGCAAAATCCCGCCGAAACCTTTGGCGGCCATTTGCTCTAGGTCGGCGGTGAGGAGTTCCTCGGAAACGTTTCCTTTAAGCCACCAGTAGTAGCACCACGGCCGGGAATCCTCGCCGGAAAGAAGCCGTGCGTCACCAGGAACCCCCGGATTGGCAGCAAGGAGCGTAAAAGAGCAGAAAAGAAGCGCGAAAAAGGAGAGCAAAGTCCGAAATGCAGCGGGTTTCATGAAACGTCCTTTCGATGGATGGCGGCGTGACGGGGGGAGGGCCCAGGGGCACTGATTCCTTTAAATTATAGCAAATTCCGCCGTTTTTTCAACCCTCGCGCCCTGGAAACGGGCAAATTTTTGGAATTTTTCGCCCGTTCATTCGCCCCTTCTTGACTTTCAGGTTTTTCCGGCTATAATAAAATCGAAGTTCAGGTTTGCCCGGGCGCGTTCACCGGGGCGAAGTCGTTCAACTGCTGGAAGACCCGGAAAATGCGAATCATCGGAATCGACCCCGGAATTAATATCACTGGCTACGCGATCATCGAGAAGCGGCCCCATTCCAACGTTCTGAAACTGCGCGAGGGGGGCGTCATCCGCGGGAAAAGCCGGCACACGCTCCCGGAACGGGTCCACGAGATTTACAAAAACCTGGTGGAAATTCTGGACGAGTGGAAGCCGGAGGCGCTCTCGCTCGAGGAGGTCTACTCCCACTACGAGCGGCCGAAGACGGCGATCCTCATGGGGCACGTGCGAGGCGTGATCTGCCTGGCTGCCGCGGAGCGTGGGATCCCGGTTTTCAGCTACTCCGCGACGACGGTCAAGAAAATGCTTACCGGGTCCGGCCGGGCGTCGAAAAACCAGATCCAGCGCGCCATTCAGCTGGAGTTTCATCTCCCCACGCTCCCCGACCCGCCGGACCTTGCCGACGCGCTGGCGATCGCGATGTGCCACGGGTTCCACGTGGACGCCATATAAAAATCAGGTCCAGCTGGTCCAGCTCATTGATCCGTGAAAAATCGTTAAAATCCGTGCTTGAATCACGTGTCGAAGCGGGTCTGGACTCGTATTCTTTTCTAAAATTCTGAAAATCCAAAAAATCTTTTCCCCACCCCCTTTTCCGGGAGTTTGAAATGTGGTAAAATAAAAGTTTCCCTGAAATTTGTCCACTGAATTTCGGCCCGTGTCCCCTTCACGTTTTTTGAGTCAAATCATGGCGGAAAGAAAGAAACGATCATCGAAAGAAAACGAAGCCAAGCCGGAACTGATTCCGATGGAGCGTTCCCTGCCACAGAACGTGGAAATGGAGCGTGCAATTCTGGGGAGTCTCCTGCTTGACCCCCCGATGCTCGATGAGATCCAGCAGATCCTGCGAGAAGGCGATTTTTACCTCGACGCGCACCAGACGCTCTACCACGAGTTTCTGGAGATCCATAATTCGGGCAAAATGCTCGATTCGCACACGCTCGTGGAATTCCTGGAGCGGGACGAAGTGATGGAACGGGTCGGTGGAATGCCGTATTTGGCCGAGGTCGTTCACTCCGTGGCGATTGCGGCCCACGCACCGGCCTATGCCGAGGTCCTCCGGGATAAAGCGCGCCTGAGGAAGCTGATCCAGGCCAGCACGGCGATCATTCAGAAAGCGTACGAGCCGGACTCCGACGTCAACGCGCTGGTTTCCGAAGCGGAGGAACTCATTTTCTCGGTCCACGACGAGCGAAGCAACGATTCTGTCATGGACATGATGGGCATTTTGGAGGATGTCTGGACCAAAGTCAACCTCTACAAAGAGGGTGGTGCCGTTGGAATCCCGACCGGTTTTACGGACCTCGATAAAATGACCGGGGGCCTGCACGACAGTGAACTGGTGATCATCGCCGCCCGTCCGAGTATGGGAAAAAGCGCTTTTGCTGCGAATATTGCCGATTATGTCTCGATGGAAGTCGGGAAGTACGTGCTTTTCGTGAGCCTTGAAATGTCCCACGCCGAGCTGGGATTGCGTCTCCTTTGCGGTCGGGCCGGGGTGGATAGTCAGCGCGTGCGTCAGGGGAGGCTGAGTGTCGCCGAAAATCATAGGCTTCAGAAAGCGACGAGCGATCTGATGAAGGCGCGTTTGAACATCGACGATTCACCAAGCCGCACCGTTTCGGACATCGCGGCACTTGCGCGGCGGTTCAAACGCAAAGGGCAGCTCGATATGATCATGGTGGACTACCTGCAGTTCATCAAGGACGACGGCACGACGACGAACCGTCAGGAGCAGGTCGCGAAAATCTCCCGCCGCCTGAAGGAACTTGCGCGTGAACTGTGTGTCCCGGTCGTCTGTTTGGCGCAGCTGAACCGGCAGACCGAAGAAGGGGGCAAAGACCACCGGCCCAAGATGAGCAACCTGCGTGAATCGGGGTCCATCGAGCAGGACGCCGACGTGGTGATGTTCATTCACCGCGAGGAATATTACCACCAGGGAAAACCCGAAGAAATCGAATCAAAAGGTCTGGCGGGCCAGGCGGAAATCATCATCGCGAAGCAGCGTAACGGGCCGACCGGGATCGTAAAACTTCAGTGGGAGGCGAGCCTGACGCAGTTCCGCAACCTCGCGATGCAAGTACACGACGAATTTGCTGAGCCAGTGCAGTAAGAACGGATGGCAGATAAAAAAATGAGGTCCTCCCGACGTTCCTTTTTGACCGGACGTTTCCTTTCCCCGGAAGCCCAAGCGGCGAAAGAAGCCGAAGAAGCCGCGGCACGGGCCCGGGCTTTGGCGGACGCGCCGGCACAGTACATGCAGTACTCGCGGCGGGCGATGGCGGCCGAATTCGTCATTTTCACCAACGCGGGCGAGTACGAAAACGCCTTTGAGGCGGCCGTCGAAGCGCTTGACGAAGTGACGCGGCTGGAGAAAGTCCTGAGCTACTTCCTCCCGGAAAGCGAAATTTCCCGCCTGAATGAGGACGGGCCGTACTACCCGGTCTCGGTCAGCCCGGAGGTTTACCTGCTACTGCAGACGTGCAAGGCGCTCTACGAGGCGACGGGCGGCGCGTTCGACATGACGGCCACGCCCCTTTCCGAAGTCTGGGGCTTCATGCGCCGTGAAGGCCGCGTCCCGGCGGAGGAGGAACGGCTGGATGCGCTGGCGAAAGTCTCGACCGGTAAAATTCAGTGGTTCAACGAAGACTCCGCCCTGCAGCTCGGCTGCGAGGGAATGAAAGTTTCGCTCGGAAGCATCGGAAAAGGTTTTGCGCTGGATTCGGCGGCGGGGATTTTGGAACGTGCGGGGCTGAACGATTTCCTTTTCCACGGCGGCCTGAGCAGCGTACTGGCCCGCGGAGCGCGCCGCGGCCGGGAGGACTGGCTCGTCGGCCTTCATCATCCGCTCCGGAAAGACGAGCGGCTGATGGAAATCCCCCTCAAAGACCGCGCGCTTGGAACGTCCGGCTCGGCGACGCAGTTTTTCTGGTCGAACGGGAAACGCTTCGGCCACGTGCTTGACCCCCGGACGGGTTTTCCCGCGTCGAACGTCCTTTCCGCGACGGCTTTGGCCCCGAACGCCACCGAGGCGGACGCGTTGGCCACGGCGTTTTACGTCATGGGCCCGGAGCAGACCGAGGCGTTTTGCGCGAACCGGCCGGAAATCGGCGCCATTTTTGTCCTGCCCGCCGGGACGAACGTGAAAATCGTGAAGTTTGGGAACGTTTAAATCGGGGCCGCCCGATTGGGACGCGGTTCCCGTTGAAAAGAATCAATTTTTTTGGGGTGCGGCTTCGTTTGAAGCGTGTCCCGCGTAAAAGTGTAAAAGTAATGAACCGACTCATTTCCTCCATTTTGTTTTTTGCCGTTTTTGTGTTTTGCGTGAGCACTGGATTGGGAGCTTTTTTTACCCCCCGAGTCGAAGTGGTGATGGGGCGGTTTTGCATGATGAACCCTCGCGAGAGCGGACGCAGCATTAATCAAAAACTCCTTGGCAGTAATCAGAAAGCCCGCGTTCAAATGAAGCCCAACGCGAATGGGACGGTGAATATTTCCTGCGCCTTCATCAACCAGCAATATTCGGCCTGGCTCGAAGTTGAAAGTGGCTTCGGAATTGAAGCGTTTTGGGTCGACGCGAAAACCAGGGATTATATTTCGTTCCGCCAGCCGCTTGGGAATGGCGAGATCCAGCTTGAAATGGGGCAGTTGACCGAGGAGCAGCAAAAGGGACTTGGGGAAGATCTGGAAAAAGTGCCGGACATGACGCAGCTCCATGATTCCGCGCCGACGATTTGGAAAGCCAAAACCGTTTGGTCACTGATTTTTTTCCTCCCGCCGGAAGGAGCGGAAGCTCTGAAAAAGGTCCTGATGGTTTCCGAGTCCCAGGCTCTGGATTCCCTCCGGAAGCAGTTTCTGCGTGAGTTGATGCAGACTCAAAGTCGTTTGGAATCGAAAGAAGTCGAGTCCCAAAAAACGTTAAAGGCCTTGCTCGAAGAAGGAAAGGGATTGATCCGCGATTTGGATTCGGACTCTTTCCAAACCCGGCGTCTGGCGGATGCGAAGCTTCGGGATTTGGGGCTGGTGGTGATTCTTCTGGCTGGAGAGACGGATTGGTCGGCGCTTTCTCCTGAGGCGGAGCGTCGGCTTACGTTCATCGTTCAGGAATCCAACGTGATTTCAAACGTTGAAGACGCGCTTCAACTGGACGTTCAGAGCTGGCTGAATTCCCCTAGAATTTGGGGAGCAGCATTAAAATTTGGTTCAATTCAGCAAAAAAAAGTGGCGTGGGAGGTTTTGAAGAAGAATTTTCCTGATCTTTTTGAGAAAAAACTCAAGTCGGTCGAACTCGATCTTGAGGCAAATCCGGATGAAAATCAGGAGAAAATCCAAAGGATTTACGAGATGGTTCAGGAGGAGCAGTAGTGGCCGCAAATATTTTTTACCGAACGTTCAGGAACATGGACGGGCCTGGTATCTGTCTCGTATGGAATCGAAGCTGGTATGCCGGCGTCAGGGGCGAAAAAGTCAGATCGGATTCGTTCGACCAGTTCATTGCGTCGAAACTGTTTTTTGATCCGGCCCATCTGGTCGTGGCGGTGGAAGCTCCCGAGGAGAAGGCCCCCAACGGCCTTTCGGACGGACGGATCGTCGGTTTTGTTCATGGTGGTTTTGGGCCCAATCAGGAAATGAATGGCTGCGATAAATCCGTCGGGTACATCGCGATGCTGATCGTGGAGGAACGGGAAGACCAGCAGGAAATTCGTGCGAGACTCCTGTACGAAATGGAAAAAATCTTTTTTCGGATGGGAATTCGTACCGTATTTGCCGGCGCGGTTTACCCCAACGCTCCGTTTTATATGGGGCGGCTGTTCGGCTGCGAACTGAACGGAATTCTGGAAAACGACCCTTTTTTGCCGCAGATCCTGCTCCGAAATCAATACATCGCGGTGGAACGCCATCATATTCTCACTTTCATTTTGCGAGATCGGCTTTCGCTCAGTTTCGGTCAGCGTTTTTTAGTCCCCCAAGTGGAAATGGTAACACCGGATGACAGTTCATTCTGGCGAGACCAGGCCAATTCTCCCGCAAATCGGTTGGGTGTGCCGATTGAACGCGATTGGTGGGAGGTTTGCGCTCATTCCAACATGGAGTGGAACCGTTACATTTTGCTGGACCGGAATACTTCCGAATCCATCGCGTGGGTTGGCGCGAGTGTTATGACCCGAAACGGTCAAATGCCCCTCCTTGGCCTGCATCACCTGTACGTCAAGCCCCAGTTCCGCCACAAAGGTTTCGCGAGACTGTTTCTGACGTTGGTGTTGAACCAGCTCCAGTTGCAGTATCACACCTGCCAGGTCGAGCTTCTGGTTTCGGAAAGGAATACTTCCGCGCTCCAAATGTTTACGGGGCTTCATTTCGAGATCACCTCCACCGGAAACGTTTATCGGCGCGAGCTGCCGGCCGATTTTCCTGAAACTTTCCAGTTGGATCGCAGCCTGGAGAAAGGGACGGAAGTTCATGCCTAAAAGCCATTTATACTGGATTTTTGCGACCTTGCTGGTCTCCATTTTTTCTGCGTGGTGTGCCGATCCCTATGCCGGAACCTTTCGTTACGTCATGAGAAAAGTCCGGAGCCGCGCGATCCGCCCCCTTACGGAACGTGAGCTTTTCGACGCTGGCGTGGCAGGACTTCTCGCCTCGGTTGACGAAAATTCCAGCTACATTCCGCCGAGACGCTACGAAAAATTGAACCAGGAATTCACCCAGGAAACCGGCTCCGTCGGCGTTTTGTTTTACCAGACGGAGGCTCCTGCCAAAACGTGGGTCGGAACGACGCTCCCCCGTTCGGCGGCCCGTCTTGGCGGCGTCCTTCCGGGAGATGAAATCATTGCGATCAATGGCGTTTCGCTGAAAAGCGCTTCGTTTGAGGAGGTTTCCGCCAAACTTCAGGTTCCGGTTGGGACGGAGGTTTCGTTGGAACTGTTTCGGCCCGCGACCCAGAAAAAACTTTCGGTTTTGCTCGTCTCTCAACGTCAGACGGTTCCTTCCGTGACGGGGTTTGCCCGGCTGAATGATGGAACGTGGAGTTTCCGTCTTCCGCAGAGCCAGGAAATTGCGGGCAGTGAAAACAAAAAAATCCTCTACGTTCACGTGGAGAATTTCGGCGAAAAGACCGTCGGAGAAATGCGCCAGATCCTGCGTCAGGGCGTCGCGGAAAACGCCGAGGGACTGGTTCTGGACCTCACCGGAAACGGCGGCGGATTGCTCGAAGCCGCGATTGGTGTTTGCGGAATGTTTCTCCCCGAATCGACCAGGGAGAAATATTACCCCTGCGTTTGGGTGGCCGGCGCGGGAAAAACTCCCGTCGTTTCTTCCGAAAAGAGGATTTGGACGAAACCCGTGGCGGTTTTGATCGATCGTCATACTGCAAGCGCGTCGGAAATCCTGGCCGCATGCCTTCAGGACTACGGCGAAAATGGCGTCATTCAGGCCGTTTGCGTCGGGGAGAGATCCTACGGCAAAGGAACGATTCAGGAAATTTTTGACTTGGGACCAATTCCGGACGATCGGTACCTGGAAAACGAAAACGACCCGCGGACTCTCTGGGAGAAAATCTGGCAGAAGCCGGTCCGGGGCGGGTTCCGGATTTCCACCGCCATGTACCTCAGCCCGAATGGCCGGGTGATCCATCGGTTCCCCAAAGCGAAGAAAACCGACGAGTGGGGCGTGTTCCCCAATCCCGGCTGGAACGTGGAACAGACCGCAGCTACCCAATGGAAAACGAATAAAAAGCAGTTTGATGCTGACCGGCTCGAGTTTGATCGTTTGCGTTTTTCCGGAGCTTTGCCCAAGGAGAAGTGGAGCAGCGTTTACGACTTTGATCCTGTTTTGAAGCGGGCGGCGGAGGTTTTTAATGACGTTCCGAAAAACTTTTCCCCAAAAACTCCCGGGCAATGAACTATTTTGAGTTTTTTCATTAATTTTATTCACTTTTTTCACTTTTATAGAAGGACCTGATTTTATGTTGGACCGGAAATTCATTCTGGAAAATCTGGAAGCGGTGCGTCAGAATTGCATCAATCGTAATGTGAACGTCGAACTGGACCGCTTCGTCGAACTGGAAAATATGCGTAAGGACCTGCAGAAGCAGTCCGAGGACTTGAACCGTCAGGCGAACGAGCTTTCCAAATCCATCGGAAAAGCCAAGGACGAAAACGAGCGCAACGACCTCAAGGAGCAGGGCAAATCGCTCCGCGCCCAGAAAGCCGCCGTGGACGAAAAACTCGAGGAGATCGCCTCGGAGCTGAACGTCATTCACGCGACCATCCCGAACATGACGCACCCGGACGCGCCGATCGGGGTCGACGATAAAGACAATTTGGAGCTGATGCGCGGCGCCACTCCGCTCCCCGAGTTCGATTTTGAGCCGCTGGATCACGTCCAGCTCGGCCAGAAACTCGACCTGATCGACTTCGAGGCCGGCGCCCGCGTGGCCGGTTCCGGCTTCTACTTCCTGAAGAACGAGGCGGTCATCCTCGACCTGGCGCTTCAGATGTACGCCATGAACACGCTGATCCGTGACGGCTTCACCCCGATGAGCACCCCGGACCTTGCGAAGCAGTCGATCCTCCAGGGAACCGGCTTCAATCCGCGCGGAAACGAGACGCAGATCTACTCGATCGAGAACACGGACCTGAGCCTCATCGCGACGGCCGAGATCCCCCTGGGCGGTATGCTTGCGGGCGAAGTGGTCGATGCGGACCTCCTCCCCCTGAAATTCTGCGGCACGAGCCACTGCTTCCGTACCGAAGCCGGCGCGGCGGGTAAAGCGTCCCGTGGTCTGTACCGCGTCCACCAGTTCTCGAAGGTCGAAATGTTCGCGTTCACCCTCCCGGAAGACAGCGAGCAGATGCTCTTCCACCTGCGCGAGATGGAAATGAAGATTTTCGACGGCCTGAAGATCCCGTACCGCGTGGTCGATACTTCGACGGGCGACCTTGGCGGACCGGCCTACCGCAAATTCGACCTGGAGGCCTGGATGCCCGGCCGTAACGACTTCGGCGAAGTGACGAGCACCTCGAACTGCACGGACTACCAGGCCCGCCGCCTGAACGCCCGCTACAAAGTCAAGGGCGAAAAGGGCACGCACCTGCTCCATACGCTCAACGGGACCGCCATCGCGATCAGCCGTGGACTTCTCGCCGTGATGGAAAACTACCAGCAGAAAGACGGCTCGATCGTCGTGCCGGACGTCCTGCGCCCGTACACGGGTTTTGACGTGATCAAAGGTCACTGATGGAGGTTCAGAGATGATTACGATTACAGAATTGGCCAACGAAAAAGTCAAAGACGTGATCCAGCAGCAGAACATCGCCGACGACCGTTTCCTGCGCATCGGGATCGCCGGCGGCGGCTGCTCGGGGCTTCGCTATGCGTTGGCGTTTGATAACGAGTTCGACCCGCTGACGGACACGCGCTTCGAAGTGGACGGCTTTGCGATCGTGACGCGCAAGAAGTTCGCCGAATTCCTCGACGGAACGGTCATCGATTACAAGCAGACGGACTCGGCCGCCGGTTTCTCGATTGAAAACCCGAACTTCCCCGCTGGAGCGGGCTGTGCCGGCTGCGGCGCACACTAGATACGGAGGGCCGGCGTCCCGCCGGTCAAGTTAAGTTTAAAGGCCCCCTCATTGAGGGGGCTGTCGAGCGAAGCGAGACTGGGGGAGTTGCGTGAACCCGCCGGTTAAGTTAATCTTGGGGCCTCGTGATCAGCGAGGCCCAAA